>CADACE010000007.1 GCA_902786265.1 uncultured Chloroflexota bacterium | reverse complement strand
TCGGAAATATAATCATTTCCCTATGCGCCCTTTAGGCTGGTTATCTCCTGCTTCTTTTTTACAGAATTTTGTAACTAATCATCGGTAAACCTACATTTAATAAAATTTGTGATTTTTCATATATCTCCCATGGGCTGCAAACGTAAAGGCAAAGGGAGGAGAGTAGAAAACCGTAGCAATTACTGTTACATGTATGGTTTGTATGCATCTAATCCTGAGTTTATGACAAAGTATTTAATAGGGTTTATTCACCTACCCGACAATTGCTGCTTTATTTGTATCTCAGCAAATTATTGACAGTTGTTAAAAATGTATTAAAAAGTGCACTGCGGGCTAGTAGGGGGAAAAAAGCTTGGGTCTTTCCGGAAGTTTCCTGGATGAAGGTTTACCCGGATGCAGGAGACATAACTTTCATAATAAAGCCTCTGTTGAACAGAGGCTTTTTTCTTTCTCCATTCAATTTTTTTAAATCCTGATACCTGACATCTGAAACATCACAGCATTAGGGTATAATTCAGATATGACGAAATCACTAACACATTATGTATGTCAGGCTTGCGGGCGGACCAGTCCGAAATTTCTTGGGCGGTGTCCGGGATGCGGATCATACGGAACAATGGTGGAAGAAATCAAAGAAGAAGAACAGACTCTTTCCACCCGAAGCCGTTCCCGTGTAATAAGCTCCGGAAATCTGACAGATGCTGTTCCCCAGCGGCTCAAAGATATTGATGAAAAGGCCGAGCCGCGCATTGAGACCGGCATATCCGAACTTTCCCAGGTACTGGGCGGTGGTATTGTGCCCGGATCCGTGATCCTGATTGGCGGAGATCCCGGAATTGGAAAATCAACACTGCTGCTTCAGACTGCCATGAACATCGCAGAAGAACGGACGCTGCTTTATGTTTCAGGTGAAGAATCCGAGCGTCAAATCAAAATGCGTGCTGCAAGGTTGATTGAAGGCCGCAATCAAAGCACAGAAATTCCGGACAAGCTTCTGCTGCTGACAGAAACCAGTCTTAACCATATTTTGCATCATGTAAGAGAAATCCAACCCGAATTCCTGATCATTGATTCGATTCAAACGATGCAGTTGGATGAAATCGAATCAACAGCCGGATCTATTACACAGGTAAGAGAATGTGCGGGTAAGCTGCGCGAAGTCGCAAAGATGAACAACATCACTGTTTTCATGATCGGACATGTCACAAAAGAAGGCAACATCGCAGGTCCCCGCATTCTGGAACACATTGTAGATACGGTACTGTATCTGGAAGGTGACCGTTTTATGTCGCTTCGTCTGCTGCGTTCTGTGAAGAACAGGTATGGAGCCACATCAGAAGTCGGTGTTTTTGAAATGCAGGAAGAAGGTTTGGTTGAAGTCAAAAACCCCTCAGAAGTCTTCCTTGCGGAGCGAATGGTCAACGCCCCGGGTTCCGCAATCGTTGTCACCATGGAAGGAACCCGTCCGCTGTTGGTTGAAATTCAGGGATTAACCAATCCCGTCGGACTCGGCAACCCGCGCCGTACTCCGATCGGTGTGGACATCAACCGATTGTTCCTGATCACCGCTGTTCTGACACGGCGGATTGGTGTCAGGCTTGGTGAGCAGGATGTGTTCGTGAATGTGGTCGGCGGTATGCGAATTGCGGAGCCGTCAGCTGATCTTGCTATTGCTGCAGCGATCGTCTCTTCTGCCAGAAATCAACCGGTTCGGGCAGATGCCGTTTTAATCGGAGAAATCGGGCTTTCCGGAGAATTGCGCGGAGCCAATAAAATCACAGCGAGACTGAATGAAGCAGCCAAGTTAGGATTTACCGTGGCTGTCATACCCCGTGTCAACCAGAAAACCCGAGACAGTTTTCCCAAAAGCATGCAGGTCATCGAAGCACGTTCCCTGAGAGAGGCACTGAAAGCGGTGCTGCTGCCGGATAAAGACAATTAAATATTTCAGATAACAGAGAGGTATAAAGATGGAGATCGCTCAGAAAAATATTCAAATCGCACCGATGCGGATACTTTCCCACATTCGTAAAAATCATGCTTTGGAACATGCCACGATCCATATTCTGACAAAATCAATGCCGAATGTGTCCTTCGCGGGATATTCATTCACCCAAGGATTCTGGATCTATGGAAATGCGGAGCTTCAGGGAATTCAAAAGGCGGTCGAAATTGCCCACGCGCGATTGAAAAACGGTGAAGCGAAACTGGCGATCCATCCGAATTGCGGCACAAACATAGCTGTGACAGCTCTCTGCAGCGCAGCTGCCTCCATGCTCACTGTCATGTCAGAATCAGATGATGACAGCAAACTGACCCGTTTCAGCGGTTATATGACTGCGGGAATGCTCGGAGCACTCGCTGCCCGTCCGCTGGGACCGAAAGTACAGCAATACCTCACTACAGATCCAAATGTCAGTGATATATCGATCGTCAGCATCACCTGCAATACCGTGCACGGCACACCGGTTTTCTTTGTGAAAACGGAAATGAATTAAGGAATACACATGGCAAACATTCGCATTTTTCATGGAGACGATATCAGCGCGATCGATGAAGCTGTTGGAGCGCTTGTACAGGAACAGAAAGACAGCGGATTTGCCGATCTGAACCTGACTGTTCTTCATGGAAAAGGATTGGCTGCCAATGACTTTTCAAATGCAGTACTGGCGGCACCATTCCTGACTGATTTCCGTGTTGTGATTCTCCATGAACCGCTGGCTATGGCAGGAGGACGGGACGGGAATCAGAAGTTTTTGAAACTGTTGGAAGATACTCCCCCAACAACACTTCTTTATTTAATAATCAAAGATACGATTGAACGGAAAGACTGGGAAAAGCTCGGGAAAACATCTTTCCTGCGCAAATGGGCAGAAAAAAACCCCGACAAAGCCTCACTGACCACATACCAGCTGCCTGCTCAAAATGCCATGCCCGGCTGGATCATGAAGAAAGCTGCCGCGATGGGAGGAAAATTTGACGGTTCCGGTGCCTCGGCTCTGGCAGCCGCGATTGGGAATGATACACAAGCCGCAACACATGAGATCGAAAAACTGCTGCTTTATGTCGGTTTTTCCCGCCCCGTGGATGATGCGGACGTCAATGAACTGGTCAGCGGAGTGACCTCGGTTTCAGTTTTTGACATGGTAGACTCACTGGTCGTCGGAAATTCCAAAGTAGCGCTGACGAAGCTGCATCAGCTTGAAGAAACAGAAGAGATCCCGCAGCTTTTTGCCATGATCATTCGTCAGTTCCGGCTGCTGGTGCAGACCCGTTCGATCCTGGACAAACGAGGAAATTCGCAGACAGTACAAAAAGAACTGGGGCAAATCCCGTTTGTTGCCGATAAACTGTGCCGTCAGGCATCAGCCTTCACCGCTGAAAAATTACGAACCATCTATGGACAGCTGCTGGAATTTGACTACCAGTTCAAAACCAGCCAATCCGACCCGGAAGCTGCTCTTGATCTCTTTATCCTTGATGTCGCTCAACTGCTGAAAAATCGGTAAAACGCACAAATACGGCGGGATAATTCCACAAAAATTCCACAAACACACCAAATTCTCTCCACTTTCATGTTCTATACTAAGGGCAATAAAACATGAAAGGAGTTTTCAACATCATGAAAACAAACACAATTACAAGAATTATCATAGCCATTATGGCCGTTGTTATCCTCAGTTCTCTCACAGTCAGCGTATTTGCTGAAACCGGTACAGATGTTTCTTCGGAAGCGTACTCTGTCAAACGCGGACAGAAAGAAAATAAAGGTAACAAAAGCCAGACCAAAAAACACGATGACGATTGGTTCGAAGACTGGTTCGAAAAACGCATCGAAAACCGAGAAAATGAAGTTGATTTCAGCCAGCTTCCGGAAAACCCGACTGAAGAAGAGATGATTGAATTCTTCAAGAAGAATTTCATCGGTGAAAATGCCGGCAAAACCGGAAAGGAAAAATCTGATGAATCCGCGAAAAAGGATCACAAATCCAACAAGAGAGATCAGACATCCGTAAATGCGGAAACGGAAGAGGAAAAATCCTCCCGACGTCAGATGAAACATAATCATGATAAGGCTGACCGCTATGAAGACTGGTTTGAAGATCGCATTGACGCCTGCAAACATCATGTCGACTTCAGCGAACTTCCGGAAAATCCGACCGACGAAGAGATCGTTGAATTCTTCAAAAAATATTTTATGAATGAGGATCAGGAAGCCGCTCCGGCGGATGCACAGTCCGATATCGAACCCGCTATTGAAACACAGGCTGAGATCGAACCCACTGCTGAGGCACAGGCTGATGAAGAACCTGTCAAGGATCCCGCGGAAGCGCAGCCCACTGAAGAACCGGCAAGTGATCCTGCATAACCCATCCGATATCAGCATATCTCTCTCAAAACCGGCCGGAATCCCGGCCGGTTTTGCCCGGCAGCAGAAAGGTATATTGACAGACAAATTATTTCCGAATATACTGGAATTGACTTTAAGCGAACAAGAGGAATATTATGCCGCGAATTTTAGTTGTCGATGATGAACCGGATATCTGTCAATTGATCCGCCGCTTCGCGGAGCATGACGGATTCGAGACTGTTGGTGTCTCTGATGGACTCCAAGCTGTTGAACTTTGCCGCAGACAGGACTTTGACATCATCATCATGGATGCCATGATGCCGGAAATGGATGGATTCACCGCCACACGCAGGATCCGGGAAGTAAAAGACATCCCCGTCCTCATGCTTTCCGCACGCGGCGCAGAATATGACAAGCTTTACGGCTTTGAAGTCGGCGTAGATGACTATGTGACGAAACCCTTTTCCCCGCGTGAACTGCTTGCTCGAATAAATGTGATCATCAAACGGCACGAAAAAAACAGCAGCCCGGCTGAGCCACAAGACGCGGTCCTTGAATTCGGCGGCATAAAAATCGATACCCTCGGACATACCCTCTATCTGGACGGCGTAAAGACCGAACTGACAGCCAAAGAATATGACCTGCTGCTTTACCTTGTGAAACACAAGGGAATCGTGATGAGCCGGGATCAGATTCTCAGCAGTGTCTGGGGGTATGATTTCTATGGTTACGACCGGACTGTTGACTGGCAGATGAAACTGCTGCGGGGAAAACTCGGGAAATACAGGGATTGTATCCAGACGATCCGCAGCGTTGGATATAAGTTTGAAATCAGCATCTGACGGCAAATCATAAGAGGAAGAATGGGAAAAACACGATCATTCCGGACAAAATTGTGGCTTTACTTTGTACTGTTCGCCGCACTTATATTTTCCCTTCTTTGGCTGCTGCAGACAGTCGGTCTCCAGCGATTTTATGATGGGATGATGAAGAACAATATCCGTCATGCCGCCCAAACCATGATAGCAGCCAGCAAAGGCGATGATTTTATTGAGATCATTGATCACCTTACCTTTGAAGAATCCCTGTTGGTTTATATTACAGACGAACAGGGCAGGGTCTATTACAGCTCAGATTCCTTTAATCCCTATTTCCGTCAGGAACCCAAACCCGGACGAAGACCTCCGGGCGGAAAAAACAACCCATATAACCCCAATGATCCTTCAGGGCATCAGGCAGGATTCTTCCGCAATTTGCCGGATAATTACGACATCTTTCTGACTGCACTGGCGGAGAGCGAAAGCGGGACCGTCGAATACACCTCCGGGAATTCTTTTATTTACGGAGCACGCATCACACTCAATGACGATTTCAATGACGATTTCGATGATGATGACGATGAAGACGATGATGAACTGAAGACCGCTGTTCTGTATGTCGCGGGGACGTTAGGCGCAGTCGGAGCTGCAGCATCCATCATCCAAACCCAGCTGTTGTGGGTCACCGGTCTCTCCCTGATACTTGCCTTTGTGATCGCATGGCTCATCTCCCGCCGGTTCGACAAACCTATCAGACAGCTCAACGAACAGGCCAAGATGCTCAGTGAGGATAAATATGAGGACCGGTTTGAAAAAGGGTTCTGCCGCGAGCTGGACGAGCTGAATGATTCCCTCACCGAAAGTGCGGAAAAGCTGGCAGAAGCCAGGGAATACCAGAAAGAACTGCTTGCCAACGTTTCCCACGACCTGCGCACTCCGCTGACAATGATCAAAGGATACGCGGAAATGGTGCGGGATATTTCCTGGGAAGATGAAAACCAGCGCAGCGAGGACACAGGCGTGATCATCAAAGAAGCGGACCGGATGACAGCACTGGTCAATGAGATCCTTGAATATTCACAGCTGAAGCAGACAAACGCGGCGATCAGCCTGACAGATGTGGACTTCAGCGCTCTGACAGAGCGTGTCACGGACCGTTTTGAACCGATTTTCCGCGCAGAAGGCGGAACCATTGAACGTGATATCACTTCGGGATGTGTTGTTCAGGGGAATGAAAGCATGCTGGAACGCGCCGTATTCAACCTGATTGACAATGCGGTCCGCCATTCCGGAGATAAGGACAAGCGTGTCACCATCAGCCTCCGGAACAAAGGAGGGCGTACCTGCCTGACTGTCCGCGATTACGGAGAAGGCATAGATCCGGCAGAGCTGCCTCACATTTGGGAAAAATACTACACCTCCCGGCAGCGCAATGGCAAGGGTGTTTCCGGTCTTGGCCTGGCCATCGTAAAGCAAACCGCACAGCTGCACCATGCGGAAGTCAGCGCGGAAAGTATCCCGGGCGAGGGCAGCACATTTACCTTCGAATTACCCTGTACAAACGGCTGACACCCTGCAGCTATTCAAGATAAATATTCCTGAGCTTCTCCCGTTCTTCTGCCGTAATGCCAAGAGCCTGTGTGAGGTAATTGTCGAAATTGCCGTATTTTCTCTCCAGTGCATCATAAGCCGCATCCAGATACTCTTCCTTCGCCCCGAAAAGATAATTAACTGCCTTTACAGACTCATCCGGATCAGCCCCGGTCATCCGGCGGATCATCTCTGCAAGCGATCTGGTCTCCGAGGCAAGATAAACATCCGTCATCAGGTAATCCGCTGTGATATCTTCACGGGGAACCCCCAAAAGCTCCTGAACGATCACAGTGGCAAATCCTGCGCGATCCTTCCCGGCGGTACAATGCCACAGGACGCCCTTATCCCGCTCTTCCAGCAGCAGACGGATGAACTTCGCGTATTGACTGACGGAGTACCCGTTGCTGATAAAGCTCTCATACGTACGGAGCATATAGGTCCGGGCTATTTCCGCGTCCTGTACCATTTTTCTGCGGACTTCCTCAAAAGATTTCTCATCCCGGGTAACACCGGCGCGCTGCTCATCCAGAATCGGCAGTGCGCAGTATCGGACTCCGGGTATAGCCGGTTCAGGCTTTTCAGACCGTTCCTGAGCGGACCGGAAGTCGATTGAAAGACTGATCAATCCGGAAAGTTTTTCGAGATCCTTCGCACTTGCACCGGACAGATGCCCGCTCCGGTAAAGCATCCCCGGTTTTATCTTCCGTCCGTCATATGCTGACATCCCGCCCAGATCCCGGGTGTTCAGCAGTTTTTCAAATTCAAGTCTCTTACTAAGCATATTTTCAATCCTCTTGTTTGCTGCCGCGTCAATAAAACTTCATGCTTCCTCAGGCACCCGAACCTCTGTTTTTCCGGTCAGGGTATCCAGCAGATTCATTTGTTCTTTGGTCATGGACCAGCGTATCGTCTGAGCATTTTCGATTGCCTGCGGCAGGGTCTTTGTCCCGGGGATCGGAACAATTCCCTTGTTATAGATCCAGTTCAACGCTACCTGAGCACAGTTTTTCCCGTTGTTCTCAAGCCCGATATGGTTCATCGTACGCAGCAGAATATCAAGGCTGGGCGTATGATAACGCAGCATCATCTGCCTGCGGCTGCCGGCTGCCGGAGCCTCGCTGTCATATTTTCCTGTCAGCATACCCATCGCCAGCGGCTGCTGCGCCAGGACCGTAATGTTCAGGGAGCGGCACAAATCCAGCGTTCCGTTTGTTTCGATAGAACGGTCCAGCAGATTATACGGGATCTCCAGACAGGCAACAGAATACCCGAAGCGGCTGAATGCCTCATTAAACGTATCGATCTGCTGTGCATTATAACCTGAAAGACCGACCTGTTCTACAAGCCCCATGTCCAACACCTCAGCCGCGCACTCAGCCATTCGGGCGATGGTCATCCTTCCAACCGGAGGGCAAAGTTCATAGATATCCAATTTTGTCAGCTTCAGCCGTGTCAAAGACAGCTTGAGCGCATCCATAAAATCACTGCGGCGAAGGTGCCAGATCCGCGGGACATACTTTGTCGCTATCAGCAGGTCAACCGGTGTCCGGGCATTAAACTCACCCAAAATCCGCTCACTGTCTCCCTCCGCGAATGAAGAAGAAGTAGAGAAAAAACGTACCCCGTCGTTCAAATAGCGCCGGAATGCCGCGGTAAGGTCTTCCTTACCGTACTCCCGTCCATAGTCCCAGAGCAGACGGTCACCCCATGCCCAGGTACCGACACCAAATCTTATTTCTGCGGGGAACATTTTTCCTGTCTCTTTTCACGGATAATGCGCCTTGCTTTCAGGCACATTTTCGGAAAGCCGAAAATCTGATCAAAAGGATCCTGACTGCTGGTCTCATCACCGTAAATCGTAGGGATCCGGATCCATTCGATCGGCCAATCTTCCGCAATGCAGATCGCTATCATTTCCACCTCAAAATGATAGCCGGACTCTTTAGATTTCAGCATCCGATCCATCAGCATACGGTTCAGCATGCGATAACCGGACTGATTGTCGGGGATATTTCTGCCGACCGCGGCACTGAAAAGAACCTTCCCGATCATATTCGGTATCCTGCGGCGCAGGGGAATTTCCCCATAATCCCGGGCACCGATGATCAAAGGTGCCCGCGTTTCATGGTATTTTGCGATAAAGTCTTTGATACAGGCAGGATCATGCTGCCCGTCGGAATCCAGCATAATGACAGCGTCATACCCACGTTCCAGAGCCCAGGTAAAGCCATCCTTCAGAGACTGGCCTTTACCGCAGTTATATCCGCGGGAAAGCAGCTCCACCCCGGATTCCCGGGCAATTTCCGCGGTATTATCCTTTGAACCGTCATCAATGACCAGGATATCCGCGGTTTGCTTCTTTACCTCTTCCAAAACCTTTCCAAGGTGTGCCGCTTCATTATAAGCCGGCAGCAGTGCCAAAATCTTTATCTCATTTTCTGACATTGATACTCCAAACTTCAGCCACTAACCATTAACCACATACTGCTAATTATAGTATAATTCACTTTGCGGTTCGCTGCCCGTGAATCCGAAACAGATTTAGATAAGGATGCGTTTATGGCTCAAACAACTACTCCCTGCCCGCGCTGCGGCGGACAAATGATTGCAGATATACAGCAGATTTTTGATGTCAGTGTAGACCCTATGGACAAGGAACGTCTGCTCCGCGGAGCGGCAAACATTGCCATTTGTCCTTCCTGCGGCTATCAGTCGCAGATCGCCATGCCGATCGTTTACCACGACCCTGAAAAAGAATTGCTTCTCACCTATTTTCCTCCGGAATTGAACATGTCCCTGCCGGAACAGCAAAAGATCCTCGGCCCCATGATCACAAAGGTCGTCAACAGCCTGCCGCCGGAAAAAAAGAAGGGGTATCTCTTCCAGCCGCGTACGATGCTGACTTTTGATACACTCTTTGAAACCATCCTGGAAGCGGACGGCATCACCAAAGAAATGCTCAACGAACAAAAATACAAAGGCGAACTCATCCGCCGCCTGCTCCAGACCTCAGATGATTCTCTGGTGGAAGTGATCCACCAGGAGGAATCCCACATTGACCAGAGCTTCTTCCTGATGCTCAACAATACCCTTGACGCGGCTGTGCAGATGCGCGACAAGACTTCCTTTGAAGCACTGAAAAAGGTTCAGGAAGTCCTCTTCCGTGAAACCGCTTACGGACGTGAATTGAAGATCAAAGCGGATTTCACGCAAAAAGCCATCACCGACCTGCAAAACCTGGGAGAAAACCTGAACCGGGACACCCTGCTGGACCTGGTTTTGAATTCTCCTGACGAAATTTACCTGCAGACGCTTACCGGTCTTGCACGCAGCGGCATGGATTACGAATTCTTCACAAAACTTTCTTCCCGCATTTCTGCGGCTGAAGGCGAAGAAAAGGAAAAATTCACCAATATCCGTACCCAGCTGCTGGATCTCACGCAGCGCATCGATAAAGCGCTGGCTGAGGAAAAGGAAACCCGCCGCAAACTGCTTGAGGAGATCCTGAAACAGGATGATATGGAATCCGCTCTTTACCAGGCTGTACGTGCCATTGACCAGCAGTTTACGGATGTCGTCAATGAAGAACTGGCCGCTGCCCGTAAATCCGGTGATTTTATGCGCTCCGGCAAATTACAGCAGCTTCTCGACCTCATCCAGAAACTCTACACCGCTCCGGATGAGATCCAAAAACTGGAGACCATGCTCGGTGCTGAAACCGAAGATGCGCTCAAAGCTCTCATCGAAGAAGACCCGGAACTTGCCGGTGAAGAGATGAAAAAGCTGGTCGCTGACCTGATCGAAGAAGGCAAAAACCAGAACTCTCTCACTCCGGAAGTGATGGATAAACTCACGATGATCCAAAAGGTTCTCGGAGAATAAGCTTTCGGGGATGGTTGCGCACTGCGGAACTGTCACCGGGCTGATTTGCTGTCAATTGATTTCACACCTTGAAAGATAACCGTTCATGGTGCCGGGTAATGGCATGGATGAACGGTTATTTTTTACAATGAATACATCTCCTGTATAAATTTTAAACGAGCCCAAACCGAAATCCTCCGATCCCGGCTGCTTTTTCAATAACCTGTTTTCTATTATCTGTCACTTATTACCTATAGCCTATACCCCATAACCCGGATCCTATCCACTGAGTATTTCCAGCTGCAGCCGGAGCTCCTCCGCCATTCCCGGCCGGTTCCGGACAAACTCCCGGTCGTTCAGCAAAGTCACGATTTCATCCTCGGTAAAGATAAAGGCGGGACCTGATTCGGGATCATCGTTTGCTTTATTCATGACCGCCCGGGCGTTTCCTCTTTGCAATATATCCAGGTATTCCGCGGGCTCCGTGATATGCTTCAGATTTCCGAGTTCGAGGTCTTCATCTCCGAATGGTTTTTCATCGTTTTCTTCAGCATCTGCAATATCGTTTGGCAGAATTTCTTCCTGAGCTTTATTTTCAGCACCAGGCATCCCGGCAGTTTTTCCGCCACAGGAGAGCACGTCTTTCTCCGGGGTATCACTTCCGGTTTCCGCCGCAGGTGCAGGCAGAGATTTCGGGGTTTTCACACCCTGTTCTGCCTTCATATCTGAGGAAACAGCCGTCTGCTGTTCCCGGTCGACCTGCGCAAGCACCTCGTAATCAGGCGCATAGGATGGAACCTGCCGGAACGGCGGATTTGTGCTGTCTTTGCCTTCAAACGGACGGTTGGATCCGCTTTTCCCGAATGACAGTGAGCGCTCCGCGATATGGTTAAACTTCACCGCGCCGAAATGCATTCCCAAAGCGCGATACTGCGTGGAGCGCAGCCGTTCCATCACATTCGCACACGACAGCATCTGGCTGAACAGATCCAGGTCAAACTCCTGCCGTGTCATTTTGATTTCATCCAAAGCACCCTTGCATTTGCGGAAGTTGAAGGACATCATCTCGTTCAGACGTTCCGCGGTGAGCGTTTCAAGGCCGGTAACGGGTAGCTCACGATCGATCAGAGCCGCCTTGGTCAGGTATGCCCCGCCCAGATGGTCAACAGCTTTCGTAAGTGTTTTGCAGATTTTCAGATATTGCGGAGAGAACCTGTCACAGCATCCCGAAAGAGTGAAAAGATCTTCTGTCTCAGCCATCATGTCCGCGGTCACTTCTGCGAACAGCATGCCTGTTGTGCTGAAATCGCTCAGATGTTCTTTGAGCAATTCCCTGCCGCAGGAATTTTTCCTGATCTCACCGGCATCCTTCCGGATCTCAGTATTTATTTCACGTACTTCAGCCAATACAGCCTGATCCTTTTCCAGCATGTTCCCTCCTTTCTCAAATTTGAAATGTTCAGTGTGAAGAGTGAAGTGAATCTTCGCTGAATCCAACGGAGTCTGAAAATTTCTCACTTCTCCCTCCTGACTTATAAAAGAGTCTACACCCAAATTTACAAAAAGAAAACCGACAATGTTGTCCGTTGACAAAACACAAAAAATGTGGTAACGATATAGAACATTTGCCCGCCTACAGAAGACAGGTCTGCGATCTTTTCCCTGCACTGCTCTGAGTATGAGACAACAAAAAAGCCCGGTCTGAATGGACAGGGCTGTACAATCAAATTATAACAATTGATACATTATTCAATCGATACTGACATGCGGGGTAACGACAGAAACAACGTCATCCAGGACTGTGGCAAAACCTCCGTCTGTCTTAGCGAAAAACACCGGGGTCCCGTTTAAAGAAGCTTTCAGCGGACCCTTGCCAAGGGCTATCACTGCTTCCGCGTGTCCTTTGCGGATCCCCAAACTGCCTTCCCCTTCACCTTTGGAATCCGGTGCCATCCAGAGTATCACGCTGTCGCACTCAACAGACTTATCCACGCCCTCCGGTGTAACGATTTTCAGCGTCAGGGCACTCATAATTCCCTGCTCTTGGCATAAACAGTGTCAATATTCCCGGACAGCATAAATGCCTGTTCCGGAATATTGTCGCATTCTCCGCCAAGGATCGCCTCAAAACCTTTGATCGTATCTTCCAGACGCACAAACTCACCCGGGATCCCGGTAAAGCTTTCCGCAACATGGAAAGGCTGGCTCATGAAACGCTGCACCCGGCGGGCACGGTTGACTGTCTTGCGGTCTTCTTCAGAAAGCTCTTCCATACCGAGAATTGCGATAATATCCAGCAGCTCCTGATACCGCTGCAAAATGCGCTGAACTTCTTTTGCCGTATCGTAATGGCGCTGCCCGACCGCATCCGCACTGAGCATACGGGAAGAGGATTCCAGCGGAGAAACCGCCGGATAAATACCCAGTTCGACGATATTTCGGGAGAGGACCGTCGTGGCATCCAGATGGGAAAAGGTCGTAGCAGGAGCCGGATCGGTCAGGTCGTCCGCGGGGACATAAATAGCCTGAACTGAGGTAATGGAACCGTTGCGTGTGGAAACGATGCGCTCCTGCAGCATCCCCATTTCAGAAGCCAGCGTCGGCTGATAACCGACCGCGGAAGGCATACGGCCCAGCAAAGCGGAAACTTCGGAACCGGCCTGAGTGAAACGGAAAATATTGTCGATGAACAGCAGCACATCTTTACGGGAATTCTCACGGAAATATTCCGCAATCGTCAGCCCGGCAAGCGGAACGCGCAGACGGGCACCGGCAGTTTCATTCATCTGACCGAAAACCAGAGCGGTCTTATTCAGAACACCGGAATCTTTCATTTCATTCCACAAGTCATTCCCTTCACGGGAACGTTCCCCGACACCGGCGAATACCGAATACCCGTCATGTTCATAGGCAATGTTGCGGATCAGTTCCATGATTAGAACTGTTTTTCCCACACCGGCACCGCCAAACAGGCCGATCTTCCCGCCGCGCGCATAAGGCGTCATCAGGTCGATCACCTTGATCCCCGTCTCAAGAATGTCCTGAGAAGGGACAATATCGGTATATTTCGGAGCGGAATGGTGGATCGGCCAATATTCATCGGAAACAATATCGCCGCCCTGATCGATCGGCTGCCCGATCACATTGCTCATACGGCCAAGCATACAATCGCCGACCGGAACACTGATCGGAGCTCCCGTATCATAGGCAAGCATTCCCCGGGAAAGCCCGTCTGTCGGCTGCATGGAGATGCAGCGCACTCTGCCGCTGCCGAGCTGCTGAAGGCATTCGAGAACTTCTGTTTTTCCGTCTTCAAGCGGGACTTCAACCGCATGGAAAATATCCGGAACCTGGCTGACTTTTTCAAAAATGATATCAACAACCGGTCCGCTGATACGTTCAATTCTTCCTACATTGCCTTTTGCCATTTTTCACTCCGTCATATAAGAGTCTTTTTGACACTTCTCATTTTCTACTATAAGAGCTCACTTTGCATTCCGGAGGGAATGCTTCGCAAGGCGCGGGATCGAAAGTTCGTGTGTTTGCGAAAGCCGCAGCCCGCGCCTGATTTCCGAGGGCCTGCGGCCCCCATACCCCCGCTGTGTTTTTGGGCTCTTTTTCTGACTCACCCGTAAAATGCGGTGGTTACCTTTTTCTGTCCGAAGACATCAATCATTTCACCTGACACCTGATATCCGAAACCTGAAAGCTAATTTTCACTCATCAGGTAGGATGACGTCTCAATCACGCTGTTGGTCACCTCAGACTGGCGGATCCGGTTAATGAGTACTTCCAGTTCTTCCAGTGATTTTTCCGCGTTATCGCAGGCACTGCGCATGGCGATCGTCGTCGCAGCCTGAATACCGGCACAATGGCCGAGCATAATGCGGTAAATGCTGTTCGTCAGGCAGTACATAGCCGGTGTGCGGAGAGCAGTTTCCCGGTCCGGAAGGTAAAGGATATCTTCATCCGGAAGGCTTTCCTCACCGGTCTGATGCGGCAAAACGGTCTCCACAACCGGTGTCTGCCTCATCATGTTATAAAACCGCTGACAGACGATTTTCACCCGGTCAGCCTCACCGCTTTCATAAAGACCGAACAGCCTGGCAGTCAGTGTTTCGGCATCCTGATAAAGCGGAATTTCCATTAATGGAAGTCCTTCAAAATCCAGGCCTTTGTTTTTGCAAAATGCCTGGCCTTTTTGACCAAAAACCATCAGCAGCGGGGGTTCGGTTTCCTCGCGGTAAGTCTCCTCAAAAAAACGCAGCAGCTCACCGTTGAATCCGCCGCAGAACCCGCGGTCATTGGAAAACAGCACCATGCAGCTGCGCGGCTTTACATCCTTTGTTTTGCGCGAAAGCACCGCATTGCCGAACATGGCCAGGGTCTTGTCGCAGACACGGGAATACGCGTCAATATTGGACAGGACACGGGATATCCGGGCATATTTCACAGAGGATGCAGTCTTCAATGCTGAAGCCATATCCGCAGTAGCCTGGATGCTCTTAAACCGTTTTCGCAGAACCTGCAGCGTTGCCATATTCTACAAACAGCCCCTTTCAGACATCAGCGCCAAACCGGCGCCTCAAGTCAGAAACCTTTACAAAGTTTTCCTGAAATCAGCCAGCGCCGCGTCCAGCAAAGTCTTCACTTCTTTGCTCATCTTCTTGCCGGTCATCAATTCATCACAAAGCGGTCCCTGTGTTGAGGTAAACCAGGAAAGCAGTTTTTTCTCAAACTCCGCGATTTTTGAAGGGTCGCAGCTGTCCGCGGTACCATTGGAGACCGCATAGATCAGCAAAGCCTGCTGCCAGGTCGGAAGCGGAGAGAACCGGTCCTGTTTCAGCACAGCCATCATCCGTTCACCGGTCGCCAGTGTCTTCCGGGTTGCTTCATCAATTTCCGCACCGAATTGTGTAAAGGAGGCGTACTCACGGTATTGCGCAAGTCCCGTACGCAGGTTGGAAGATACCTGTTTCATCAATCCGGTCTGAGCGGACCCGCCCACACGGGAAACTGACAGCCCGACATTGACAGCAGGACGCTGTCCGGAATTGAACAGGTCGCTTTCCAGGAAGATCTGTCCATCCGTGATGGAAATCACATTTGTCGGGATATAAGCGGAAATATCACCGGCAAGCGTCTCAATGATCGGAAGCGCCGTAATAGATCCGCCGCCCGCTTCTTCGATCAGGTTCGCGGAGCGCTCCAGCAGACGGGAATGCAGGTAGAAAATATCACCCGGGTATGCTTCACGTCCGGAAGGACGGTGCAGCAGCAGGGAAAGCTCCCGATAAGCAATCGCGTGCTTGGAAAGGTCATCATAGATAACCAGCACATCCTTGCCGTTATACATAAAGTATTCACCCATCGCGGTTCCCGCGAACGGCGCAATATACTGCACAGAAGCGGAATCGGAAGCGGAGGAACAGACAATCGTTGTATAAGACATGGCGTCGTGTTTCTCCAGCTGGTCAACGATGGTCGCGACTGTCGTTTCCTTCTGACCGATAGCGACGTAGATGCAGTAAACACCCTTGCCCTTCTGGTTGATGATGGTATCAACGACAATAGCGGTTTTCCCTGTCTGACGGTCGCCGATGATCAATTCACGCTGACCGCGTCCGATCGGGACCAGCGCGTCAATCGCCTTGATCCCTGTTTCCAGCGGCACTTTAACCGGCTGGCGGTCGGGGATCGCCGGAGCAGCGCATTCGATAGGCCGGGTCTCATGACTCCAGAGCCGTCCCTTGCCGTCGATCGGTTCACCTGTCGGGCTCACAACACGGCCCAGAAGCTCTTCACCTACCGGTGTTTCAGCCATCCGTCCAAGCCGGCGGACACGGGAATAACTTTCAATATGCTCATATTTGCCGAAGATCATGCAGCCGATTTTATCCGGCTGGACATCCATCACCATGCCGTACATCTTCTTTTTGGCGTCCACGAACTCGACCAGTTCACCGTACATAATGTCGGCAAGACCGTCCAGCCAGCAGATACCGTCCGAAACGGAAAGCACACGGCCCAGCTGAAAGACATCGACATCAATATCGATTTTATCGACAGCTTTCCTCATCTTGTTGAGCATGCTTTCAAAACTCATTTCCTTCAATGGCATGTTATTCAGGGCTTCCTGAAGCATGTACAAACGGTCTTTCACAGTGAAATCATAAACCGTATCGCCGATTCTCAGCCGGAAACCGCCGATCAGACCTTCTTCGTTATCCACTACACGAAACGATGTGTAGCCGCCGACATCTTCAAGCAGCTTATCGGTAGCCTGATGGATCCGTCCGACCGTGGAAAGCTTCAGCGGGTAGGAAGAAAACAGGGATACATACAGGCGTCCCTTCTTTTCGAGGTACATCATATCGCCCGGCGTCAGTTTGATCAGGCTCAGAATACGATCCGCGACTTTGTCTTCCTGATCTTTCATAGCCTGCAGAAACTCTTCAGACTTCATGTATTCGCGGGCTTTATCCATTGTCAGCTGGATCAGGTTCGATCGGGATTTCATCAGGCTTTCACGGCGGATGATTTCACTTTCATGCTCGAACTTTTCTTTGAGCTCAGCCAGCTTCGCCTCACGCGCGGCTGTTTCTGCTTCCACAGCAGCCTCGTGACGGTCTGTCACAGGCTTCACCGGGTCAAAGGCCACCGGTTCGGGAAGCACTTCTTCTGCGGCGTCCAGCGCTTTGTTGATCTTTTCTCTGCGGCCCCGGAAGATATTCAGGATCATCTTCCGTCCGATCAGATAAACGATCAGAATCAGCAGAAGGAAATTGATAATCTGATAAAAAAATAACGGCATGATCCCTCTACAAAATCTGCGTCTTTACATATTTTTGCGCCAATTTATCTATGCTGTCAGAAAGTTTTTCCTCTGCCGCTTTAGTATCCGCATCATATTTCTGACGGATCTTTTCAAGTTCGGCATCATATTCCGCCTTTTTATCGGCGAGGATCGTTTCTGTCTTTTTCCGTTCGTTGGAAAGCTCCAGCTCCATGGCTTTCAACGCTTCCTGTTCTCTGGCGGCATTCGAAATCTCCAGCGCTTTTTGGATCTTTTCCCTGCGCTCGAGTTCGGCCTGTCGATTTGCCTCCGCGGTTTTTATCTTGTCCGTCCGTTCATCCATTACCCGCAGCAGCGGTTTGAACAGGAACCGGTTCAGGATAAAAGAAAGCGTAATGAACCCGATGATCGTCCAGATGACCAATGAAATCTGAATCGTCATGGCTTAAATTCCGTTTTACCCGATTTGAGAGATCAGCATGAAAGCGATCAGCAGGCCGTAAATCGCCAAAGCTTCCATCAATGCCAATGCCACGATCAGCGTAGAGCGGATATTACCGGCAGCATCCGGCTGGCGGGAGATAGCGTCCATTGCGGCTTTTGAGGTTAATCCCTGTGCAATCGCAGGAGTAATGGTGCTGATTGTCATCACAACAGCAGCTCCGATAGCATAAACAGCGTTTTCAGTCATAATACACCTCTTTCATAGCTTCTCAGCTGAGCATAAACAGCTTCGAAATTCACATTGATAAACTCATACTAACAAGCGTTTCCGGTTTCCGGAGGCAGACTTCCGTCTGCTTTCGGAAACAGTTCCGCGTTTGATATGCTTAATTCACTTCTTACCGGGGAATTTGACTTCTGCCGGTTTTATTCCTCCACTTCCGTACCTTCATCAAGATAGATCGAAACCAGCGTTGTATAAACGATGGCCTGCAGCGCACAGAAAAGCAGGGAAAGTGCCATCATCACCAGCGGCGCACCGATCGGCAGGATCTCATAAAAATTCTCGAGCACGGCTTCTTCACCAAAGATGTTCCCGAACAGTCGAAGGGACAGGGAAACCGGTTTAATCAGCTCATCCAATGCCAGCAGCGGCAGCATCACAATGATCGGAGAAATAAAATGCTTGATATACCCTTTGATCCCCTTCGCGCGGACACTGGCACCCTGCAGAAAGAAAAAAGTGCAGATGCCCAGTCCGGCAGTAACGGAAAGGGAGGAAGTAGGGGCCTTCAGATATTTTGTCAGACCGACTCCCGGGATCAGACCGGAATAGTTGGCAAAAATGATAAAGATAAAAAGCGAACCCAGAAAATAAAAATATTTTCGTGCCCGGGTACGTCCGAGATTTTCGGAAAACGAGTTGTCCAGATATTCAATACCGGTCTCGATAATGTTCTGAAGCTTTCCCGGCCGTTCCTTTAAATGCTTCCCGAGATAAATGGAAAGCGCCGCAAGGATCGCGATGATCAGCCACATAGTGATAATTTCACCGGTAATATCCAGCACGCCAAAGAGCGGAATCACCACTTCAGACGATTCACCCATGTTTAATCATCTCCTTTCATATGTTTCGCAATCGTGATTGCAAACAGTATCGAAGGCACTGTCAAACCGACAGCCGCTCCGATCAAAGGCATCATTATATCAATCCCCAGCTTCCGCAGCACAATATATGCACCGATAAAATATACAACATTACATATCTGACGAATCACCGAAACCGGGACCGGCAGACTCTCACCTTTCGCTTCTCTTGCGGTGAGGACAGCGTTTGCCAGAGAAATCAGGCATCCGCCAAGAAAAGCGATCAATGCAACGATGTATTTGTTATCCATATATTGACCTCTGTTGCGGTTCACATACTGTCAAACAGCATAGGATTATAAATATTTATGTATATTACCACTGATATAAATAATGAAAATGCCGAATATGACTTAAATCGCCCGAATGATATAGGGTCAGAAAAAAGGGTTATAAAAGGATCGCGGCAAGAAAAGCGGCCGCACAGCCGAAGAGAGCGGAAAGGAACAGGTTCTTCGTAAACCAGGCTGTGATAACAGAAGCCGCGAAGGCTGCCGCACCGCACAGCGGATTTTCAGAAATGGAAAGGATCGCCGGAAATGTCATTACCGCCAGTGTGGCATACGGCAGGTAATAGAGCAGGGAACGGATAAACCGGTTTTTGATCTGCCGCCGGATGAGCGTCACCGGCAGGACCCGGATGATAAAACTCACCGCCGACATCACCAACAGGTAGATCCAGATAGAGTTCTTCATGGCAGTTCCTCTTCAGCCTCTTCTGAAAGCGGCATAAACACAGCAGCCAGGGAGGAAATAACAAGTGTCAGAATAATGATCCTGAAACCTTCCGAAATGGCCGCGGCAGCCGGAATTACAGACATGAGCCAGCTCAGCGCAAAACTGACCAGGACAACGATCGTGATGTTCCGGCTGGTACGGCAGGGCGGGATGATCACCGCGAGAAACATGCCGTAAATGGCGGCGCTCAGTGACTTCACCACGATATCCGGAAGGATATTTCCCGCGGTGATGCCGATAAACGTACCGGTCGCCCACAGGGGAGTCGTCGTTAAAAACGCGCCGTACATATAAAACGGGTCCAGGAACCCGGGATAAGCGATGCTTATCCCGAACAATTCATCCGTAATATCAAAACCGATCAAAACCCGGTGAAAGAAAGAGAGATCCGGAGAAAGCTTTTGGCTCAGAGCCGTGCTCATCAGCAAATAGCGGGCATTGGCAATCAGGATGAGCAGGGCAGTTTCCAGATAAGCCGCACCGTTGCGGATCGCGGCGACTCCCGCATATTCCCCGGCAGAAGCATGGTTGAAAAAGCTCATCACGAACCCCTGAATCGGGCTCATGCCGGCTTTATGCGCGGCAATGCCCAGCCCAAACGCGACCGCGAAATATCCGGCTCCGATCGGAAGCCCGTCCCGCAGTCCTTTCAGAAAAGGTGACAGCTGATTTTTATTTTTCATGCAGATCGATTCCCACACAGAATTATAACGCTTTGTAAAAAGGCGTCATAAGACTGATGACTGTATCCGGACCGCCCGACTTTACCACGGGCTGCGGCGCGAAAACGGAATGTGACAGAAGCTTCAATGACCGGCCCCTGACGTATGCTTCCTTGGAGACCGGATGATGTATAATGAAAATAACGGAGAAAATCCGGTAAAGATCTGAAAAAAGCTGAAGGGATATCTGTTGTCATCATGAAAATCATCAGCAAGAATCTATATATCCGGTCCGCCTCAGGAAAGATGAAGCTTGTCCTTCTGCGCCCCGAGCACCTGAATACAACTGTACCGGGAATTCTATGGATCCACGGAGGCGGATACACAACGGGTTTTGCGGAAATGGTCCATTTCTCAGCAGGAAGAATGCTTGCGGAAGAATTCGGGGCCGTGGTCATCTCTCCGGCATACCGTCTTTCCCTGAAAGCTCCATACCCGGCAGCATTGGAAGACTGCTTCACTGCACTGGAATATATGTACCGGCATTCCGATGAGCTCATGATCCGGAAGGACCGCATTATTGTCGGCGGCGAAAGCGCGGGAGGAGGGCTGGCCGCAGCCGTCTGCATGATGGCGCGGGACAAAGGTGAAATCCCGATCCGGTTTCAATTGCCGCTTTATCCCATGCTTGATTGTTACGATACCCCGTCATCAATGGACAACCATGGATATTTCTGGAATACATCCCGCAATCACCGGGCGTGGAAACTTTACCTCGGTCCGCTTTTTGGATCTGCTTCCATTCCCAAATACGCATCCCCTTCCCGGGAAACAGATTATTCCGGACTTCCGCCGGCATATACCTTTGTTTGTGACGGAGAACCGTTTTATGATGAAACACTGACATATATCAGCAATCTGAATGCAGCCGGCGTCCCCGCCTCCGTGGATATTTACCCGGGAAAGGCACATGCCTTCGACATGACCATGCCCTGGACAAAAAAGGCGAAAGAGGCGCGGCAAAAATTGCGCGAAGTCATGGCGCCGATTTTGTCAGAAAAAACCGATAAAGGAATACCGGAATGAAAAAGGTCATCATTATAGGCTGTCCCGGTGCGGGAAAAAGTACCTTTGCCCGCCGGCTTCGGGACCTGACCGGACTGCCTCTTTTTTATCTGGACCGGATTTGGCACAAAGCAGACCGTACAACCGTCACAAGGGAAGAATTTGACGCGGCTCTGGAGCAGATTTTATCCGGAGATGAATGGATCATTGACGGGAATTACATCAAGACGATGGAAACACGCCTCCGGCGATGTGACGCGGTCTTTTTCCTTGACTATCCGACGGATGTTTGTCTGGAAGGAGCCCGCTCCCGTGTCGGCACCGTACGGGAAGACATGCCCTGGGTGGAAGAGGAATTAGACGCGGAGTTTCGGCAGTGGATCGAAGATTTTCCGCAGGAACAGCTGCCGGGGATCTATGCGCTGCTGGAACAGTATAAAAGCGGGAAAACCATCATCATATTCCATTCCCGCGCTGAAGCCCAGGCATGGTTCCTCAACACAGGAGAATTTCAACAGCAGAAAAGGAAATGAATTGTACAAAAATAACCGGATATGTGTATAATTTATATAGAATGATTATATGGATTTTCAGGGACATTATTCCTGATCAGCTGCAATGACGGAGAACTATCATCGATCCATCAGTATTATTTATAATCGGACGGAATGCGACCTTATTTCGACAGAGGGATGAATGATTAAAGCTGTGTTTTTTGATTTGGACGGTACTTTGCTGCCGATAGACCAGGATTTATTCGTACAATACTACTTTGATATGCTCGCGAAGAAGTTTGCTGCTTTCGGATATGAGCCGAACAAGTTGATCCAAGCAATCATACACGCTTCCAAGGCCATGATAAAAAATAACGGCAGCCGCACCAACGAAGCTGTATTTTGGGAGGATTACGTCAATTCTTTCGGTGAGCAGGCCCGGAGTCACGCCCCTTTGTTTATCGATTTTTACTCAAAAGACTATCAGAAAATCAAGGATATCTGCGGGTTTCATTACCTGGCGGCAAAGATCGTCAGAGCCCAGAAAGAAAAGGGAAGACGTGTCGTTTTGGCGACAAATCCGGTTTTTCCCACTATCGCGACGGAAAGCCGTATCCGCTGGGCTGGTCTGGATCCTGAAGACTTTGAGTTAATTACAAGTTATGAAAACTTCAATTACTGCAAACCCAACCTGAACTATTACCGCGAGCTGCTGCGGCGCATGAACCTCACAGCCAAAGACTGCGTTATGGTCGGTAATGATGTGGAGGAGGATATGATCGCGGACCAGCTGGGCATGAAGGTCTTTCTGATGACCGAATGCCTGATCAACCAAAATGATGCCGATATCTCAGAGTTTCCGCAGGGTGATTTCAAGGAATTGCAGGAGTATCTGAATTGATCACGAGGGTCAGGAAAAGAGGCATAATATGAACGTAAATATCACAAAACGCAATGAGCTTCTGGCTCAGACAGTTATTAAAGGGCTCAAGTCCCGCAATATGACAGGCTATTACGCCGCGTCAAAAGAGGAAGCCAAAGAAATCGCGCTGTCACTGATCCCGGAGGGAAGCTCCGTGACCATGGGCGGCGGGATGAGCGTTCACGAAATCGGACTTGTAGACGCGCTCAAAAACGGAAACTACAATTTCATCGACCGTGATGCCTATGAAGACAAACGCGCAGCCATGCTTGCGGCTTATGACGCGGATGTTTTCCTTTCCAGCTCCAACGCCATTACACAGGACGGGATCCTGGTCAACATTGACGGCAACGCCAACCGTGTGAGCGCGATCGCACAGGGCCCCCGCAAGGTCGTCATGATCGTCGGTATGAACAAGGTCTGCGATGACTGGGACGGCGCCATGAAACGGGCACGCAATGTCGCGGCACCGATCAACACCCAGCGCTTCGGTCTTTCCACACCCTGCACAAAAACCGGAACCTGCATGGACTGCAAATCACCGGACACCATCTGCTGCCAGTTCCTCATCACGCGATTCTCCCGCCACGCCGGCCGCATTCACGTGATCCTGGTGAATGACAACCTGGGATTCTGAGAAAAGTATTAGAGTCGAAAAGCGAACGATTTACGGATCGTTCGCTTTTTTGCTGCAAACTCCATTGAAAAATATAAAATAATCGTAAAAAGTCGTTTGAAAAATATTGATTTTCTATCATAAGCATGAACAATAAACCGGTGTCAGCAAAACTGATCCGATTCAGAGGAGAGAACCATGGACAAAGAAAAATCCTGCGGAGCGGTTGTTTTTACCCGGGATGAGGACGGTCAGATCCGCTATGTTCTCGTACAGCAGCGCAGCGGACGCTTCTGCTTCCCGAAGGGTCATGTGGAAGCCGGGGAGACCGAACATCAGACCGCAATGAGGGAGATTTGGGAAGAGACCGGTCTCCGTCCCCGGATCCTTCCGGAGTTCCGGGAAACAGAGACTTATGAAGTCAATAAAAAACCGGGAGTAATGAAGGATGTCTTCTATTTTCTTGCGGAATACAGCGGCCAGCGCATCGATCCTCCGCCATCTGATGAGATCCGGGATGTAAGGCTCTGCTCCTATGAAGAAGCTCTGGAACTGCTGCCGACCGAAAGCAGAAAGAACATCCTGACCAAAGCCAACGCCTTCCTGTGCGCCTTGTGATCCTTCACAGATCAGGGACGATCTCATGCTGCGGCAAGCGCGGCACAAAACCGTCCCTGAAATAAATCTTATTGCAAACTCTTCAGCCAGTCAATGGTCAGGCGGACGCCGAAACCGGTGGACCCGGGAACGAAATAGGCAGAGCCATCCATATTGTAGGCTGTGCCGGCGATATCCAGATGCGCCCAGGGCATTCCCTCGTTAATAAAGGTCTTCAGGAACATTCCGGCTACACAGGCACCGGCTTCCCGGCCTCCGGAAGAATTCTTCAGATCCGCGTCCGGGCTCTTCAGCGCATTGAAATAATCCTCGTCCGAAGGCAGACGCCAGATCCGCTCCTGTGTCTTTTCTCCCGAAGCAAATAAACCGCTGAACATGGCGTCATCCGTGCAGATGCAGCCCGCCCGGGTCCCGCCAAGCGCGACCACACAGGCTCCTGTCAGCGTCGCGTAATCGATAATGCAGCGAGGATCCAAATTCTGCTGGGCATACGTGAGACCATCCGCCAAAACCAGACGCCCTTCCGCGTCAGTACTTCTGATCTCGATCGTCTTTCCGGATAAACTCCGGATAATATCATCCGGACGATAAGCGCCGCCATCCGGCATGTTTTCAGCCGCGCAGATCACACCGGTCACCGGTGTTTCCAGTTTCAGCATTGCTGCGGCCCGCAAAATGCCCAATACTGCCATGGCGCCGCTCTTATCATATTTCATCGTCGGCATACCCTGGGTCGTCTTGAGTGATAATCCGCCGGAATCAAAGGTGATAGCCTTCCCCACCAGAACGACCGGCTTTCCGGATTTTGTGCCGGGATATTGCAGGATGATCATACGGGAGGGTGTCCTGGACCCCTGACCGACGGCAACAATGGCGCCGGCACCCATTTTCTTCAGTTGCTCATCATCGATCACTGTGCATTCCAGTCCGTAAACCATCGCAAAGGACCTTGCCCGATCGGAAAGCGTCCATGGATTGATCACGGATGCCGGTTCATGAGCCCACTCTCGCGCCATGTTCTGGGCATCGCAGATGATCTTCACTTCATCAAAATCAGCCTTGTCCATAACCACACTGAGAGGACCGGAGACTTCCTTTTTCGCCTCTTTGTATTTTGAAAATTCATAAGCACCAAGGAACAACCCGACCAGCAATTCACGCCGGTTCGCGGGACCGCAATCCAGGGCAGCTGATTCCGGACAGTGGGATTTCATCCAGGAAGCGATGCGTCCGCCGGTCTTGCGCCAGCGGTCTCTTTCTTTTTCTCCACCGGTATAAATATCGATTTCAGTCTGACCGTTATTCTCCCGGACAACCATGTCCCCCGCTTTTTTCAGCAGGCTTGTTTTCTCATCAGTGACATGAAAAATAACCTCTCCCTCAAGCTTCTCCGCGTGAAGGATCTCAAACGCATTGGCAATGTCAAAAATTTCCGCGCTTTTTTCTGTAAACATTTTCCGATATTGAGAAATATCCATTTTATCCCCTGAATCCCTTTCTTTACGCTGATCTATGTCTAATACAGTTTTCTGATCGCTTCAAGCAATTCGCTGTATTCCTCAAACGCGGGCAGCTGCGGATAGTCCGCTTTGATTTTCTCCGTACTGCGGAAGAGGAATCCTGCTTTGGAATTGAGGATCATATCCAGGTCATTATAGCTGTCGCCCGCGGCGATCGTCTCGAAACCGATGCTCTGCAAAGCACGGACAGTGGAAAGCTTGGAATTTTGGATGCGCATTTTAAAATCATCGATAAATCCGTCTTCCGAAATAACCAGTGAGTTGCAGAAAATCGTCGGCCAGCGCAGCTTCTTCATCAAAGGCATGGCAAATTCCGTAAAGGTATCGCTGAGGATAAGCACCTGGGTCATCGACCGCAGCTCTTCCATAAACTCCAGCGCGCCCGGCAGCGGGTCGATGGTGGCTATGGTATTCTGGACATCCTTCAGCTTCATCCCGCGCTCCTTCAGCAGATTGATGCGCCATTTCATCAGTTTGTCATAATCCGGTTCATCCCGGGTCGTTCTGCGAAGTTCCGGAATGCCGCTCGCCTCGGAAAAAGCGATCCAGATCTCCGGCACCAATACGCCTTCCAAATCCAAACATACAATATTCATGTATTATTCCTTTCTGATTTATCCTAACTCAGCCATCACATCCACTTTTTTTTCTTGAACAGGTACAGGCAGCCGACAACAATAAGCACGCTGACAATTATGATCACCGGATACCCATAAGCCCATGACAGTTCCGGCATATAGATAAAATTCATCCCGTACCAGCCCGCAATAAGCGTAAGCGGGAGAAAAATGGTCGTAATCACCGTCAGCACAGTCATGATGGTATTCTGTTTCACCTCCAGCTGAGCCTGAAGCAGGTCCCGCAGCTGGGCAGTATAATCCCGCTGGCTGTTCACCATATCCTGCAGACGGATCACCCGCTCCGTGAACATCTGGAAATAGCGCAGTGTTTCTTCCTTAAAGAAATCGTTCTCATTTTCCTGAAGCTCCTGCCCCAGGTCAATGAGCTGCTCATAATGAAGCCGCAGGTCCAGCAGGTCGCCGCGGATGGCATTCAGCTCGAGAGGGTAACCGGTGATATCGCCTTTCATAATTTCTTCCTCGATCCGGTTCAGCTTTTTTTCTGTCTGCTCCAGCATTGGGAGGTCACCCGCAATGGCTGTTTCCAGCAGATCATAGAGGAAGCGTTCGAGTCCGGGATACCGCCATTTTTTTGTACGGCTGATCTGTTCGGTCAGGCGTTCTGCATAACCGGAATCATCAACCAGCACAATGCCCTTTCCATCCAGAGCGAAGGAAAAGCTCCTCTTGAAATTTTCGTTTTGGGCAAGCGCCGGCCTGCAAAAAGAACCGGTGAGCGAATCTATGTTTACAACTGCTTTTGTTTCGAGCGGGTTGCCGGTTTCCATTTCCATATCGATGCCCATGCCGAAGTCAGCACATCGGCTGAGCCATTCTTCTGAATTCAGGACAGCCGCGAACTGCACATCGGGATTTTTGATCTCACCCGCTTCACACGGCACAAGGGATTCTCTGATTAGATAATACATCTCACCACCATTTCACAAAAAAACAAGGCACTTTTTGGTTCGCTCCCCTCGGTTCTGCCACTGAACTACGTGTTTCGCAACACGACAGGTATCGAAACCTGCGTCTCGGGGTTTTTATCGCTGATTATTGCTATTAGTGCCTTATGACTATTATAACGGATTTTTTCCGAACAGGACAGATAGCAGGAAGGCTGTAATAGGATGTAGGATGTAGGTGGCAGGATTCGCAAAAGGCAGGGAACACAGAGCGGGAAATTTCGGCTTAATGGCAAAAAATGAAACCGGGAATCAGGAAACTTTCATCATTCCCGAATCCCGGCTTCTGAGTAATATTTACTGATTTCCGGCCCCTGAGCCCCGGCGCCTGATTAAATTACCGCTTATCCTTATCCACGAATTCGAGGCAAATAACGGAAAGCAGGGCAAAGACAGCAATGAACAGGCACATCGGTATCCAATATGACTGTACATTATCCCTCGTGCTTTCATAGAATGCTTTTCTGTTGGATTGCGCTGTCATCGTTTTGACATAGGTTTCCGCTTTTTCCCTGCCGACCAGATCCAGGAGCTGACCGACGGTGGTGCTGACATTATATTCCTCATCCCTCAGTCCCTGTTCCTCGGTGATCTCCGCCATAACATCGATCACCTGACCGATATTGAAGGTAGGCCGCTCTTCCTGGGCGATTTCCGTGGTTCCCGCCGCATTCTCTGCTGTCAATGCAGCATCCGCAAGCGACAGCATCTGCTTATAACTCAAGGGAGTATCTCCAAACCGCGCATCCGGAGCAATATTGAACGCCGACATGATCTGTTCCGTTGTCGGCACACTATATTCCCGCTCCCTGAGATCATGGATCATCGGAAGATCATCCCGCTGCAGAAAATCCATCACCTGACCAAGCGTGACCGTGGTTTTGAGCTCCTGGTTTTCTACTTTCATGATGGAATCCCAGCCGGTCACGAGGGGAAGGCTGTTATAGTCTGCCTGTGTGGCAATGCACTTCAAACCATAATTGGAGATGGAAACTGCCGATACCTTGACTGCCCAGGAAGGCAGGGTGAAGATCCCGCCCGAAAAGACCAGCTGGAAGATCAGGATGAAAGGCATCACGGTCATAGCGGTCGTGGTAGAACGGGTGATACAGGAGACCCACAGAGAAAGCATGTCGGAGGCAAAAGTGATCAGGAAAATCGTGATCCCGATATCAGCCACAAGCCAGGGAGTGAACAGGCTCTTCCCGTCCGGGAACTGCATTCCGGTCGTCTTGCAGACATAAAGCGTAATGATGGTCTGCAGCAGGCAAAGCCCAGCCTGATAGACCATATGGGCAAAAATATACGCGCTGATGTGCAGGCCGGAACGATGCTCACGTTTGATGATGTCCCGTTCCCGGCAAACGACCTGGATGGAGTTGAAGCATCCGTTCCAGATCCCGACACAGGTCAGGGCAAAAGCACCTTTGATCGTTCCTTCCATAGTCAGGAAGAAGTCTCTCTTTACCACCATGGAAACAAGCCCCGCGATGAGAGCTGCCAGCGGCATCACTTTCCAGTCACTCTGATAAATAAATCCCCGCAGCAATTTGCCGAGATAGATAAGGACCTGACCGCCCCTGCCGCGGTAGTGCAATTTGTGTTGGCGTGTTCCTGTCATAATTGCTTCAGACATGCTGCACCTCCTGAGCGTACTTGATAATGAATTCATCGGCTCTGCCGTCACCGCCTTCTTCCGGACGGTTGATCGTCTTGACTACATCCTCCATCCGTTCCTTGCCGAAGAACTTCCGGCATTCATCAACGGTACCATAGAATGCCAGACGGCCTGTGCGGTCAGAGTCTTTCGCGAGGATGATCACATCGTCGAACATGTCGACAACACGGTCGGGCGTATGGGTGATAGCGATCACGATGCGGCCGGTATCGGCAACTTTCCGCATCTGTTTGAAGAGTTCCTTTGCCATCACGCCGTCCACGCCGGAGTCCGGTTCGTCCAGGATCAGCAGGGTTGGATTGGAAAGGAATTCCATGGCGATGGAAAGGCGTTTGCGCTGTCCGCCGGAAAGCTGGGAAACCATGCTGTTGCGGACCGGTCCGAGACCGAAGAGCTTCAGCGCTTCCTCGACCCGGTCTTTGCGGTCCTGCAGCGTGAAGTCGCTGGGCAGACGCAGGGCCGCGTAATCCATCAGCGTATGCTGAACTGTATCCTTCCCCCGCATCAGGTCTGACTGCGGAACGAAGCCGCATTCAAACTGCATCTTGCTGTATTCCTTGTAGACATCCCGTCCGTTGAGCATCACTTTTGCGTCCGCTTTTTCATATCCGTTGATAGCATTCACATAAGTGGTCTTGCCCGCGCCGGAACCACCCAGCAGCATCACCAGGCGGCCGGGTTTGATGTTCATATGGATATCTTTGAGCAGCTGTTTTTTATGGAACAGCCCTTCGGCGACTTCGCGTTTGTTCAGGTTCACGGTCAGACCTTCGCCCATATCCGCGACCTCGCCGCCCTTCACATGTGATACCGCATTATCACGGAATTCCCCCGCTTTCCAGGAAGGCTGGTACTTTTTGGAAAAGCCCCAGACCAGTGCCGGAATGGGTTCCGCAAAGATCCACAGCCACAGCCAGCGTTTGCGGACATTGTATACGTCGATCAAACCGGTATATACCTGAATAGAGTAGACGACATTGATGATCGCTGCCATTATTGTGAAAACACCCAAAAGCAGAAGGATATATTCGTTTGCAATAAATAAACGAGCGAACTCAATAACAGATACGAAAAAGGATGTTACCGCGATCGCTCTGCCTTCAGGCTCTTTCCCCGCGCATTTACCGAGCTGGTATTCCCGGTACCAGGGAACCAGCGCCCACCAGCCTTTAATATCCGATTTTTCAAAGATTTTCCAAAGTCCTAAAAAATACAGGGCTTGTGTGACAATGATATATAATCCGCTGCCTCCGAAAAATACGGAAAGAAGGGCCTTCAAGACAGTCATAGGTACGCCTTCTATACTCATATGAAACAACTCCTTTCATGGGATTTCGAAATAACGCAATAAATATTATACTATATTTCTCAACCTGCATTTTTGAACGTTCTGTTTTATGCGCCTCGTTTATTTTATGAGAAAACTGAACCCTTTTCATACCCGCTTTAGGAAAACAGATCACGAAAAAACACAGCTGTTCTGAAGATTCCTGCGCTATAATATACAACATCAGGAGACTGTTATTCAGACAGGGACATCTGCCGGATTTGCGAGCCGCATTCCGCGAATTTGAAACACAAAGGAGTTCAACATGCATCTGTATCATGGCGATATTGTATATTCCGAAAACCGGGAAACGCTGAAAATCTTTGAGGACAGCTATATCGCGGTTGAAAACGGCCTTGTGGAAGGCATTTACCCTCAGATCCCGGATAAATTTTCCGGTGCGGAAGTGACCGACTACGGCAGAGGTCTCATCATTCCCGCCTTTTCCGACCTGCATGTCCATGCCTCACAGTTTCTCCAGCGCGGGATCGGGATGGACCTGCTGCTCAATGACTGGCTGAACACCTATACCTTCCCGCAGGAATCCCATTTCGCCGACATGGATTACGCTGAACCGGTCTATGAAGCCTATGTGAATGACATGATCCGCCACGGCACCTTCCACGCCTGCATCTTCGCCACCATTCACCGCCCAGCAACGAACCTTCTGTTCAAAAAACTGGAAGAAAAAGGCCTGCGGGCACTGGTCGGCAAGGTCAATATGGATTTCCAGTCGCCTCCGTATCTGTGCGAGACCACGGAAGAATCCCTGCGGGAAACAGAGATCTTCCTCGAGGAACACAGCGGCGGAACCCTTGTAAAACCGATCCTGACGCCGCGTTTCGCGCCGACCTGCAGCCGGGAGCTCATCTGGGGGCTCGGGAAACTCGGGAAAAAGTATAAGGTGGGCGTCCAGACGCACATCGTGGAATCCCGCTGGGAAGCAGCGGAATCGCTGCGGCTGTTCCCCGACTGCAGATCCGACTCGGAGATCTATGAAAAAGCCGGACTTCTCGGCAACGGTCCCTCGGTCTTTGCCCATGTCATCTTCCCGAACGAAGACGATATCCGGGTGATGAAAGAATATGACTGCACTCCGGTGCAATGCCCGGACTCGACCAATAACATCATCGCCGGGATCATGGCCGTTGACCGGCTGCAGGAAAAGGGATTGCGCGTCACCCTCGGCTGCGATATCGGCGGCGGACAGCAGAACGGCATTTACCGCCAGTGCGCCGCTTCCATCAAGCTGTCGAAGCTTAAAGAATTCTACGAACCGGAGCTGGGGAAGACGATCGACATCGCCAACACATTCTACATGGCGACCAAAGCCGGCGGAGAGGTGTTCGGGAACGTCGGGACATTCGACCCCGGTTTTGTCTTCGACGCGCTGGTGATCGACAACATCGAAGACGAAGGCCACCCCATGACACCCGCCCAGCGCCTGGAACGCTTCTGCTACGCCGGGGACGACCGCAACGTCACCGCGCGCTACCTGAACGGGACATTGCTTTAGGGCATCCCGTGAGTCACGGGGACAGGCTCACTGCACGATCTGAGTCGAAGCAGACTGTTCTGTTGACTCAAAATGAGTCAACAAAAACAGGTCACTTCGACTCATTCTCTATGAGACAGGCATTAACAGCATCCGAACAGTCCCTGATAGCTAATGATCATTTATATATATCCTCAAGCGTGAAAAGTTTTACCTCATTTTCCCGTTCTCTGAGTCCTCTCGTAAATCCGGATTTTGAGAAAATATTATAGAAACAGCGGTCTTTTGAGGTAGCGAATATCGCCGCATAATCCTGAATCAGACGAAGTTCATCTGATCCGATTGCTTCATTTTTGTATTTGCATGAACCGATCAGGATATTTTTTCCGGAAGCTGATTCCTCATCTTTCTCCCCAACTGCGACAATATCCAGCTGAGCTTCTGTTTTTCGCAGCGGATCAGTTCCCCACCACTCCCCGATGTCCAAAAAGACAAACGGCAGATCATCCGCATAATATATAAGATATTGTCTGCAGATTTGTTCAAAAATCAAACCCATGTATTCCGAAAGGTATTTACCAATCACTGCATCATAAGTTTTCACAATAGAACCGGAACTGATCGTCATCATATTTTCCGGAATAAAGCGATACCAGAAACGGAAAAAATTGTCTGTGATGCGGTACAGCGTTTTTTTCTTCGTCTTATCAATAACAGGTTCAATTTTTGTAATGATACCAAGTTCATTCAATACCCGAAGATATTTTGAAGCATATGTGATTTCAATACCGGCTTTTGAAGCAATTTCGCCTAACTTTGCCGCTCCGTTTGCCACAGCGGTAATGATTGAATTGTAAACAGCAGGTTCCCTTAATTCCTGCTTCAGGAGATTCTCCGGCTCTTCAAATAAATAGGAAGACGGATCCAAAAGGTTTTCAAGTAATGCCTCTTTAATCGTCGACCTGACATTCAATTTTCTGATATAGTGAGGGATCCCTCCCGATATGCCATATATCAGAGCATTATCTTCCGGAGACAGCTCAGGATGAAACCGTGCTGATTCAAGATAAGTTAACGGCTCAATTTTAAATTGCCCCGTCCGTCTCCCAAATAAAGGACTCTTATAGCTGAGGACTTCGTCTTCCATAAAACTGATTGACGATCCGCATAAAATCAGATAAAGATTTGAATCCGCCCAATCATGATCCAACAGATGCTGCAGTCTTGAAGGGATCGATTCATCGCATTTTGCAAGATAAGGATATTCATCGATAACAAAAATGACACGGTCTTTTTTTTGCAGGATCCGGGTGATTTCAGAAAATGCCTCATCAAATGAAGAATAAACCGGAGCTGTAAGCGCGTCCGGATAAAGATATGTGTGAATCGCCTTTGATAAAGCAGCCAGATTTCCTTGAGAACTCGCTGCTAATGCCGGGAAATAAATTGTTGGTTTGTCCTTTATAAATTCATTGATCAAAGCGGTTTTTCCAACCCTGCGTCTGCCATAGATAATAATAAATTCAAGGCCGTCATTTTGATAACGCCGGTTCAATTTCAGCAATTCATTTTCCCTGCATAAAAACATATCACACGCTCCGCAATTATTTATAAACTCATAAGTATTAAACTTATAAGTATTAAACTCATAAGTTTAATACTTATAAGTTTATTATAGCATAAAAGAAATAACATTTGAATGAATCTTTTCAACATAAAACCGCATGACTGTTTCCGCATTTTGAGAGGGTATAACCATATTCCCTGTAAAAAGTGTATGGAATCACACAAATTCATATGATAAAAGTGTTGTTCTGATACATTAATACCTATGAAAAAAGTGTGAGTCACGGGGACAGGTTCCTTGACTCATTGCTATATCTCCATTTGAAGGACAAACCCGGTCAGCCCTTCCGCCGTGAAGCTTTGACTCCTTTGGAATGAAGCATGATCTGGTCAGCTCTGCAACCTGCTCCGTATGGTACAGACTGCATCTGGATTTTGATTCGGAGCAGGAGCTTCGCTGCCTTGCAGCCGGCACAGCAGAACTGCACTGTTGTGCGGCGCTCGATTTTCCTTTGCTCGTCGATACTTCAGGCAGGAGGTGGTTGTTCCCAGCTCCGGAACGCACAGGAATGCGGTTCTCTTGTGCCGGCTTCGCGGCAGCAAGAGAGCCGACCACGTGTGCTATGTTAACGAATATATGCCGAAAGTGATACAATATCCGCGCTCGGCAGAGGATAGGGCAACGCTGAGGAGCGACCTGAGCGCTGATCCGAGTCACGGGAGGGCGACTTGATATTGGTCGCCCATAATATTTCGAGATTCAAAGGTTGCCTTCCCGTGTAGGAAGCGATAAACCTTCCTGTAAACGATCAACACCCGCTTTTTATATGCCAATTTATGTTCAGCCTTATGATTATCCGGCTTATATGGGTTACGGAATCTGTCACCGTGACCCATTTCTTATCGTGTTTTGAGAAAACCAAATTTCACTTTTGATGAATTATTATCTATGCAAAAGACAAATTAATTTAAAGGGTTTAAATTCTGAAGGAGGATAGATGCTATGAAAAAATCTTTTATGATCTCGTTAATGGTTTTTATTCTTTCATTATGTTTGGTTATTCCCGGTTATTGCAGGGGAGAATTAGGCGATAATGATGCATTTTCAACATATATTGGAAAAACCCGATCAGAAGTCAGACGAATTGCACCAGCATTTGAAGAGCTTACTGACAATCTCTATTGTGTTGATTTAATTGAAGAAGGCGACGATTTTATTATGCTTGCCGTTAGTTTTGATGATTATAACTTAGTTCAATCTGTAATTATCATGATAACAAAAGGTGCAATGAAAATAATAAACATAGACGATACTTTAGAAATGGCAGCCTCTTTTGGATCTGTAAGTTTTGGATTTACATCTGACAGCATAATAAGAGCACAACTCAAAGATGATACTTTTGCAATAAATATAAAAGGCGGAATTACTGTTGCCGCGACGCAAATTAATGATCAGACGTATATGGTCATGACCATACAATAATAGTTCTTAAGAAACAGGAGGATTCTCATGAAAAAGCTTGGTTATCTGTTATTAGTTGTTCTAATTTTCGTCATCAGTATTTCCTGTTCTGCATTTGCCAATGAAGAGAGCCAAACAGCAGATGGAAGAACAGTCACATTGGTTTCATCTTCTGTCTCCGGCTCAAAAGTGACAGCAACTTTCAGAATTGAGAATAACAGCGGGAAAAGTATCAGTATGAGTTCCCTTTTAGACTGGTCAGCGAAAGATGCAAGCGGTAAAAAACTTGACCTTGACTGGCAATGTGCTGATTTGAATGGAACACTGCTAAATGATGATTTTATTAAAGGTGATATATGTTTTACCGGAGTAACGCAACAACCGGTAAAAATTTACTATGAGACGAGCTTTTTTTGCGGGAAAACCTTAGTATTTACAGTTGGGGCCGGGAACCAAACAAAGAATACAAATGATAAGCAGAAGGATGGTATTACACAATCTGCTGACGGACGAGATGTTACTCTACTGGATGCAAAAATATCAGGAAATAAGATAACGGCAACATTTCAAATTACAAATACCGGCAAAAAAGACATATCGCTGAGCACATTATTGGATTGGTCCGCGAAAGATGGCAGTGGTCAAAAACTCGATTTGGATTGGCAATGCGCTGATTTTAACGGAACATTGCTCCCCGATGATTTTATTAAAGGTGATATTTGTTTTACCGGGGTTACTGAAATGCCGGTAAAGATATATTATGAGACCTCGTTTTGGGGTGGAGAAACATTAGTATTTACAGTTAAATAATTTATTTTGCACGCAAAAGAGCATTTGTTGAAAACGAGAACGTTGGGGCAGCAGGTGACAAACCCGCGCCCCAACTAAGATCATATGATACCCTGTTGTCGCCCGCTCGCGCCTGCAGCGCAACATAAACCCGGCAGGAAATTTTCAATTTTCTCCGGATACAATAATCTTTTGACTAATTCGTCGAAAAACTCTCTTGTTTACTTTAATCACCCGAAAACGTGATGAGCCAAAATCATACACTTCAATGTTTTCCTAAAATGTGTATATTCAATCAACATCTGTTCTTTATAATTATCATATTACATTTTACAATTCAACTTTATTATTGACATATTTTATAATTATAAATATAATATGTAAAAAATTTATTATATTATTCTTTAAATAACGAATGAATTTCTTCTAATCCGGTATACAATTATGAAGAAAAACATTTCTTTCAGTACTTTCTCCAATCTTCACTTTTTCACCATTCCGAAGATCACAAAAATCGAAAAGAATGATCCCGAAGTGGTAATGAATCACGCAAATGGCCGTAATCTCTTTTTATCCAAACATATAACGACAGACTGGTTTTGGATTAATGCTCTGAGAAAACCGGAAATCAGTACCAAAAAGGTAAGATTGTACCAATCGGAAAATATCAATAACGATCCCGATTATCTAAGGAGGAACCATGAAGACGAACTTATTGAGAAGAATCATTCCGATACTCGGAATCATCTTATGCGGCTTAACAGCCGTTTTGCCCGCGTTTGCGGAAGGGGCTCCGGAGCTTACGATACCGGATCTGACAGGGTGTTCCCTTGAAGAGCTTTTGGCATTCAGAGAAGAGCTGACAAGCGTTCAGGAACAGGTCGACAGCCTCATCCTGGAAAAGCAGCGGGAATGGGCAATTGAAAACGGGAACCGCGTGATCGACCTCGGCGTCAGTGATTTCACACTTTACACTACGCAGACCCGGACGATAACACCCACTGTTACCCGTGTCGTTGATGACGCGCCGGAGACCACGCGCTTTGTCTGGACTTCTTCCGACGATACAATTGCCCGGGTCAGCCCGGCCGGTGTTGTGACCGCTGTCAGCATGGGCGACGCGGAAATCACCTGTACGGCTGAAGATGACGAGTTTATTTTCAGCACAGCGGAGGTTCACGTCGTGCTGCCGGTTACGGCTGTAACGATCACCGAACCGCGTGTTACCCTTCTCCTTTCCGATAAGCCCGAAGAAGGAGAAACTGCGTTATCAGCGGTCATTGCTCCGGAAAATGCTTACTGTCAGGACGTCACCTGGACTTCATCCAATGAGGCAGTCGCTGCGATCGACGAAAACGGGAAAGTAACCGCGAAAGCCCCCGGCACTGCCACCATCACGGTTCTCTCCGGCGATCCATTCTCCGCTTCCTATCCCAAACGGGCAACAGCTACCGTGACCGTTCTGCAGGCCGTATCCGGGATCGAACTGGATCAGCCGGAACTGACCATGAATAAGAATTCCTATATGGTTCTCAAAGCCACCGTTCTGCCGGAAAACGCCAGCCAGAAAACCGTGACCTGGGAATCCTCCGACCCCAACATTGTCCGTGTTTCCGGCGGGCAGCTGACAGCAGCATCTACAGGTGAAGCGGTTATTACCTGCTCAGCGACCGACGGCAGCGGCGTCACGGCCAGCAGCAAGATCACCGTTATTCAGATGGTGAATAACATTCTGTTCCCGAACATCATCGGTTCGCAGGAATTACTGAAAGGTGACAGCCGCACCTATACACCCACGATCGCGCCGGATGACGCCACGAATAAAAAGGTTTCCTGGAGCAGTTCTGATGAATCAGTCGTATCGGTTGATCAAAACGGAACCGTGACCGCCAAAGGCAGCGGACGGGCGGCAGTTACCTGTTCCGCTGAAGACGGCAGCGGAAAGACCGGCGTCATCAATTTCTTTGTTCCTTCGATCGGGTTCAGCGAAAAACAGGTCACCGTCACAAACCGGGACGGCTTAACGATCGATGTTCCCTACTATGGCGACCCGAAAGCTTTTGAAGTTCACCCGACAGCGGCACCGAATTTCAATATTATTCCCTCCTGGGATGATATGAATCAGGTATTCCATCTCAAGGTGCTGCCGATTAAATACGGTTCCGGCACGATATTTTTGAAAGATAATAACGACCATCAAAACGACCGCTCCTTTAACCTGATGATCGACCACAGCGCGGCTTATGACACGACATCCTTCCCGCGTCCGCGGTTTACCGACGCAATGCGCTATCCGGACCGGTTTAAAGGAACGAACATCTCCATTTACGGGAAAGTTGTCCAGAAGATGGTCAGCGGAAATAATGTTGCCATGCGGGTCGCTACCTCCTGGGGCTGGGATGACGTCTTTTACGTGACTTATAAGCAGTCCGATATTGATACTGCTGTCATTGAAGACGACTGGGTAACCATTTACGGAAAAAGCACTGGGGTTTACACCTACACAGCAGTGTTCGGGAATGAAATAACCATTCCATCCATGACCGCCGAACGGATTTTCATGGGAAATAATTAGAATTTTTAAATTCTTTTGAAGGAACTATGAAAAAAACTATTTTTGTCGTGATTATCGCTTTACTACTTTTCGTGATCCCGGCTTTTGCTCAGGAAAATGAAGTGAGAAACCTTTCCGACACGCAGCTGAAGGATCTGTATGAGATCGTCAAAGCGGAAATTTCCCGGAGAGGGCTTGATGCCGTCGAAATGACGCTCGCAGAAGGGCGTTATATTATCGGGAAAGATATCCCGGCCGGCAGTTACACCATCACCTGTCTTTCCACGGACGGTGAAGATGTCGGCGGCGTATATAATTCTCTGGGCAGCGCGTACGATTCCCTCACCGGCAGCGGTGATGCATGGTCCAATCTGTTCGGTGCGCTTGGGGGATTGATAGAAGAAGTATCTGAAGTGCGGGTAGAAATCCTCGGTGACTACGGGGACGTTCTGAAAAGCGTTACGCTGAAAAAGGACGCCTCTGCTGATATCACACTGCAGGAAGGCACCGCGCTGAAAATCTCGGAAGGCAGCGCGAAAATCGTTTCAAGATAGCGATAATGATTTTCCGGACAGAAACACAACACTTTCTGTCCAGACATTTTCGGATTTTATAAGGGTTCAGGATTCAGGATTCGGGATTCAGGGGGCAGGGCAGGGGCAGGACTCCATAAGCCAATTTCCTGATTTTTGATGAATCCGGAATTGAAAACAAGATTGAAAATGGGTTCAGGAGTCAGGATTCGGCTAAGCCGGCTTTCCTGACTCATTGGCGAATCCGGATTTGGAAGAGAAGAATGATAGATTTTACCAACGGAAACAACAATCGGTTTAACCCGGATGTTTATATAAAGACCAACAGCAGCGCTATATTAGCTATTATAAAAACGATTGAATCGATCGCCGCATGCTTCGGCTTCCTCGGCCTGGTCATCAGTTTTTTTGGTGTATCAACCGCAGTGAACCATTTTACCGACTCAGTCAATGAAGTTCTGCTGAATTACCTGCCAGACATATCGTTTCAGCTGCCCGGTTTTCTGTTGAAACTTCATTACCTGATGCCCGCACTTGTGCTGGTGCTCATCATCCTTGACGGCTTCGGCGTTTTTCTGATGAGATTTGCCGACAGAGGGGAAGAACTTGTTCGTTTTGTCCACTTTCTGTTTTGGATCCTCAGTATTCTGGGAATCATCCTTTATTTCGGCGGCATCATACTGTACCATGTTCAGATGAACCGGCTGAATGATGCATTTGGCAGTTCATCTTCACTTGCCGCGATTTCAGGCGTGATGGGATTTTTTATTTATCCGGTTATAGCCATTAACTTCCTGGTACTTCTTTTCATCTGTAATTATCATCATGATATATACACGGTTCTGAAGACTGTCCACGAGGAAAAACGAACGGGATATAATGCCGCCGTCGGTAATAATCATCTTATGGGAAGAAGCGGCTGGCTTGCATGGAGCAGCGGAGCCGCATTCGCCGTCAGCGCGGCATATCTGGTGCTTCCCCTCGTTACACATAAACAGCTTGTCCCGGAAGAAACCCGGAATTCGCTGCTCAACCTGGCCCCGATGGTCCTGCTGGCGATAAACTGCATCATCTGTCTTCTGGTCTTCCTGAAGTATCTCTCCCTGCGGATCTGCGTCGGACATTTCAGAAAATATCATGATCAGGTTCAGAAACAAAAATCTACCTCCTGTTTCGTCATCATCCTCATCGTTATTGTCTGTGCCGCCGCGTATTTCATCGGGAAAAATAACGGGATCAGGCTATCGGCGAACCGGAATTCTTCCCAAAGCAGCATTGTTACCCGTACCCCGACAAAGGTTCCCGCAGCAGAAAGGCATACGCCCACCACAGCAGCAAACGAGATCAGAAGCAGTCTGCCGATACAGACAGCAACGCCCGCGCCGGTACGGAATTCATCCAATTCCGGCAGCGTTGATCCGGACCTGAAAGCTTTTCTTGACGAATATGAAAAGTTCATGGACCGGTATGTCGCCTTTATGAAATCCTATGCCGCAAATCCGACAGATTTGAACCTGCTGACGCAGTATTATTCCATGCTTTCCGAATTGGCAAAATTCGAAGAAACCGCGGACAGTTATGACACGAAACAATCCGAGATGTCTGCCGCGGATGCAGCATATTATTTAGAAACCTTAACGAGAATCAATAACAAGCTTATGTCAGTATATTGACATAAGCTTAAAGATTTGTCATTCAATCTAAAGATATCAGTTACAGAGGGGTAATCATGATCAATTATACAAACAATTCCCAAGTGTACAAAATGCGGGAGGTAGCTGTCAACACATTTGACAACACTGTTTCCATGTTTTACGTTGACGGAGAAGAGACGATCGCCTGTTATCAAGCCGTGCGTGACTACATGATCTTCACAAACAAACGCATGATCGTCGTCGACGTTCAGGGCATCACCGGAAAAAAGAAGGATTTTTCGTCATTTCCGTACAGTAAGATTCAGGCTTTCTCAGTCAAAACTGCCGGCGTTCTGGATATCGATACAGATGTAGACATTGTTTTTGCCGGTCTCGGCACTATTCATCTTGAATTTACAACCGGTACCAATGTTGCCAAGCTGCTCAGACTCATCGGGGGCTTCACACTCTAAATGATCAGGGAGGCTTCATAATGTTTTGTTCATCCTGCGGAGCGAAACTTCCCGATAACGCCAAATTCTGCTACAACTGCGGGGCCAAATCAGGTGCATTCGATCTGTCAAGAATTCCCCAGGCCGCTCCCCAAACCAGATTTGTCCCCGCGATATGCACAAATTGCGGTGCTTCTCTGAATGTAGATTCAAGCCAGACAGCCGCTGTCTGCCCCTTTTGCAATTCAGCCTATATCGTCGAAAAAGCCATTCAGGAATACCGCATCAGCGTCAGCGGGAATGTGATGGTCAACGGCGCGTCGATCAACATCAACGGGAAAAATATCGACAATTTGTTAGAAAGAGCCAATCAATACGGTCGGGACGGAGATTTCGATAAAGCACTGGATTATTTTAACGAAGTGCTGGACTCAGATGTCAACTCAGAAAAAGCCATTATGGGGATCCAAAAGATCAAAAATATCCTGAATGATTACGTCTACTTCAGTGAAAAAACCAATAAAGGCCTGCTGGAATTGAAAAAGGGCAGACTGATACTGACAAATAACGTGAGCCCGCAGCTTTTTGAGCTGGAAAGAATATATGGCCTGACAATAGCAAAGAAAGGCCTGTTTTCCTCAGAAAAATCGCTTCAATTCACCTACAGCGGACTTCCGGAACGGCGGATCACCCTGGATACATCAAACGCCGGTAAATGGTTCATCGTGATCGAGGACGCGAAAATGGGGAAATACCCCAAAATGCAAAACCTCGGATCTCTGTTTGCCGGATAAAAAAATGAGTCACGGAGCCTGTCCCCGTGACTCATTTATTTATTTTTTTTGAATCGATATTACAGGATCAAACTGAAGATCAGTGTAAAGAGATCGAAAACGCCGGCGACGATCAGGAAGTAACCGGCATAGGACCAGGCAGCAGCGGTAGCGGTGAAGGGGTTAATGAAAATGAGAATGCCGAGTATGATCGTAAGGATTGCGGTCAGGATCACCAGCCAGGAACGATGAATACCGATATCTTTCAGGAAGAGGTAATTGCGGACCTTATGGATACCCGCAATGACCATAATGACACCGATGATCATCATGATACCCGGGATAAGCTCAACGATTCTGTCACGTAAAACGATACAGCAAACACCGATAATAATATCAAGGATCCCGCCAAAAAATCCCAAGCGATAGGGAAGAAGGTTATGGGAATCTGTTTTCACCTGCAGAGACCGGAGCAGACTGACTAAACCGATGAAGATCATGATACCGCCAAAAATCATGACAAGACTGCCGGTAAATTCAGCAGGGTTTGTCAGCAGGCGTACACCGGAGTAAATTTCCAAAAAGATGAGCGCTACCAGTGTGAAATAAGCAAGAAATTTATTCATTTTTTCTCCTCTGATTTATTTCCGCGATATGCAGAATAATACTATTTTATTTTACCCGTTTTTTTCGAAAACGCAATGGGCAACTGATATTTCCACGCCCGGATTCTTCCAGTTCCCGCGCGAATGCTTCCGGATTTTTCAGGTCATAATCCTGGTGATATTCTTCCGCCGGCCAGAAACGCTTATATGGTTCAATGCTGACCGCGGCCTGCTTACCGGCTTCTCCGGCAAGTTCGGCAAGCATCTCCGCCGCGGTTACCTGTTCCGCATCATCGGTACAGAACAAAGCCAGCGTATAGGATCCGCCCCGGTCGATAAACTGGCCACCACCGTCAAAGGGATCGACGCTTTCCAGAAAAACAGTCAGCAGGTCCCTGTAGGCAACAAGGTCCGGATCATATTCCACACAGATCGTTTCCCGGTGATGGGTCCGCTGGGCTTTGACATCTTCATAAACCGGGTTTTCCTCATCTCCGCCGCAATAGCCTGAAACTACGGAAGCAACGCCTTCCATTTCCCGAAAAACCGGAGCGATGCACCAGAAACATCCGCCGGCGAAATAAGACTTCTTCATATTACAACTCCTTCATACTGCACTCATATTAATATATCATTGAAGCAGAAACCAAAAAAGGATCCAGGATCAGTTTATTTCAATACCTGCCGGGATCGTGCTTGTCGGCACAGGCGTTCGGGTCGGTTCCGGTGTGGGAGTAGGGGTAAGAGTCGGGTCAAAAGATGGGTCACGAAGATAAATAATGACACTTTGCGGAGCTGTTCCGGATCCGTTTTCCTCTGATACCTGTTTTCCGGGATCTCCAAACGGCAGAAGCATTTGGCCTTTATCAAGCAGCTGCACAAGTGCGGCTTCTACAGAACCGGTCTGCCGGATCTGCCGGTTGAGAAACCAACCTGAAACTGAGAGTACCGCAAGGACAGCAAAAAACCAGCCGCCGCCCCTCGGACGTTCCATCTCCTTCCGTTTTTCCTCAAAGGTCGCGGGACCGGCTTTTTTCAGCCGCCACATATATTCTTCATAATACCCTTTTTGGAACAGCCAGGAAAGGACAAGATACCAGCCTGCCAGCGGAATGATCCCGACGAGAAGCCACCAGCCGCTGCGGGGCAGGGTATGAAAACGGCGTACCGCGGCAGACCAGAGCGGGATGACCATCAAAATATTATAGAAGCACCATATCGGCAGCACCCAGGGAATATAGAAAGAAGGCAGTACGTATGCCGGATCCAGAAAGCGCCGGACAGCAGGATAAAGCGGTATGAGCAGAATCAGGCCATGAAAAAACAGCGCTGTCCAATAATCTCTGCGCTTCATATATCCGCTGAAATTCGAGTAATTAAGGAAAAGACTGAAATAAGAATTCATAAATCAGATGTCATTTCACCCGGGTCAGTTTACTGTCTATGGCATACAGCACGAAATTCCGTTCCAAATCCCGCTCCGCGGCAGCATTTGTTCAGTTTCCGCGTACTGTATTCCGAATTGCTATGCTTGATTCTAATTTACATTGACCGGATTTGTCAATAACCGTGTTTCTGACCTGATTTATCCTGACATTTATCCTAAGTGATACCGATATTCTAAAAATAGGAAACGGTATAAACAGCATTATCGGAAAACAGCTGTTCATACCGTTTCTTTATCGTTAACGCATTAACGCGTTTTTAAGTGATAACGGCTAATAGCAGGAAACAAGGGAGATCAATTCATCCAACGATTCTTCATCAAGCACGGTAAAATCGAGCATGACAAACCGGTCGCCAACCTTTCTTATGAGCATAAAATAATTCAGGCTAACCCCGGAAACATCCACTTCATAGGCAATAATATCCCAATTTTTACCGCACATTTCGACGGTATCCTGCTCAACTGTATCAACTTGCATGTATTCTTTGATTTGCTCAATATTTGCCTCAACATACTGTTCCTGCTTTATTCCGGAAAGCATAGGTTTTTCAGCTATAAGCACAATCGTACTGTTGTTTTTCAGATTTGTGGCCAGCATTTCATAAAGCACTGTTATGTTTGCAATATCAATTAATTCCTTAGCCTGCTCTGAATCCAACATATTATCCATACCAATCTGCATCATCTGCATAATTTCTTCATCAGTGGCCATTACAAAATCATCAGTCAGATCGATCCGGATCCCAATAGTCTCATTGGTATAACTGGAATCAGTGCGTACACCCTGCACAAACACTTCGTCGTCAGCAAAACAATTTACGCAGATCAGGAAAACGGCAATGAAAGCCAACAATACAGAAAAAAACCTTTTGTGATACATAAACAATCTCCTCCCGAATTAAACAATTTGACGCTGTATTCAATACAGCATTACAGCAAATCCCGGTAATTTTTCAATGATTCACAAGTGATCCAATAATATTATGACTGATATAATATTATCATATTTTTAATTCTGCACCTTCGCAATTCAAATTGAATCGGCAGATAATTAAATTCTGAATTTCCGGAGATTAACTTTACACATTTCCGCAGAGAATAGCGTATAATTAGATAAGGTAAAAACCACGAGAACTCGTGTGCAATTTTTTAGGAGGATTTTCAATGATCTATACATCCGAAGTCGAGAATATGTGCTGCGTCCTGAAAGGCGCGGACCATGGCCCGGCCCCGATCCCGGAAGAAGGAAAATGGGTACAGGCGAAAGAAATTAAAGATATCAGCGGTCTGACCCATGGTATCGGCTGGTGCGCTCCGCAGCAGGGCTGCTGCAAGCTCTCCCTGAACGTCAAAGACGGTATCATTCAGGAAGCTCTGGTGGAAACCATCGGCTGCTCCGGTATGACCCACTCCGCCGCAATGGCAGCAGAAATTCTGCCGAAGAAGACCATCCTCGAAGCACTCAATACCGACCTGGTCTGCGACGCTATCAACACCGCCATGCGCGAACTGTTCCTGCAGATCGTCTACGGCCGCACCCAGACAGCCTTCTCCGAAGGCGGTTTGCCGATCGGCGCGGGTCTTGAAGACCTGGGCAAGGGTCTGCGTTCCATGACCGGTACCACTTACGGCACTGCCGCGAAGGGTCCCCGCTACCTGGAACTGACCGAAGGCTACATCACCCGCCTCGCGCTGGATGAAGAAAACGCCATCATCGGTTACGAATTCATTCATCTCGGCAAGATGATGGAAATGATCAAGAAGGGCGAAGACGCCAATGAAGCGCTGAAGAAAGCAAAAGGTCATTACGGCCGCTTCGACAATGCCCCGAAATACATTGATCCGAGACACGAATAACAGGAGGTATGGAAATGGCACTGTTTGAAAGTTATGAACGCCGTGTTGATAAAATCAACGCTGTAATTAAAGAATATGGCATCAACAGCATTGAAGAATGTGCTGAGATCTGCAAGGAAAAGGGCATCGATCCTTATACCATCGTCAAAGAAACCCAGCCGATCTGCTTTGAGAACGCCTGCTGGGCATACACCGTCGGCTGCGCCATCGCCATTAAATCCGGCGTGAAGACTGCCGCGGACGCCGCGAAGATGATCGGTGTCGGTCTGCAGGCTTTCTGCATCCCCGGCTCCGTCGCTGAAGACCGCAAAGTCGGTCTCGGCCATGGCAACCTCGGTTCCATGCTGCTGAGCGAAGACACCAAGTGCTTCGCTTTCCTGGCCGGCCACGAATCCTTTGCTGCCGCTGAAGGCGCGATCAAGATCGCCCTGAACGCCAACAAAGTCCGCAAGAACCCGCTGAAAGTCATCCTGAACGGTTTAGGGAAAGACGCCGCCATGATCATTTCCCGCATCAACGGCTTCACCTATGTCCAGACCAAGTTCAACTACTTCACCGGCGAGCTTGAAATCGTCCGCGAAATCGCCTATTCCGACGGCGACCGCGCGAAGGTCCGCTGCTTCGGCGCCGATGACGTCCGCGAAGGCGTCGCCATCATGCACCACGAAGGCGCGGATGTTTCCATCACCGGCAACTCCACCAACCCGACCCGCTTCCAGCACCCGGTCGCCGGCACCTACAAGAAGGAATGCAACGAAATGGGCAAGAAGTACTTCTCCGTTGCTTCCGGCGGCGGTACCGGACGCACCCTGCACCCGGATAACATGGCTGCCGGTCCGGCTTCCTATGGTATGACCGATACCATGGGCCGCATGCACTCCGACGCCCAGTTCGCCGGTTCTTCCTCTGTCCCTGCCCACGTGGAAATGATGGGCTTCATGGGCATGGGGAACAACCCGATGGTCGGCGCCACCGTTGCCTGCGCCGTCGCAGTCGCCTCTGTGATGTAAGATGCAGGGTGAAGGGTGAAAATCTGATTTATCACTCTTTGCCGGACACCTGAATTGAAAGAAAACAGGAAGGAATTTTGACTCCTTCCTGTTTTGATTTATAACAACTATATTTCTGTAAGCAGCAGTTTTATCAGGAGAATTCCGATAAATATTTTTCGGCGTCATTTCTCGACAAATTGAAATCAGACATAATCGCATTAATAATTTGTCCGTCATCGTAATGGACTAATACGCGGTACATTTTGATAGCCTGAATAATCTGCCCTTCAGCTCTTCCCTCAGCCCTTCCCTCAGCCCTTCCTTCAGCCCTGCCTTCGGCTCTGCCCAGTGTTTTGGCTTCAGAAATCAAAGTACGCCGGTCTATTTCTGCTTTTCTTCTGTCTAACAATAATTGTCTTTCAGTTGGTGTTGACATAATTACTTCCATTGTTTTCATCGCCTCCTTCACACCAGCATTATTAATTTGGTTAACAGTTTCCCAATTTTTTGCCTTAAATGCATTAGCCCATTCAACAAGACCCAGTTCTCTTTCTTCTTCCGAAGCATCTTTAATTGCTGTCAAGTCCATAATAATAAATTGAAGTTTGTCTGTATATAAATAACCTTCTTCATCAGTCAATTGATATTTCGAAAGGAACCTCTTATGATCAGGGAAAAGAGTATGATCCATAATTGCAATTTGAATCACCTGCTGAAGATTCCCGTATTCAAAATCATATCCCTTATCCTGCTCTGCTATCTGTCTGCAAGCATAAACAAGTGTCCGTTCAGGCCAACTTTGAAATTTCCTTACCTGCATTTCAACTAATACATATTTTTGTCCATTCAGATGCAATTTCAAATCCAGAATAGTCAGATTCATATCATGAAGCTCTGTATACTGCATGGGGTTCAATATATCTATTTGTAAAATATCGCTTTCCTGATAATTCAGCAAACTACTGAGGAGACTGCGTAAAGCAATCTCATTTTTTGTAAAAACCATATGAAACAGTAAGTCATCTGTCAAAGGGATATATAATCCCTGATCAAACGCTCCTGACTCAAACGATTTTTCATAAATATCTGAATTCTTATCCATCTTAATCCTCTTTACCATATTTTACCATACTGAAGTAAATTGAGAAAAGTTCCTGTCACATCTGGAATTGACAATTTTGAAAAAATGAGGATAATTAGTAGCGTTCTTGAGTTCCATGTATACCCTCTGGGGTTTTGAACGAGGCGGAAAACGGTCATAAAAAGGCTGGCAGCGGGAGAAACCACGTATACTTTTGGAGGAAATTAAACAATGGCAAACATTAAATCACAGAAGAAGCGCAATCGTCAGAATGAAGCTCGCAGACTGCGCAATCGTGTCGTCCGCGGCGTAACCCGTTCCGCTTTGAAGAATGCCCGTCTGGCGATCGAATCCGGCGCCGAAAACCAGGAAGCCCTGGTCGCCGCTGCCGTGAAAGCGCTCGACAAGGCTGCTCAGAAGGGTGTTATCCACAAGAATAACGTTGCCCGCCATAAGAGCCGCCTGATGCATAAACTGGCCGACGCCAAGAATGCATAATTGATTGCCGTAAAAAGCCCGCCGGTTTCGGCGGGCTTTTTCGTTTAAGAAAAATTTATTTTATGGCTGAAGTGTTGCCACTTCCGGTGTCGCTGTCGGCTCCGGAGCAGGTGTGGGCGTGACCAGATTAACTTCGATCTGCAGCACCTGGCCGTACCGCGGGAAAGAGGTGTAAACATTCACGTTATTCAGCCGCTGGATGGAATCAAGTGTTGAATTGAATTTTGCGGCGATATCATTATAAGAATCATTCATTTCCACCGTATACGAGACTACCTGGCCGACCGTGTACTGATCCAGCGGGATCGGTGTGGAAGTGGCGACCTGTTGGTCCGCACCCGGGATGATCACTTCCTGGCCAATGCCGATATTGCAGTCTACCATTCCGTTCACCTGCATGAACAGTTCAAAATTCACGCCATGATCCACCGCGATACCCCAACAGGTATCGCCATCCTGAACTGTATAAACCGTCGGACCGCTGGGCTGCGGTGTGTCTGCCGGGAGCTCGGCAGCAGTGGGAACAACAGCCGGAGCATCTGAAGGGGATGTGCGGATATAGGTCCCGGCTGCACGGATCAAATACCGGACAGCGGTTTCATAATCCTGATTTTGGATTGCTTCATATCCGAGCTGCACCAAAGCCGGCCCGTCTTCCGGACCGGATTCCGTACCATTCAATTTAAAACTCATGTTTTCCGGTACCATGAACAGCATATAACCCTGATAATCATAAAACAGCATCGCGGAAACATCGGAATCATCGGCGGAAGAGATCCGCAGCGCGTTATAACCATCGATGAAATCTGTAGTTCCGATATATCCGGCATTACCGACCGCCGTCAGATAGTCTGAAATAAAGGATGACGCGGATTCCGGCTTGGGATAAAGATAAGTATCGTAGAGTCTATCGTAGTACGGATATTTTTCCTGATACAGGCTGCCGACAGTACCCGTAATCGAAGCCGGATCCGGTATCCCGCTGTCCAACTGAGGAAGAGCATTATTAACATTGTTATTATGAATCAGTAATTCCTGTGCGCAAACCATACTCTGTATGATCAAAATCAAAACCAAAACACATACAAAAACGTATTTTTTCATGAATGCTCCCTTCCTCCGGACGGCGGAATCTGAATTTAATTTGTATACAAAAAATTATATCATAAGTGTTAAAAATGAACGGCGGCAAAAACCGCCATATTCAGAAAAATTCATTTACCACACCGCTGCCGGAACCTGTCAGACGGGACTTTCAATTTTCATCAGGTGCGCTGATGCTTTACATTTGATGCGCAAGCCCTCTGAAGGAAGCGATATCCGGAAATTGGTTCTTTTCCATATAAGCTTCGATACCCCGGATCACTTTCGGCATGACCATGGGATCGACAAAATTCGCGGCTCCGACCTGCACCGCGGAGGCACCTGCCAGAATATATTCAATGGCATCTTCGGCGCACATAATGCCGCCGCAGCCGATCACAGGGATGGAAACCGCTTCATACGCCTGAAAAACTTTATAAAGCGTGAGCGGTTTGATGGCCGGACCGGAAAGTCCGCCCTGTTTGTTGCCAAGGAATGGTTTTTTCGCCTTGATATCGATCACCATCCCCATATAGGTATTGGCCACCGTCACCGCGTCCGCACCTGCGTCTTCGCTGATTTTCACCATTTTGGCAATATTCGTAACATTCGGTGAATGCTTGGCGATCAGTGTATGACGCGTTCCCTTCCGGGCTTCCGTGACACAGTCATGCAGCAATTTTTTATCCGAGGACAGCTGCAGCCCCGTACCGACATTCGGACAGGACAAATTCAATTCGATGGCAGCGATATCTTCGGAATCATCAAGCATCTCGCAGCAGGTACGAAGCGCCTCCGGTGTACCTCCGGAAACACTGACAATGACCGGAGCACCAAGGGACCGATATTTCTTTTCGAGATACTTTCCTTCAATAAACGCGTGGATCCCGATCGAGGGGATACCGACCGCGTTCAGCATTCCTGCGGAAGTTTCGGCAATACGGGGAGATTTGTTTCCGGGACGGATATCATGATGAACGGTTTTGAGCATAATGGCACCCAAATCGGACATCGAGAAGAGCCCGGGGTTGTTTTCATTATAATCATATGTCCCGGAGGCCGGCATTACCGGGTTCTTCATATGCAGATTTCCGATAACTACGGAAGTGTCGGTTTTTATCATATTACACGATCCTTTTCACCGGAAATACCGGACCATCTTTACAGACCCGGGCATAAGCTTCCGTACCGTCTGCTGTCCTGACAGGAACCGTACAGCCTTTGCAGGCACCGATACCGCAGGCCATATGAGCTTCGAGAGAAACATACCCCTCAAAACCATACTGATCCATCAAAGCCGAGACATCCCGCATCAGCCGTCTGGAGCCGCAGACATAAGCCGCGTCAAATTTCATACGGGTCAGATCGTCCGCGAAAAAGGAAGTCACATTGACATCCGGATCGGTACATCCGGTAAAAGCGCATCCCGCCTCAAGGTAGGCGTCCTTGTCAAACAAGTGCGCATCCTGATCCGCGGAGATATAAGCATGAACGTCGATCCCGAAATGACGGGCTCGTTCCGCTAACAACCGCATCGGAGCGGCACCGACACCCCGCCCGATCACAGCGATCCGCTGCATTTTTTCTGAAAGCGGAAACCCCGTCCCAAGCGGCCCGAGAACTTCAACCTCCGAACCTGCAGGCAAATCAGCAAGGATCTGTGTACCCGTACCGACGATCTTATACAGAATGCTGAGCGTCCCGGCAGCCGGATCCACAGTATTCAGGCTGAAAGGACGCATCAGGAACGGTACAGTACCCTGCCAGAACTTCATCATCACAAACTGACCGGGCCCGGCCTGCTCCGCAATTTGCGGAGCAGAAAGGAGGAAGCGGCCGAACCCGGGGGAAATAATCCGATTCTCAAGGGTTTTCGCAGTTATATACATAATTACTCAATCATCAGAATGTGTCCGCTCACCAAGATAAGCTTTGCGGATGTCCGGATTGTTCATGAGGCTGGAGGCTTTGTCTTCCATTACGATATCGCCGTTTTTCAATACATAACCGCGGTCCGCAGTTGCCAAAGCGATTTTCGCGTTCTGTTCAACAAGAAGAACGGTCGTTCCTTCGCTCTGGTTCACCTTTTTGATCGTATGGAAAATATCTTTCACCACCAACGGAGCCAAACCGGTGGAAGGCTCATCCAGCATCAGCAGCTTCGGACGGGACATCAGGGCACGGGCAATTGCCAGCATCTGCTGTTCACCGCCGGAAAGTGTTTTTCCGGTCTGCTTACGGCGCTCATCAAGCCTCGGGAACATCTCCAGTACCAGTTTCATGGTCTTTTCGAAGCCCTCTTTATCACCGCGGCGGATATACGCACCCATCTCGAGATTTTCCATCACGGTCATATCCGGGAAAATTTTCCGTCCTTCCGGAGAAAGGGAGATACCCCTTTCGACGATTTTTTCCGCGGCGACGTTGGTGATATTTTCGCCATTGAATATGATTTCAGAATTCTTCCGCTTGTTCACCAGACCCGTAATTGCCTTCAGCGTTGTACTCTTCCCCGCGCCGTTAGCGCCGATGATCGTAACGATTTCGCCTTCTTTGACTTCGATATTGATGCCATGGAGGACTTCGATATTGCCATAACTTACATATACATTTTTGAGCTGCAGCAGCATATCAATCATCATCCTTTCCCAGATAGGCTTCAATCACGCCCTCATCCTGACTGACTTCATCCGGTGTACCGTCTGCAATCTTTTTACCGAAATTCAAAACAATGATCTTATCAGAGATCGTCATGACAACATCCATTTTGTGTTCGATCAGGACAACCGTAATACCGCTGTCACGAATGGCGACGACACGTTTGGACAGGCTGTCCAGATCTGAGGTATTCAAACCTGATGCCGGCTCATCCAGCAGGATAACCTTCGGATGAGAAACCATCGCACGGGCAATTTCAAGATTTTTCTGCATACCGTAGGACAGACTTCCGGCTTTTTCCTCTGCGACATGATCCAGTCCGAGAAAAGCCAGCGTTTCCATAACCTGTTCACGGCTTTTCTTTTCCTCTTTGCGCTTGTTCGGCAGGCTCAGCATGGCACTGATCGGATCGCATTTTGTCTTGCAGTGCAGACCGACCAGAACATTATCCATAACCGAAAGGTCCCTGAACAGGTTGATGTTCTGAAACGTCCGCGTCAGGCCCATATCTGTACGGCGGAATGTTTTCACTTTCGTGATATCTTTCCCTTCAAAATACACACTGCCTTCCGTCGGGGTGTAGAATCCCGCTATCAGGTTGAACAGAGTCGTCTTCCCTGCGCCGTTCGGGCCGATGATCGCGGTGATGCTGCCCTCTTCCGCAGTGAAACTGACATTATCCACTGCCCGAAGACCTCCGAAATGGATACCAATCCCTTTGGTTTCAAGAATAGCTGTCATTCCTTCACCTCCGCCTGCCTGTCAGCTGCCTGGCTCTGCTGTCCAACCTTAATGGTCCCGCAAAGTACGCCGTCGATCCATTCAATAGCTCCGCCGATACCTTTCGGAGCGAAGATAATGATGACAACGACCGCCAGGCCATAAAGAACCAGACGAATATTACCGAGGAAGCGCATCATTTCCGGAAGAATGGAAAGGACCAGACCGCCGATAAAGGAACCGGAAATACTGCCGATACCGCCGACAACCATCATCGCCAGGATCGCGGAGGATTCCGCGTTTACGAATGAGGTAGGATCGATATAACGGGCATAGAAGGCGAAAAGCCCGCCGGCAACACCGGCGAAGAATGTGGAAACCGCAAATGCTAGCATCTTGTACTTCGGTACATCCACACCCATGGCTTCTGCGGCAATGTCATTTTCACGGATGGAAAGCATCGCCCGGCCGGGACGGGAGTTGATCAGGTTGCGCGTCAGGATAATGACGATAACCGCCGCAACAAGCAGAATATAATAGTAGTTTTCCGGTTTCCGGAAATTGACCCCAAACCAGTTCGGTGTCGGAATTCTTTTGATACCGCTGGACCCGCCGGTGACACTTACCCAGTTCACGAAGAGCTGGTACATAATTTCACCAAAAGCCAGCGTAGCAACCGCAAAATACATTCCACGCAAGCGCATCGTCGGCAGACCCAAAAGCAGGCTGAAAGCCATGGAGATCACACCGCCGGCAAGCAGACAGAGCAGGATCGGCCATTGAAATCGGGTGGCAAGGATCGCCGCGCCATAAGCGCCGATGCCATAAAATGCGACAAAACCAACACAGAACAAACCTGTACAACCTGAAAGAATATTCAGAGACAGAGAAAGAATCGCAAAAATCAAAGCTGTGTTGACAACACCCTGATAATAGAGGTTCGGGATCCATTTCGGAAGCAGGATCGCCACGATCAGCAAAACCCAGATACGGGAATATTTATAAATTTTATTAAAGGTGGACATAAGCTCTGGTTACACCTTTCTTGATTCTTTCTTGCCAAAGATACCGTTCGGCATAAAGATCAGGACCAGGAACAGCACCGCATAGGCAATACTGCTCTGAAAAGCTGAAGAAATGGTAGTGGCACCAATAGCCTCCAAAAGCCCGAGGACAATACCGCCCAGCATGGAACCGCCGTCTGAGCTGATGCCGCCAAACAGCGCAGAAGAGAAACCTTTGTTCCCCATCGAAGTACCCAGTGTCGGAACCACATAAAATACCGGGCAGATCAGCATACCGGCCAAACCGCCGAGTGCGGAAGCGATAATGAAGGTCAGGGACATGGACCGCTTCACATTGATGCCCATCAGACGCGCAGCTTCACGATCCTGAGCCGTTGCGCGCATGGATTTACCCATCGTCGTACGCTTCAGGAAAAGAGTCAGCGCACCGATCAGCAAAAAGCCGATTACCATATTCCAGATATTCTGGGGTACGATCGTCAGAGAGCCGACCTTATATGGAGTATTATCGAAAATCGGAGGAAAATAATAAGGATCCGCACCGAAAACAACGCGGACCAGGTTTCGCAGGAAAATACCGATACCGATCGTTGCGATCAAACGGCGCTGCTGGATCGCGTCAATCAGCGGGCGAAACGCGGTAATTTCAATCAGGAAACCGATTAGCATACAGATCAATAAGGCAACGGGTATTGCCAGCCACATCGGCAGTCCAAGACGCATATGGGTAACTAAGACAGCAAAAGCGCCGACCATCACCATATCACCCTGGGCAAAATTCAGAATACCCCATGCATTGTAGATCAGAACATAACCGATAGCAATCAACCCGTAAAGGGAACCCATCGCTACACCCTGAATCAGTGCTTGAATAAAATTTACCACTTTTAGGCTCCTATTTCAAGAGTATTTGACGCATAAAACGGTTGAAGAAAACCGAATTTGCTTTACCAAAGATTTTGAAACGCACCAGGGAAGGTCCACCTCACATCCCGTCCAAACTGCCGGAACGAGCAGGAAAACCGAATCAGATTCATTTGGCAGACCTGCTCTGACGCTTTTCAAAAGATTATTCCATAAAAAAAGAAGAAAGGAGGGAGGCTCCGCCCTCCTCCTTTCTGGATTTCATTTCTTACAACTGATTATTTGATCAGTTCGTAACCGCCGCCATCGGTGATACCGATGATGAGGATGTCGCGGTTCGCGTCGCCGTTTTCATCCATGGTGATGGTACCGGAAGCAAGCGGTAATTCCTTCACGCTCTTGATACCTTCCATAATGGCGGTATTGACGAAGGAACCTTCCTTTTCCCAGGAATATTTCAGGCCTTCGATCATGATGCGCATGGCGTCATAGGACATGGCGTTGTTGGAATCCGGAATGCGGCCGTCATATTTTTCCTGGAATTTGGTGATGAATTCCGCGGCAGACGGGGCAGCCTTGGAGGCATCGGCGAAGAAGGTCTGGGTGTTGGCAAGACCGACAACAGCATCGCCGCCCAATTCATACAGTTTCGCGTTGGTCAGACCGCCGCAGCCCATCAGAGGAGCGTCGATACCGAGTTCGCGGACTTTCTTCGCGACAAGAGCACCCTGCTGGTACATGGTGTAGATGATGATGGCATCCGGGTCAGCGTTCTTAATGTTCAGAACCTGAGCGGAGACATCCAGAGCGGAAGATTCGAACTGTTCATAAGCAACAGGTTCCATATCGAATTCGTCCTTCAGAATGGCCTTGACGGTTTCAGCACCGCCGGTACCATAGTCACCGTCCTGGAAAATGACAGCGATTCTCTTGGCGCCGAGATCATTGACTGCATAGCGGACGATAGCGCCGGCCTGCAGTTCATCAGAAGCCTGAGTACGGGCGATCCACGGGTTGCCCATGTGGGTGATGGAAGTACCGGAGGCAATCGGAGTGATATGAGGAACTTCAGCGTCCCAGGAGATTTCCATGGAGGACAATACACAACCGGAAGCAACAGTACCGACAATACCGATCACATTATCTTCATAGATCAGTTTGTTGACAGCATTGTTAGCGACCTTCGGAGTCTGTTCGTCATCTTCGATGAAGAGTTCGATCAGCTGACCATCGATACCGCCGGCAGCGTTGAATTCATCAACAGCAAGCTGGACGCCATCGACAAGTGACTTACCGACCATCGCGGAGTCACCGGAAAGCGGAGCATAACAACCAATGCGAATGGTATCAGCGGCAGAAACAACGCCGGTGAATGCCAAAGCAAAAACCAAAACCAATAATGCTAAACGTTTCATCACTTTTCTCCTTTGTTTGTGGGACTGATCCCTTTTTGTATCTACTATTATACTTGCAAATAAAGATTTTGCAAATTTTTTGGTAATAGTGACTTTTGTCATATTGAATTTCCCACTTGTAATTACGAGACTTTTACAAATTTCACATTTAATTATTCAGGTGAAAAGCTTATAATTACCATATAAAACCATCCGAGTAACAATTCAGGAAAGGAATTCCATGAAAAAGACAAAAGATATCAGGATCCTGATCATAAACCCGAACAGCAGTAAGGAAATGACAAATGACATTCAGCGTGCTGCTGAAACATATGCGGACGGGGAATTTACTGTCAGAACCGTTTCAACGCCCGGTGCCCCGGAATTTATCGACTATTACATTGACGCAGCCCTCGCCGCGCCGGGAATGATGCAGATCATTCGTGATAACTATCATGAATATGACGCGTTTATCGTTGCCTGCCATTGCGACCCTAACCTTGACCTTCTGAAGGAATTCTGCGATAAACCGGTGATCGGCATCGGAGAAGCTTCCATGAAAATGGCAAGCATGCTTGGGCATAAGTTTTCAGTGATTTCCACCGGATCCCACTCTATTGCCAATAAAGAGATGCTGATCCATAAATACGGGCTGGACAGCAGCGCGGCATCTGTCCGTGCGCCTGAGATCGACGCCGCCAGTTACAACAGCGCGGATCTGTTTATGAGCGCCGCACAGGCTGCCATTGAAAAAGATGCCGCGGAAGTTTTAGTTCTGGGCTGTGCGGGAATGGCCGGGATCGATAAACAAATACAGGAGAAATTTCACGTACCGGTGCTGGATGGAATTATCTGTGCATTAATGATGGCCGTGGGAATGGTCAAAGCAGGCTATACAACCAGCAAATACCGCCAATACAGCGGTCCGGAAAAATAAACAGAAACCGGTCTGAACATCCGATTAAAAAAAACAACCCCGTGACGGGGCTGTTTTTTTGCTAATTTTTTATGCAGCTTTTGCGATTTCGGCAATCTTGCTGAACGCCTGAGGGTCACGAACCGCAACGTCAGCCAGCATCTTGCGATTCAGGACAACGTTTGCTTTCTTCAGACCGGCAATCAGGCGGCTGTAGGAAATTCCATTGAGCCGGGCTGCTGCGTTAATTCTTGCGATCCACAGTTTGCGCAGTTCGCGCTTGCGTACGCGGCGGTCGCGGTAAGCATACCAGAGAGCGGTAAGCATGGTTTCATTAGCGCGGCGGAACAGCTTGCGGCGAGTGAGGACGTAACCCTCCGCACTCTTCAATAACTTCTTGTGGCGGCGATGTCCTTGCGGACCTCCCTTTACACGTGCCATATAAACTCCTTTACGAACCCTCGGACGTCGATCATCTGATCAGTTGTGAACATCCGATAGCCGTACTAAAAAATTAATGAATAACGATTAATGCTCCATATAGGGAGCGAGACGCTTCACACGGACGATGGTTTTCTTACCTTCGACGGTGACCATCTCAGACAAAAGCAGCTTGGTGCGGTCGGAAGTGCGGCGGCGGAAATGGCTCTTACCACCCTTCGTGCGAACCAGCATGCCGGACCCGGTCAGGCGGAAACGTTTGGACGTTGCCTTATGGGTCTTCAACTTATATTTTCCTGCAGTCTGCTTGCGTGGCACAACAAAACTCCTTACAACAAAATTAAACAGCACCCAGAATTGAATGCCATTCGATTAGCTTAGATATTATACACGGTTTTCTGAATCAGTGAAGAAAAAAATTATTCTGATTCTTTATTCTTCTGATTCTTCCTCATCCATGTCTTCATCTTCATCGATATCTTCCTCGTCCTCATCGAACGGTTCCTCGACAATGTTATGGGCAGCCAGATCAGCCTTATATTTGGCGATCTTCTTGGGATTCGGGGACATGAGCATGCTCATCACACGTCCCTCCATCGCCGGCGCCTGTTCGATCGTCGCGATATCGCTAAGTTCTTCCGCTATCTCCTTCAAGTCTTCCAGCGCGAGCTCCGGATATGTGATTTCACGGCCGCGGAAACGGACGGTGACCCGGACCTTTTTATTCTCCAACAGCCAGCGCCGCGCGTCGCGCGTTTTGAACCCACGATGATGGTCATTTGTCTTCGGGCGAAGGCGGATCTCTTTCACCTCGATTTTGACCTGAGACTTCTTCGCTTCCTTTTCTTTCTTGGTTCGTTCATACAGGAACTTACCAAAATCGATGATGCGGCATACCGGCGGATTTGCATTGGGTGAAACTTCAACCAAATCCAAATCACGGTCACGCGCTATTTGCAGCGCTTCCCGGGTTGACATAACGCCCAGGTTGTTCCCCTGGTTATCGATGACGCGGATTTCCGGAATCCGGATCATCTCATTTACGCGGAAATCTTGTGTACTGATAGTTAACTCCTTTATTTTATTTCCTTCATGATAAATCAAATCATGATGAAATAAACTTCGCAATGGAAAAATATACCATAAGTATTCAAATTTTGCAAAGGTATAATTACTTAAAACCTGTGATATTTCACTTGATCAGCAATTAATTCAGCTAAATGACCGCATTCATCAATCGATTTAATCAAATAACCGCTCTACGTCTTCAATTTTCAGGTCCGGATAGGAATCGATCCTGATATCAGCATCGATCATTTTCGACACATCCACCGACGTACTGATCCCGACACATTTCATGCCCGCGTTCTTCGCGCCGCGCATGCCGGCCAGAGAATCCTCGAAAACCACACAGCGGTCCGCGGGCATACGGTTCAAAGCCGCCGCGAGAAGGAATACGTCCGGAGCGGGCTTGGAAGGGAGCAGAAATCCGGAAGAAATATTGGCAAATTTTTCCAGCAAACCGACTTTTTCCAAAGAGTGAACGACCGTTGGCAGCCAGGACGTGGAAGCGATCGCCATCGGATATCCCTTTTCAAAAAACGCATTGATCACTTCCTCCACCCCCGGGAGAAGCCGTATACCGCCGTCAGGAGAGGACATCAGATGCTTGTTTGCCGCGAGCAGATAATCCCACTTCATCGCAGCCATCTGCTCATCAGAGACAGGCCCGTCAATATGATCACGGAGACATACCTCAACTCCCTGTCCGAAATAGCGGGAGCGGTATTCCTCTTCTGTCATGGCAAACGGTCCGAGATGATACTTTTTAAAAACAGGCCGGTAGGCCTCATAATAGAGGTCTGCCGAATCAATGATCGTTCCGTCCAGATCCCAAAGGATACTGATTTTTTCCATTTTTTTACCTATTGCATCCTCAGAAAAAACAAACCCGGTGATTAAAAAAATACAGAGTGAGAGGATTTTTCCCTTCTCACTCTTTATTTCGTACTAATACAGCTTCGCGCCGGCAGGAATGTGCGGGTCAACCATCAGCAGGTTGAGCTTCTCTTCGCCGTTTTCGTGATGGATCGCTGAAAGCAGCATACCGCAGGATTCCAGCCCCATCATCGGCCGCGGAGGCAGATTGACGATGGCTACCAGCGTTTTCCCGATCAGGGTCTCCGGTTCATAATAAGCATGAATGCCGCTCAGGATGGTCCGTTCATTTTCCGTACCGTCATCCAGCGTGAATTTCAGCAGTTTTTTGCTCTTCGGGACAGCCACGCAGTCCTTGACTTTCACAGCGCGGAAATCGGATTTGGAGAAAGTCTCAAAATCGACAAAATCCTTGAAAAGCGGTTCAATTTCGACGTTGGAAAAATCGATTTTCTCTTCAGCAGCGGCTGCCGGAGCTGCCGGGGCGGCAGCTTCTTCATTATCCCCGCTGTTGCCGCGGTCCCGCAGATGCGGGAAGAGCAGCACTTCACGGATCGTGGAGCTGTCCGTGAGCAGCATGGTCAGGCGGTCGATCCCCATACCGAAACCGCCGCAGGGAGGCATACCGTAGCGCATTGCCCGCAGGTAATCTTCATCGATCGGGTTATTTTCGTCATCGTCCTTATCGTAAGAGCGGCCCATTTCCAGGAAGCGGATCTCCTGATCGATCGGGTCATTCAGTTCGGTGAAGGCATTGCAGAGTTCCATACCCGCGACAAAGCCCTCGAACCGTTCGGTGGTTGTAGGATCATCCGGCTTACGTTTGGCAAGCGGGGAGATTTCCCACGGATAATCATAAAGGAAGGTCGGCTGGACAAAAGTCGGTTCCAGATAGTCGCCGACGAGCTGATCGATCAGTTTTCCGCGCGGAGTGCCCGGTTTGAACTGGATGCCCTTTGCTTTCATGGCATCTGCCAGGGCTTCCGTCGTCGGATATTCAGCGATATCGATACCGGCGGTATCGATGATCCCCTGGCGCATGTTCACGCGGTTCCAGGGTTTGCCGAAATCGATTTCAATGCCGTTGTAGGTGAATTGTGTCGTACCCAGAGTCTGCTGGGCAGTATAGCGCAGCATCTCTTCGACAAAATCCATCACCTTCAGGTAATCGAAGTAAGCGCAATAGAATTCCACCTGGGTGAATTCAGGATTGTGTTTGTAGGAAACGCCTTCATTCCGGAAGTCGCGGCCGATTTCATAAACGCGGTCAAGACCGCCGACCAGCAGACGCTTCAGATACAATTCAAAGGAAATGCGCAGGAAAAGGTCCTGATGCAGCTGGTTATGATGGGTCACAAACGGACGAGCTGCGGCGCCGCCATAGATCGGCTGAAGGATCGGGGTTTCCACTTCCAGAAAATCATTGCTGTCCAAAAAGCTGCGGATCGCGCTGACGATTTTCGCGCGCTTGCGGAAAATATCCTTCACACCGTCATTCACGACCAGGTCGGCATAGCGCTGGCGATAGCGGAGTTCCGGATCGTTCAAACCGGTATAGCTGATCTTTTTCCCGTCAACGATCTCTTCCTTGGCAGCCGGCAGCGGAGATACAGCTTTTGCCAGCATGCGGATATCCGTCGTCAGCAGGGAAAGTTCGCCTGATTTTGTGCGCATCATCGTGCCTTTAGCTTCCACAAAATCGCCAAGGTCAAAGTAATCCTTAAAGAATTGCAGTTTTTCACCCATCTCATTCACACGGAGGAAAAGCTGCAGACGGCCGGTGGAATCTTCAATGTGCGTAAACGCCAGTTTTCCCATCACACGCAGGCTGCGCATTCTGCCGGCAATGATATATTCAGTCGTATCGGTTTCGCCCTTCGCTTCAGCAGCTTCAAAAGCATCACAAGCCTTGCGGATCGTGCTGTTCACATAAGAACGGGTCGGATAAGGTTCGATGTGATTTTCTTTGAGTTTATTGATTTTCTCTACACGGATTTTTTCGAGATCGTTCAGATCCATTGATGCACCTTCTCTTGTAAAATTCAACTAAAAAGTCAGAGCCTATTATAAATTAAGAATGAAGAATAAAGAATTAAAGATGATAGAGGTTCGCCCTCGGCAGGCAGACATCGGTTATCAGCTGCCGGTCGGATCCGGACAGCTGATAACAAATGATTACGCTCAATTCTCAAGCTTCGGGGCTGCAATCTGGTTATAAAGAGATTCCACCACACCCAGATTGAATTCTGAAATAGTTTTTGGCATCAGAGTCAGGTCAAAGATGGAAATAATTGTCGGAATACCGGTCCAGAAAAAGAGGAACATGGAAACGGCCGATGACTTTTTCCCGAGATAGATCCGCTGAAAACCGAAGGTACCGCCGACGATACAGAGGAGCAGCGCTCCGGATAAATGCTTTCTGGTATTCTGATATACAGCATTGACCGTCCCGATACGGTCCGAGGGAACAGCCGCGAGATATTGGTTGATCCTTCCGTTATTTTCAACATATGCCTTTATTCCGATTGAAATTCTTCTTGCTAAAATCACGAGAAAAATAAAGAATATGCACAGCGAAACACTCCAGAAAATCAGGACCCCTTTTTGAGACAGATTGAGATTTGATAAAAAATCATACATAATAATTCTTTCCTTTTCACTTCAAGGCTTTTTGATTTCTGCAATTTTCCACAAAGTAAACAACCGCTTTATTGAATTGTTCTTCGGTCAAACCTTCAGCGTCCACAGCAAAACTGTAAGGTTTTTCATCCGCGGTGTTCACGATCCCTTTGGCAATAAGCATAGCCTGATATTTGTCAACTTCAACCATTGTCCCGGCAATTTCCCAATCCTTAAAGAATTCTGCTCCGTAAACACCGCTGATATCAGCCTCAGTTTCAGGAGAAAGGCGCAGGACGAGCCTTCCGTCATCAGGAAAATCATATTCGATTTCCGCGACTACATCCGCAAGGATCGAATAATATCCGGTTTTCGCGTCAAAATCCGCCGGCAGTTCCGGCATGACAATTCCGAGCATGCGGTTCAGAGGTTCCGCGGAATCATACTTTACCGCCGGGTTCGGCCTCATTGCGGTCCCGGGCTCTTCAGCGAAAAGATCTTCCGGCTGCGGCAGCGCTTCCGTATGCGCGATGGCCTTCAACCCGGCTGCCAGATAAGTTTCCTGATAGATTTCAAAAAGGTAATCCTGAACTTCATCCGCGGTGAATTCTTCCGGAGTCTCCACCAGTCCTTCCGCGACACCGCGCAGGTACTCCGCGTATTCGATATTTTCCGGGTCTTCACCGGATGCGGCAAGCAGATCATAATATTCCTGATCCAGCAGCTGAACCGCGTACTCAAAAAGAAGTCCGGAAGAAAATGATTCCTGCGGATCGGCAGCAAGCCCAAGGAAAAGCGACATATTGTAAAGCGCATCCCACGCATCATCGATCTGCTGCGGTGTCGCATCTTCATATTGGACGACAGCCCAGGACCGGATAAGCGCCTGGGTAACAACACGGCTCTGTGTGTCATCAAGGCTCTGCAGCAATCTTTCACCGTTTTCATCCAGGTAGGATTTAACTTTTGTAAAAAGCTCTGACAATTCTTCCGCTGAATGTACAGCAATATAAGGCTCCGCGTCCGATTGTGCGCTGACTGCATGACAAAAGCCAAAACACAGAACGAACACCAGCAATAAATTCATCAGGATCGTTTTCTGTCTTTTCATCTGGAGGCCTCCTCTTTTTATTTTACACGCAAATGTGCTTCAGGTACCGGAATTCTGCAAACATCCGTATACATTGAAACTGTCCGGATTGAATTCCCGTCATTCCTGTTTTACGCTATAATGTATTTGTAGATATTTGTCAGCGGAAACGATCACCAAAGGTTTCCCGGCAGATACCTTTGGACAACAGCAATGATTGAAAAGGATCGATTGGGTGATTATGAACATACTGATATTCAACTGCGGCAGCTCCTCTCAGGGTTTCACGGTTTTTCATCAAAACGGCGGTAGTGAACCGGATATCGCGGCATTCGGCAAGGCGCGGAATGTCGCAACCTTAACAAAATCCGCCGCATGTCTGGATTGGACGATCAATGATATTTCCGGCAGCATTGAAGCGGATTTTTCCACCCATCGCCTGGCTGCGGAAAAAATCCTTGAAGTTCTGCAGACAAACGGTGTGCGGATCGACGCGGTCGGACATCGTTTTGTCAACGGCGGACCCTATTTCAAAAAATCCGCTCTTCTGGATGAAGAGGCTCTCGCGAAACTGCGAGAATGCCTGCCGCTTGCTCCGATCCATAATCCGAATTCCTACAGCGTCATCGAGGTCTGTCTCGAAAAACTGCCAGGGATCCCACAGTACGCCATATTTGATACGGCCTTCCACTCACAAATGGCCCCGGAACACACCGCGTATGCCATTCCGCAGTCTGACGCGCAGAAATACGGCTGGCATAAGATCGGTTTCCACGGCCTTTCCTACCAGTACGTCAGCCGGAGAGCCGCGGAACTGATGAACAAGCCGCTGGATCAGGTCAAACTGATCATGTGCCATCTCGGTACGGGCGGTTCCTCGGTCTGCGCATTCCAAAACGGACATTCCGTTGACACTTCCATGGGCTATTCTCCCGTTGCCGGGCTGGTGATGTCGACACGCTGCGGAGACCTGGACCCGGAAATCGTGCTTGACATGGTCCGCAAAGGGATGACCCCGGATCAGGCATCCGACTACCTTAACAAAAAGTGCGGTATGATCGGCCTTTCATCCTTTTCCTCCAACCTCGGCGAAGTTATCCGGGCAGCAGAACAGGGGAACAAAGAATGTGAACTGGCGTTTCATGTATATGTCAACCGGCTGCGGGGATATATCGGGAACTTTCTTTACCAGATGAACGGTGCGGATGCGCTGGTTTTCACCGATGATGCCGGAGTAAAATTTTCCAAAATGCGGGAAGCAGTTTGCACCGATGCCGATTTTATGGGAATACAGCTGGACCGCGCTGCCAACAGGGCATACGGTATGAAAGGCGAAGCGTGCATCAGCGCCCCCGAAAGCCGCATACAAATCTGGGTGATCCCGACAAATGAAGAACTGACGATTTATAATGAGATAATGGAAAGTAAGAAATGAAATTTGAAATTTGATTTACGATGTATGTAACGGGAAGTCTAAAGTGAGAAGTAAATATATGAGTTTGATAAATGAATGGAATAGATTTTTCTCTTTGCCGCATAAAAAAATTACGGTGCTGATGGTCTTGATGCTCCTGTCGGTTTTTGCTGCAGATATCCGCGCGCAGGATTTACCGGCGGCAGAAGTGCCTGCACAGGAGCCGGCACCGACAGCGGAAAGCACGGCAGAAGCTGAGGAGGCAGACCCGGACGGAAACGGGCTGGATGTTCTCTGCCTGCCGGGAGCTTATCTGATCGAACCGGACTACTGCAATCCGCTGGGACCGTCGGAATACCTGACAGACTATGTGAAAAAAGGGGGCATTTATCCGGAACCGCCTTTCAGCGGGAAGAAAATCGACCCGGAATTGATGGATGTCCCTTATCTGTATGCCCGCATCAACGCGGACAATCAGGATACCATCTACCTGTATAATTCTCCGGAAGACGCGGCAAACAGCAGCAACCCGATCGGAAGCATTTCCCCCGGCGCGATCCGCTACGTATCCTATACAGATACCGTCGATATCGGGAACGGGCACTATGTACGTTCCAAAGGAAGGGACTCCTGGCTGCGGGCTTCACCTGCCGCGGTTTCCACGTCAACACTGGGGCGTACCTTCACAAAAACGCCGGAATATGATTTCGGCTGGATCGTGGAAGGCTGCAATCCTTATCTGGAAGCTGACTATAACAAAGGGATGAGTTCGGTTTATTACAACCGTGAGGATGTGGTGAACTGTTACGAAACCATCGAGACGAAAGATACCACCTGGTTCCGCATCGGGGAAAACCAGTGGGTCGACCGCATCCATTTCCGCGCGGCTCACGTCAACACCACACCGCCGCCGGAGGTCACAAACGGCCGCTGGATCGAAGTCGATCTGCTTGAGCAGGTGGTGATGGTCTACGAAAATTATGAGCTGATTTATGCCGCCATGGTCGCGACCGGCATGAAACCGTTTTATACCCAGCCGGGACTTTTCCAGATTTACAAAAAAGTGGATGCCGAAAACATGACCGGTGCGTTCGAGTCCGATCAATCAGATTATTACTGGCTGGAGGATGTCCCCTTCACCATGTATTTCGACCAGCTGCGCGCCTTCCACGGTGCATACTGGCGTGCATGGTATGGTTATGAACAGTCACACGGCTGCGTAAACATGTCCAACGGCGACGCTCACTGGCTTTATAACTGGGCTAATCTCGGCGACTGGGTCTATGTCCACGACCCGTCCGGCAAAACCCCGACCGATCCTGAGCTCTATCAGGAAGGAGGAGCGTAATAAAAGTGAAAGGTGAAAAGTGAAAAGTGAAAAGAACGAGTAAGGTGAAAGCTAAGAAGAACGAGTAAGGTGAAAGGTGAAAGGTGAAAAGATTGAGTCACAGACAACATTTCCGGGATCAGTAATTATCAATTGATCACCGACAAATCTATGTCCGCAATATACCTTCTCACCTTATACTTTCACCTTTCACCTTTCAATTTTCACCTTTCACCCTTCACCTTATACTTTCACCTTTCACCCTTCACTTTTCACCTTATATTTTCGCCTTATACTTTCACCTTTCACCCTTCACCTTAATCATTGATAATCCTTATCGATTTCCGCGGGGGATTCGCCGCGTTCGAGGCGGGTGAGGGCTTCATTGGTGTCGGGCGGCAGTTCGCGGCCGGAATTTTCCTGGATCGTGCGCATTACCTTCCCGAGCATTTGTGAACTGTTATTTCCGGCGGCTTCTTCCGTTACATCCCGCAGCCGTGCTTTTTCTCCCTTTGTGACCCGGACCGGACGAATAATGCGCTGAACGCCATCCGAACCGCAGCCTGGGCAAGACACGACAGCAGCATCATATTCCGAATATGTCAGGAACAAACTGAACGTTTTCCCGCATTTATTACATTTATATTCATAAACCGGCATAGTTACCCCTCTGCTGTTTTCCGGCACCTGCCCTTTGGATCCAAAATCCTGAATCCTTTTCTAAACTTTGCATTCTCTATTATAATCAAATGAACAGGGGAAAGGACATGGAAATGGAAGCATCAAAATACGTCATTGAAGATCCCAAACCGCTGATCCTGATCATCTCAGGATTATCCGGATCCGGGAAAGATAGTGTCATCAACCGGCTGAAAGAAATTTCCACCGTTGATTTTCATTTTGTCGTCACCTGCAACACGCGCAAAAAGCGTGAAGGGGAAATCGATGGGAAAGACTACCATTTTATTACCCGCGAAAAATTCATCTCAATGATCAAAAATGGTGAAATGCTGGAGCATTCGGAAGTCTATGATGATTTGAAGGGTGTCCCGAAATTTGAAATCGAAAAAGCGATTGAGCATGGCAAAGATATCATCCTTCGTCTGGATTATCAGGGTATGCGCAAGATCAAGGCTGTATATCCGGAGGCGGTTTCCATTTTCATCATCCCGCCGGATTCGGAAGCCTGGCTCAAACGTCTCCGCGCACGCAACAGCGACAGTGAGGAATCACTGCAGCTGCGCATCAAAACGGCAGTCGAAGAATTGAAATACATCAGCGAATTTGATTACATTCTGGTCAACGATGAAATTGACCACGCCGCGATGGATCTGCTCACCATCCTGCGGGCAGAACATATGCGCAGTACAAACAAAAATGTGATCGTGCCTGAAAGCTGAAGGATGAAGCAGCAGAAACCTTAAAGAAATCAGGAAACAAAAACATGAGTGAAAATTACAATCCGGAACAAAACGATCCCGGTGAAATGCCAAATGAGGAAAAACAGCAGGAACAGACCATTACATACCGCGTCATCGAGGGAAAACCGATCGTAACATGGATTTTGATCGGCATAACAGCCTGCTTTTACCTGGCACAGGCGCTTTCCAAATGGCAGACGGGCAGCGATTTGGTGATGTTTTACGGGGCAAAAATCAGTCCGTTCATCGCATACCGTCATGAATACTGGCGGCTCATCACCCCGGTTTTCCTGCATGCTTCCATTATGCACATTTTGTTTAACATGTACGCGCTCTTCACCATCGGCCCCTCTCTCGAACATTACTATGGGCACCTGGATTTTCTGCGCCTGTACCTGATCTGCGGGTTTACCGGCAATGTATTTTCCCATGTATTCGCTCCCAAAACTGTTTCCGTCGGGGCTTCCACAGCGCTTTTCGGCCTCATCGGTGCCCAGGCGATTTTTATTTATAAAAACCGCCGCATCATGAGGAACTACCGGGCAGCGCTCCGCAACATCGCTTTTGTCCTTGTGGTCAACCTGATGATCGGGCTGTCGGGCGGGATCGACAACTGGGGACACCTTGGCGGACTGGCCGGCGGAACCCTGCTGGCATGGATGTGCGGGCCGGAGATCGCGCTAATACTCGACAGAGAGACGCAGAACCCCGTAATGGTCAACACTGTCCCGCGGTCCAGGATTGAAATATCCTGCGCTCTGGTAACAGCCTTCTTTGCCGCCTTTGCCTTCGCACTTCAGGGAAGATGAAACCGTCCGGATCCATCATCATCCGCAAGCACAGGAAAGCAGCCGAACGCGGCTCCCGTCTGATACTTTTTCTGAAGGGGCTCGGGCTCACAAGTCTCGCGCTTTTTCTCATTATCATTACCGGAGCAGGTCTGGCGTTCGCGGTCTTTTCACAGTCGCTCCCTTCGCTGGACCCCTTCCGTATCTATTACCAAAATAAACCCGGCCCCACCCGTTTTTATGCCCGGGACGGAGAAACACTGCTCTTCACGCTCGCTTACAAAGATTTCACCGCCGGTGATTTAGCCGTATGTGAAACCGACGGAGAGGGGTGCTTTCCCAAAACATTTCTCGAAGCATCCCGCATCACCCGCCGGGCAGACAGCCGGGGTGAGACTGATGCGATCACAGAAGAAATGGTACGAAATATCTATGCGAAAAGCATTGAAAATTCCCGATGGCCGGACCTCACCGCACGTCTGCTCAGTTATCAGATCCTGCAGACTTACGGAGAAAAGCAAATCACAGAATGGTATTACAATAACGCCTGGTTCGGTCAGATGGCATTCGGTCTGGACGCCGCTGCCCGACTTTATCTGGATAAATCCGGAGACAGCCTGAATGATGCCGAATGTGTGCTGATGAGCGCGGTCATTAATGCGCCGATGCTCAACCCGATCGACTCCAAAGGAGCGCTGCGTGATTTCTACCTGCACCAGCTTGCCGTCCTGCATCAGGCGGGGTTATTTACTGAGGAAGAGACAGAAGCTCTTTCTCACAGTAATTTTATTGTTTTTGAACCGCCGCGATTTGCCGATGAAACGGAACCTGATATCATCACAGGCAAAGCTTTGGACGCGGCTATGCTTCTTTACGGCAGGGAGCAGGTGGAGCGCGGCGGATTGAAGATCATCACAACGGAAGATTTTCCGCTGCAGTCCTACCTGAACTGCGTCACATCAACGGAAAATGAGGCAGAAAATACAGCCTGCCCGCTGAGCAGTGATTACAGTGATGAGGAACGCCGGACAGCGGCGGAAGCCCTGCGGACCGCACCGGCAAGCATCGCGATCCTGGATGTGAAAACCGGACAGATCCTGGCAGAGCTTGAAGCGCAGGCTGATAAAGACAACCGCCGGTTTTATGGTTCGTCGCTCCAAAGCTATCCGATCGGAAACTCGATCAATTATTTTGCGGCGCTTACAGCTTTCAGCGGCGGAAGTTCTCCCTCTACACTGCTGTGGGACCTGAAAAATGTATACAGCAGTTCCGGTACGGAAAACGAAACTGAAACAGAGCCTTATCACGGACCGGTCATGCTGCGGGAGGCGCTTACCGGGGACTATCAGCGTCCGCTGGCTGCCCATCTCCAGCGCTTCGGATCCGGAGCCGTACAGCGGAATGCCGCGCTGTTCGGCCTTTCAGACAGCCATTTATTGACAGACGACGAAGTTCTGAAGCAGGGCGGCAATTACACGGCTGAGGCGATGGCTTTTGCGCTTATTCCTTTCGCGAATTCCGGTTATCAAAGCGGCAGCAGCAGCGGCGGCGCTATCCGGCCGGTAAGTATTCTGCAGGTCGAACGAGAAAACGGCAGCGAAGAGATACCGCAGCCGCAGGTACAAAAATCATTGATCGCTGATAACCTTGCTTACCTGGTCCACAATGTTTTTACCCGCAGCAGCGGGAGTTTCAGCCTCCCGGACCGCCCTTCGGCTGTAAAAATCGGAACGGCTGAGGGAGAAAAAGGCATGTGGGTCAGCGGTTATACAACGGAACTGAGCACCGCGATGCGTCTCGCCGAGTCGAATATCATTTCCGCCTTCGTAACGGATAACAGCCTTATGGAAAACACGGCTGAGATCCTCTGGCACTCCCTGATGGAGACCGCACATCAGGACCGTCCCGCTGCCGGCTGGAATGTACCTGACGGGATCTCACAGGTGAGGATCTGTCTCCCTTCCGGAAAGCTTCCGACTGCTTCCTGCCGGGAAACGATGACTGACGTTTTTCTGCGGGGAAATGAACCTTATGAATATGATGATTATTATGTCACGGTTCCGATCAACCGTGAAAACCGCATGCTTGCCACCCGATATACACCGCCTGAAAATGTGGTCAATGAGATTTTTCTGAATCTCCCGTCAGAAGCTGACGAATGGGCAGCTGAAAACGGAATCGAACAGGTTCCGGATGCTTATGACCCGATCCGTAACGAAACGAGATCCGGCTCCATACAGATCGAATCCCCGTCTGCTTTCCAATCTTTTGACGGGAACAGCAAAATCGATATCATTGTACGGCTGTCTTTGAAAGAAAAACCCAAAACCATGCAGGTCAGCATCGGTGCCGGTATGTACCCGAACCAATGGCAGGAAGTCTGCAGCGGAGGCTCCCTTGAAAACGGACAGTGGCTGCTTTGTTCGCTGAATGCAAAGTCATTCGACCCGGGGCTCTATGTTCTGCGCACAGCCTTCACCCTTCCCAATCAGAAATATCGGGAAGCAGAGACTTATTTTGAAATTGAGTGACCTTCTTCTTGATGCCCGATCCAAAAAGACACTGATTATCTAAGGGACACGCTGCATGCGGAAATCCTGATTAATATGGAAACCACTTATTACATTTCTCTTGAAAAGACATGATCATATCGCAAATTTAGAAACGCATTCTTTTAAGTTCAATATTATACCCTCATGCAAAACCATGCGAACAATGTGATAAATCTTTGATATCACGTTTATTCAACCTTTGTTTTATATTTCAGAGTCATTTTTGACTACCTTTTAGAGGATTTTAAACATACATTTCAGAGGATTTTTGAGAGGGGAGAATGCGTATTCAGAAATTAAAAATTATTCTGCGGCGCATCAGACAACAGCCGTCTGAGCCGGCTTCACGATATCATCAGGGCTGATCCCATGTGCTCCGTTCTGAACAGATGTGAAAAACATAAATTTTCAGCAGCGCTGGAATGCTATGCGGGGCGTACCGTCATCTTCCGTATAGATGATACCGCAGCGCTGAAATCCACGTGAGGTGATCAGGTGCAGCATGGCTTTATTGTCGGGATGCGTGTCAATGCGAAGGTTATTGATTTTACTCCAACAAAAATCAATGCACGCGTCAAATACGCCATGGCTTTTGCCATTCGTGGCAATACGGTGAATGGTGCCGTATTCATCGGTATCATTGATCCATGCGCCGTCTTCGATCAGGGCATAGGTCGGGTCAGGACCGATGATAAAGGCAAAAACCCCGTAGATGACGCCGTTATCTTCGATCACATATCCGGTTTTGTTTTCAATATCTCCAAGAATTTTTTCCATCGGAGGGAATTTATTGCCCCATTGGGTCGGGTTGCCGTTTTTGCGCATTAATTCGCGGGCGTATTCATAGGTATCCAAAATTTCAGGCAGATCTGCCTTTGTACTGTTTCTGATATTCACGCCGGTTTACTCCTATAAGTATTGATATCAACAGTATATTTGGGTAAACAGAATCTGTCAATACATACGTTATAACAACATCACCGGACCTGCACCCCTGTGTGAAAAATTTTCTCTTGACTATGAATGAATAATTACGATATTATTAACTCGGTTAATATTGAGTCAAAAGAAATCGAGTAAATATGAAATTCATCGGACGTGTTAAAGAACCTGTTCCCGTGACTCACTCCGTGCGGAGTTCAGCTTTCACGTTCGCGGGAATATGCATCAGGATGTGGTTCTTCACCATTTCATACTCCTCAGACCGCACCAGCACCGGGCATTTTCCCCAGCGGGTAAAAAGACGGATCTCATTGACCGCGGGATACACTTCGACGCGTTTAACCTCACTGAAGTAAGTGAATCCGGATTGTCTACCGGATGGCTGGATCTGTACAAAATTTTCATCCATCCGATACCAGTAAACCGAAGAACCGCCTTCTATTAACCGAATTAAACCGATGATCAGGGCTCCGATGACAAAAAAGATAAGATAGCCCAAAATAGCATAAAGGAGCCTGTACAGCCAAATCAGGGTCTGATACCGACCGGGATACTGACGCAGTACATCCGACGGTACCCGGGCATAAAGCAATCCGGCAATCAGTCCTCCAAAAGAAAGGACCGCAAGTATTTTAAACAGCAGCTGATACATTTTGTGTTCATGATATTGATCCAGCTGATAACGCCAGCGATATAATCCGTCTTCTCCCTGCCGGACTTCCGGCTGATAAACCTTTTCAGAATAGAACATTCTGTCCCCGTAAAATATACCTTCCATTTTATAACCTCGTTATTGCTGCATACGCTAAATCCGATACCGGACAATTAGATCCGCAAAACATCTCCTGTTTATATAAAAACGAAAAATCTGTTATTTTGTTTCTGAATACCAACAACTCAGAGACGGAAAAGGCCTGCCTGCCGGAGATATTTCTTCACGGACTAACGAAAACCGGCAGCAGACGGATATCCCGGAAATTTTAAATTCAGGAGAAGAGCCGCGGAAATTATGACAGAAGAAGGTATACTTATACCAGTATTCAGTGATCTGTATCAGGGAGTTATTCAGATGGCCGGCAAAAAAATTGATGAAGCGGATATTCAGACAAATACAAAATCAAAGCAAATCTGGTGGCTCGCTGCTTTCGTAATTATCTTTTGTTCGGCAATGCTGTACGCGAACCACGCGGATATTACTGAACAATATTATGACACGAAAGAGTATTGGAACCTCGCCAATGATATTTTATACAACGGTTATGATCCGATTTATATTCTGAGATTTCCGCAAACGATCAGAGGCTACTTTTTCCCGATGCTTGTGGGGTATTTCAAATTCTTCTTTGATGGCATCCGGGGATGGCGCGTCCTCGCGTCTCTTTCCTTAGCCGCCTGTTTTTCTCTTTCTCTGCCGTATGCCATCAGGGTCAGAGGGATCAATTCTCTGCGGGAATTACTTCGTACGCTGGCGGCTTACGCGGTGTTTCTGTGGGTGTGGGGAAACCTTATGCAATATCCGCTTTCCGATTTTCCCGCATTTTTCTTCCTGATTTCCGCGATCGCTCTGCTGCGGGCGGCTGACCTGCTTCGGAGTATTGCAGCGAAAGCGTCCATGGGATTTTTTGTCGGCGTTTTGCTTTACGCGGCATATAATACAAGGCCAACTTTCCTGTACAGCATTCTCATCATTGTCCCGGCATACGCCTTCATGAATCGGAAAAACGGGAAGTCTTTGGTTACGGTGCTGATAACGCTGCTGCTGGGGATGACGATCCTTGCCCTGCCGCAATGCTATATCAATAACCGCCATGAAGGCTCTTTTTCCCCGAAGGTGTTTTACAACCTGATGGACAGCGAGGTGTACCGGGGAATTTATACCGCGAGATATGAAACCTGCACGGGGAATTCACCGGACTATCGTTCCCCGGAACTGGTCTTCAATGACCCTGTCGGAAGAGTGATCCTTGAAAGAGAAAAACTCTCAGTTGATGATTTCAGATTGACCCGTATATTTGACCTGTTCCTGAAATATCCGGCAGACATGACGGGGATCTATTTCCGGCATCTGCTTTCCCTGCTGACACCTGTTTACCGGGATGTATATATTACGGATATTTATGGTATCGACATTCCCCTGATCATTGTCTCGATCCTTCTCTGGCTGACTGCCGGATATGGGCTGCTGGTGCAGATAAAACGCAAAGGTCTGCATTTGGACGCGTTTTTTGTCCTGGCGGTTTGCATCCCGGGTCTGCTGCAGATTTTTGATGAGCCGGAGCTGCGCTTTTTCCTGCCGCTGTATGTGCTGTGCTATTATTATGTCTTCGCGGTGATCGATTATCGGGAATTGGCATCGGATTTTCGTAAGAACTGGCTCCCGGTGCTGCTGATTTCACTGGTGCTGTTCATATTTTGGATCAATTGCACAAGCAGCATTTTGACCGGGAACTACACCCGGCCGCTTTTGATCAGTGATAATTCCGTTTACCTGGCGGATGAAAATCAGTGAGAATACGAAAAAAAACATTATTATTACCAACAGGAGAACACGGTTATGGAAAAGATTGATACAGCTGAAATAAAATTTTGCAAAGAGATTCTTAAAGATACACAGGAAGATGACCGTATTTATTTTACTTCGGGAGAAGGAAAAGAGTTTGTCCTCATCAGCCGCAGGGAACTGAATCAATTGGAGAAACAAATTGCCTTAGGCAGATTGATGACTGATATCAGAGAAGCAAAAGAAGAAGCAGATCGGGATGGATGGATAGAAGAAGAAGCCTGGAAATTGCTTGGAATTGGGGATGAATGAGAAAAATCATTTTTACCCCAAAAGCAATACGAAAAATATCACAAATTGATAGTTTTATTTCGTCTGAATTTGGTCTTGAAAAAGCGGAAAAATTATAAAAGAACCCTGAAAAACAGAAGCAAAAGTTTAAAATCTTATCTGTTTCTGGGCGAATCGATACATGATTTGCATGGGTATGATACAAAGCTGCGAAGACTTTATGTGCCTCCCAACAATGTTATCTACCAGGTAGAAGATGATAATATCCTGATTTATGATATCTTTCATGATAAAGAAGATTACATAACAAAACTATTTTTCTGATAGAAAACGGGCTGTCTTTCAAAACAGCCCGTTTTTTCGATATCATAGAATTTCTTCAGAACAGCATTTTTGAGCCTGATCTGTTATCTGTTGATTTCCGGCATCGGATTTTTGTATTCCGGACTCTACAGATTTGCCAGCTGCGATTCGAGGTTGGCAGCGGTTTCTTTGAACTGTGCCAGGCGGCCGCGTTCTTTGTCGACCACTGCGGCAGGAGCTTTCTGCGCGAAGGGTGAGGAGAGCAGTTTTTCGAGGCGGTCAACCTGTCCCCGGATCTCTTTCAGTTCGGCAGTCAGGCGGGCTTTTTCCGCTTCCACATCCACTTCGTCATGAAGCTTCAGGTAGATGGACACACCGGAAACAGCCGTGGAGACCATGTCTTCCGGTTTTTCGGGAGCGGTATCAACGATCTGCAGTTTCTCTTCATCGAGATATGCCAGGTAACAGATCGCGTGCTTCATATCTTCAAAGGAAGCCTTGCTGTCACCGGCCGCGATAATGGCTTCGATGCGTTTGCCCGGTTCAACTTTGCGTTCGGTACGCAGGTTGCGGATGGTGCGGATCACCTCGCGGATGCGGCTCAGCGCGGCGACGGCTTCTGTATCATTATAGTCTTCCGCTTCCGGCCACTTCGCGATGATGAGGGCATCTTCCCAGCCATTTGCAGGAGCGAAGGCCTCGCCCTTATCGATGGCGGCTTCCTTGACATGGCCCCAGAGCTCTTCGGTAACAAACGGGGTGAAGGGATGCAGCAGGCGCAGGCAGGTATCCAGAATGCGGATGAGGGTACGGGCAGTGTTGAAAGCTGTATTGCCGCCCTTATTCAGCTGGATCTTGGCGATCTCAATATACCAGTCAGCGTAATCTCCCCAGAAGAAGTCATAGATCTGACGTCCGGCTTCGCCGTACTGATGCGTGCCGAAAAGGCGTTCCACATCGCGGATCACTTCCTGCATGCGGGACCAGATCCAGCGGTCGGCAGCAGTCGGGTTCACTTCACCGTCCGCTTGTGCCGGAGCTTTATCCAGAGCGCCGATCACAAAGCGGCCTGCATTCCAGAGTTTGTTGGCAAAGTTGCGGTTGGCTTCCACCTTCTTGACGGAAAGGTTGGTATCGTTACCCGGGGTAGACCCCACCAGCAGGGTGAAGCGCAGGGCATCAGTACCCAGTTCATCCATCACGATGAGCGGATCGACCACATTGCCCTTGGTCTTGGACATCTTTTCGCCGTGTTCATCGCGGACCAGACCGTGCAGGTAGATCTCAGTGAACGGGACCTTGCCGGTGAAATGGATGCCGTCCATGATCATGCGGGCGACCCAGAAGAAGAGGATGTCGTACCCGGTTTCCAGCATGGAGGTCGGGTAGAAGTATTTATAATCCGGTGTCTCTTCCGGCCAGCCGAGCGTGGAGAACGGCCAGAGTCCGGAGGAGAACCAGGTATCCAGCACGTCCGGATCCTGTTCCACATTATGACTGTGGCATTTCGGACATTCATGGACATCCGTACGGGAAACGATCATTTCACCGCAGTCCTGACAGTACCAGACCGGGATACGGTGTCCCCACCACAGCTGACGGCTGATGCACCAGTCCTGGATGTTTTCCAGCCAGTTGTAATACACCTTTGTAAAGTGGTCCGGGATGATTTTGATCTCACCGCTGCGGACAGCTTCGAGTGCCGGTTTCGCCAGGGATTCCATCTTCACGAACCACTGCATGGAGATCATCGGTTCGATAACTTCGCCGGAACGCTGGGAATGCGGGATGCTCATCTGGTAGGGTTCTTCCTTGATGACCAGGCCTTCTTCCTTCATGTCTGCCCAGATCGCCTTGCGGCATTCGAAACGATCCATGCCCTCATATTTTCCGGCCTGCTCGTTCATGTGGGCATCCTTGGTCATGATGTTGATCTCTTCCAGATGGTGGGACTTGCCGATGGCATAGTCATGCGGGTCATGGGCAGGGGTGATCTTCAGCGCACCGGTACCGAATTCCCGGTCGACATACTCATCAGCGATCACGGGGATCTCACGCCCGATGATCGGGACGCGGACAGTCTTGCCGATGTATTTCTTGAAACGGTCATCTTCCGGATGGACAGCCACGGCGGAGTCGCCCGGAATGGTTTCGGGACGGGTCGTGGCAACAGGGAGATAGTCTCCGCTGCCGTCAGCCAGCATGTATTTGAAGTGATAGAGATATCCCGGTTCGGATTTGTATTCAACCTCAAGGTCGGAAACCGCGGTCTGCAGCTTCGGGGACCAGTTGACAATGCGGGAACCGCGGTACATCAGACCCTCTTCATAGAGGCGCACGAAAGCTTCGCGGACAGCCCTGGAAAGGCCTTCATCCAGCGTAAAGCGTTCGCGGTCCCAGTCACAGGAAGCACCCAGGCGCTGGATCTGCGCGACAATGCGGTCATGATATTTGTTTTTCCATTCCCAGACCTTTTCCAGGAATTTTTCCCGGCCGAGATCCTGGCGGCGGATCCCTTCTTTCGCGAGGGCACGTTCCACCAGCATCTGTGTGGCGATCCCCGCGTGATCGGTCCCCGGGACCCAGAGGGTCGGGATCCCCTTCATACGGTGGTAACGGATCATCAGGTCTTCCATGGAAACGAACATGGCATGTCCCAGATGAAGTTCACCGGTGACATTCGGCGGGGGAATGGAGATCACATAAGGTTCGTGATCCGGGTCATGATCGGGAGATGAGGGGTCGTTGACGGGTTTGAAATAGCCCTGATCCCACCACCACTGGTACATCTTGCTTTCGATGTTCTTGAAATCGTAAGTCTTTGGCAGCTCTTTACTCATTTTTTCTCCTGTTATAAGGGGTCAGGGGTCAGGTTTCAGATGCCTGATTGCTGTGAAAACAAACCACACTGCCCGTTTGTTCAGATATTAACCTTGCCGGATTTACCGGACTCACGGAGACAGTCACTTTGCTGCGGTGAAAACCACACGACAAAACTCCGTGCTGCGTATCTTTTTGATAAGACCGCTTAAAAACAAAACTTCCGTCCCGATTGAGGACGAAAGCCATATTTCTTCCGCGGTACCACCTCAGTTCACGGGATTTCCCCGCGCACTCATTACAGCATGATAACGGACTGTGCCGGACCGTTCTACTTGTGTCTCTGAGAATATCCTGTTTCCTGTAACTTTATCAGAGAATTACGGTATTGGAACAACCATTTCTGATCCCTGATATGTGAAACCTGATTTCTCAAAACACTTTCTTCGGTCATCCACGCCAGGCGACTTCCGTTTTCCGCATCCGCCGGGGTTCTCAGCTTCTCCCCTTCTCTGTCCGGCCGTAAAAACGTACTGCTCCTGCCCGAACCATTATACTTGATTTTTACTGTCAAATCCATAAAAAAGTACCTTTCGAAAAATGTTCAAAAGCTATAACATACAGACCGACAGCTGCGATATAATTAGATATTGTCGAAGATTTCGGAAATGGCTGCCAAAGCCTTCATTTTCTGACAGGAACAGGAGAAATGATATGCTGATTCGTACTGCGTCAATTGATGATTTGGATAAAATAACCGCGGTGGAAGCGGAATGTTTTCCGCTCGCGGAAGCGGCGACACGAGCGGATTTCTCGGCACGTCTGGCTTCTTATCCGAATCATTTCTGGCTCATGTTTGATGGAGACAGACTTATTTCCTTTGTCGACGGGTTTGTCACGGATGAGCCGGATCTGCGCGATGAAATGTTCGCTGACGCGTCGCTGCATAATGAGAACGGCGCCTGGCAGATGATCTTCGGCGTCAATACGGTTCCTTCCGAGCGGCGCAAAGGATACGCCGGGCAGCTGCTTCGCAGAGCGATCGCGGACGCGAAAGAGCAGGGCCGCAAAGGCCTGGTCCTCACCTGCAAAGAAGCAAAACTGCATTATTACGCGGGTTTCGGTTATATCAATGAGGGGCTGAGCCAATCCGTTCACGGCGGTGTGCCCTGGTATCAGATGAGACTAAGCTTTGATTAGCGTATCTGTTTAGAAAGAAGCTCATGAGGATGCTGCCGCGAAGCCGGCTTCATACAGCGATATCTGCCGATAAAAAAGTATTGACAATTCCTTATTTTTTGCTAAAATGGTTATTATTCCTATGAATTTAAGCCAATTATGGTTCTAATTCATAGGAATAATAACCAATCATGGCTTAATTCGGCAGGAATATTATTTATGTACAGAGATCTGAAACAGGAACTGATCCGATGGAAAAATGAAAAAAATCGGAAGCCTCTTCTTATCACCGGTGTCAGGCAATGCGGCAAAACATACCTGATGAAGGAATTCGGGGCTGATTATTTTGAACATGTCGTGACAGTAAACTTCGAAAAAAACGAAGCATACGGGGAAGTCTTCAACCGGGATTATGATCCGGACCGTATCCTTCGTGAACTTGGTTTTCTGATAGAGGGGAAACCAATCGATCCGCTGAGGACTCTGGTAATATTTGATGAGATACAGGCTTGTCCCCGGGCTATCACCGCATTGAAATATTTCGCGGAAAGCGATACTGAAAATTATATTTTGTGTGCAGGTTCTCTTCTCGGCGTAGAGATCAAGCGTAACGGAATATCTTTCCCTGTAGGGAAAATCGAGCGGATCCGGATGAAACCAATGTCCTTTACCGAGTTCGTCCGGGCTGCAGGCGGGGAACGCTATCTGAATATGCTCTCTTCGTATGATTTATATGATGAGATCCCTTCCTACGTCACGGAACCGATGCTCCAATACCTAAAACAATATTATATAGTCGGCGGAATGCCTGCAGCGGTACAAACATGGATCGATACAGCGGATTATGAAAAAGTCGATAAACAACAGGAAATGATCCTGCGTGATTATAAAGATGATTTTTCCAACCATGCGGACTCAAAAGATATCCTGAAAATCGGCTGGATATGGGATTCTCTACCGAAACAGCTCGCGAAGGATAACAATAAATTTGTTTTTTCACATGTGAAAGAAGGAACACGAGCGCGGGACCTGGAAGACGCACTTACCTGGCTGGTTGATGCCGATCTTGCTTATAAACTGGAGAAGGTCGACCATGTTGAAATTCCATTGAGTACCTGTTCTGATGCCACATCATTTAAAGTATATATGGCGGATATCGGGCTGCTGCGGAAAAAAGCAGGGGTTTCCTATAAAACAATACTCACTGAACCGGATAATTACATCGCGTTTAAAGGTGCCATAGCAGAAAATTATTGTATGCAGGAGCTTGTTGCGCAAAATATCGATGTCTATTACTGGCACAGCGGAAATTCGTCTGAAATTGATTTTCTTTTTGAGTACGAAGACAAGATCATTCCGCTCGAGACAAAATCTGCCGGAAACACAATGGCCAAAAGCTTTATGAATTACCTGAAAAAATATGAACCTGAAATCGGTTTTCGTGTGTCTGCAAAAAACATTGGTGATAATCAAAAGGGGAAAACACATGAGATCAGTCTGCCGTTGTATTTGCTCTGGCGTATAAAAGATTATCTGGCGAAAGGATAAGCACTATGAAAGGACTTTACTTTGACGGGGAAAAAGCGGTATATCGGGAAGATCTGCCGATACCGGTATGCGGTGAGGGCCAGAGCCTGATAAAGATCCTGCTCGCGGATATCTGCAGTACGGACCGTGAGATCCTCAAGGGCTACCGTCCGGATTTCAGAGGGATCATGGGGCATGAATTCGTCGGCCGGGTCGTGGAAAGTCCCGACCCGTCTCTTGTCGGGAAAACCGTGGTGGGTGAGCTGAACGAAGGCTGCGGAAAATGCATCTACTGCCGGACCAGGCGGGAAAAGCACTGCCTGTCCCGCAAAGTGATCGGTATGTCCAAAGACGGCTGCTTTGCCGAATACATGACGCTTGCCACACATCTGATCCATGTGGTGCCGGAAGGCCTACCGCCGGAACAGGCAGTATTTACCGAACCGCTGGCAGCGGCGCTGGAAATCACCAAACAGGTCCATATTGACCCGGCTCTCAATGCCGCGGTGATCGGTGACGGCAGGCTGGCTTATATGATCGCGCAGGTGCTGGCCCTGACCGGCATTGACCTGACGGTTATCGGGAAACATCCGGAAAAATTACAAATGTTCGAGCCTTTCGCGAAAACCGCTTTGCTTCCCGATTATCAGGACCGGTCTCTGAGCGCGGAAGAATGCTTTGAATATGTGGCGGAAGCTTCCGGACACGAATCGGGCATCCATCTGGCACTGCACATCGTCCGCAAGATGGGAACGATCATCCTCAAGAGCACCTACGCCGGATCCGCAAATATCGATCTGAGCCAGATTCCCGTAAATGAGATAACAGTCGTGGGCAGCCGATGCGGTCCGTTTGAGCCTGCCTTAAAGCTTTTAAAAGAAGGAAAAGTAAGTTTTCCTGACGTAGAACTGTATAATCTTAAGGATTATGAGAAGGCATTTTCTTCTCATGCCTTTAAGTCCGGTTTTTCTTTTCTTAAAGAATATATTCATTGAAAATATTTTAAGGAGATGTATTATGCAATTTGTTGTCACTGCTTATGACGGTAAAGATGAAGGTGCTTATGAAAGACGCATGAGCGTCCGTCCTCAGCATCTGGAGAATATGTCGAAGTTGAACGAGAACGGTCATGTGATCTGCGCCGGCGGGATGACCAACAGCGAAGGCAAGCTGATCGGTTCCGTCCTGATCATGGAATATGAATCCCGCGAACAGCTGGATGATTACCTCGCCAACGAGCCCTATGTCAAAGCCAACGTCTGGGATGACATCCGGGTCGAGAAAATCAACGTTGTGATCGCGAACGGTAAATAAATCCATTTGATCGGGAGTTTTATGAAGACAGCATTTTATAACGGGATCGTGTATAACGGAGAGCTTCCGCTTCAGGAAGCGTTTATTGTAGAGGACGGACGTTTTGGCAGTGTCGGAACGACAGCAGATATCCTTTCCTGCCTGCGGCCGGAGGATAAGCGGGTGGACCTGGAAGACCGGTTTGTCTGTGCGGGGTTCAATGATTCCCATATGCACCTGCTCAATTTCGGGCAGACACTCCATGGCGCCGGATTGGCACAGCACACCGGTTCCCTTAAAGAAATGCTGACTTACCTGAAGACTTACCTTAAAGAAAACTATCCCCATCCGGGACAATGGCTGAAGGGCCGGGGATGGAACCAGGATTATTTTGCGGACGAAAAACGAATGCCGACCCGCCATGATCTGGACAGCGTTTCCCGCGAAGTTCCCATCCTGATCACCCGTGCCTGCGGACATTCCTGCGTGGTAAATTCTCTCGTGCTTGATCTTGCCGGAATTGACCGCAACACTCCGGACCCTGAGGGTGGTACCATCGGGAGAGATGAGTCCGGTGAACCGAACGGCATCCTGTATGAAAACGCGATCGAGCTGCTGAACACGGTCAAACCGCTGCCGGATAAGGCGGAACTGAAGGAGATGATCCTGTTGGCGATGGGTGCGGTGAACCGTTACGGTATCACCAGTGTCCAGACAGATGACTACAGCACCTTCCGCGGTGTTCCCTGGCAGCTCATCCATTCGGTTTACCGGGAACTGGAAGCGGAAGGGAAGATGACGGTCCGGGTGAACGAGCAGTGCAATTTCACCGACCTTAACGAATTGCGGACCTTCATTGAAGACGGCAATGTGACCGGCAAAGGCAGTGACCTTTTCCGAATCGGTCCGCTGAAGCTGCTGGGAGACGGCTCCCTGGGAAGCCGTACCGCACATTTGAGCATGCCTTATCTTAAAGAAAGCAGCTGCGGATTTTCATTGTTTGATCCGGCCTACCTTAAAGAATTAGTAACATATGCTCATCGTAATGGAATGCAGATCGCTGTCCATGCGATCGGGGATGCCTGTCTGGATGAAGTCCTGGATGCTTATGAGACGGCGCTTACGCAATACCCGCGTGAGGATCACCGTCACGGGATCGTCCACTGCCAGATTTCCCGCAGGGACCATCTGGAACGCATGGCCCGGTTGGATCTCCACGTTTACGCACAGTCCATCTTTCTGGATTATGATAACCATATTGTGGAAAAGCTTGTCCCGCCCGAGCTGGCCGTTTCCAGCTACAGCTGGAAGACACTTTTGAAGAAAGGCGTCTGCGTTTCCAACGGATCGGACTGCCCGGTGGAGCTTCCGAATGTGATGGCCGGGATCCAATGCGCGGTCACGAGACGATCCTTTGACGGCTGCGGCCCGTTCCTTCCCGATGAAGCCTTCACTGTCCGGGAAGCACTTGACAGCTTTACTTCAGCAGGTGCCCACGCGAGCTTTGAAGAAGGCAAAAAAGGCCGTATCCGGAAGGGCATGCTCGCGGATTTTGTGATATTGAGCGGGAACCCGTTCCGTACCGAACCGGCTGACCTGCGCAGCATTTCCGTACAATCAGCATATCTGGGTGGGGAGAATGTCTTTGAATAATAATGACAATAATTCACAGCTGACGTTTCGATTCGCGGAAGAAAAAGACTGCGGTTTGATCCTCCGCTTCATCAAAGAACTGGCATCTTATGAGAAGATGCTCGATGAAGTGGTGACTTCGGAAGAACTGCTGCGTGAATGGATCTTTGTAAGAAAGAAAGCAGAAGTCTTTTTCATTTGTGAAGACGGGAAAGAGATCGGTTTTGCCGTGTTCTTTCATAATTTTTCCACCTTTTTAGGCCGTGCCGGACTTTATCTGGAAGACCTTTATATTATGCCGGAATACCGGGGAAAAGGATACGGTAAAGCAACCTTAAAGAAACTTGCGCAGATCGCCGTGGAACGGGGCTGCGGCCGGCTGGAGTGGTGGTGTCTGGACTGGAACAAACCAAGTATCGATTTTTACCTTTCCTTAAGTGCTGTACCGATGAAAGACTGGACAGTTTACCGGATCGCCGGTGAAACATTAACAAAACTTTCTAAGTAAATAAATCTAATTTACAGGTAATTTCTTAACAATATCTACGGAGTAAATATCTATTATTTAACGGTATAACATTAACAAATATTAATGAGATATTATCTGTTATATATCAGTGATACATTAACAAATATTTCGAGTTATTATCTCTAGTTAACAAGCGTAATATTAACAAATCATATGGAGTAATTGATTCTTTTTGACCAATAAATTATTAACAAATTCTATTGAGTAAATACCACTTATTAGCAGATATATTATTAATAAAATTTATTGAGTGATTATCTCTTAACAGCCGGTGCTACATTAACAAATATTATGTTGTAATTACCTCTTTATCCGGTTGAACATTAACAAAATCTATGGAGTAATTGATTTATTATTTACCGGTGAGACCGATTTTTCTGACAGCCATGAATATAGATATAACAGGTTTTTCGGATGCTTATAAAGTACGCCGCTTAGAGAAAGCGGATATATCAGATATTTATTCACTGTGCAGTAAGAATGTGTTATATTATAAATATTGTCCGCCTTTTGTAACAGAACAAAGCATTATCAATGATATGAAAGCCCTGCCTCCGGGTAAGGAAGCAAACGATAAATATTATGTCGGTTATTATGACGCGGATAAACTGATTGCAGTGATGGATCTTATCATGGCATGCCCCGATGAGCATACGGCTTTTATCGGATTTTTTATGACAGATGTTTCCGTTCAGAACAAAGGGATCGGAAGCAAAATCATTGAGGAGCTCTGCTCTTACCTGACCGGGATCGGTCTGTCAGGTGTACGCCTGGGCTGGGTCAGGGGGAATCCGCAGGCTGCGTATTTTTGGAAGAAAAACCATTTTTCTGAGTTGGGCCTGTCATATAATACACAAAATTATACGGTTATGATAGCTCAGCGAGATTTATGAATATCGTTTTTTAAACGGCAGAGGCAGTACTATGAAGTTATTATGGAAACTAAGCAAAGAAGCATCCCGGTATCGCGGACTTTATGTCATTTCGATCCTCGCGACACTTTCATTGACGATCCTCAATCTAATCGCTCCGAAGGTGCTCTCATCCATGACCGGCATTGTTGAACAGGGTGTGGATGAAGCCGGACTTACCCGTATCGTTCACCTCACGATCATCCTGTGCCTTCTGTATCTTTCCCGTATTGCTTTCCGTTTTATGAGCAGCTACCTTTCCCACAAGGCAGCCTGGTATCTGGTAGGCGATCTGCGTACAAAAGTTTATGACAAGCTGGAACATATGCAGCTGGGTTATTTTCATGACAAGCAGACCGGTGACCTGATGAGCCGCGTTGTCAATGACACCCGTGATTTTGAGCTGCTTTATGCCCACATCATCCCCGAATCGATTACAAACCTTGTCACCTTTGTCGGAGTACTGATCGTCCTGCTTTTTATCAACCTGAAACTTGCCCTCATCACCTGTGCCCCGATCCCGCTGATCCTGGTTTCAGGGGTGATTTTCGCGAAAAAAGTACGCCCCTTCTTCAGAATCTCACAGAAAAAGATGGGGGAGTTAAATGGCAAGCTTCAGGACAACCTTTCGGGGATCCATGAGATCCAGTCCTTCGGACGGGAAGCGTATGAGACCGGCCGGGTCAATGAAAAGAACTTTGACCATGTCCGTGCCATGCTGAAAGCGCTCAAGATTTCCGCTATTTTCCGTCCCTCGGTCGAGTTTATATCCTCTGTCGGTACGATCCTCGTCGTTGGATTTGGCGGATATCTGGCTTATCATGAAGGGCTGAGCGTGGAGGATATCGTCGCCTTTTTGCTGTATCTGAGCCTTTTCTATGCCCCGGTGACCGGACTTGCGACCCTTTTAGAAGATATGCAGCAGTCTCTCGCAGGGGCGGAACGGGTAATGGTGATCCTGGAAGCTCCCGTTGAAATACAAAACAAACCCGGAGCGGAAAATTTGAAAGACGTACAGGGAGAAATATCCTTCGACCATGTCAGTTTTTCCTATGTCGATAATACTCCGGTCTTACAAGATGTAACCTTTACCTGTAAACCCGGTCAGATGCTGGCATTGGTCGGGCCGACCGGTGTCGGCAAGACCACCATCACCCAGTTGATTTCCCGCTTTTACGAACCGAATTCCGGACGGATCCTTGTTGACGGGCATGACCTGCAGGATGTAACACTTGAAAGTCTGAGACTGAATATCGCGCCTGTTCTGCAGGATACCTTCCTGTTCAACGGTACCATTGCGGAAAATATCGGTTATGCCCGTCCGGAAGCTTCACGCGAAGAGATCATACAGGCGGCAAAAGCAGCCTATATCCATGACGATATTGAAGCAATGGAAAAAGGTTATGATTCCATCGTCGGTGAACGGGGTGTAAAACTCTCCGGCGGTCAGAAACAGCGCATTGCCATTGCCCGCGCGATCCTGCGACGTTCCCCCATCATCATTCTGGATGAGGCAACGGCAGCGGTAGATGTGGAAACGGAACAGCATATCCGGAAAGCGATAGCCGGACTGACCGGAAAGCGAACGATCATCGCGATCGCTCACCGCCTTTCCACCATCCGGGAAGCAGACCAGATCCTCGTGATCGAAAACGGCAGTGTCACTGAATGCGGAACCCACGAAGAGCTTGTTAAACTCGGAAAAACCTACGCCCGAATGAATGATATCCAATTAAAAGCAGCTGCAGCGGGATGAGTGTCTTCCCTTTTACCGGGCAGGGTCGGGAGTAGCAGTCAGATCGACCGGAGATTTGGTGCTGATCATGATGTTCTCTTTCCATTCACCCTCGATTGTCTCTCCCTCATTGGAAGTCAGGTTCCCGGCTCCGTCCTGTTTATCATTTTTCCATTCGCCATCATAAATGCTTCCGTCCGTCCAGGACATGACGCCGGTGCCTTCACGTCTGTCAGCTTTCCAGCCGCCTTTATAAATATCACCGTTCGCCCAGGACATGGTGCCAAAACCTTCCATGCTGTCGGCACGCCATTTCCCGTCATAAATATTACCGGCAGCCTGAGTCATGATGCCGTGCCCGCACATCCTGTCATTTCTCCACTCGCCAACGTAAACATCACCGTTAGCCCAGGTTTTTGTACCTTTGCCATACTGACGCCCGTCTATCCATTCACCTGTATAGATATCACCATTTGCCCAGCGATAGGTGCCGAATCCATTCTTTTGGTCGTCTTTCCACTCGCCTTCATATTCATTCCCGTTGCTCACGATGAATTTCCCGATCCCCGAGATCACACCGTTTTTAAATTCCCCTTTATACATATCGCCGTTTGACCAGGTGTAAATTCCGTAACCGGTTCTTTTTCCATCCACCCAGCTGCCCTCATAAGAAGCCTCATTTTCCCAAACCATTTTTCCATGACCATTTGGGTTTCCGTTTTGCAATTCACCATAATAGGTGCCGCCATAAGGCCTTCTCATGATTCCCAGACCCACAGGGAGACCGTTCTCCCATTTGCTTTCATAGAGAATACCGCTGGGCCGGATCAGGATCCCTTCACCGCGTGTTTCATTTCCGGCGCTGACAAAGAACAAATTGCCGGTTTCATCCGCATAAAGAATATCGCTTTTTATGATCCCGCATTCGGTGCAGATCTCCCCTGTATTGATAGTGTGACATTCCGGACAGATCCAGCTGTCCCTTTCATGCCCGCACTTTCCGCAGAATTGCTCCGTGTTTTCGACCCCGCAAATCAGGCATAACCAGTGATCCGGTTCCTGTGCTGTCACAGTGCGCTGTACAACAGACAACAATAAAACAATGATGAACAGTGAATATAACTTTTTCATAACACATGACCCTTAATGTATTTCTGCCTGGCTGCAGTTGTATCGATAATCATATTTGCAAAGGAAATTATAATCCAGACGGTTTCAAAAAACAAGTCTCAGCCTCGCATGCCCGCTCTTTGTTCAGCGCACGGTATCGCCGGATACAGGGCGGTGCCATTTATGCCAAATACCGAAATGTTTTTTGATCTGATTTAAATACAACGATCAGAAAAGATGGCTTCACTACTATGAAAAGCCATATCCGCTGAGAAGCTCAAAAGAAAGATTATTAAATAAAAAGGGGTGAAGGTATTTCCTTCACCCATAAATTTTTCAACATCAGCCGGAGTCAGGCTTTCAATGTTTTTGCGCAGATTACATTGTGCCTCCAACTGCCTGCTATATAACTTTCCTGGAGTGATATGGTAGATATCAGCCAGTTCAGCAATAGTCAAATCTTCTCCGTCCAAGCCATAACGGCAGCGTAAAATGGCTTGTTCCTCTTCTGTCAACATCTTAAAGGCGATAGAAAATTTTGCCATCATCGTAGTTTTATCGATCTGCGCTTCGATATCTGCTCCTGTCAGAGCATTTTTGTCTGCCAGGATTTCTCCGAATTCCAGGTCACCGTCTTCGGTATTGACCGTTTCCTGGAGGCTTTTTCCCTTTTGCGCCACCATAGCCAGTTTGCGGATTTTTTTGAGGGTTCGATCCGCTTTTTTTCCTGACTTCGCTCCCGGTTTACCGTTCCCCTGATTTTTGAGACCGGCAATAAGGTATACCTGTTTTTCAGGAATACGGAGAGCATACATATTGCCCGCATTTTCCAGGATCATCCTGTTTTTGATGCAGGTATATGCGTATGTACCAAAGCTTGCATCATTCTCCGGGTTGTAGTGATACGCACAACTGCAGAGAACTTCCACTGCTGCATGATAATAATCATTGAAATCGTTCACCCCCCTGGTGTTGAGTGACCATGTTTCTCTGGCAATTTTCCATGCCAGAGGGATGTTCTCCAACACCAATTGTTTACGATCATGATCAAATTCATCGAGGAGCAGCTGCAATTCCTCACGCTTTGATACATCGTCTGAATCTGACGCATTAAGAGCTTCGATCGCCATAATTTCACTGAAAACGCGCTGAGAGAGTTCCGCAATTTTTGTTTTATCAGGATATTTCCGTTTCCGATTTCCTTCATTTCCGTCATCAGATAAAACACAACAAATTTTTTTACTCATAACGAACCTCCTTTAATATATCGTTTTTGGCAAAACCGAATTATCTTTGGAAGGATGCATTTTCAGTGACTGCACACTATATAAAAAAATGTCAAGGTTCACATTCGCTTATGAGAGCGAAAAGTAATTAATGATATCATATTCTGAACTTTTTAGTAGTGTATAAAATCACTAAAAAAAGATGCAATATGTCATATTATCAAAGTTTGAATGGGAATAAGCAGAAAAAACGGTATTTCGGAAAGTGATGCATGCCGGATGTGACAATTCCATGCAGTACAGGTGTTGTCTGCCAAAATTATCACATCCGGCACAAAATTCAATAAATCTTTATGCTTTTGCCGCTTCCAGGCGTTTCAGCATCGTCTTCTTCACAGCCCGGAAGATGTTCTCATAACCCGTGCAGCGGCAGAGATGACCGGAAAGCAGTTTGCGCAATTCCTCGTCGCTGTATTCTTTCCCGCTGTTCAGGATCTCCGCGGCGGTCATGATAAAGCCCGGCGTGCAGAAACCGCACTGGATCGCGGTTTCATCAATGAAAGCCTGCTGGATATCGGAAAGCTCACCGTTAGGACCTTCCAGACCTTCCAGCGTCAGGATCGTTTTTCCTTCAGCCCACACAGCCAGATAGATGCAGGAGTTGAAAGCTTCCCCGTTGATCAGCACATTGCAGGCGCCGCATTCACCGACTTCACAGCCCTTTTTGACGGAAGTCAGGTGATATTCATTCCGCAGCATATCTGTCAAAGATGCCCGGACATCGACCATTCGTTCAACGTCTTTCCCGTTGATATTGCAGTGAACGACTTTATACTGGCTCATTTGATCTCTCCTCCGGCTCTGTGAATGGATTCAATTAAGGCACGTTTTGCCATCTCTACGGCAATATGCTGACGGAAGGCTTTGCTGGCACGCCAGGAATCGCGCGGGTTGATATCGGAAAGCACCGCAAGTGAAAATTCGTTGACCATATCTTCCGTCAGGGCGCTGCCATTTGCAACAGCTTCCGCGGACGGAGCCCGCATCGGGACCGGTCCCGCGACCCCATAAGCAATGCGGCAGCGGTCGATAGTCTGTTTGTCATCACTCAGACGCACGTTGACACTGCATCCGAGAGAAGCAATCTCCATCGCGTTCCGCATCCCGTATTTGATATAGTGACCGAAGGTATTCTCATAACTGACCTTCGGGATCAGGATAGCAGTCTGAATTTCACCCTCATCCGCGCGGATATCGACCACACCGGCTTTGATATAGAAATCCTTGATCGGCAGACGGCGGACACCGTTCACACCGGTCAGTTCAACGATCGCTTCCCAGGCATGAAGTGTGGAAGCGGAATCGGCGGATGTCACACCGTTGCAGGTGTTGCCGCCAATCGTCCCGATATTGCGGATCTGCGGAGAACCGACCTGGTCGACCGCCTCACCAAGGACGTTGATGTATTTCTGAATGATCGGGTCGCGGGTGATGTGGGAAAAACTGGTCAGCGAACCGATGCGGATATTTTCATCCTCATCAATGCTGACACCGCGCATGGCATCGATCATATAGATCGAAATCAGCTCTTTTCCGGCCCGTTTTCCTTCACGCATCTGCACCAGCACGTCCGAACCGCCGGCTATGATCTGGGCTTCAGGATGTTCCAACCGAAGCTGAATGGCATGCTGAACACTTTCAGCTTCGTATAAAGCTTTCATATCGTACATGTTATTTTTCCTCCTTATCAAGCCAGCTGTCATGGATCAATCCGGCCTTGCTGAGTTCAGCAAACAAAACGTGAGGATTGATGGGGAGCCGATCGATCGCCACACCGGTCGCGTGCAGGATCGCGTTGCGGATCGCGGGAGCAGGGGAACAGGCAGGCGGTTCACCCAGGGATTTGGTACCGAACGGTGAGGTCGGTTCCGGATTTTCGATAAATGCCGCTTCCAGCCGCGGGTGATCCATAAATGTGGAAAGCTTGTAGTCCAGCAGGTTGTTGTTCAGCGGTTTGCCTGTCTTTTCATCAAAGATGAGCTGTTCGCTGAGCCCGTAGCCGATCGCCATGGACTGACCGCCATGGACCTGAGCTTCCGCAAGAGCGGGGTTGATGAGCTTGCCGCAGTCATGAACATTCAGGATGCGGGTGACCTGCGCCTTGCACATGGCAATATCCACTTCCACTTCGGCAAAAGTGCAGCCGAAGGAATAGGCGTTATTGCGGATGGTATATGTAGATTCAGCCGTAATATGCTCACTATTGACCGTATCATACTGCGCGGTCATAGCCAGTTCCTGGAGGCTCATCAGAACCATCTTGTCTTCCCTGCGGATGATGTTTCCGTCAACGATATCCATGTTATAAGGCATCTGGCGGGTGAGGCTCTGAGCGCGTTTCAGGATCTTTTCCTTCAGCAGGTCAGCGGTCTGCCGGATGGAGAACCCTGCGACATAGGTTTGGCGGGAAGCATAAGCCCCTGTTCCGGTCGGCGTAATGTCAGTATCCTGGCAGGAGATCACATGCACATCTTTATAGCTCTTCAGCCCGATAGCCTCCGCGGTCATTTGCGCATAAGCGGTATCGGCGCCCTGACCAATCTCCGTCTCACCGCACTGCATGGTAACGGTTCCGTCAAGGTTCAGCTGCATGCGGTTGGAAGAGGTTTCCAGAGAGATCGGATAGACTGCGGTGTTATACCAGAAGGTTGCCAGGCCGATCCCGCGGCGGATATTGCCGGTATCATGACCGTATTCTTTGCGCTTGCGTTCATAGTCCATGATCTCCGCGCCTTTGGCCATGCATTCCCGGTAGGTATCATAGTAATTTGTGTTGCCGGAGAAGGGATCATGGAACCCCTTCGGCATAATGTTCAGTTTTCGAAATTCCCATGGATCGATACCGACAGCTTTGGCACAGTCATCAATGTTGGCCTCATCCGCATAATTTGCCTGCGGCATTCCATAACCCCGCATAGCTCCGGCAGCCGGTCGGTTGGTATAAACAGTCCAGGCATTGCCTTCATAAGCCGGGCATGGATATTTTTGCGGAATTGCATTCAATCCTTTGGCTGCAATTGAATGCCCATGGGAAGCATAAGCCCCCTGATTGGAATAGAGATCCACTTTCCGGGCAGCAATGGTACCATCTTTCCGCACCCAGGAGATGATGTGATAGCGGATCGCATGACGGACACGGTTGGAAACAAAGGTCTCTTCCCGGGAGCAGTCAATGCGTACCGGTCTGCCGCCGACCTGTGTGGTACACCAGGCGCAGAGCGGTTCATAGAGCGCGTCCTGTTTGTTGCCGAAGCCGCCGCCGATATAAGGTTTGATGATCTCGATATCGCCCCAGGGACGGCCGACAGCCTGAGCGACGATGCGGCGTATAATATGCGGGATCTGTGTGGAAGCTACAACGACGATCCGTCCGTTTTCCATATAAGCAAAACAGCCGAAGTTTTCGATGTGAGCATGCTGAACGGTCGGTGTGTCATACCAGCCCTCAACCTTGATCAATCCGGGTTCCTTGATCGCTTCCTGATAATCCCCTTTAATATTTTGAGTATGCTTCAGGATGTTGTTCGGGAAGCCGTCATGCAGCTGCGGAGCGCCGTCTTTCATGGCTTCCTGAGCATCCAGCACAAAGGGAAGTTCTTCATAATCTACTTTCAGCGCGCGTACGCCCTGATTGGCTGCGACTTCGTTTTCCGCGATCACGACCGCTACATCATCGCCCCAGTAGCGCACATGCCGGTTCAATAAAAGCCGGTCGGCTGTATCCCGATGTCCCGGATCCATTGACCACGGATGCCCCGCAGTAGCAAAGGGAAGATTCGGTACATCAAAGCAGGTCAGTACCTTGACCACACCGGGAATTGCCGCTGCTGCTGAAATATCAATGGATCTCACGATAGCGTGTGCCTTTTCAGCATGTTTTATCCGTACATACAGCGCATTTGCCGGCATACGGTCTTCATAATATTTTGTTCGTCCGGTTGCTTTGTCGTACCCATCAACACGAGGTTCTCTCTGGCCAACGATCATAAAACAACTCCTTTCAAATTTCCGCATTTAAAACCATAATCAACGGTTTCCTATAAAACCAATTTAATTATAGCATCCTTTCGCAGCAGGGCGTAACAGTACTGTCTGACAATTGTTATTCATATAATGAGTATGAATAGAAAACAGGGCTTTTCGAATATTGATCCGTAAAGCCCTGTTCGTTTGGTTTGTAAAAAGTATCAGGCGCTCTTGCCGAGATAGGCAGCTTTGATAGCCGGGTCATTCAGCAGTTCATGACCTGTTCCCTGGACTCCCAGCATCCCTGTTTCCAGGACAAAAGCATAATCCGCGATACGCAGCGCGGCGTTAGCGTTCTGTTCCACCAGCAGGATCGTGATCCCTTCCTCATGGAGCGTCTGGATGATCTCAAAAATACTCTTGATGACCAGCGGTGCAAGACCCAGAGAAGGTTCATCCATCATCAGCAGCTTCGGGCGCATCATCAGAGCGCGTCCCACCGCGAGCATCTGCTGTTCACCGCCGGAAAGCGTACCGGCCAGCTGCCAGTGACGTTCCTTAAGCCGGGGGAACAGCTGGTAAACGTGGTCCACATCCGCGGTGATATCGTCCTTCCGCAGGTAGGCACCGATGCGCAGATTTTCATAGACCGTCAAGTTCGGGAACACACGGCGTCCCTCGGGAACCATACAAAGCCCCTGAGCCACGATCTGCTGCGGCTGCTGTCCGGAGATCACATTCCCGTCATAGGTGATGGTACCGGACTTCACCGGAACCAGACCGGAGATCGTGCGCAGCGTGGTGGACTTTCCCGCTCCGTTGGCGCCGATCAGTGTGACGATCTGCCCTTTTTCCACGGAGAAGGAGATGCCCTTCAGCGCTTCGATACCGCCGTAACTGACTTTGAGATCCATTACTTTCAAAAGGCTCATAGTTCTTCTCCTCCTCCCAGATAAGCATCGATGACTGCCTGGTTATTCTGGATCTCTTCCGGACGTCCTTCGGCGATCTGTTTCCCGAACTCGATGACATAGATGCGGTCGGAAATCTTCATGACCAGGTTCATATGATGTTCAATAATGAAGACCGTCAGGTCAAATTCCGTACGGATCCGTTTAATGAACTCACCGAGTTCATCCGTTTCCTGCGGGTTCATACCGGCAGCCGGTTCGTCCAGAAGCAGCAGCTTCGGGCCGCTTGCCAGCGCACGGACGATTTCCAGCAGACGCTGCTTCCCATAAGGGAGGGAAACCGCCATTTCATCCTTCAGGTCATAAAGATCGACCTTTTTCAGCAGAGCATCCGTATCTTCCCGCATGCGTTTTTCTTCCATTGCGTTCAGGCGGAAGGTCGCGGAGAAAAGGTTGGAGGTCCGGCGCAGGTGATGGGCGGTCAGTACGTTCTCGAAAACCGTCATCGAAGAGAAAAGACGGATGTTCTGGAAGGTACGGGCGATCCCACGCGCTGTGATCTGGTCGGGACGCAGACCGGTGATATTTTCATCGTTCAGCGTCACCCGCCCGGAGGTAGGAAGGTAGACTCCGGTCACCGCGTTGAAAGCAGTGGTTTTGCCGGCGCCGTTCGGGCCGATCAGGGCAACGATCTCACCTTTGTTGATATCCATGCTGAAGTTATCCACGGCAACGACACCGCCAAACTGCATGGTCAGGTTTTCGATGTGCAGGACGTTATCCTTCATTTCGCGCCTCCTTCAGCTGTCTTCTTCTTTCGGAACAGGTCAGGCAGTTCCTTTGTGCCCATGATCCCCTGTCTGAAGAAGAGCACAACGATCATGATGATGAAGGAAAATACCACCAGACGGAAACCATTGCGCAGCAGCGGTATTTCATGCCCGCTGATATACTGCTTCTGGTCCAGGAAACGCAGCCACCATTCCGAACAGGCAACGAACAGGAATGAAGCTAAAACGCTGCCAGTTACAGAACCGAGTCCGCCGATAACGACAATCAGCAGGATCTCATACGTCATGGCTGTCGTGAAGGATTTTGCCTGTACAGTCGTCTGGTACATCGCCAGCATGGCGCCGCCGACACCGGCAAAGAAAGAAGACACACAAAAGGCGATCTGCTTGTGGCTGGCCAGATGGATCCCCATCGCTTCCGCGGCGATCTCATCATCCTTGATCGCGCGCAGCGCACGTCCGTAAGTGGAGTTGATCAGCAGCAGGATGATCCCGATACAGATCCCCGCGATGATCATCGGCACAAGCGTGGAAAGATAAACCACCACATTCCCCTCCGCGTTGCGGATATTGAAATCATTAAACGTCGGGAAAAGGCGCAGCATGTTGGAACCGTTCGTGATTGGGCCAAGCTTGTCCCACTGGAAAATCGTGCGGACGATTTCAGCAAAGCCTAGGGTGGCGATGGCCAGATAATCGCTCTTCAGGCGCAGCACCGGCAGACCGATGAGAAACGCAAACAAAGCCGCGACCAGCCCGGCAAGGATCATGGCGATCACGACCGGCAGGGTAAACTGTATGATACCGCCGTTATAGTACTGGTAGACAATACCGCGCTGTTCCACCGGGATGGTAAAAATGGAGAAGATATAAGCCCCGATGAGCATAAAACCTGCCTGTCCCAGTGAAAAGATGCCGGTAAAACCGTTCAGCAGGTTCATCGAAACCGCCACCAGCGCATAGGTCGCCCCCTTCTTCAATACCGTGAAGAGCATGGAAGTCGGAGCAATGGTCTGCTCAGCCACAAATACCGCGGCATAAATGGCGATGATGATCACAACAGTCATGATATGAGGAAAATCGAGTTTCTTTTTCATATGTTTCACCTCATACCTTATCAATGGATTTTTCACCAAAGAGCCCGGTCGGCTTCACGACCAGGATGATGATGAGCAGCGCAAAGGTAAAAGCATCCGAAAAGATCGCCAGCCCCATCGGTTTGGAGATCAGTCCCGCTTTGAAGAGAATGATATCCAGCCCCTTAATGATATTTTCAGCAATACCGATAATAAAAGCACCGACAACCGCACCCGGAACGCTTCCGATACCGCCGAAAACTGCCGCGACAAATGCTTTCAGCCCCGGCATCGCACCGCTGGTCTGGATGACCGTCGTGTAATTCGTGAAGTAAAGCGTGGAACCGACCCCCGCCAGAAAAGAACCGATGACGAAGGTAGTGGAAATGACGCCATTAATATTGATACCCATCAGCTGACTGGTCTCAAAGTCTTTGGAGACTGCCCGCATGGCCATACCGACCTTGGTATGGTTGATCAGCATCACCAGAGCAAACACCAGCAGGATGGTCAGGATCGGGGTCACCACGGTAACGACCTTGGTCGTTGCGCTTCCGATGGTGATGGAATCCGAGATCCAGGGGATCTTCGGATAGATCTGGTTCAGACCGCCGGTGATGTAAAGCACCAGGTTCTGCAGGGTATAGCTCACACCGATCGCGGAGATCATAATGCTCATCCGGGGAGCGGTCCGCAGCGGTTTATAAGCGATGCGTTCGATCGCGAAACCGATTATTGCCGTGGCGGCCAGGTCAAGCACGATGCACAGCCAGAGCGGCAGTCCGCTGGCCGCCATATAGACCATCACGATACCGGCTACCATAAACACATCGCCGTGCGCGAAGTTAATGAGGCGCAAAATGCCGTAGACCATGGTATAGCCGATGGCGATCAGCGCGTATTGTCCCCCGACGGAAATGCCGGAGAGCAAATAGGGGAATATTGTATTCCACATGGGAGACTCTCCCTTCATAATTTTAAAACGGCGGAGTATCAATCACGACAACTCCGCCGTCAGAATCAATAAAAAACTTTTTTATCAGGGAGCAGCATATTTTTGGATTCCACTTACCAATCCCTGATTTCTAATCCCTAATTCCTGTTAGTCAACCGTCTGTTCGGTAACGAAGTTCCAGTCACCGGAAGCGTTGTCCACCTGCTTCACGAAAGCGGAGGTGCGGATCGCGTCGCCGACTTCGTCGAAGGCGATGGAGCCGGAAACACCGGTCAGGGTTACGCCCGGCAGGGCAGCCTTGACGGCGGCGGAGTCAACAGAACCGGCAGCCTTGAGAGCTTCAAGGGCGGTATAGTAGGTATCATAGCCCATGACGGAAACCGCGGCGATCATGTCATTCCCACCGTTGTTGGTCAGGTATTCGCTGTTGGAGTTCAGCCAGGCTTTGAAGCCGTTATCGAATTCCGGATTGGCGCCTTCCTGATAGAAGGTGGTGATGGTCACGTTGACATCAGTACCCTTCGCGGCATTGGCAACAACGTTGCTGTCAAGGGTGTCGCCGCCGAGGATCGGGAAGGTCACGCCCTGGCTGGAAGCCTGCTGGACGATCTGGGTGGAGTAGGCGATGGAAACCGGGCAGAAGAAGACTTCAGCGCTGTACATCTGAGCATTGGTCAGGTAGGAGGTGAAGTCAGAGGTTCCGGTCGGGAAGGAGTCAGCGATCACGGTACCGCCGAGAGCTTCGAAAGCCTGCTTGAAGTAAGTGGCCAGACCCTGGTCATAGTCGTTGCCGAGTTCCGCAAGGCTGTAGGCAGTGCGGGCGCCCAATTCCTTGAAGGCATAGTTGGCAAGGACGGTACCCTGGAAAGGATCCAGGAAGCAAATGCGGAAGTAGTGGTCATTACCGGCAGTGACCTGCGGGTTGGTGCAGGAGGCGCCGATGGCCGGGATGTTGGCATCCGCGAAATACTGGGACCCGGCAATGGAAACACCGGAACCGTAGGAGCCCAGAACAACAGAAACGCCGCTGGAAACCAGCTGCTGCGCGGCAGACGGGGCTTTGTCCGTGGAAGAACCGTTGTCTGCGTAGACCAGTTCGACTTTGTAGGTTTCGCCGCCGATTTCAACAGTCGGGGTCTCAAAGTTTGCGTACTGCATACCAAGCATTTCCTGCTTGCCGCCTGCGCCGGAGTCACCGGAAGCGGGTTCAAAGACGCCGATCTTCACAACATTCTCAGCAAAAGCTGCAGTTGAAACAAGCATGCAAAAGCACAATACGACTGCAATAATAGCAAAAGTCTTTTTCATTATACAGAACCTCCTTGGGTTTTTTAATTGTTTCGGATTATATCACCACATATTTGATAACGCAAGAAATAGAAAAATTAGTTAGTGAGATTTATGACTTAATTTAACAAAGCACAGGATTCGCTACAACAGCACCTGATACAGATGTACCAGTATCGGTATACGTGTATCAGGTGCTGTTATACGGTCCTATGATCCCGTTTTCCTATGAAATTCCCAAAATTTATCTCATATACCCGTTGTAATATTCAACAAGGAAAAACTGGCCTTTTTTCGCTGTAAATGGCTGAAGCCAGGCAACCATCGTGGTGTCTTCGCGGCTGAAGTAAAGGGGAGCGACGCCCGGAAACCCGAATTCATCATCCGGGTCATGGAAGGGCTTCAAACCATCGATCCAGAGAACCTGAAAAAGCGACTGTATCTGTTCAGCGGACTGTACATCCGCGGTTATCGAGACCTTCCACAAATTATCATGGTGTTCTTCATAATCATCGGTGAAGAAATTGATAAAGATGTTATTTTCATAATTCGAGTTGAATTTACTGCTGCAGACATACTGGTCTTCAAAAACAGAACATTCAAAATCCGGAAATATGCTCATAATATACGCAATATCCGAGGTCGGTTTATTCCACAGCATCGGGATGGCATTGGAAATAAACTCCAGCTGGGGACCGTCGATATTCGCGAAATCCGCAAAGCTTAAAGAAAACAGGAATAAACTCAGGAAGAGAATGATTCCGAATAACCTTAAAGATTTTTTCATAATAACCTCCTACAGATTCATTCTGCGTTTCCACTCGGAAAACACTTTTCCTCCGGCAAAAAACAGCACCCCTGCCAACAGAACCAGCGCCATCAGCGCGGCTGCGAAACAGAGATAACGTATGGGAGATTCACTGTTGAAAAAGATCAGCAGCGGGCCGATCCCCAGCACACATACAGCGACCAGGGAAAGAATATATTCCCGCCAGAACTCCCGGAATATGATCGCCAGAACCACAACCGTGATCATGACACCGATGTAAAGAATGGGTATCACGTAATCGATCGACCATCCATGCCAGCCGGTCAGACGGTCAATCAGCACCAGGTAAAAGGAAAGCGCACACAGATCGATCAGCAGTTTGTAATTCAGGTTGATATCCGTCAATAAATGGGTACCGACAGAAACCCAGGCTGCTGCTATACCGCCGATCACATAAAGAGACCAGGTCAGTTGATGAGAAATCAGCGCATCAATTAATCCGCAGATAAATACAGCAGCGAGTGAAATGAAAGCAAAAATCTTTGCCAGAGGCGGGAATTTGCTGCGCGGCTTGACCGGTTTGGAAAAATCCGGATACAATGCTTCTTCACATTCTTTCTTCTCCATTACAACGAGCTTCGATCCGCAAAGCGGACAATAAGTCCCCGGACCGCCGACCTGTATTTTACATTCCGGACAGTTTTTCATCAAAGCCTCCTTTCCCCGCGTCGCTGCTCCAAACCTGCAGCTCCAGTCCGGCTTCGCTCAGCTTCCGCACAAATGCACGTTCCACATCCCTCTCTTCCACGATCGAAGAAAACGTCATATAAGCGGTGTCATCCCACGTCAGCATACTCAGGTTCAAGGGAATGGAATCACTGCAGCTCAGCCCAAAATCAAAATTCCGAATGTGCCTGTACATTGTCTCATCCAGACGAATAATACCGAGATTGGAAAGTGATGCTGTAAAGAGATTGTCACCAAGGATATGATGAGCCTCACGCAGGACCAGCTGCTTGAGACTTAAAGGAGCCGCACGCAGAAAAGGATTTTTTTCACTGCTGACATTCGGGTTCAGCCGCGGCACCAGGGCATCCCGTGTACACGTAGCCCGCAAATTGGTTTTAATATATTGAAGTGTAGCTTCAAGCGGCTCATCCGCATTGCTGAGCGGCTCCCCGATATTGGCAAAATAGGTAAAATTCCGCAGCGTATCACTCGGGAACAGCTTGCGCAGGTTGATCGGCACAGAAATCTTGATCGGCTTTTCCGAATCAGAAGTGTCCCGCAATACATCAAAGAATGAACGCAGGAACTGACCGGTCAGGTATTCCGTAATGGTCACGTCATAGCTCCGTGAAAGCTCCAGCAGCGGAGCTGTTTTTGTGCGGACATGGATCGCACGGGAATGTCCGAGCGGGTATGGCGTCCCGCTGTAGTGCAGGGCAACGGTATCATCCGCCCTGTCAGAAGGGATCTGCGGGTCATAATAGCGCAGAAAGCTGTTTTCTCTTTCCTCTGACGTCGGTTTACGTCCCAGTGTGCGTATATTTTCTCCCGGCTTCACTTCCTCACCGGAAAGCAGCAGATAGTAATAAACCAGGGTCTTCAAAAATTCCAGACCGCCGGTCCCATCGGAAATGACATGAAAGACCTCAAGGTTGACCCGGTTTTTAAACCAGGTGACGCGGAACAGAAAGCCGTCTTCCATTTCAGGGTCCACCATCTGGCAGGGATAATTCTGTTCCGGCTTCAGTGTCGGTGCTTTTTCCATTTCTTCAAAATAAAACCAGAAAGCGCCGCGCTTAAGCGTCATGGCAAAGCCCGGATAGCGGTTGATCGTCACATTTAACGCGGTCTGCAGGATATCAGGATCGATCTCCTTGTTAAATGTACAGGAAAGCCGGAACACACTCGGCTGCCGCGGAGAGATGATCGCCGGATATATTTTTGCGGAGGTTTCTAATTGATACCAGTTTTCATTATTCATTTTTCAGCCTTTCGAAATTCTTCAAAAGCCTGTACGGCATTTGTCACATTATCGGAAACAGCATCCTGACAGCCCTTCTCAAGTTTTTGATGAAGCTCTTCTTCATTCATGCATCCCATATTGATCTCTTTGGGAAAATTTGGGACAGTCACAGGAAACGGAATGCTTCCTGTCATACCAATTTGTCTCAGATACATATCTATTGCTGTAGACATCGGAATTCCAAGCAGTGAAAGAACATCTTCTGCACGCTTTTTTGTATCCGGATTCACCCGAATGTTTAAGGTAGCTGTCTTTTCCATAGATTTACCTCTAAATAATTGTAACGCTGTTTACATTACTTTCAAGGCGCCTGACGAATCAACTGTCCATTTTCTCCTGCGAAATATCAGAGAAAACAGGATATTTCTGCTTTGACCGACAGATTATTGATTATCTGATTTTTTGGAAATTGATCATCGTCAGGCTTTTCGCGCAGTTTGAACTGGGACGGAAATAGACCTTTTCGGAAGCGGGAAGGCGGTTTTCATCAAGCACCTGGATCCAGAGCGGTTTATCAAACGCATGGACCGGACGCCCGAGTGTAAGTTCGTAACCGGATTCACCATATCCCGGGAAAAGGCCGGAGAGCGTTTCCACCATCGAACCATCCGCAAACCCGACCTGAACATAATAGCCGATTTGCGGGTCCCCGCGTTTGTCCACCAAAACACCGGCGACACCCATCCAGGTGCAGTCCGCGTTCGGATATACTTCCGAAGCGTTAAAGGTAGACAGATTGCCGAGCAGTTCAAACCAGTCATCACTGCGCTGTGCAGAACCCTGCGAAAAATATTTCGCGACCCGGGTGCTTTCCGCCTGCGCCAGCAGGTCGGCGGCATTGCCTTCAACCGTTTTCCGCGGACGCAGCTTTGGCGTCGGCGTAAGGGTCGGCGTCGGAGATATTGTCGGCGTATAAGTAGCAGTCGCAGTAAAGGTCGGTGTGGGTACAGTTGCCGTAGGCGTCTGGGAAACGGTCGGTGTGATCGTCAAAAACAGGTTTTCCCGGGTTTGTTCAAACCAAAAAGTCGGATTTTCGATTGGGGCTTTGTAATCCCCGATAATATGATGCAGCGCAAAACGGCGGAAGATCACAGCGATCAGGATGATCACAAGGATCGCTGCCAGCGTCATAAACAATTTGATGCGGCGTTCCCGTTTGAGCCGCTGCTGCCGCCGGGTCCGTAAGCTCAGCGGATCCGGTTCGTAGGACTTCTGCTGTTTTTTCATCTGCTAAAAAATCTCAATATCAGCGGATTTTCTCTGTTCTTCAAGCCAGTCGGAAAGCGCTTTCCGCTGGGCGAGCTGTTTCACCTGAGTATCCATTTCATGCCCGGTCTGCTTTTCCGCGACATAAAAAACGTTATAAACGCCGTCTATTTCCAGGATATCCGTATGTCCGCCGGCATCTAACGCAAAGATTTTATCCTCCAGATCCCGGGAAAACAGCACCCCGCGGGGGAACCAGCTCATATCACCGCCGGTGGCCTCGTCATAATTTCGCGCCATATCAACAAAGGACAATCCCATACTGAGCCGGTTCATTACCTCATCCAGATCCGCCCGCCGGGCTGACCAGATCCGATAGACATGGACTTGTTCCGTATTCTTTAATTCATCAAAAATGACCTGCCGCATCGCGGCTGCGGCCCCTTCCCGTTCCAATGCCCGGCGGAAGCTGTCTTCACTGTAATGGTTCTGCGCCTCCCAGTCCCGGAGCGCATCACAGGAACCGAGTTTAACACAAAGCGCCTGTGTCTGTGTATCCAGCTCATGCGCATCCGGCGCGATCCCGCGAAGCTGAGCCGCGGAAAGGAAAAGCGTTTCCTCTATCAGATCATTCAGGGCTTCTTCTTTCAAATCATCATCATCGGGGATTTCCCCGTCTAACAATTCGTAAGCTTCCCGCAGCTGTGCCTTTTTGCCATCAACGTCCTCGATTGCGACAAACAACCCGTTTACCTTTGCCGCTGAGGGCGGCATTGTAGGGGTCGGCTCCGGGATCGGCGTTTCCGTGGGAATCGGTTCTTCTGTCGGTGTCGCGGTCGGGTCCACATGCGGCACACTGCAGGCGGTCATGGCAAACAAAAAGGCAAACAACAAGAATGTAAATAATTTCTTCATGCCCATAATTCTATCACTATTAACCAGTGTTATCATACAAATCTATTCCTATGATAGAATAAAACATTATGTTAACAAATTTAAAGGGGAGATGATATGAATAAAACTCATAAACTGGTTCTTTTCGGATTGCTGACAGCCGTACTGATCACTGCGGCATCCGTTCAGCCGCAGCTAAGCCTCGATGAACAGGACGCGATTGTCGAAGCAGTTGTCCAAACCATGAATCCGGACGCACTGAAAGCGACCATCATCGCGGAAGTTGAAGCAGACCTCATCAGGAAATTTGACGCTTCCGGATATGTCGGTTTATCAGCCGCGCTTTCTATTCCGCTGGAAACCACTGAAGCTCCCGTACTGACCGAAGAAGTACCCGCCGCCACACCGACCCCGGCAGCAACCGGTTCAGCGGATGGATCGGATAAAACAACCGATGAGACAGCTGAAACCGGACAAGGGACGGAAAGAGGGTACGAGACAAATATCGCAGATTATTACAATGGTGCCGTATTGCAGGAAGACGGGACATACCGCGGCCTGCACGCCAAACAGGTAAATGCTTACGCATATACCATTGGGGAAAGTGAAGAAGGGACCATCCGTCAATTCCACAATGAATTTCAGCCCAACGTCCGGTTTAATTTAGACGTTGTTTTTGAAAATGACGGTTCACTGGTCTGGCCGTCGCGGATCGAAATGCGGCATACAGGAAATGTCGGCGAATATACCGGACATACGGAAAGTGTCGTTATCGACCGCTCCGCGAACCCCGTTCTCCCGGGCGATAAATGCGGTTTTACGATTTCCGCCCATGGCAGCGAAAATCTCGGCTGGACCACATTCTTCTTCCAGCTTTTTGACGCGGATTCGGGTTCCGTCATCGAAGGCGGGCAGGGATCCTTCACATATAACGCTTACTAAAAACAAATCAGTTCAGAATGAAACACATGAGGCCGGGGCAGCGGGCAGTTACGGTGCGATTTTATCTGCTGACTCTTACTTCATAAAAAAGATGAGACAGGATCTTGTGTTCCCGTCTCATCTTTTTCATTTTTTATATTCCAAACAGGGTCAACCGGTTTTTCTGAATCCTGACCGGGTTCCTGACCCTGACTCAGTCAGCAAGGATCAGTGCCGCGGCACCGATAACTCCTGCCTGCGAGCTGAGCTCAGCGATCCTGACCGGCGTATTCCGCGTGTTATACAGCGCGTGGGTCCTGACAAAATCCCGGATCGGTTTCACCAGCAGATCGCCCTGCTCCGCAACCCCGCCGGAAAGCAGAATAATATCCGGGTTTAGGGCATGGATCATGGAAACGGCAGCCGCTCCGATCGCCCTTCCGCAATAATTTACCACTTCCTGAGCCAACGGGTCGCCGCGCTTTAGTGCCTCAAAGACCTGAAAACCGGAAACATCCCCGATCTTCCCGTCAGCAAGCTCCAGCATCAGTTTTCCGCGTTCCGGATCACCCGCGATCCGGGAACGCGCAATGCGCCCGATGGAAGTACCGGAGCCGAAATCCTCTGCCACACCCGGCACGCCGGCCGCGGAGAGTTCACCCTCAAAATTAATGATGAGGAACCCCAGGTGCCCGGCGATACCCTGCGCTCCCTGGAAAATTTTCTTGTTCAGGACGATCCCGCCGCCGATCCCGGTCCCGATCGTGAAGCCCACTACATTTTGAACATCCCGCCCGGCGCCGTAAATCGCCTCGGCAAAAATGGCAGCCTGGCCGTCATTGACGACCTTCACCGGCATTCCGAGACGCGCGGAGAGGATCGCTGCAATCGGAATTGGTGGCTCGATCCGGATCGAGGGATCTCCGTTATGACCGAAAAGTTCGCCTTTCAGATTCACCTGGCCGCAGGTCCCGATTCCAAGACCGTCGATCTTTAATCCCTGGCAGACAGGACCGGCAAGCATCCGCTGAGCCAGACCGGTTAGCTGGTCAACATAAGCCGGACCGTTCCAGATACCCTTTGAAGGCTCCCGGATCTCAAAAAGGATCTGTCCCTGATCATTGACCAGAGCGCAGCGCAGATTTGTAGCGCCGGCATCAATTCCTAAAGCATAGCGGGTCATGACTTCGCCTTCCCCTGCGGGCTGAACTGCACAAAGCGTTCCGTGATCATCCACGGTCGGGTGATGGCGGAACCGATCACGATGGAATGAACGCCGAGAGCAAAACCGCGTTCCACAAAAGCAGGCTCCCAGAAATGTCCTTCCGCGATGACAGGTCGTCCGCCTTCTTTGACCATTTTTTCGATAAATGCCCATGGGGGTGTGTATTCGTCTTCATTGGTACCGACACCGGAAAGGGTCGGGGCAATGATATCGGCATTGGTGCGCATGGCATCTGCCATGTTATGGCAGTCCGCCATCACCGGGACGTTCAATTCATTGCGGACACGGTCCACCAGTTCTTTGACATCCTCGTTGTTCGGGCGTTTGCGGCCTGTGGTTTCAATAGCGATGATATCCGCGCCGGCATCCGCGAGCTCTTTGCAGTCCGCGAAGGTCGGGGTGATCATGATGTTCCACCACTCATCTTCCCAGTGGCGTTTCCAGATTCCGATCACGGGCAGGTCAGTGACCTTTTTGATCGCTTCAATATCGACCACGGAATTGGCGCGGATCCCGGCTGCTCCGCCGATCTCCGCGGATTTTGCGAAGGCTGCCATGAACTCCGGGCAATGGGTCGGGTCGCCTTCCTTGGACTGGCAGGAAACAATGATCCCGCCCTTCAGTTTTTGCATCATTTTGTTATAAGCATTGATATCGTACATGGCACAACACTCCTTTTCTATAATTGTACCTGACAGTTTGACTTAATTCCGATGAATCTGCCGGCAGTTCAATCATTCATTTCGTTTAGACGCTCTTTCTGCTGCATCAGTTTTCGGTAATGAGACCACGATAAGTGATTAAATTGTGCACTCGCCGTGTGCACAATTTGATTATCAGATTCTGTATCAAATTGTGCATTCACTGAATGCATAATTTCAGGAAAACATCTGTAAAAACGCAAGTATTCATATAAAGACCGGCGGGAATAACCTTTACCAAATTTCTCCAGTAATTTCTTTGCTAAAAATTCCACCTGTTTTTCACCATATTGCGCACGAGACTCACCGCTAAGCTCTTCTTCAGCTATTCGATATCCAAGCAGCCAATTACGGATGATCAGTATTTGATCAACAGCTTTATAAGCAGATATTTGTGCCTGTTCAATGATTGATACCACATCGGTATACAAATCATTTGTCTTTTTGTAAACAATCAAATCATCCATATCACTCTCTTAATTCCGCAGACTGTGCAGCGGGGCGGGAATATGGCCGCCGCGGGCAATGAAAGTGTCGGAAGAGAACGGATGGACCGGGATCACCGGAGCGCGGCCCAGCAGACCGCCGAATTCCACAAAATCGCCGACCTTTTTCCCGGGTGCCGGGATCACACGGACAGCGGTGGTTTTATTATTGATGACACCGATCGCCGCCTCATCCGCGATGATCGCGGAAATCGTCGCGGCAGACGTATCACCGGGGATCGCGATCATATCCAGGCCTACGGAACAGACACAGGTCATCGCTTCCAGCTTATCCAGCGTCAGCGCACCGCATGCAGCCGCTTCGATCATGCCGATATCCTCACTCAGCGGAATAAAGGCACCGGAAAGTCCGCCGACCCGGGAAGTTGCCATCACGCCGCCCTTCTTGACCGCGTCATTCAGCAATGCCAGCGCAGCGGTAGAACCATGCGTACCGCACTTTTCCAATCCCATCTCTTCCAGGATATGCGCCACCGAATCCCCGACAGCAGGGGTCGGCGCAAGGGAAAGGTCCACAATACCGAAGGGAACGTCCAGCCGCTTGCTGGCTTCCATCGCTATCAGCTGACCCACCCGGGTGACCCGGAAGGCAGTCTTTTTGATGGTTTCGGCAACGACATCAAAAGGCTCTCCCCTCACCGCTTCCAGCGCACGCTTGACCACACCGGGACCGGAAACGCCCACGGAAACAGCGCAGTCCCCTTCACCGGGACCGTGGAACGCACCCGCCATGAAGGGATTATCTTCAACCGCATTCGCGAAAATGACCAGCTTTGCGCAGCCCAGCCCGTCTTTCGCCTTTGTTTTTTCCGCGAGCGTCTTGATCGATTCACCGCATAAGCGGATGGCATCCATATCGATCCCCGCGCGGGTAGAGGCAACGTTCACGCTGGAACACAGCAGGTCGGTTTCACTGAGTGCCTGCGGGATGGAAAGGATCAGCCGTTTGTCAGCTTCCGTCATGCCCTTTTGCACCAAAGCGGAATATCCGCCGATAAAATCCACCCCTGTTTCATGAGCGGCACGGTCCAAAGCCCGGGCAATCGGCAGCGGGTCATTTACCGCGCCTGTGATGAGAGAAACCGGTGTCACCGAGATGCGTTTGTTCACGATCAGAACACCGAATTCCCGTTCAAGCTCCTCGCCCACCTTCACCAGGTTTTCCGCCTGTTTCGCAATGCGGGAATAGACCCGCGCGGCCAGCCGCCGGCTGTCATCACAAACACAATTGAAAAGCGAAATTCCCATCGTGATGGTGCGGACGTCCAGCTTTTCCTCATCAATCATGTGCAAAGTCTGAAAAATTTGATCGATCTGAACCATTTATTCCTCACTGAACACTGATTTTCTAAATCTGATGCATTGCCTCAAAGATCTCACTTTTCTGGATACGGATCTGAACACCGACCTCTGTACCAAGCTGGTTCAGCCGGTCCTGTAATTCGTCAAAGGAACAGGTAGGTTCAGAAAGGTCCACGATCATCAGCATATTGAAAAAACCGTCCACGATCGTCTGAGAGATTTCCAGAATGTTGATCCCGCCTTCATACAAAACATTGCTGACCCGGGCGATGATCCCTTTCCGGTCAAAGCCGATCACTGTTACCACTGCTTTAGAAATTGCTGTCATAATCCGTGCTTCCTTATTTGATTATATTTATGGTAACTATACCATATAATTATTTTTTATAAAGGAGCAAAATTGATATGATCCAGGACATTCAACCGGAATTATTCCAAAACCATTACGAACATCTGAAACCGCAGTCCGGGGACCGGGTGCTTTATTTTTTAGAGAACAAATTACTGGCGCGTTATGATGAAAACGGCCGCAAAGTCATTTACCCGAGATGGGAAGAATTCACAGCCGTATCCGAAATCGTTTACGCCTTCACGCTCAGTAATGAGCGGTATTTTCTGATGATGGAAACAGAAAAAATCCCCGATGGTTACGAATGGTATGCCATACAGGAACTGCGCGGACTGGTTCAGCAGAACAACACCGGCATCTTTATCGCATTCACGGCCTGGCATTTGTGGAAATGGTATCAAAGCAGCCGGTTCTGCGGATGCTGCGGAGCCAAAACCGATTTTGACACAGCGGAGCGCGCGATGGTCTGCCCAAAATGCGGGAATAAAATCTACCCGCGCATCAACCCGGCGGTCATCGTCGGTGTGACAAACGGGGACCGCATCGTCCTGACAAAATACAATGTCGGCTATGGCCATAACGCGTTGATCGCCGGATTCACCGAGATCGGGGAGACCATGGAAGAGACAGTACAGAGGGAAGTAATGGAAGAAGTCGGGCTCAAAGTCAAAAACATCCGTTACTATAAATCCCAGCCCTGGGGCATCGCGGCTGATATTCTGATGGGTTACTACTGTGAAGTTGACGGGGATGACACGATCCATCGGGACAACAACGAGCTGAAGTACGCCGAGTGGGTCCGCCGGGAAGATATCATTCTTCAGCCGGACAACCTGAGCCTGACCAACGAAATGATGATGATGTTCAAAAACGGGCTGCAGCCCGTGAGCAGCCGTGACTGAAAACAGAAAGCAGTATTTATGAGACTGACAACATTATGCTATATTGAAAAGGATGGCTGCTGGCTGATGATGCACCGCGTAAAGAAAAACCAGGATGAAAACGCGGGTAAGTGGATCGGGATCGGCGGACATCTGGAAGAAAATGAATCGCCGGAAGAATGCATCCGCCGGGAAGCAAGGGAAGAGGCAGGCGCGGAGCTTTTTGATCTGAAACTGCGCGGCATCCTGACTTTCATCCTGCCGGCATGGGGAAATGAACTGACCTTTCTTTATACCGCCCGTACGGCAACGGCCAGATTACCGGAATGTGAGGAAGGAGTTCTGGAATGGGTCCCCATTGATACAGTCTCTGACCTGCCTTTGTGGGAAGGGGACAGGGTCTTCCTCCCGCTGCTCCGCTATCAGGAAGAAGTTTTTTCCCTGAAGCTGATTTATGATGAGGAAGGGAACCTGCTGAACAGCGTCATGGTAAGCGGGGAACAGGCTTAGATTTCTTTAAGGTCAATACAATAAAATTTTAAGGTAATTTATTTTACAATAAAGGGATGGCTCACAAAATCAGGTTTTCGCGAGCCATCCCTAATGAATTAACGATCAGTATTTTTTAAGATTTTAATTATCAGCCAGGTTATAGCCGTTCTTCATATGCGAACTGGATTCCAGAACCAGCTTGTTCAGTGTATCGGTCGTCTGCTCTTTCGCCATTTCGCACAGCTTCCGGTTGGCTTCTTCCATCAGGGAAAAGTCATTGTTTTCGATCATCTTCCGGTCATATTCCCAGATGATGCGGCGTCCCTTAGACAGGACTGAGTTATGATAGCGCTGGATCTGCTGGAGGCAGGCGCTGTAATCATGATCCGCCAAAACATCGATCAGGCGGCTGGCCCAATAGAAGTTCTCCGTAGAAACATCAGTTGCCACCTCGCTCAGGTACCGCGGCATGCGGGAGACATTGGTATAAACGGGCAGCATGGTGCTGAAGGTCGTTGACCCAAAGCAGATCCATTCAATGCCTTTGATGGCATCCGGAACGTCGGAGCGGATCTGGCAGATGGAGGTAACACCGGTGCGGTTGATGCCGATAGAGCGGTACATCCCGCGTTTCCCGGTATCATGATTGGTATAGGGGTTGTAAGGAGTTCCCTGATAATGAGAGGAGAGCATATATTTCACATCCTCTGCAGCGACCTTGCGGTCCGGTTTCAGGGACCAGGGAATATTGTCGCTTTCCGGTGTGAATTCAGCATCCGGACCTTCCCAGCGGTGTGACTTCGGGGCCAGGAAACGACCCATAAACCAGGCACGGGGTGTATTGTAGATATGGTCCATGTCGGAATGGGAACCGAAAATGTCACGCGGGTTGAAAACACCGTTCTGGTTCAGGTCAAGATGATTTTCAGCGATGAATTCGCGCAGATCGGCGGAACACAGATGGGCTTTCTGCTCACCGAAGGCGTCATCCATATCAAAGGAATCCATACCGAACTGATTCGGGTTGATCACCACCAGATCATCCGGGACCCGGCGCGCCATCCAGTGATGACCGCCGATCGTCTCCAGCCACCAGACTTCATTTTCATCGTTGAAGGCGATACCGTTCATTTCATAGGTGCCGTACTCCTCTAAAAGGGAAGCCAGGCGCAGCACACCTTCGCGCGCGGTATGGATATAAGGCAGCACCAGCACGACGAGATCTTCTTCACCGATCCCGCCGGGGACTTCCTTTTTCCGCCCCTTGGCTTCCTGCAGCTCCACCAGCGGATCAGCTGCCAGAACACGCGGGTTGGTCGTGATCGTTTCTGTCGCGGTCATCCCGACATTGGCTTCGTTGATCCCGGTAGCCGCCCAGATGCCTTTGCTCAGGTCAACTTTCGGACTGGCTGTGTAACGCATCGGGTTATCAGGCAGTTCAATTTCCACATGGGATATAACACTCTTATATTTCCGGGGCTGTTTTTTCGGTTCCACAACAATCATCTTTTTCACATCAAAGCGCCCGTCATCCGTGCGGGCGATCATGGTAGAACCGTCATTGCTGGCACCTTTGCCAACCAAAATTGTTGTACAGGACATAAATTATTTTTCTCCTTTTATCCTGAATAATTACTTGTTTTTCCTCACAGCTTCGCGCAGGGCATCCTGAAGTGATTTTTGTACCTTTTGATCAAAAGAAGGGATCAGATGCCGGATGACACGCTGTGCCGTGATGTTCGGAGCTTTCTGCAGGCACTGCCGGATCACATAGACTGTCTCATTCGGGGTGCGCTGATAAAGGATCAGAAAAAGCTCCTCAAGGGAGCGCTGCGTCCGCATGGTTGCTTCGCCCATCAGGGCTTCGACCAGGGTGAAAATCGCGGGAAGATTCTCAAAGGAACGGTCCTCAACAAGGATCGCCATCCCTTCCAGGCAAAGAAAGTTCTGCTCTTCACGCGGGTCTACATACCAGCGGCGGACCTTCCGCAGCAGGATCTCCGGATCATTGCGCATGATCAGCGCAGTGGCATTCCGCAGCAGCGTCCGCGCGGTCATATGCCTGACACCCGCCAATGCCCATTCACCGGCCCGGTCCAATACCAGTTCCGCGTGCTCGATCGGAATTTCGCCCAGCATGCGGGAAGCGATCAGGCAGACATCGATGTTTTCATCATTCCATAACAGGTCACAAATTGCCAAAGCAGACTGCGGCTGTTCCCGAATCGCGGGGATCAGCATCAGGTCCATCTCCCGCAGCAGGATCATGGAAACCTGCAGCTGCGGACGTGTTGAGACTGACTGCGTTTTGGATTCAGAACGATAAGCCGTATAGGCAAACTTTTCAAGCAGATCCAGCAAAGTCTTGCGAAATGCCGGTGGATCCGTGAAATTCCACAGCAGATCATTCAATTCAATGCGTAATTGGAGCAGGTTAACAGCAGGCAATTTTTGAGAGGTTTCAGGTGTCAGGTTTTAGATTTCAGGGGCGGAATTCGGTTTAAACGGATCCCTGCCCCCTGAAACCTGATCCTTATTAATAAGCTTTCGAGAAGTAGATCTTCTTATCCGCGTCTTTACCGCAGCAGACACACTGGCCATGGCCGTGCTGATGTTCGAAATTCATGCAGCGGGTCGTGGCTTTGGTATCGGCTTTGATCTTCGCTTCGCAGGCAGGATCGCCGCACCACCAGGCTTCGGCCCAACCATGTTCCACGATTTCTTTAAGGTCGTCGTAGGTGCTGGCTTCATGGATGTTGTCATCACGGAATTTTTCAGCCTTGGCAAGGATCCCGTTCTGGATCTCATCCAGCAGGTCGCGGACCTGGTCAGCCAGGTTGTCCTGGGAAAGGAAGGATTTGCCCGGTTTGCCGGGGATGTCACGGCGGGCAGCCATGACGGAATTCTTTTCCACATCCTTCGGCCCGATTTCCAGGCGGAGCGGAACACCGCGCAGCTCCCATTCATGGTATTTGAAGCCCGGGGTGAGCTCGGTCCGGTCATCCAGCTTGACACGGAATTCTTTAAGCTGAGCCATGACTTTGCCGACGCATTCCATGACAACGGATTTTTCCGCGTCATTTTTGAAAATCGGGACAATAACGATCTGGTAAGGAGCCAGCCGCGGCGGCAGGACCAGTCCGTTGTCATCCCCGTGAGTCATGATGATACCGCCGATCATACGGGTAGACATACCCCAGGAAGTGGTCCAGCAGTATTCCAGCGTGTTGTTCGGGGAAAGATATTTAATGTCAAAGGCTTTGGCGAAGTTCTGCCCGAGGTTATGGGAAGTTCCGGCCTGCAGCGCTTTGGTGTCGCCCATCATCGCTTCGATGGAATAGGTGTTGACTGCACCCGGGAATTTTTCGGTCTCGGATTTAACACCCTTCAGCACCGGCATGGCCGCCATTTCACGGGCGAAATCAGCGTAGACGTTCAGCATCTGCAGGGTTTCTTCCTGTGCTTCCTCATAGGTCGCGTGGGCGGTATGCCCTTCCTGCCAATAGAATTCAGCCGTGCGCAGGAACAGGCGGGGACGCATTTCCCAGCGCATCACATTGCCCCACTGGTTGATCTTGACCGGCAGGTCGCGCCAGGATTTGATCCATTTGGCGTACATATAGCCGATAATGGTTTCGGAAGTCGGACGGACCGCCAGCGGTTCTTCCAGCTCCTGTCCGCCGCCATGGGTCACGACTGCCAGTTCCGGGGAAAAGCCTTCCACATGGTCCTTTTCTTTCTCAAAGAAAGACATCGGGATCAGCATCGGGAACGCGGCATTCACATGACCGGTTTCCTTGAAACGGCGGTCAAGGTCCGCTTTGATGTTTTCCCACAGTGCCCAGCCGTACGGTTTGACGACCATACAGCCGCGGACAGGGGAATAATCAGCAAGGTCGGCACGCTGCACGACCTGGTTATACCATTCAGAGAAGTTCTCCTTTTGGGAGGTGAGTTTTTCTTCTGCCATAATCTTCCTCAATCTATACCAATTTGTTTTCAATTATACTCTATCCCGACGGGATGTCAGAATTCTCTGTAATAAGAACTCACTTTATTCCGTCAATTGACACGTTAGGGTCGTGTTTTTTTCCGGAAAACGAAAATTTTTACCTTAAACCTGACAGTTAAAACCACAACAAATACGTCAGGAGAAAAACGCACCTTGACAATTCACAAAAAGCCGGCCGGACAGAGTGCTTCGCATGAACGCGGAATCAGCCATACCTTGCGCGCCGGCGGACTGCCCGCCTCCTTTTTTAATCAGACAGAGCACACGAGCTGAGCAGGCTTAATGAAGATGGTCTTGCATTAGCGGAACTGCGAAAAATTCCGCTCCGTATGATATGGACTTCGTCCGATTAGATTCGGAGCGGGAGCTTCGCCCAGGTTACATAAAAATTGTTAGCGCGCTGATAGGTTGCTTTTGAAGCACACAGCAGCATAACGCGGATAAATAACAATTTAATAATTAGGGACAGGGGAAAAAGATCATTCCCACGCCTTTTTTCTGTAACGTGACGCAGGCTGACCTTCGTTTATCCGCTGCTCCATATCTGCTCTGCGAAATACCGGCTTTTCCGCATAGATTCAGAGTAGAAGCTTTGTTCCTATTTTCATTAGCTGAAAATAAAACATTGAATAATACCACGCAGAAGAGTGATTATATAAAAACGGGGTGCCGGGGCAGCGGGCGGCTTTAGCCGGCCCGCGCCCCGGCGAAGAAAAACAAGGCGCGGACCATCACTTCGGCAGGCAGCTGACGCCCGTTCCGCGCCTGCTGCGAAGCAGCACTCCCCCAGGATGGCTTTAAACCTTCAAGTATTTCAGCTTGATTTTATCTACTATAAGAGCTCACTTTGCATTCCGGAGTGCATGCTTCGCAAGGCGCGGGATCGAAAGTTCGTGTGTTTGCGAAAGCCGCAGCCCGCGCCTGATTTCCGGGGGCCTGCGGCCCCCATACCCCCGCTGTGTTTTTGGGCTCACCCGTAAAATGCGGTGGTTACCTTTTACTTAGTAATAAAAAAGAGCTGATAGATTTGCTACATCAGCTCTTCATCACATGTTTAACCTTACCGGTTATTTATAAGCCAACATCCGGGACTGTTCCCAAAAGAATGCTCTGAACAATTGCTATTTCCCGTTATCGTAAGCAAAAAAGCCATCCACGACCGAGGTATCAACGATCTTACCGTCCTGCAGTGTATACTGGAACACAGGCGTATAATATTTATCCGAACGCAGATCCTCAACAACGACACAGGCGAAATATATCCCATCCTCGAGCGGCTGATAGCTGAACTTCAGATTCTCATCGGCTGTGAGCAGCGGTCCTTCGATCCTTACTACAGTGTAATTATCCAGGTTTCTCTGTTTATAAACCGGATTAAACGTGCTGTTCAGTTTCAGCGGGATCAGATCACGGCCCATCAGATCCGCTGTATTATACGAAGTGCGGATACCGAAAAAATCCACAGTCTGCGTGTCAAAGTGATAGCTCAGCATGAAGTTCACTTCCGTGGTCAAATTATAGATCATCGGAACTGTATAAGTGACGTAATCGTCCGTCGTACTGATCACTTCCAAAGGCAGCGGACAATCGTTCATCATCAGCCATGTACCGTCAAAGGCAGCCACAATTGTGTTTTCATCGGACATGGTAATGTATCGATCTTCACCGAAGTAGGTCACATCGCCGGTTTCTTCATCATAATGAGCAAGCTCCAGACGAGCGTCCTGGATGAGGCTTAACATTTCATCACTGAGGGAAAAAGAGACATTCCCGCTGTTGTCAGCATTCACTTCCACATCGGAGACCCCGCGCAGGATGGAGAAATCAAGGTTCTGCGGTTTTCCGAACCCTTCCTTTTCCGCATAAGAGAGCATTTCTTCATTCAGACAGCCGGCTGCTTTGTAATAATAAAGTGCGTTGATATCCGGGTTCTCAGAGATATGGTAAATATAGTTAAGGACAAATTCCAAAGCTCCATAGTCTTCGACATGGGAGGGATAGTAGACAGAAAGGCCCTGCGAATCAGTCAGGTACCCCACACCGCGATGGTAAAGCACTGCTTTTTTCATCTGTTCCTTGACATTTGCTGCCGCCTCCGAGAGGATCTCCGGAACATAATCCATGAACATCCCGAGATCGGCCACATTATAAACCTTGTAACTGTTATATCCGTAATAAACAGAACGGTTTGCTGCTTCTGTCAGGGATGCGAGATAAGCCGGTTCTTTGATCACGGCCTGAAGCGCTTCTCTCGCAAAAGCGGCATAAGCCCGGTACACCGCTTCGGCCGCGTTCAGGTCATAAACACCAAAAGTACCCGCGCCGACATATCCCATATCGGCATCTTCTTTTGCAGATGTTTCCAGATAGGTGTCGGTGACGGCTTTGCCAAGCTGCACACCGTTCATTTCCGGATGGTCGATCAGTTCCTGCAGGAAGAGGTCAAAACTCCAGCCGGTACCCGGTTCCACCTCCTCACTGGCGAACAGATATTTGGCGTAACCGTACAGTTCATGAGCAACATCGATGTTCGCCATCAGACAGGCGTCAAACCCGATCGCTTCAAAATAAGGATCATCCGGATTTGATCCGACAGCTTTTTCAAACGCGTCATGCAGACCGCGAATCGTAAATGACCCTTCGAAAATTTCATCATCTCCGTATCCCGTATGAGCTCCGCCATGATCCCATAAAATCACCACGCTGTGATCTGCAGGATAGGTTTCTATGCTCCATTTCAGGAAATCCGCGAGATTATCCGGATCAGACATCTCTGCAGCAGGAATACTGTAAACCTCGTGCATTCCCTTGTCATCCAGGAGAAAGCGCTGGGTCCGGTTCGGATTGACAAACGGAAGATGCCAGCGTTTGGCACCGCCGGTCTGGACGACAATTTTGATGTTTTCAGGCAGTTCAAGGGAAAGCATCTGCTTGAAGTTTCTCGAAGCGCAGCCCTCTGCATCGGGATCATCCGGCATGATACCGGGATTATCATAACTTTCATTGGCAACCGGCAGATAGAGCATTGCGGGCAGATCCATTCCCTGTGCCTGAACTTCGCTGACAAATCTCATCAGATCATCGTTGTTCCGTTTCTGTTTTTCTTCTTTGTATGCTGCCGCTTTACCGGCGGAAAGTATTTTTGTGATCGGGGTAAGATTGTCCATTCCCAAAGATTCCAGATCTGACCCGATCAGATAAACATAAAACGCCCAGCTGTCATCGGCGCTGTAAGGTTCCATGGCCTCAACAGCTGCCGCTTCTTCCTCAGAAAACGAGATCAGTTCAGCCATTTTTTCTTCCGTAGCTTCAAAGGGAGTGTAAACATTGTCGAGTCCGTCCGTAACGTCTATCAGGGTATATTCTCTTGAACCGAGTCCCATCTTCACAGCATGTTCCAGCGTATGTTCCCCTTCCAGTTCGTGAAGACGCCGGAGGAAACGTTCATTCCCCTCGGCTTTGTAGATCAGGTCAAGGCAGGCCTGGTCAAGCGCCACCGGGTCATAGGAAGCAAGGATGCCGATGTCATGGATATCCGGTTCGGAAGGATTCGGATCGCAGTCGCAGTCGATGGAAAGGCGGTTCATCACATTGATGTAGATGATCCGGTCGCCGAGTGCATCGGAGACAGCTTTCCCGGCCTCAGCCATAGCTTCCAGGAATTCGGTATGCAGCTCATCATGCCAGTGGGTATCGCTGGTACCGCCGGAATGAATGCGGACCTTCCCCATGGAAGAAGCCAGACCTATGGAAATGTTTTTGATCGCGCCGCCGTAACCGGCCATGGCATGTCCCTTGAAATGGGAAAGGATCACATAGGAATCGTAATCTTTAAAATGAGCACCCACCAGGTCGCCATCAAGACGGATACCGTTTTCAACCGGCAGCTCCATGGAACCGTACTCATCCAGGATCTGAAAATCCGCGATTTCGGTATATCCCCGGTCTTCCGCCACCTGATAGTGTTCGGCGGTCGCGGCACGGGAACCGCTGTAAGCAGTGTTGCATTCAACGATCGTGGCATCCAATTGCTGTACCAGATCCGCGATCAGCTCCGGACGCAGATAATTGGATTTTTCCGATTCTCCGGTCGAAAGCTTGACCGCAACATTTTCACCCGGTTCCCAACCCAGCGCTTCGTAAATCGACACCAGTCCTTCCGGTGAGATATCACTGGTGAAAAGGACGATCGGTTTCTCTTCCTCCTGCGCGAAGCTGACGGGGACACAGAAAAGCACAGCAGTCAGCATCAGGACAGCAATCAACACAATTCGTTTCATCTCTACTCCTTATTCGGAAATTACAGAATGATATTTACAATCAATCCCGTCAGCAGAGCAAACAGGATCACATAAGCCCAATACATCAAAAATCTGCGGATGCCCAGAACGATCTTCAGTGCCCCGAGATTGGTGATCTTCGTCGCGGGACCCGTGAGCATGAAGGCAGCAGCGCTGCCGACGCTCATCCCGTCCCACAGCCATTCCCGCAGCAGCGGGATCGTCCCTCCGCCGCAGGCATACAGCGGGACACCCAGCGTTGCCGCCATCAGGACGCCCCATGCTTCATTCCCGCCGAATACATTGACCATCAGGTCCTCCGGGACATACCGCTGAAACATTGCCGAGAGCAGTATGCCGATCAGAAAATACGGACCGGTGGCCTTGACATTCCGCCAGACGTTCAGCAGATAGCGAACGATCAGGTTCGGGTGCGTATCGCGGCTTGCCCTTTCCTCAAAACCGGTAAAGTCAAAGAACGGTCTGTCCTTATAGAAGAAATGGATCAGCAGTCCCGCCGCGGCGCCGCACAGAAAACAGGTCACCAGGCGCACGGTGAGGACGGTCGTTCCCAGCGCCGTGCTGTAAATGATCAGCTGCGGGTTGAGCAGGATCGAGGACATCATGAATGCTGCCAGCCAGTCCTCCCGCATGCCCTGTTTGGCAAAGGATGCCGCGATCGGGATGGTACCATACATGCACAGAGGCGAAGCGATCCCCAGCAGACAGGCCGGGATGATGCCGAACAGTCCCCACTTTTTATCCCGCATCCCGCGGAAAAGGCCGTGGATCCGGTCCTTGGCAAAGACAGATATGAGCGATCCGATAAGGATCCCGATCACCCAATACCAGAAGATCTGGTTGAACTGGATCTCAAAATAATAGCGCAGATAGATAAACTCACGGTTCAGTATTTTCAGCATGCAATAATTATATTCATAAAATCAAAGGATTCTTTTTTTTACTGCACTTTGCGGAACCTTTGCCAGGATATGATCCTGAATGATATGCGGCGGTCCGGCCGGCTAATTATCATTATCAAACCCCGCGTGTAAGATTCCGGGAAAATGATCCGCCGCGGTAAAAGTTAAAAACAAAAAGCTTCCCGGAATCCCGGAAAGCCTCTGTTTATACGCTTATGCCCGATTTGTCCGGCTATTGTTTTTTATTGAAACTGTTGAAAATAAACAGGATCAAACAGGCGCCGGCAACCGAGAACAATATATCCCCGATCAAACCATCACTGGAAATTTTCAGGAGATCCGCGATAAACTTTCCAAGGAAAGAACCGGCCCATCCAAGCAGGAAATTCACCAGCAGCCCATGACTGCTTTTCATGATTTTCCCGGCAAGCCAGCCGACCAGAATACCGATAATAATTGACGCAAGCCAACCCATATTTTTCCTCCATTTTTGAGCTTTGATTATGATGGGGGAATTATACCCCAAAATAATTGATAATCACAGGTTTACGCTTCAGAATAGAACATATAAAGGCATGCTGCTGTGCGTAATATTTATCATCGGATATCGGAGGCTGAACAGTGTATTTTATTGCTGTCAGCCTATTTGTCAACTGATAGAATTATGATATAATTCAGATAAAATAATAAAGGGAGGTATTATGGTTATCAAACCTTCTACTGCACTGCGCAATGATTATTCATCCATATCAAAACTTGCTCATCAAAACGATGAACCTATCTATATTACGAAAAATGGAGAAGGAGATATGGTGATCATGAGTATTGAAGCATTTGAACGCCGTGAGGATTTACTGAGATTAAAGTCAAAACTTGAAGCAGTCGAAAAACAGCGTATTGATGGATGTGAAACATATTCGGTTGAAGAATCAAGAGCAAAACTCAGGAAAATAATCCATGGATAAAGCTTTATTTTCAGTAAAAATTCTCGATCCTGCACAACACGATTTAGAAGATATAGCCCTTCTTTATCTGATGCTTGCAGGCCCTGAATCCGCAGAAAGGATCACGGATAAAATTCTTGATGCAATTGACCGATTGACACAGTTTCCGCTTTCGAGTCCATATATACGTGATTCGGAACTCCGCAGAATGGAATATCATTATCTTATCGTTGAACGATATATTGTAATCTATCGCTTACTGAAAGATACTGTTTTTATTTATCATATTTTTGATGGACGCTCTGATTATATAAACCTGTTTCGAAACGAATTGGAAAATTCCTGAATAACAGAATTCCCGCTTTACGTATCAGTTCAATAATTATTCATCTCTTTTTTCACCGGAATAAGATTCTTATCAGCTTGACAGGAATCTTTTTTTCGTCTAAAATAATATTTAATATTAGTTTAGACGGATTTTTGTAAAGAAAGGGACAGGAAATGTATATTAAACGTCATGCGGAAGATACCGTTCGTCAGATGGCAAAACAATTTGGCGCGGTTTTGGTAACAGGCCCCAGGCAGGTTGGGAAAACAACAATGCTGGAGAACCTGCTCGGAAACATCAGCCATGTGACAATGGATGATGCGATCCTGCGGACTTCAGCTGCGGAAAACCAAAACACCTTTCTGAAAGATTTCCCCCCGCCTGTCTTTATAGATGAGATACAAAAAGCTCCCAACCTCTTTGAACAGATAAAAATTTATCTGGATTCCGATCATAAAAAGGGACAATTTTATCTCAGCGGTTCACAGCAGTTCAAAGTGATGAAACAAGTCAGCGAGTCCCTGGCCGGTCGGATCGGTATTCTGAACCTGCTCGGTTTGTCACTGCGGGAAATCACCGGAATTTCCGAACGTGTTCCTTTTATTCCGACGGATGATTACTTCTCCCTCCGCCGAAATTCACCGGCAGATGTTGATTATGACGGGATTTGGAACCTGATATGGCGGGGATCTATGCCCGAGATGGTTGCAAATCAGGATTATGACTGGCGTATGTACTACGGATCCTACGTTACGACCTATGTGGAAAGAGATGTCCGCGATCTGGCACAGGTTGGTGATGAGGTAAAATTTATGCGTTTCATGGCTGTCATGGCAGCAAGAAACGGACAGCTTCTGAATTTGCAGTCCGCTGCAAACGATGTGGGAATCAGTCTGCCAACCGCTGACCGTTGGCTTTCGATCCTGTCTGCTTCCCATATTGTTTATCTTCTCCGGCCATACGCTAACAACCTGATAAATCGTGCCGTAAAAACACCAAAACTCTATTTCCTTGATACCGGACTTGCAGCGTATTTGAGCCGCTGGAATACGGTTGATACGCTGAAGAATGGGGCGATGGCGGGCGAATTCTTTGAAGCGTTTGTCCTTTCGGAAATTGTCAAAAGTTATTACAACCGGGGAATTCTCGAACCACCGCTTTATTTTTACCGGGATAAAGATAAGAAAGAAATTGATATCCTGATCGAGGAAGGAGACATTTTATACCCGCTCGAAATCAAGAAACACGCAGACCCCAATATCCATGATATAACGAATTTCAGCATTTTGGACCGCATCGGAAAGCGCGGTCCCGGCGGCGTGATTTGCCTTTACGATCACCTCATGACTCTGCGGGGTACGGATCGGGTAATACCGGTGAATTATTTATAAATAAGATCCGGAACGAAGCACATGAGGTCAGCCTTGATGCTGCCGCGCAGCTGGCACAGCAAGACTGACCTCATGATGCGCCGCCCGGTACTGAACAGATACCTCTTACTTTTTCTTTACCGGGATCCAGATGGCACTGTGATAGTCCGGATCCGTCTTTTCACCGTTGACGCAGTCATACCATTCAATGTTGGCATTCCCGGCGATCTCATAATCCGGGTTCCCGGGCAGCCACTCATTGAAGATCCGGGTATTCACGCTCTGCAGCGACTCCGGCATCGGACCGACGCAGTCGAAAACAGCCCAGTCACCCATCGGGAACTCATATAAGACCATGCCCTCCGGCACTTCCCCGCCGGTGTATTTTCCCGCGATCAGGTAGCGGAACTTCCCGCCATCCAAATCATCGATACATACGCCGTATTCACCGATGCAGTTATCCATGATCGCCTTTTCATAAGCGTTGGCAGGCGGGTTGCCGGCATAAATATTGTTCGCGTACTTTTCGCAAATCTCATCCCAGTACTTCGGGATCTCGCTGTACGCGCTGTCATATGAAAATTCTTTCTGGAACCCGATCACCTTGAACGGAAACATCTTTGTAATTTTGTAATCCATTTGATTACCTCCCTGAATTGTGATATTGATTTTCAGCGGGAGAAAAGGTCTCAGAACAGCCTGCCCGGACCGTACCTGAGAGGGCGTCGCCCCGTGGAAACGGGTAAAAGCCTTCGTAAAACTCTCCGGCGTATCATAGGCATAGCGGAAAGCGATATCGATCACCTTATCCTGCGTATTCAGCAGATCAAGCCCCGCCTGGCAGAGTCTCCGGTTCCGCAGGTATTCCCCGATCCCGTATCCGGTCAGGAGGGAGAATCCCCGGTGAAGAAACAGCGGTGAAAGATAAACCTGATCGGCGACATCCTGTACACTGATGTCCTCCGCCAGATGCTCTTCCATATATTGAATTGCTTTCCGTATACAGCTCAGCCATTCCATCTGATGCCTCCTTTTCTCCGATGTTTTGATTCTATATCACATCAAAGAAAAAGTCCTGTCATTTTCTGCACGGTTTTGTCCGAATATCCCTTACAGAGCATCACTTCTCCTCTGATTACAGGGCATCCTTCCATTGAACGGACAGACGATCATGTACCGCTGACAGATGATTGCTTTCCCGCTGTTCAGCAGCCGGGATTTCATTCAAGACAGGGAAAATATCGATTTAAAACATATTATAATATTATTTGAGGAAGCAAAGAAAGCTTCCGTTTGATACTGAACCAAAACGCAAAAACACAAAGGAGTCCGCTTATGAGCAAATATGATGTGTTGAACCGGCCTTACAAAATAAGGAATGTTGAGATCAAAAACCGCTTTGCCGTGATACCGATGACAATGGGCGGGTTGGCTTATGATGAACAGGGCGGGTTTTCCGATAACCTGATCAATTATTTCGAGCTGAGAGCGAAAGGCGGCTTTGGGCTGATCATCCCCGGCGCCGCAGGCACAGACTATCATGTGGATCCCTATTCTGCGTTAGGTCCGGTGATCACGACCAACGAACACTGGCGGGAACGGGCAAAGATCCTGGTGGATCGTGTCCATGCTCATGGCACAAAAATTTTCTGCCAGATCACCATGGGTCTGGGAAGAAATTATCCGGGACTGCCGGGACCTTCCGAAAACCCGGTCTGGCGCAATCCCGGCGTTGTTTCTCCGGAGATGACGATCGAACAGATCCGCCAGAAAATTTCCGACCTCATCGAAGGCGCGGTCGTCGCGAAGGATTGCGGTTATGACGGTGTGGAGATTCACGCGATGCACTGGGGATACCTGCTGGACCAGATGGCGATGGCATTTTACAACCGGCGCACGGATGAATACGGCGGTTCGTTGGAGAACCGGCTGCGCTGCGCAAAGGAAATCGTTGAGGGGATCCATGAAAAATGCGGACGGGACTTCCCCGTCGGTATGCGTCTCGGACTGAAGACCTACATCAAGGATTATGACAAAGCCACCCTGACCGGTGAAGAAGAAGTCGGCCGGACGCTGGAAGAGGGCATCGAGATCAGCAAACTGCTGGAACAGTACGGCTATGATTTTCTGGATGTCGATACGGGAACCTATGATTCCTTCTACTATGCCTGCCCGCCGATGTACAACCCGCAGGGGTTCATGATCCCGCTGGCTGCCGCCGCAAAGAAAGCGGTCAGTATTCCGATACTGGCCGGCGGACGGATGCAGAACTATGATCTTGCGGCAGAAGCGGTCGCCAAAGGCGATATCGACGCGGTCGGTCTGGGCAGAGCCTCCCTGGCAGATCCGGATTATCCGAACAAACTGTTCGCCGATGAAGCGGAAAAGATCCGGCCCTGCATCGGATGCAACATGGGCTGTTTCCGCAGATGTGTGGAAACCGGCGAACCGGTCTCCTGCGCAGTCAATCCGCAGGCAGCCCGAGAACTGGTCATGGGGCTGAAGCCCGGCGACGGCGTGAAGAAAGTGGTTGTTGTCGGCGGCGGTGTCGCCGGTATGGAAGCAGCCCGCACTTCCGCGCTGCGCGGCTACAAGGTCACCCTGTTTGAAAAGTCCGATCATTTAGGCGGGCATATCGTGGAAGCCGGAGCCCACAGCTTCAAGAGCGAGATCAAAAAACTGAACATCTGGTATCAAAATGAGCTCAAAGACCTCGGCGTGGATATCAAATTAGAGCATGAACCGTGCATTAATTGTATCCGCAAGCAGGAACCGGATGCGATCATCCTGGCTACCGGTACAAGTGTCGCCGCTCCCAATATCCCGGGACTTGAAAAGGCTGTGCCTTCACTGGATGCCATTGATCATCCCGAAAAGCTCGGACAGAAGGTCGTCATTGTCGGCGGCGGTCTGGTCGGCTGTGAAATCGCACTGGATGAAGCCAATCACGGCAAGGATGTGACCGTTGTTGAGGCTCTGGATGACATCATGGCCGCCGGCGGCGCCGGAGCTCCCTACCCGAACAAGCAGATGATCACCGACCTGTTTGAAAACAAAGGTGTCAGGGTGTTTACCTCAACGAAACTCGCGGAAGTAACAGACGAAGGAGCCCTTGTCGAAAAGGCTGACGGTTCAAAAGAACTGTTTGCCGCCGATACCGTGGTCTCCGCGCTCGGGTTCCGCCCCACTCCGAATTTGAAAGAGGAATGGAAGGAACTGAACGTCCCGATTTATGAAGTCGGTGACGCCACCGGCGCCGGCACGATCCTGAAAGCCATCTGGGATGCCTACGAGGCTGCCAACAGTATCTGATTTTATAGCAATCTGATTTAAGAAAAGGGGGACGATTTTCACGGGGTCGGCAAAGAACCGATGAAAACCGTCCCTTTATTGATATCCGGTTTCACATCGTTTGCTGATTTGTAAACATGGTCTGGATCCGTATTTGTTCAGGGATCCTGCCGGCCGGGCATATTTCTCCCAAAAAGGCGGGGGTGCTGTCTTTTTCATCTTTACCCTGATCATATTTTATACAGGAGCGTGTGATTTTGTATTCAGGATGAAGTAACTGATTTTCGATAATTTTTCAATAAAAAATATCCGGCCAAAATGCGATTTGATTGCATTTTGGCCGGAGTTAATAAACTTGTCAATATCTGAATTTGTGCTCAGCTGTTTTGGAGTACCTTTTCTGCGAAACGCATCTGCTCCATCACGCGGAAGCGGGCGGTGCCGCCCCAGGCGCAGCGGGCATCCACGGCGTTTTCGACGGAGAAGGTGTTATAGACGTCTTCGTCGAAAAGTTCGCTGATCTCCTTCCATTTTTCAAGCGGGATTTCTTTAAGGTCGCACTTCATCGTCTCGGAAAGCTTCACAGCCTTGCCGACGGCGTGATGGGCTTCCCGGAAGGGCATGCCCTTCTTCACCAGGTAATCCGCCAGGTCCGTTGCCAGCGCCTGGGTGTTGAGTACTGCCAGGCAGCGGTCCTTGTTCACCGTCAGCGTATCCAGCACGCCCTTCATGACAGACATCACCAGAGCGGCGGTATCAGCAGCGGCAAAGACCAGCTGCTTGTCTTCCTGCAGGTCCTTGTCGTATGCGGAAGGCAGTCCCTTCAGCGAGGAAAGCAGGGAGAAGAGATGGCCGCTCTGCATTCCGGCCTTTCCGCGGATCAGTTCCAGAGAATCCGGGTTTTTCTTCTGCGGCATCAGGCTGGAGCCGGTGGAAAAGGCGTCCGAGAGAGTGATGTAACCAAACTCCATGGTGGAATATAAGATCATCGCTTCCGCGCAGCGGCTCAGGTGCATGCCGAGCATCGCCGCCCAATAGAGAAAATCACAGGCGAAGTCCCGGTCGGATACCGCGTCCAGACTGTTGGGAGTCGGAATAGAGAAGCCCAGCGATTCGGCAAGGTCAAAACGGTCCACCGGGTAGGCAGTACCTGCCAGCGCGCCGCAGCCCAGCGGCAGGGAATCCGCATGCTGGCCGACCTCCGCCAGACGCTGACGGTCGCGGTCCAGTGCCCAGAAGTGGCTCATCCACCAATGGGAGAGAAGTATCGGCTGTGCCTGCTGAAAATGGGTATAACCGGAGACATAAACGTCGATATCCTTGCGCGCCCGGTTCAGAAAAGCTTCCTGCAGGGCACGCAGCTGCGTATCCAGCTCGGGGATAGTATCAAGCATCCACATGCGGAAGTCCGTCACCACCTGATCGTTGCGGCTGCGCCCGGTATGCAGCTTGCCGCCGGTGGGTCCGATGATTTCGGTCAGCCGCCGTTCCACAGCAGTATGGATATCTTCGTCCGTATCCTGATAAACAAAGGATCCCTCACGAATTTCCTGCAGCACACGGTCAAGGCCGGTGTGGATCATCGTCCATTCCTCTTCCGTCAGAATGTCAACGGCACGGATCGCCTTTGCCCAGGCCTGGGAGCCGCGGATGTCCTGTTCCGCCATTCGTTTGTCAATGTCCAGAGAGCGGTTGAGATCCGCCATGGATTGATTCAGTGCGGCAGAAAGCCGTCCGCCGGACCAAAGGGTGTTCTTTTGCATGGTTTCGATTCACTCCTCAATTTTCATAAATTGCGGAGAATTCCGGGAACCTGACAAGGCTCCGTTTTCTCCTGTGATCCTGACATTCATCGTTTGTGAATGATGGACATTTTTGATCCCGAATCCGGGTTTACAAATTTGTATTATAATTCGGCTTTGCCGGATCCCGGCTTCCGGATCCTTTTCATTATTATTCCCGGGGAAGAACCGGTTTCGCGGCGACGATCCGGCGGGAAGCGTAACCGCCTTCCGGCCGTTCATCCTCACAGGTGATCAGGATCAGGGAATTTTCGCAGACAGACGACAGTCTTTCGGCTTCCGCCACATCATCCGCTGCAATTTTCTCATTGGCAAATACAGAAAACATCAGCAGATCATTATTTCTGCCGGCGACAAATATCTGTGAATTTTCCGTCAGCATCCCAAGCAGGGCAAACGGACCGGCTTCGGCTGTGTTCAGATGATTATGGGCGATAAGGACACTCGTCCCAAACCCCGGCATGGCAAATTCTTCCGGCAGGCCGATATTATTCCCGAGCCACTCCACAGGGTATTCACCGTTCCGGAACGGGACGGTAACGATCTTTTCCGATACATCCAATGACGGGATCTGCAGCATAAGACCGGAAGGTGAATACCGCAGGTCATCCGGAAGAATGCTGAGAGGCATCGGATTTTTGGCAGAAAAACCGGTACCCGGCAATTCCGGCATATCGAAGAATCGGATCCCGGGATACGGGTCCGGTTCAGGTCCGGGATCAGGAGCACAATGGACCTCAAGGTCTTCCGGTGTGTTTTTGATCCAGTCCTCTTCAGTCATGACAGCTTTCCATTCGCTGACAGTTCCGCCGTAATAAATATCCTTCAGGCTTGTGCAATTCAGGAAAGCATTCGCCTTGATGGAATTTACCGAATCCGGAATGTACACGCTTTTCAAACCCGTGCACCCGGAAAAGGTGGATTTTTTGATGGTTTTCACGCCCTTGCCGATCTCGGCGCTTTCAAGCTGTACGCAGCCTGTAAACGCCTCTTTTCCGAGGGATGTGACACTGTCCGGGATCTTCACGGTCTTAAGAGCAATACATCTTTCAAACGCGGAATCCCCGATAGTCTCAACTCCTTCCGGAATATCAATATTTTCAAGGCTTTCACAGCGTTTGAATGCTCCTTCATCGATCAGGGTCACACTTTCCGGGATGATAATGGCTGTGAGGCTTTCACAGCGTTTAAACGCATCCTCCCCGATCGTCTTTACCCCGTCAGGGATCTCAACGCTTTCAAGCTTTTTACAGTGTTCAAAAAGCGAAGGGGCGATCTCGGTCAGTCCGGTTGAGAGCTTCACGGTCGTCAGTTTTGTACAGCGTTCGAAACCGGATTTTCCGATAGACGTCACACTGTCGGGGATGGTGAGATTCTTGAAATCTTTACACCAGGAAAAGGCTGCATCACCGATGGTCGTGACGCCATCCGGGATCGTGACATCCTTAAGTGAGGTACACCAGGAAAAAGCGGAATCGCCTATGGATTCGATCCCCTCCGGGAATGTGACATTCTTCAGATTTGAATGATTGTAGAACGCGGAATCACCGACAGATCTCACCGGATATCCGCCAAGCTCAGACGGAATGGCGATCTCCGTGGCATCTCCGGTATATCCCATAATAACAGCCGAACCCTCCGACACAAGATATTTCCAGCCGCCCTCGGTGTTGTAATCCGGATTCTTCGATTTTTCGACTGTGTATCCATCCCCGGCTGCTGTGATGATGACTGTTCCGTCGTCAGCACTGCAGTAAGCTTCGAAACCATCCTTTTCCAATGTATCGATCAGAGTGCCGTGAGCCCGCCGGACCTGGCCATCGGTGATCACAGCGATCCCGCCATTTTTCAGGAGCTTCAGCAGGTCAAGCGTTTTTTCTCCCTCATCAGAGCCATGATGCGGCAGCTTCAGAATGTCATAAAAGTTTTCGGGAATAACATTATTTTCCAGCAATTGTTTGATTCCGTTTTCCTCAAGATCACCGGCAAAAAAAGCTGTATGGCCTTTATATTCCAGACTTGCGGCCATGGAGACATCATTGTCATTGCTGCCGTCAAATGCTATTGTGCTGGGATAAAGACAGAATTCAGCATCTCCGAATTTGATGGTCTTGTTTTCTGTCAGCCGTTCGTACGGGATCGCGCCGCCGCTTTCTGAAAGGACTTCCATCATGTTTTCATAGTCCTTTTTTGTGCTCACATAATCGGGCATATAAACAATGCCGACAGGAATTTCCTTGAGTATCTTCGCTGCCCCGCCGACGTGGTCCTTGTGAAAGTGGGAAATGATCATCGCGTCAAGCTTTTGGACATTATGCTCCTTCAGGTAGTTCAGTGTTTCTTTCGCGTTTTCTTTGTAGCCGGTGTCGATCAGGACATTGACCGGGGCATCCTCCGTTCCGGTCCGGATCAAAATGCAGTCGCCTTTTCCAACATCGATCGAATAGACCTTAAAAATATCCGCCGAAGCTGCCTTATGAAAAAATAAAATAATGATGCTCGAAATTATTAAAGACAAGACAGATAAAAAAGTATTTTTCATTTTGACGCTCCCTCTTCACCGGCGGATCATTCCGGTCAGCACATATCAATATATACCAAATAAACCGGATCGTTAAGTACTTTGGCATGCAAAATCCGTTCCATTTCACCCGGTATACGAAATTTCAAACAGACAGACATGCTGCTGTTCAGTTTTCCGGTTTGCTGAAACGCTCTGTGATCAGATAAATGAATTTTCTGCGGCCGGACGGTTCCGAACGTTCTATCTGGCTCTCCGGTCATGTCCGGACTGACGATAGAATTCCCGTTTGGCAGCGAACATATTGGATTCAGCCTGTTTGACAAGCTCAAACATGTCAGGAGTGCCTTGTGCCATCTCATGCACGGACATCCCGAACGATACATGCCAGCCTTTTTCAGCCAGTTCCTGCTGCATCCGGTCGACCGCAGCAGACACCTCTTCCGGCTTTCCATCCAACCGGAAAGCCACAAACTCGTCGCCTCCGATGCGATAGGTATGCTCCGTGCCAAAATACTGCTGCATCGCCGCCGCGGCATCACGCAGCATTTTGTCTCCTGCCAAATGTCCCTGCCGGTTATTGATCTCATGCAGGCCGTTCACATCACCGTAAACACAGATCAGGTTTGAGGCGCACATGTCAGGGTATTTGGGAAGCCGGTTCTCATAATGGTTCCTGTTTTTTACTGCTGTCAGCAGATCGGTCTGGCTCATATATTCGATCTGCCTGGATTGCGCAAGCGCACGGATCTTTACATTCATGATAAACATTGTCACGGCAATTGCCACGATGCCGAATGTGATCATATTCCAGACATCAGTCGCCGCTATCGCAGGCTGTTTGAACCGGACAACGACCACACAAAAAACAGCCACAACAATGCTGATGAGGGCTGACAGCATCACAGGCCGGTCATAGAACAGCAGCGGACTTACCAGCAAAAAGGCTACCGCCGATACAGCCGGCATATCCGCGTGAAGCATCGAAATACGAATGCTGAATGCATAAAGAATGATCTCAAAGACATAGACGAGCACCATTACAAGAGAGGGATGCTTCGGCACGATAAATCGTATACAAAACAGAATGACCAGCATCACAAGTCCGGAGATCAGATAGGTCGTGCTGTTCACCGCGGCAAAGCCGCCGGAATTTAAGCTTACGATAAGCAGCAGAAAAAACATCCCGACTGCGATCCGGGAAAACACCTTCAGCAGCATCCGGTTTTCTTCACGGATGTGAGGGATCAGCTGATAATATTCCTCTTTTTCCAGGCCGGCATATAAAAACAGCTTTCGTAATTTGTGAATGGTATTCATATATACTCCTTGATTCAGGGTGCTTACCGAATCGGGACTCTTTTTCCGCACCGCTCTTTTTTTTCCGTTTGTCGTCGATCTCCGCGCGTTCTCAGGGTATCGTCACTTTTACCACGGTACCGCCCCCTTCACGGGGCATGACCGCCAATTTTCCGCCGCACATCATTTCCAGCCGCTGCCTGATGTTCGCCAACGCGTGATTCGGCTCGCTGTCTTCGGCAGGATCAAAACCGGAACCGTTGTCCTCTACAATGATCTCGCTGCCGGAATCCGTTTTCCGGGTCCGGATAGAGACACGCAGCGGATCGGACTCCGGATCCATGCCGTGCTTGACGGCATTTTCCACAATAGGCTGCAGCGTCAGCGGCGGTACACAAAATGAGGTATGAGGGATGTCGAAATCAACAAAAAGCTGATCCTCAAATTGCGCCTGTTCCACAGCAAGATAGGCCTGTGTGTGCTCCAGTTCCTCGGAAAAGGAAACCGGTTCCTCGCTGACGATAGCGTTAAAATTTTTGCGCAGGTAAGTGTTGAAATCCAGCGTGACCTGACGGGCCTTTTGGGGATCCTGCCCGCAGAGGTAATAGATGCTGGTCATGGTGTTGTGAATAAAATGAGGCCGCATCTGCAGCACCATGATGCTGGCGCGCTGATGGGCGATCTCCCGCTGCTGATGCATATAATTATGGATCTGATCTGACAGGATGAGGGTAAACATCGAAAGCGCGCAGACGGATAAGCAGATGGCAAAAAACGTGAATACGTTGATAAAAAGATGGATCAACATCGCAGCTGTCATTGGGAGAAAGCAGACAAGAAAGGCATAATAGTATCTTTTCGACAATTTGTTCCGGCGGCGGATCAAACCGCACAGGTTGTGGATCAGGATCACATCGATCAAGGCTATCATCAGTATATACAGTGGACCGCGTATCAGATAATTCTCCGGGTCAGAAGAATAAAACAAAGGTGTAAACGGGCTGATACTCACCATGATGAAGAATACAGCATACAATGCAGCTACAATGCGGAAAAGCCTGCTGCTGCGCGGGTCTTCTCCGCAGCAGTGAAGCAGATAAACCGTCAGCATAGGGATCAGGATCGAGGCAAGCAATGATTCAAAATAGTAGCATATATTCAGCAACGCAGTCATTCCCGGACGATCCCTGACAAGCAGCTCAGTTATGCCGAAAAGACCGTACAGCGTGAGATCCATAAAAAAAACTGTGAAGAAACGTTTATTCCATGAGTCAATGCGTGGGATGATGACAGTGACCCCTAAGCCCATCAGGATCATCATGAATGCGGTACCGACCAGCAGGAATTCAATTTTATCCATCAGCCCGGTCATTTTCCTGTACCTCCGAAAAAGAACGGGTACCGCAGATTTTTCAGCTGTTCCCGGACACCCTCCTCGGTGATCGGCTTGAGCATAAAGCCGCTGGCTCCGGTGCTCCACGCGTCAAAGGAATACTCGATGTAAGCGGTCAGGTATACCACATTGGTTCGGGGATTGATCTCCAGCAGGGTGCGGCACAGGTCCAGTCCGCTTGTTTTTCCCATTTCGATATCCAGAAAGGCAAGTACGACCCGGTTTTCCTTCGCGTATTCAACAGCTTCCGACGGACGGGTAAATCCCGTGATCACTGCATCCGGCATCACATTTTCCAGAATAGAAACAACTCCCGAAAGGACGATTTTTCTGTCATCCACGACGATGACGTTAGGAGATTCATCACTCTCAGCCGCGGCATTCATCAGTGTGTTGAAATCGACATCGAGACATTCGGCAAGCCGGTTGATCATCACGGCATTCGGCAGACGGCTGCCGTTTTCCCACCGGGCGACCGTGGAGCGGGTAACATACATCCGTTCCGCCAGTTCCTGCTGCGAAAGGCCTCGCTCAGATCTCAATTTTCTAAGGGTTCCCGCAAAAAGCATGCTCATTCTGTATTGTTCCTTATTTATCCTGTATATCCCTGCGCACCGGCGGGCTTTTTTCTGTTTTCTCCGGATCTCTTTTACCTTTGATTGTTCCGTCGAAAAATAATTGTCAGGTTTATTTAATTAAATCATATCAGGCACCAAAAACAAAAAGCAATTTTTAAAACAAATGTGACAGTTTGTCACGTCCTGGTTTCCACAGATGAGCGGCATTTACCGGAATGGATCTTATAAAATGGTCAAAGTACACCGCGCAGGAAAAGATTCTGTTGTGTAACATTTTGGAACATTTCTTATCATTGAGACAAACAATGCCAAAAAAATAATGTAGAATCATAAACAAGACCGGAAAACTCAGTTTATCGAAAAGAATAATTGAGGAAAAAACAGAATGGAAGCAATGATTATCAATGACAGAACGGAGAAAAGCACTCTATCAAATGGAAATGATATGAGCATGACAGATGACGGTCTGTCCCGGAAAAATATGCAGAAAACCGGCGATTTTTATTCCCATATTGCTTATGTTCCGGCCCGCGGCTGCCAATATTTATTTTATGTCAATGTGGATACCGGTGAGTATATCGAACACCGTATCAATGATGAGCGCGGTATACTCAGGGAAACCGAACGGGCTGCAGGATTTTTCGAGAAATGTGAACGGGAAGTCCGGCTGTTTATACATCCGGAAGATCAGGATGTGTTCGTGAATACCATGAACCGGGAGTTTCTCAAGGGAGCCCTGGAACAGTCCGGGCAGTTCAGCATGACCTACCGCAGGATCAAGGACGGAAGAACCTTTTACGAATTGATGAAGGTTTCCCGGATAGCGGAAGATAACCGTTTTATTGCCATATCTGTATACAATGTCGATGAACTGACCATGATGCACCGCGAAGAAGGACAGATACAGGAGGAGCCCGCGATTTCCGCCAGTCTCCATGCCATCACAGACAGCTTTCCTGTCGTTTTTATCGTTGAACCGGAAACCGGCAGCTATTTTGAATATAGTTCGACCGACGAATATAAAAAGAGCCTGAGCCTTGCAAAAGAAGGAACGGACTTTTTCGGAATGATCCGGGAAAAGGCGGTCATATTTGTTCATCCGGAAGACGCAGATCTTTTCCTCTCTGCTTTCACCAAAGAAAATGTCGTGGCAGAAATTAAAACCAGCGGTATCTTTACCCTGGGGTTTCGTCTGATACTGAAAGGCAGACCGCGTCATGTACAGATAAAGGCTGCCATGGCGGAAGAGCAGGAAGGTCCCCGGCTCATCGTCGGTCTTAACGATATTGATGTGCAGGTCCGGCAGGGAGAGAGAATTAAAAAACGCTTTTTACAGGCACAGGAACAGGCCAATATCGACACACTGACAGGCATCCAAAACCAAAATGCCTATCTGGAGGCAGAACGACGTCTGGACCGCCTGATCGCGGAAAATCGCGTGCCTCCGTTCGCTGTGATCGTAATGGATCTGAACGATCTCCAAAATGTTATCAATACCGCCGGACCTCAGGCAGGAGACCGGTACATTCTTAATGCCAGTAAAATTATCTGTGACATTTTCAGACGCAGCTCCGTCTTCCGTATCAGCAGAAACGAATTTGTGGTGATCGCGCAGGGAGATGATTATTCATATCTCAAAACCCGTCTCGGAAGTATGAGATTCCACAACACTGAAGCCTTGCGGACCGGCGGGATCGTTATTGTCTGCGGCGTGGCAAAATATGAGAATGACACAAATACCGCCGCAGTAACGCAGCGCGCAGATCAGGATATGCGCAAGGATAAAATCAGACTGGAATCCTTCAGGCAGAAACAATAAAATCAGCCTTTTCCTCAAAATTCATCATTTGAATTTATCTCAGCACTTTTAAAAAAACGGAAGGCCCGTTTCTGAGCCTTCCGTTTTTTTCAACAGTAATACTGATAAAAACTACTGAAGTCCTGTTTCCTTCTTCATCATGGCGATCACTTTGCCCGGGAGGGAGAAGCAGCTGATGAAGCCGGTGGCATCCTTGTGGTCATAGAGGGAGACATCACCGAAGGAAGCGAAGTTCTCATTGTAGAGGTTGTACTTCGGTTTGCGTCCGGCGATCATGATGTTGCCCTTGTAGAGCTTCAGCTTGATGGAGCCGGTGACCCACTTGTTGGTCTCATTGAAGAACACATTCAGGGACTGTACCAGCGGGCTGAACCACAGACCGTTGTAGACCAGTTCCGCGTACTTCGGGGCGATCTGATCTTTGAAGTGCATGGTTTCGCGGTCGCAGGTGACGAATTCCAGTTCGGAATGGGCTGTGCAGAGGATGGTGCCGCCCGGGGTCTCATACAGGCCGTGGGATTTCATACCGACGAGGCGGTTTTCAACCATATCGCAGCGGCCGATACCGTTGCGTCCGCCGATAACGTTCAGTTCATGAACCAGCTGGGCAGGGGACATCTTCTTGCCGTTGACAGCCACAGCTTCACCGGCTTCGAATTCGATCTCAACATATTCCGGTTTGTCCGGAGCCTGTTCCGGGGAGACAGTCATCACCCAGAAGGATTCATCCGGTTCGGAATCGATATTTTCGATCGGGCCGCCTTCATGGGAGATGTGCCAGATGTTGCGGTCGCGGCTGAAGAGCTTCGGGTTCTTTGCGGAATCCGGATAGCCGATGCCCTTCTGATCCAGGTAGTTCAGCAGATCTTCGCGGGAAGTGAAATCCCAGATACGCCAGGGAGCGATCACCTTCAGGCTCGGGTCAAGGGAATGGATGCCGTTTTCCAGACGGACCTGGTCATTGCCTTTGCCGGTGCAGCCGTGAGCAATGGCGTCGGCATGTTCCTGCTGGGCAACTTCGACCAGACGTTTGGCGACGATCGGACGGGCAATGGAAGTGCCGAGATAATATTTGCGTTCATAAACAGCGCCGGATTTGACCAGCGGCCAGATATATTCTTTGCAGAGCGGTTCAACAAGGTCGTCGATGATCAGTTTGCTGGCGCCGGAAGCCTTTGCGCGTTCTTCCAGATGGTCCAGTTCTTCTTCCTGACCGACATTGGCGCAGTAGCAGACCACTTCGCAGTGATAGTTTTCGATCAGCCACGGGATAATGGCTGAGGTATCCAGACCGCCTGAATAGGCTAATAACACTTTATTGATTTTTTCTGACATAATAATTTCTCCATTAGTATGGCATATTGCCGATAATAATAAAAATCTCCGCGCTCTGCGGAGGATCAATCAATTGGAATATCAAAAACTGCCGCAGTCCAGCGTTATTTGCAGATCATTCGTCGGGTCGTTCGAAGCAGCGTGTTTTTGTTCATGCTCATGATTATATGCATTTCCGAAATCTCATGAGGAATGTCAGTTAATTTTTATGACAACGTCCTTTTTTCAGGTTTATTTCCCGATCCTGATGGTTTCTGTCGCGACCCGGTCGCAGAACATTTTGTCATGCTCGACAAAGATGATCGCGGGCTGATAAGTCAGGATCGCGTTTTCGATCTGGATCCGGGAAAGGATATCCACAAAATTCAGCGGTTCATCCCAGATAAAGAGGTTCGCGTCTTCACAGAGACTGCGGGCCAGCAGCACCTTTTTCTTCTGTCCTTCGCTGTAATTCTCAATTCTTGCGTGATATTGCGGAGCGGTAAAGTCCAGCTTTCCGAGCATGGCACGGAAACGCTCCTCATCGATTCCGCTTTCCCGTGCGTAATCCGCCAGCGTCCCGTGAATTCCCGCGGTATGCTGCGGGACATAGGAGATCTTCAGCCGTGCCGGTTGTTCGATCTGCCCGGTAAAGCTGATCTTTTCTCCGCACAGCAGCTTCAGCAGCGTAGTCTTGCCGCAGCCGTTCTTCCCTGTCAGTGCGATGCGGTCTCCCGGTTTTACCGAAAAGCTCACATCGGAACATACCTCCCGGTCTCCATAAAACAGTGAGACATTCCGCAGCTGCAGCATGACGGAACCGCTGAACGGTGTCTGAATGATCTTGACCGGGAAAGCGCGCTCGATGTTTTTCAGCAGCCCGGTTTTCTCTTCGATGGCTGCCTCCTGCCGTCCCTCAATTGCTTTTGCCCGCTTGTTGGCTTTGCGGGATTTTTCCCCGAGCCAGGGTCTCCTTCCGGATTTTGTATCGATCTTATTGGGATCCGCGCCGATTTTTTCCCTTTCCGATTTATCCGCCCATTCGGCTTTTTCCGCGGCGGATTTGCGCAGACGCGCGATCTCCTTCAGCAATTTTTCATTTTCCCCGGCTTCAAAGGCATCCTGCCGTTCCCGGTTCATCTGCCAGGTCGAGAAATTTCCCTGCTGTATCTCAATATCCGCTTTGTTGATGGAAAGCACGTGGTCAATGCAGCCATCCAGAAAAGCCCTGTCGTGGGAAACCAGTATAAAGCCCTTTTTGCTGTTCAGATAGCGGCTGACAATTTCCCGCCCGTGCATATCCAAATGGTTCGTCGGCTCGTCGATCAGGAGAAAGCGCTCATCCTGCTGGAACAGCATACACAGCTGAATCTTCGTCTGTTCACCGTTGGAAAGCGTGGAAAAAGGCCTGGAGAGTGTGTCCTCCGAAAGCTCCAGTCTGTCCATTTCCCGTTCCAGTTTCCACAGCTCATGATCCGGACAGAGCTCTTCAACGATTTCAGCTGTAGTTTTTGATTTATCCGGGATCGAAAAAGGGAAGTAAGAATAAGGAACCGGGGACGTGATAGATCCCCGGTATTCCAAATTACCCTGAAGCAGGTTTAAAAATGTAGTCTTGCCGCGTCCGTTGCGGCCGATCAGTCCGAGCTTCCAATCCGTGTTGATCCGGAAGCTGACGTCTTCAAAGATATTGTGGTAAGTGCCTTCGTAGGCGAATGTAAGATGAGAAACGGCGATCTGAGCCATAGGTATAATCCTCCTGTCTTTTTGTTTTCATAAAGTGAAAAATAAACAGAAAGATTATTTGCGCATCGGTCACCTCAGTTTCAAGTCTAACATTTCCGCCGAAAGCTGTCAAGGGGAGATCCGTACCCTTCCCCCGGGTTTCCCCGTTATTTCAGCGAACTGATCAGTTCCGGAAGGACGGATTCAAATTTTGCACCGTACCAGTGGTCCGGATCGTCCTGTGTGTTTTCGATACACTTGACAGTGTAGTCCGCCGCGATCTTTGCGGCCTCATAGGAGCTTTTCCCGGTCATCAGGGCACCGACAAAGGAAGAGGCATAAATGTCGCCCGTCCCGTGACTGCCCTTCGGAAGACGGTGATGCTGATAGTAGGACATCTCGCCGTTTTCATAAATGACTACACCGGTGGTGGAAGGCTCATAGCTGATGCCCGTCAGGATCACGGATTTCGGACCCAGCGCCGCAAGCTTCTGTGCCTGATCCAAAACATAAGCCTCATCATAGGTTTCCCGGTATTCCGTACCGGTGATCAGACTGGCTTCGGTGATATTCGGCAGGATATAATCCGCGGACGCGCAGAGCTTTGCCATTTCCTTAACAAAATCCATGTCAAAGCCGTAATACAGTTTGCCGTTATCGGCCATTGCCGGGTCAACAACGTGCACGCAGCCGGGTTTGGAACAGGTGCCGAAAATATGCTTTACAATATCGATCTGCCGGGCACTGCCGAGGTAGCCGGTATAGATTGCATCGAATTGGATGCCTTCTTCGATCCATTTCTGTTCGATCAGGGGCATGTCATCCGTCAGATCGCGGAAGGTCCAGCTCTTGAACCCGCCGGTATGGTTGGAAAGCACCGCCGACGGTAAAATCGCTGTTTCCAGCCCGCAGGCGGAAATGATCGGCAGCGCCACCGTCAGGGAACACTGCCCAACGCAGGAGATATCCTGAATTGTTAAAACAAGTTTATGATCCATAAAAATAATTATTCCTTTGTAATAAACTCCCGTCTGCCGGATATCAGATCCTGCCAGACAGGGTTCAATTTTCGCAATTTTTCAACAACTTCACGGACAGAAGAGGCAATATAATCGACCTCCTCAGCCGTATTTTGTTCATTGATCGTCAGCCGCAGAGAGCCGAGCGCCAGTTCATAAAGCCGCCCGATGGCCAGCAGAACATGGCTCGGATCAAGAGATCCGGACGTACAGGCCGAACCGGAAGAAGCGGCGATCCCTTTTTGATCCAGCATCAGCAAAAGGGACTCCGCGTCGACCCCTTCAAAGCAGAAATTCACGTTCCCGGGCAGCCTTTTGAGCGGATCCCCGTTCAGCACGGAATGCGGGATCTCTGATAATTTGCTTATCAGCCTGTCCCGAAGCGCCATGACCTTCCGCGCGTTGGACTCAATATTTGCCGCGGCCTCTTCCATCGCGGCAGCCATCCCCATGATGCCCGGCAGGTTTTCCGTCCCCGCGCGTTTGCCGTTCTCCTGCACACCGCCGTAAATCACATTCGTCAAAGGGATCCCTTTGCGGCAGTAAAGGAGCCCGGCACCCTTCGGGCCGTAAAACTTATGAGCAGAAAGGGAGAGCATATCAATGCACTGCTCCGTCACATTGACGGGGAGATGCCCGAAAGCCTGCACCGCGTCCGTATGGAACAGGACTCCTTTTTCCCTGCAGATCTTTCCGATCTCCGGAACCGGCTGGACCGTCCCGATCTCATTATTGGCATACATCACCGTAACAAGACAGGTTTCCGGACGGATCGCAGCCATGACCTGTTCCGGCGTGATCACACCGTTTTCATGCACATCCAGCAGGGTGACCTCAAAGCCGTCTTTTTTCAAAGCCTCCAGCGTGTGCAAAACCGCGTGATGTTCAAATGCCGTGGAAACAATGTGTTTCTTCCCGGACTTTTTCCCGATAGCGGCCGCCGAAAAAATCGCCTGGTTGTCAGCCTCCGACCCGCCGGACGTAAAAGTGATCTCGCGGGGAAGGCAGCCCAAAACAGAGGCAGCCCGCTGTCGGGCGTCCGTCAGCGCGTCTTTCGCCCGCTGTCCGGCAGAATGCAGACTGGATGGATTTCCGTATATTTCATCCAGATAAGGGAGCATCGCGTTAATAGCGGTACGGCTCATTTTTGTTGTTGCGGCATTATCGGCATAAATCAGCATCATTGAAAGGACCTGTTCAAAGTCAGTATTATAAATTCTCTGTTGTGAAAGCAGGAGAGAAAACAAAACAATATTACATTTTTTGTTACGATCCAAGTCCGGAAGGCGGCAGAAGCAGCAGAGTCTCATATCTGCCGGTGCCTTTAAAACAAAAAAAGAAGAATGATCTTCTTTTCGGGACTGTGGGCGCGGAGGGACTCGAACCCCCGAAACCTCTTGTGTGTGATACAAGCGCTCTAACCAACTGAGCTACGCGCCCAACGATTCTTCATTATACCAGAAAAAGTACAGCAAACAACAAAATCATTATTTTTTCCTTATTTTGCATGACCCGGAAACATTCTCACCCTGTTTTCACGCGTCTCACACATATTTTCAAACGGAAAACATGTCACTCGATGAAATATATGATCACTTACAATAAAACGGGCTGCTCAATCCAAGCTGTTTACCGTTTTCTCCGAGCGCGTCCCCGTACATCTCAAGGCGGAACCAGCCCTTTTGCGCGGTGAAATCAAAAGAAAAGTCATCCCCGTTCAAACAATCCGCTGAACAGACCGTTTCGCCGTTCATCACGATACGCAATTCACGGGGGGTAATGCCGAACTCCTCCCAGACTTTCCGGCGTTCATTCCGGTCCAGGCTGACCGTAAGGCGGCAGCAGCCCGGCTCCACCGTCTGACCGATCTCATATGCCGCGTCTCCCTGCCGGAGGGTAATATCCATGCGGGGTCCGCAGGTAAGATAAGTCCGGCCGTTACGGAAGGCATCACGCACGGTCCGGGCGGAAACGATGCCGTCCTCCAGCCCGATATAGGTTGCCGCCGCGTGCTGTTTTTTCTTCTCCCAATGCCAGTCCCTGCCCGCGGTAACTGCCAGACGGTATCCCCGGTTCAGCAGGTCCGTCCACATCGCCAGAGCCAGCGGAGTCTCATAACGCCTGGTAGGCTCGGCTTTTGACCAGACTTCAATATAGTCCACATTTTCCCATTTTTGCACTTTAAAATCAAAATAACAGCCGGTGCACATCGGACTCCCGACTTCAAAGGGATGGACGACGCCGACAATGCCATTGGCTGCCTTGATCTGCGCGGTAAAATCATCGATCGTTTCCGGTTTCGCCCTGCGCCAGTCAACGAATTTTTCGGCGTAAAGCACCTGCATGTGCCCGAAGAAGGTGGTCCATTCGATCCCGCGGATCACCGGTATGCCGTTGATGACAGGCGTTTCCGGCAGACCGTCAAAGCCCGAGGTTGTGTTATGGTCCGTCAGGGCAATGCCCTGATACTCATAAGCTTTCGCGGCATCGCATAATTCTTCCAGTGTAAAGCGCCCGTCGCTGTTGTAGGTATGGGTATGCATCTCAAAAGGCTTGTACGTGATCATGGAGCTCCTCATTCTTATCTGCGCCGAAAACCTGCAGGCTGTAGGTCACAGTCTCATCCACCACCGCGTGGCAGTTCAATACGCATTTCCACGTCCCGGGAGTGACCGCGTGACGGATAAACCCCGCAGAGGAATATTCCGCCGAAATGATGTGATCCATCACCGGAGAGTGCCGGTGTGCGCATCCGATATATTCCTCTTCACAGTCTACAGATAAGGTAATGAAATTCACCACCGGCAGGTAATCCCGCCACTGTCCGAATTTCTCCCGGGCGGATTCCGGAATATATCGGGCAACCCCGGCTTCGATCTGCTTCCGGGCGAATTCTTCATCGGCCACGATCTTGGGAGAATAGGCGGTGCGGATGAACAACGCGTGATATGCTTCCGGGATCAGGAACGGGATATCAATGTTGGTTTTATTATGTTCAGGATGCAGGACGACGCGGCGGTCAAGTAAAGTGATCATAGATGAAAATCCTCCCACAATCGGGGGCTGTCCCTTCACGGGACTGTACCCATATAATTATGCCTCATACCTACCCAAATTTTACAGCATTATCAATCACGAACAGGAGATTGCATGATTGCCTTCCTTCAGGTCGAATTCCTGCGTACAGATGACAGGTCTGCGGGCTATACACTGACACCGCTCTGCCCAGAAGCGCCCGCAGACCTGTCTTCTGTGCTTTACCCAGGCTTAACTATCGGCCGGGCAGAGCAGCGTTAACCTTTCCTCCGTGCGTCAGGAACAACCCACAGCGCTCATCTCTGAGCACAGGAGACAGATTCGCGTGCGTGTCTGGGTCGTTCGACGCTATAGTAAAGCACGCGGATCTATCACCTGCGCGCGCCATTTATTCCCGCATAAAAAATCCGGCTCCCGAAAAATCGTGGAGCCGGATCGGAATTTTCGGTTTCAGAAAGGTTTAGTTTTCTTCCCAGGCCTGTTCCTTCATGTTCGTGTACAGGTAGACGACAGCGGAGATGGAACACAGGATGAAGATGATCACGGAAGTGGCGGCAGCGATCTCGTATTTGCCTCTGCCGAATTGTTCACGCAGGTAAACACCAAGCATCTTTCTCTGGGAAGCACCGATCAAATACGGTGTCGTGAATGAGGAGATGTTGCTCATAAAGACGAAGGTCGCGGCGATCAGAACGTCTTTGTAGGAGAGCGGAAGAATGATCTTAAAGAATATGAGGGCTTTCCCGGCTCCGACATCCTGTGCGCTTTCAACGACGGATTCGGAGATGCCCGCCAGGGCCGCGACAATGATCATGGTCGCGAACGGGATGTTGAACCAGCAGTTCATGAAAAGGATACCCTTTGTGTTGTAGAGCATCCCGGGTTTGAAATTATAAAGCGCGCTGTTCTCATCGAAAAGCAGACTGACGCGGTTCAGAAAACCGGAATCGGAAATGATCTGTTTCATCGCGTAAACCGCCACCAGGCTCGGGATAAAGCGCGGGAGCAGATACATATTGCCGATGGATTTAGAGATCTTCGAATTCGAGAAGCGCAGGTACATCGCCAGCAGGTAAGAGATGCTGATCGTGAGCAAAACGGTCAGGACGGAAATCTCGACCGTGTACCAGATCGCCCTGCTGGAAATCTTATTCGTGAAGAGGTAAACGTAGTTGTCAAAGGTAAAGGTACCTTCTTTGGGATCCTTGAAACTTCTGATGATCTGGTTGATCATCGGGTAAACCACCAGCCCCAGCGAAACCAGCATCGCCGGCGTCAGCGCCCCGATAATGAACAATGTCGTTTTCCAATTGGTTTTTGATGTCTGTTTCATCATTACCTCTCTATCCCTCAGCGAACAAGAAATATTTCGGGCGGGCGGAAACCCGCCCGAAATCTAACAACATAAATTATTGATTAGTCAAGTGTTTCAATATCTTCGGCCCAGCGGTCGTTGATGACGGTTTCATTGGCGCCGGTGGAAACGATGTTGAAATCAGCAGGATTCAGTTTGGAAACAGCTTCAACAGACGGAGACGGTTCCAGCAGTCCGGCATCGATGACCGGGACGGCCTTCATGACTTCGACGAAGATCTGCTGGGCTTCCGGGCTGACAACGAAGTTCATGAAATCATAAGCTTCGTCGATGTGCTGGGAGGTGGAGCAGATACCCATATCAACGTCGGAACCGGTCAGGGACAGGTCGGAGAGCTGATACATCTTGACGGTTTCCGGCAGGGTCTTGTTTTCCAGAGCGGAGAGCGTGCCGTCAGCCCAGGCAGGGCACATCCAGGCTTCACCCTGGGCGAGCAGGTCCAGAGCACCCTGGTTCTTCACGGCGTACTGTACGTGGCCGCCGGAGCTGTAGATGTAGGGGTGGATCATTTCGAGCCATTCGAAACCGGCATCATACATATCCTGGTACTTCGGGTCGCCGGCATTCTTGAAGGCATCCGGGTCGTCGATCAGACGATAGATGGCAGCAGTGACGAAGGATTTGCCTGCGCCGCCGGTGGAGGGGCTGTTGTAGACGAATTTGCCGGGGTTGGCTTTCATCCATTCAACGAGTTCATCCCAGGTCTGCGGGGGTTCCGGAACCTTGGCGGAATCATAGTCGAAGACGACGGTGGTGCCGCGATAGGGGACGAATTTTTCAGGATAAACACACGGGACCATCTTAACGTTCGCGAAGTTCGGCATCTTGTCGAAATCGAGATCGATGAACAGATTTTCCGCATCAGCGATACCTTCCTGTTCGGCTTCCTGGAAGTAGATCAGGTAATCAGCGCCGTTTTCAGCGATGATGTCGAAATCGCTGGTGTTGCCGGCCTTGTAGGCAGCGATGTAGCGGGAGCGGACATTGGTGTCACCGGTACCGGAGAGGATCATCATCAGTTCCACGTTGGCGGTGCGGTCTTCCTTGGCGTTGTAAGCGTTCACAACTTCAGTGAAGACATCCTGAACATTCTGAGAACCGGTGGTCCAGAATTTGATGGTCGGAAGATCGTCAGCGAAGACGGTCGTGCAAACGGACAGAACAGTCACGATTGCCAGGACTAACAATAAAGCTTTTTTCATTATTTTCTCCTTTATATCTTTGAACAGGGAGAGCCCCTGCTTTTACCATTTCAGAATTCAGGGGTCAGGATTCAGGTTTCAGTGTTTGTCATCCTGACTCCCGATCACTGCTCCCTGACATCCGCTATTCCTTGTTATAGCTGTAGGTATGGTCGAAATTCAGCGTGACATGATCACCCTTTTCGAACTGGTTGGCCTGATCGGAAGTGATATAGACTTTCACAAGACCTTTTTCTGTATCCAGCGTCATTTCCAGGTAGTGACCAAGCATCATGACGGTCCGGACAGTTCCGTCCAGAATGCCGCCGGTCCCCTTCGTCACAGCGATATGCTCCGGACGTACCGCGATCTGTTTGCCGTCTCCGTCATCCAGGAAGTTCATCTCACCGATAAATCCGGCAACAAAGCGGCTCACCGGGTTGTCATAGATCTGGCGCGGCGTTCCCTGCTGTTCGATATGTCCCTTGGACATGACCACAATGCGGTCGGAAAGCATCATCGCCTCTTCCTGGTCATGGGTCACGAAGATAACGGTGATATTCAGGTCGGTCTGGATCTTGCGCAGTTCTTCACGCATCTCCATGCGGATCTTGGCATCCAGCGCGGAGAACGGTTCATCCAGGAGCAGCACTTCCGGTTCCAGGATCAGCGAACGGGCGATCGCGATACGCTGCTGCTGACCGCCGGACATCTGTCCGGGATACTTTTTCTCAAATCCGCTCATTTTGACGAGTCTCAGCCCTTCAGCGATCTTCTGCTCGCGGGTCTCCTTCGGGATCTTGCGCAGCTTCAAACCGAATTCAAGATTGTCATGGACTGTCATGTGCGGCCAAAGGTTGTAGCTCTGGAAGACCATGGAGGTCGGGCGTTTTTCCGGCGGCAGGGTGATGATCGATTTGCCGTCAATCGTGATATCGCCGTCGGTCAGGTCAATAAACCCGCCGATCGTCCGCAGGATGGTCGTCTTACCGCACCCGGAAGGGCCGAGCAATGTTACCAGTTCACCGGTGTGAACATCCAGATCCACATTTTTCACGCCGTCACCATTGCCGTAAAGCTTGGTCATGTTAATTACACTGAGTTTGATCGTATCGTCCATATTATCTCTCCCAAGGGATTAGCCCATCTTGAAACCTTTAGCCATCGTATCCGCACTGACATATTTCCGCATGATCCACAGCAGGATCATATTCGGGACCACAATGATGATCGCGAACACCGCACCTGCGGTAGCGGGGAAGTCAAGGATAACGCCATACATTTCCGTCATCATCGTACGCCACTGCGGAAGACCGACCAGCAGTGTACCGACACTTTCACCGAGGGACCCGATGAACGCGTGCATTGCCGCGACAACGATCCCCGGCCAGGCGATCGGCAGTGTGACCGAGAAGAAGGTCCGGACCGGACCGGCTCCGGCATCCCGGGCAGCCTCTTCCTGGTGCTTCGGGACACTGCGGAAGGAACCGGCAGGCAGCCAGATCATTTCCATCGTCGTGCCGAGCATATGGATCAGCAAAACGCCGAAGAATGTACCCATCAAACCGATTTTATAGTAAATGATACCGATAGCCGTGTACATACCGATTTTCGGGAACGCGTTCCCGATCAGGAACGAGAACATGATCAGCTTGCGGCCTTTAAACTTGAAACGCGCCAGCACATAGGCTGCCGGGATACAGATCAGCATGGAAAGACCGGTCGAGGAAAATGCAAAGAGGAAAGAATTGAAAATGGACCTCGGGATGTTCTGCTGGTTCAGAATGTATTCCCACCAGTGAAAGCCCCATTCCGAGGGGATGATATCCCCTTGCGCGTAAACATTGGCGAAAGCCAGCATAAACGCGTGGATCAGCGGACCGTAGAAGAACAACATGAAGACGAAAAGAATCGCCAGTTCTCCGATTCTTTTTCTTCCTAAAGCCCGTTTGACAGCCTTTGCGGAATAGGGATTGACCGTTCGCTCGGTTTGCTGTATATCGTTTGCCGTTTTGTTTTCCTCCATATTGATCTCCTCTTCAGAATCTGTGGAGAACCGCAATCGGTCCTGAAATTGAAAACTATGACCTTTTTCCAACGTAAAGGTTTACATAACTTTAACATGAATCATTTTAAATTTCAATAAAAAAACAGCTCCTTTTTCAAGAAACTGTCTTTAATCATGTTTTCAATGTGTCAATTGATATGATTTTATGACATAGAGCTCAGGACCGCGGCACCTTGTCAGGAAATGCCATCGGTATGAAGGTCAAACCCGCATTTCGGGCAGACCAGATCCTCACCGACAGGCGTTCCGCAGCGGCAGACTTTGCGGATCGGGCGGGCAGGATTGCCGACCACCAGCGTATAGGGTGGGACATCATCCACAACGACCGAGCCTGCCCCGACCATGCAGTAGCGGCCCAGTGTATGGCGGCACACGACTGTGGCATTCGCGCCGATGGACGCGCCTTTTTCAACTCTTGTTTCCGAAACTTCCCAGTCCGGATTGCAGGCACGGGGATAGTAATCATTGGTGAACGCGGCATTCGGGCCGATAAAGACATCGTCTTCCACGGTCACACCGTTATAGACCGAAACACCGTTCTGAACCTTGACGTTGTTCCCGATTTTCACGGCATGGTCAATATAAACATCTTTGGAGATGATACAGTTGGTACCGATCTCCGCTTCTTCCCGGACCTGGACATTGATCCAGATCTTTGTTCCGTCACCGATTTTCGCTTTATCGGATACTTGTGCTGTCGGGTCAATATAAACGCTCATGCTTACCCCCTGAAACTGTTGACTACACGCGCTACTTCAGCCACTTCTTCATCCGTCAGACCCGGATGGACGGGCAGGGAGACGACCTGCTGCTTGACGGTATCCGTTACCGGCCATTCGGTCTGGAAGCCCATCTGCTCATAGCATTTCTGCTCCGGGATGGAAAGCGGATAGAAAACACCGTAACCGACGCCGTTTGCTTCCAGATGCTTGAGGAAAGCGTCACGCTGACCGAGCGCGACCTTGACCGTGTACTGATGGAACACGTGCTTAGCGCCTTCCGGTTCCACCGGTGTTTCGATCAGCGGATTGCAGATATGTTCGTTCAGATAAGCGGCATGAGCCCGGCGGGTCCGGTTGAAGCCTTCGAGTTTTTTCAGCTGGCAGCGGCCGATGGCACCGCAGATGTTGGTCATGCGGTAGTTATAACCGATCTCATCGTGATGATAGCGGACTTCCATGCCATGGTTGATCAGCAGGCGGCACTTGCGGTTCGTTTCCGCGTCATGGGTCACCACCGCACCGCCTTCGGAGGTCGTCATGTTCTTGGTAGGATAGAAGCTGAAGCAGCCGACGTTCCCAAAGGTCCCGGCCTTCTTCCCCTTCCATTCCGCGCCGTGAGCCTGTGCACAGTCTTCGATCAGGAGCAGGTCATGTTTGCGGACGATCTCCATGATCGCGTCCATGTCGCAGGCCAGCCCGAAAAGATGGACGATCAGCAAAGCTTTGGCCTCCGGATGCTCCTCCAGCGCCTTTTCAATGGAACCCGGATCGATCAGGAAAGTATCCGGATCGATTTCCGCGAATACCGGTGTTGCTCCGGTATAAATAATGGAATTGGTCGAGGCGATAAAGGAAAAAGGTGTGGTAATGACGGTATCACCCTTCCCGATCCCCAGTGCCCGCAGACCTACTTCCAGCGCGGTCGTCCCGGACGTAGTCGCCGTGCAGTATTCAATGCCGAGGTATTCGGCAAATTCTTTTTCAAATTCACTCACAATGCTTCCGCAGGCGATCATGCCGGAATCCAGAACATCCAGCACTGCCTGTTTTTCTTCAGCACCCATCAACGGTTTCGCAATATTGATCATTGTGTACTCTCTTTCTTCGCATCCGGTTTTCCGGTACTTTGTTACTATTTTATCGTGGACATACAGTTTAATCCAATTTTTTCTGATTATTATGAATATAATTGTGAATATGAAAAAATCAAAACAATGTTTTTCATATCGCGGGACATAAAAACAGACCCTTTTATGCCGCGGTATGTAAAAACAGAGGAAACGAAATGGAATTAATTGAGCGCTTTTTACGTTATGTAAAAATTCACACCGCCTCAGATCCGGCATCGGAGACAGTGCCCACCACCGCGAGGCAGCTGGACCTCGCAAAGGTCCTTTGTGCGGACCTTAAAGAAATCGGGATCGAAGATGCCTACATATCCGAATACGGCTACGTGTATGGTTCCGTTCCCGCCGCTGCCGGTTATGAAGCCGCGCCCGCGCTGGGTCTCATCGCGCACATGGATACAGCTCCCGCTTTCAGCGGGGAAAATGTAAACCCGCAGATCATCCCGGATTATGACGGGAAAAACGTCACCCTTGGCACAAGCGGAGAGGTACTGGATACGGAAATGTTCCCCTGGCTGCCGCCGCTTGCCGGCCGCACGCTCATCACCACCGACGGCACTACCCTGCTCGGGGCGGATGACAAAGCCGGCGTCACAGCCATTATCTGTGCTGTGGAAAAGGTCCTGAAAGAGGGTCTGCCGCACGGAAAGCTCTGCATCGCTTTCACCCCGGATGAGGAAGTCGGCAGAGGTCCGGATCACTTTGATGTCAAAGGCTTTGGCGCGGATTACGCCTATACTGTTGACGGAGGCCCGGAAAACGAGGTGAGCTTTGACAACTTCAATGCCGCCGGAGCCGCTGTGAAGGTAAAGGGGTTCTCCATCCACCCGGGTGAATCCAAAAACAAGATGATCAATGCCGCGCTGGTGCTGTGCGAATTCAACAGCATGCTGCCTGCCGGAGACACCCCGCGCAATACCGAAGATTATCAGGGATTCTTCCATATGATCGACATTTCCGGTGACGTCAGCAGTGCCGTCAGCCACTATATCATCCGCGAACATGATAAATACCTCTTCGAGGGACGGAAAAAGACCATGCTGCACGCGGCTGAACTGCTGAACGAAAAATACGGGGAAGGAACCGTGACTGTTGAGATCAGGGACCAGTACCGCAATATGCGCGAGATCATCGAGCAGCATCCTTTCCTGATGGATTACGCGAATCAGGCAATGCGCTCTTTAGGGCTGGAACCCGAACACACGCCGACCCGCGGCGGAACCGACGGCGCGACCCTTTCCTACATGGGTCTTCCCTGCCCGAACCTCGGTACCGGCGGTTATGCTTTTCACGGTCCTTATGAACATGTGACCGTGGAAGGGATGGAAAAGAGCCGGGATATTTTGCTGGCGATCATCAGGCTTTTTGCAGAGAAAAAGCAGTAAACAGACAGCAGTCAGATAAAATAAGAGTGACGCACTGCGTCTTTATTACAAGGAGATAAATTATGGAAAAAGTTGTTGTAAAAACTGATAAAGCACCGGCCGCCCTCGGTCCGTATTCCGCCGGGATCCGCGCGGGTAATTTTGTTTTCACTGCCGGACAGATCCCGCTGGATCCCGCTTCCGGCGTCATGGCTGAAACCATCGAGGAACAGACCCGTCAGTCCCTTTCCAACGTCAAGGCAATCCTTGAAGCTGCCGGGACCGATCTCGCCCACGTGGTCAAGACCACCGTTTTCCTGCAGAACATGGGAGATTTTGCGGCAATGAACGGCGTTTACGCGGAATTCTTCACGGAAAACTGCCCCGCCCGCTCCGCGGTTGAAGTCGCCCGCCTGCCGAAGAACGCCCTGGTGGAAATTGAAGCGGTTGCCTTGATCGACTGATCATTCGTTTCTATTCAGAACGAAGCACATAAGGTCAGCCTTGATGCTGCCGCGAAGCCGGCACAGCCAGACTAAACGCTTGATGCGCTGCCGATTACTGAATAAATACGATAATTTCCCATTATAAAACAGCTCCGGATCCCTGTAAATGCGGATTCGGAGCTGTTCTTTTTTAATTATTATTGAGGATCAGCCTGCCAGCCGTACCCAGATCGCCGGACGGATCATACCCGTAGCGTCGGACACAACAGGACCGGTATCCAGCAGCACCCCGAGGGAATTGATGGAACTGGCAGCAGCAGGTCCCTGTCCCGGGCTGCGCAGCCACCACCAGGCACAGCTCGGGTCCGCGGTACCGTAAGCGCCGTGGGCACGGGCGAGCGCGGTCGGCTGAGCCTTCCGCAGCCCTTCATATGGGAAGTAATAACGGACCTCGTCAATGCTCAGAAGAAACACATTGTCAAAGGTATTGCTGCCGCCGTAAGTCCCATAAGCCGCGCTGTTCGGATTGGAGTTCCACATCTGCGCGATCAGCTGACGTTCACCGTCATTGAATACACCGTTGTAAAAATTAGTATTCAGATAATTGCGCATCGAGCAGTTTTCCCAGGTAACGGGAACCGCGTCCCAGTGATAGGCCATTGTCTCCAGACCATAGAGGCTGAACAGCAATGCCATCCCGTTTTGAATGTCCAGCACTTTCCACTGGATCGGTTCTGAACCGTTGCTGTAATTATTATCCTGCTCATAGCGGCCGAAGCTCACCACGTCGCCGACCCTGACATTCGCGAAAGGATAAGCATAGGAACCGCCGCCGTATTGGCCCTGAGAGCCGAATTGTGGCTGGTTGCCGCCGGCCGTACTCCCGCTCTGGCTCACAAACTGCCCGTTGGAATATGTGACCTTGTTGCTGGTCCCATCGGCATGCAGCAGGATCCCGGTCCCTTCCGGTTTTCCGTTGAGCCACTGTCCGTCAAATTTGTCTCCGTTATTTCCCCAATAATAAACGCCGGAACCGTTGCTGATCTGTCCGTGAATAAAAAGACCTTCCCAATACTGTCCGGTACCGAAAAAGGTCAGCCGTCCGGCACCGTCGATCTGTCCGTCCATGAACTCACCTTCGTAGCGGTCACCGTTAGCCCAGATATACGTGCCCTCACCGTTGTATTTTCCGTTGACAAAATAACCGGTGTACTGGTCACCGTTGGAATATTTTTCCGTCCGGTAATCCCCCGCCATGGGAGAAGGACTGAACGGGCTGATCTGTGCGCTAACAGAACGACAGACAGAACCTGAAAAAATGACTGCCAGGAGCAGTACAAACACTATATGCTTTGAAAAATTATTCATATTCGGCTCCTTACATAGATTATGCGAAATAAGCAACCAGAAATCATTATACCAATAACTGCTTTCAATGGTAAAAAGTTCCCTTCGAATCGTCTTTCAGCCACCGTTTTTCATTTCAAAAACTGCAGGTCTTTGCGATCTAAGTCCGCAAGTATTGTATAATTATTATATATAAAGAGGGAATGATGAATACAGTAAAAGAACTCAGAAACGCGGCAAAAATGAGCCAGCAAAATTTTGCCGCATATCTTGGCATTCCGGTTGCAAACATTCAAAACTGGGAGCAGGGAATTCATAAACCACCGGCTTATGTGATCGCGCTCATTACACGTGTAATGAAAAACGATGGATATTTCGACAACGACCTGACACCGGCTCAAATTGACGCGATTCAGCAAACCCGTGCGACTCTTGCATTGGAAAATCTGGAGTTGAGCGATACAGCCATTCAGTACTTACAAAAAATGGCAAAAGGTGAAATCAGCCGGGAGAACTATCAGAATGAGTTGAAAAAAAAACACCTGAATCATGAACCCTAAATGAATATAAAAATTATCTGGAAAAACTGACAACATCACTATTGATTTTCTCAAAAGATGATATTCCATCAGATTTGAATATAAAACGAAACTAAATCTTGTGATTCTATAAATACGCCGGACCATCGGACCGCATGGCGGGAGCGGGACCGAGCAGGGACAGGGAATGATCGGCAAGGTCCACCCGGTAGAGAAGCCCCTCCGCGGTGCCGTCATGGGTGACGATGCCGTTGAGGGCAACGTTCACATGCCGCGGCGCATGGGCATAGGCGGCAGCCAGTTCACTGTAGGGAGTGAGTACCGCGTCTGCCGGGACAGACTCAACCGGTACGGGCGAACCGAAGTAAGCATAACGCTCCGGGTCATAGTCCGGAGACTGACAGCGGTCATCCGCGAAAGCCTTCAGGTCCCATTTTCCATCAGAATAATGCGCTTCGCAGAAACAGCAGCCGGCGGTATGGACCTTCATCATCTGCTCCAGCGGCAGCCCCAGCAGATACAGGCGGATCAGGCGCAGGATCAGCGCATGCGCCACCAGCAGCACGCATCCGTCTTCCGTTTCCAGTTCACGCATCAGGGCAGAGACACGCCGGAAAGCTGCCTCATATCCTTCCCCGCCCTTCGGGTTGAAATGCTGCGGTTCGTAATAAAAAGCGTGCAGCATATCCGGAGGAAGCTCCTCCATGATCAGCCCTTCCGTTTCACCCAGGTTGACTTCCCGGATCCGTTCGTCCGGTTCCGGAATCACACCGGTTCCTTCGGTCAGGACGGCAGCCGTCTGCCTCGCCCGTCCCAGCGGGCTCACATAACAGCGGGTAAACCCCAGTCCTTTGAGCCGTTTTTTCAATTGCTTTGCCATCTGAATTCCCCGCTCCGTGAGGGGAGAATCATGCTGTCCCTGTATCCTGTGGATCAGGTTCCATTCGCTTTCGCCATGCCGGGTAAAATAAAGTATCATAACGGTGATTATAACAGAAGACCAATTACCCGCCGGTCTTGCCGGATGAAAGATGTTTTATTTATTTTGGCTCCATGGTAAAATTAAGGAATGAAACGTCCTGATAAAAACCGGACAGGCCGAAAGAAATAACAGAGAGGTAAAAGATGCCGCGGAAAACTATTTTTGATATGTCATTCGCCGGAGTATATCCCGCTTTGATCCAAAAGGCGGAGAAAAAAGGCAGAACCCGGGCTGAGGTCTACGAAGTCACCGCATGGCTCACGGGATACACCGCGGAGCAGATCGACGCGGCGCTCTTGTCGGATATTTCCTATGGCGCGTTCCTTTCCGACTCTCCGGCATACAATCCGCGCTCAGAACTGATCACCGGTAAAGTCTGCGGTATTCAGGTCGAAACGATCGAGGATCCTCTGATGAAGAGGGTACGGCAGCTGGACAAGCTGGTCGATGAACTGGCAAAAGGGAAAGCGATGGAAAAGGTGCTGAGATGAAATGGAAATGTCCGAAATGCGGCCGCGAGTTCAGCAGGGCAGAGCAGCCGCACTACTGCGGAAAACCGCAGACCGTAGACGAATATATTGCCTCGCAGGATGAAGCAGTACAGCCGAAGCTGCGGGAGATCCGCGCGATCCTTCAGGCCGCGCTGCCGGATGCGCAGGAGTGCATATCCTGGTCCATGCCCACCTACCGGAAAGGCCGCAACATTATCCATTTCGCAGCTTCAAAAAAACATCTCGGATTATATCCCGGCGGCGAGGCAACGACCGTATTCAGTGAGGAACTGGAAGGCATTGATGTGAGCAAAGGCACGATCCGGCTGCCGTATGATAAAGAACTGCCGGCGGAGCTCATCACGAAAATCGCGAAATGGTGCCTCGCGCAGTATGGAGCTTGAAAAAAGATCCGGGATTCGGGGATACGGCCCGGATAGAAAAATGACCGCCGGCGCGCAAGGTATTGCTCATCCCGCATCTCTGTGAAGCACGGAATCCGGCCGGCTGTTATCTGAATGATCAGGGGGCCGTCGCGGCATTCTCTGTATTGTACTAATAAACTTTTGCGGCAGTCCCATAAATTGTACTGTTTTCATCGAATCATGAATTTATTCTTCTTTTCCCGGAAAAGTTATACCGATGTATAATACGAATATGAATATTACCTGCCTTTTCAAAGGACATTCCTGGAACCATTGTACCTGTACGCGCTGCGGGAAGACACGCGATGAACAGCATATTGTCGATCATTGTGAGGAAAAATGCAGCATATGCGGTCAGGTCATCCACCACGACTGGGTCAAGATATATGAGGAAACGATCGGACCAAATGAATATGGCTGCGTGGAAAATATAGATATAAAACTATACAGATGCAGAAAATGCGGCAAACTGCGGAAGGCAGTCAAAAGAGATCTTCACAAAACTGAATGGGATGCCGAAATAACAGAAGAAGACCGCCGAAGGGCATAAAATCGGGAAACTGTTCACCGGGCAGGGCTTTCCGGCATTTTACACACTTTCCGGGCAGAATAATGCTCAGCAATTATACCGGCAGCGGGAACGATCAAGTGACAAAGACGTTCCGCCCGCCGGCTGTTTTTTGGATTTGCAGAGACAGGATCAATGGACGGGGAAGCAGTAATTGCCGTCCTGCGGTTATTACTTGTTCCAGATATACCATTTATAGATTATGCCGCTTATATTAGATGAGTCACTGATTTATGAAATTCTTTCTGTCGTTTCGGAAATACCGGAGGGCAGGGTCGCTTCCTATGGGCAGATCGCCCGGCTGATCGGCAGGGAGAAGAATTCCCGTCTGGTCGGAAAGGTGCTCAGCATGGCAGATCTTTACGGCGATTACCCCTGCCACCGCGTGGTCAATCACGCCGGGCGTCTTGCTCCGTTTTTTCGGGAACAGCGGGAAAAACTTTTGGATGAAGGGGTCGGTTTCAAGGAAAACGGATGTGTGGATATGGAGCGGTTCCGATGGGATTGCTGAACACAGGAAAGGATTTCAATGGAATATATACATCATTTTGAATCTCCTCTCGGCGGCATAACAGCCGCCTCTGACGGCGAAGCGCTGACCGGGTTATGGTTCGACGGACAGAAGTATTTTGCCAATGGCCTTGATCCGGATCATGAAGAAAAATTGCTACCGGTTTTCGAGCAGACAGGCCGCTGGCTGGACATCTATTTCAGCGGGAAAGAACCCGATTTTACTCCGCCGCTTTCCATGAAAACGACACCGTTCCGCAGGGCGGTCTGGGAGATCCTGCTCACCATCCCCTACGGGCATACGATGACCTATGGTGAGATCGCGGCAAAGATCGCGGAGCAGAAGGGACTGCCGGGAATGTCCGCACAGGCAGTCGGCGGGGCAGTCGGGCATAACGCTATCTCCCTCATCATTCCCTGTCACCGGGTGGTAGGTGCAAACGGGAGCCTCACCGGTTATGCCGGTGGACTCGATAAAAAGCAGAAACTCCTCGCACTGGAACATGCGGATTTGTCCTTACGGTACAAATGAATGACAAAACGTTTATCAAATTGGTCAGCGGAAAGGTTCTGCAAAAGCCTGTTCAAGAAACTGTCCGAACCAAAGATGAGCAAATAACCGTACAATTCGCTTTGACTTTCTTTAAGGAAGGAAGTATAATATTGGCTGTTACTATGAATAAATTCTGGCAGGTATGACACCATGAAGAACGCGGAAGAAAGTGATATGAAAATTGCTGTCATCGATGATCGGAGCATCCGGGATAAGATTTATGAAGTCCGGGGTGTGAAGGTCATGCTGGATTTTGAATTAGCGGAAATTTACGGGTATGAGACTAAGAACTTTAATCGGCAGGTAAAGAATAATGCCGAAAGGTTCGAAGGTGATGAGTTCATGTTTCAGTTGACTAAAGCGGAATTTGCTGAGATCTTGAGGTGCAAAAATTTCACCTCAAATTGGGGCGGAACACGTTATCTCCCTCATGCTTTCACTGAACAGGGAATTTATTTACTGATGACAGTTCTTCGCGGAGATCTTGCGGTACGACAGAGTCGTGCACTTGTAATGGCATTCAAAGCCATGAAAGACTACATCGTTGAAACACAGGATCTGGTATCGCAGCGGGATCTGCTCAGGCTGTCATTGCAGACAAATGAGAATACGGAAGCGATCCGCAGACTGCAGTCCTGGCTTGGTGATCAGCAGAAAATAGTCGCAGAACAGCAAAAACTGCTCCTCGAACATGATGATATGCTGGCGGAAGCATTGACGGAAATCGGTGAAACCTTAAAGAAATCTGATATCTCTCCGGTACTGCTGCAGTTCGATGTACCGGAGGATCAGAAAGAATTCCTGCTGAGGGAAGGTCATCCGGCAAAAGCTGATGCTGCTTATATGAACATCTACAGCAAAGCAAAAAAGAGCGTCTATATTGTCGATAATTACATCAACATCAAGACACTGAGGCTGCTGCAGGATGTAAAACCCGGCGTAACTGTTACGATTTTCAGTGACAACCTCCGCCATCAGCTCCATGCTTCTGATTATGCAGATTTTCAGGTGGAGTTTCCATCAATTCCGGTAACTTTCATCACCACGGGCGGCATTATGCACGATCGCTTTATTATCCTGGATTACGATGAATCGGATGAACGTATTTACCATTCCGGAGCATCCTCTAAGGACGCGGCGATCAGACTTACTACGGCAATAACGGAACTGACTTCCTCAGATATGAAGTCTCATCTGCATTCGCTGATCAATCAGATGAAAAATAATCCTGTGCTGTTATTACGCTGAACTGCTGTTGGTAAAAGCGGATATGCCTGATTTATGGCTATGAAATAAAATTATTGGATCAACACAAAGGAAGCTGTAAGTAATGCAGGAAACTTCCTTTGATTTCGGGAATATTGGAAATGGTATTATGATCCTCGAAACAGAAAGACTGATCCTCCGTCCGTGGGAGGAAGCGGACGCGGAGGAGTGCTATAAATACGCAAAAGATCCGCGGGTGGGACCGATCGCCGGATGGCCGGTGCATACGGATGTGGAAAACAGCCGGCAGATCATCCGGGATGTGCTGATAGGGCCGGAGACCTTTGCGATCGTACTGAAAGAGACCGGGATGCTTGTCGGCTGCATCGGTCTGAACTTCCACAGCGATCTGGCGGAACAGGATGATGAGGCCGAGCTCGGTTACTGGCTGGGCGTTCCCTGGTGGGGACGTGGCATCATGCCGGAAGCGGGCAGAGAAGTCTTACGACACGCTTTTGAAGACCTTCACCTGGAACGGGTCTGGTGCGGGTACTATGACGGCAATGAGAAATCCAAACGGGTACAGGAAAAGCTGGGTTTTATCTACCAGTGGACAACCGAAGACCTCCCGGTACCGCGCATGAATGAGATCCGCAAGGGTCACGCCAACCTTATGACAAAAGAAGTTTGGGCTGCGCGTTATTCCGCCATGTGACGGATCGGCCGCAGTTCCGGCAGGGTTCCGAAGCGATAAAAATCGTGTGCGTTATCATGGAAGAAACGCTGTTTCTCCTCCGCTGTCAGCAGCGGTGATTTTTGTATGAAATCCCAGCTCATGCGGTAGGTGATGGCAGTCATGGTACGCGGATAATCCGACCCCCACATCAGTTTATCGATCCCGCAGATGTCCCGTGCTTCCAGAATGGCGCGGACAGCGGAGGGATAGGGATAATACTCACTGTTGAAGAGCCAGGTGATGCCGCCGGACTCCACATATACGCGCGGCAGACAGGCGAGTTTGATCTGCTCCTGCCAGCCGGGAACCGTCACCATGCCGAAATGACCGATAGCGATACGGAGATTGGGATACTGCTCCGCCATTTCCCGCAGGGAGCCGGTCTGCAGATCACCGTCGGCCATGTCGATACCGATGAACAGATCCAGCCTGTTGGCCAAAGCAAAAACCGCTTCGTGACGCGTCAGGTCCGTATCCCTGAGCCTGCCGCCGCAAATTTTGATGCCGTCAAAGCCATCGGTTTGCGGCAGGTCGTTTTCCTCATAGAGGGAACAGACACGGAAACGCTCCGGATACTTCTGCCTCACCTTCCGCAGATATTCGTCCTGATTCCCATCGATATATTCCTGCGTGACGACAGCTCCGCCGATGCAGGAAAAATCCATATGGGAGAGCAGCCGTTCCGCACTGTTCGCCCCGTCTGTCATCGCGGGAGGCAGCATCTGCCGGATCTCATCTCCGAACATACTGCGTCCGCCGCCAAGGTCATAGACGGGAAGCCCGTTGACCATTCCCTTTTGTTTCAGCCATAGATGCACATGCGCGTCGATCATTTTTGTCTCCTTGTCATGGTTTAGTGGCAAAGATTCGATATAGGATTCTGACTTGTCATGAGAATATCCCGAATATCACTATTCCCTGTATCCTATATCCTGTCCCCTCATTAATCCGAAAAATGCAGCAGTACCTTTTCCAGATGCCCGTCGTTGTGCGTCAGGGCATCAAAGGCTGCCGCGGCATCTTCAAAATCATAAACCGCGCTGATCATCCGCTCCGGCTGAACGGTACTATCGGTGGATACCAGCTCTATCAGATGCTCAAAATCCCGTGTATAGGCATTGCGGCTGCCGAAAACATTCAGTTCCTTCTTGAGCAGGACCGAATGGAGAAAGTTGGTTTCCCGTTTCCCGTTGCCGATCAGGATCAGGTTCGCCCCCTGACAGGCATGTTCGATGCAGGAGAGGAAGGTGACCGATTGTCCGCAGGCTTCCACGCAGACGTCAAAGCCGTCCCCGTTTGTGATTTGGCGCAGCTCTTCATCCGCGGTTTCCGTACCGGCATGGACTACATGATCCGCCCCGAAGCGTTTTGCCATCTCCAGCCGTCCTTCCAGCAGATCGGTGACCGTCACTTCCGTCCCCTTGCTCTTTGCGGCCAGCAGCGCGAACAGCCCGATGGGACCGGCACCGACGATCAGGACGCGGTTCCCCGGCAATACCGGACAGCGGCTGAGCGCGTGCTGGGAAATGGAGAATGGTTCGATAAGCGCCAGCTGCCGCGGGGTCAGTCCCTTTCCCGGGATGATACGCTCAACAGGCATGGTGATAAATTCACAGAAAGCACCGTCCCGCTGTACGCCCATGGTTTGGTTATCCACGCAGGCATTGACCAGTCCCTTCCGGCAGGCGTAACAGTGCCCGCAGTTGAAATAGGGATTGCAGGTGACGATATCGCCTTCCTTCAGTCCGCGGTCATTTTCGGGTAAGGAGACGATCCGGGCGGAAAATTCATGCCCGGGGATCCGCGGATAGGTAGTGAAAGGCTGATTCCCGGTAAAACTGGCGACATCCGCACCGCAGATCCCGCAGTCTAAAATACGCAAAAGAGCTTCTCCCTCCCGCGGCTGGGGCATGGGCAGTTCCCGAATTTCTATTTTGTATGGTTCTGTGATAGCGATTGCTTTCATAGTAATATCTCTTTCTGCTGTTTATATGAAATAATGCCATTTTTGATGAATGCTATACCCATAAATAACGTGCGAAGCACCATCCTATTTACTCTGATCCCTGATCCCAGACGCCTGATCCCCGATATATTCCGGATTCCAGATCACCGCTGTTTTCATCGGCGCGTTTTTGCAGTAGATTTTGTTCTCATACGCGTCCATGGGATCGGCGATGAAGGTCTCTTTGTCGATGAGCTCCACGATCTGGTTGTAATTGCTCTTCGCGAGCATTTCAATGGCTTTTTCCATGTGATCCTGCCGGAAATTGATGGACCCGAAGATCAGATGGTTCTCAAAACCGAAAGGCATGGTGTCAAAAGTGATTTTCGGACCGAGGGAAAAGCTGTTATAGATCCCGTTGCATCCCAGCACCCCGTGCCGGAAAGCGATCTCATGTTCCTGGTTCACACCGCTGGTCCCGATGAACATCGTAGCCCTGCCGCCGAGGGCGGTGCGGATCGCCTGCGCAAGTTCCGCGGGGTCATCGTAAGTGTTCTGCACATATACCGCGTCAGTCTGCTTCAGGGCAAAAGACACCTTGGGGCTGTCTTCCTGGCTGCGGGCAACGAAGACAATGCGGGCATCCGGATGAGCCTGACGGAGAATGTCTCCGATGAACATTCCTGTGGTTCCCAGCCCGAAGATCACAGTGCGCTCAAACACCTCATCCGCGGCGATTTTTCTGGCTGTTTCAAGATCGCACTGATGCCGGCGGGCGGTCTGACGGAACCAGTGTGCGGATCCCAGGTCTTCCATCCGTTCCAGCTGGAAGAGCATACAGGAAAAGGGATCCGGGAAGACCATCTTTTTGGCAAAGGAAAGGTCCAGCTTCCCGTCATGGACGTGTCCGTCGGGAATTGGGAGCAGCATGTCCGGGTTCACATACATCGTATCGCAGAAGAGTCCGTCCGCCCTGTCGCAGCCGTATTCGAAGTATGTTTCATCCTCGGTATAGCGGGTGGGATCCACGCTGTCTCCTCCGCGGATCAGCACAATCGCGAACCGCTGCTGCGAGGGGACCCAGACCACGCCTTCATGACCGTTGATCAGCCGGTTCTGTCCCTCGGGAAATTTCGGACCCATCAGCCCCTTTTTTCCCATCATCATGAGTTCATGGTCCGTACCGCAGAAACCGACGATGACAGGCTTGACCTCTATGCCTTCCTTCAGCGGTTCCCCGCGCAGCCGCTGCCGGGGCGGATTGATGAGGTCGACCTCACCATACATCAACGGATGGACCGGATCATTCTGAAAATAAGTCCCGTATGCTTTCATAAGCCCCCCTTACTGCCTTTCCTGCTGTTTGGTCCTGCCTAAAATTTTTTTCCGCTTTTCATAAAATCGATCAGATTTATATGAGTGATACCGTTCCTTTTTTGTAAAAAGGGGTCAACAGTAGCAACGTATTTTGGATAATTATCGTGGATATTTTCCAAAGCACGATATTCTCTGTCCTCTGTTTCCTGACTCGAAAAAATGGTATATGCCACCTGAACATAAGCATATTCCAATGACTGGCTTCGGAGAATAAAATCACATTCAAGCTTCCCGATGCGGCCAACACTTACCTCATAATCATGGGCACGGGCATATACATAAGTCAGATTCTCAAGCACCGGTCCGTAATTGATGCGGTTATCTGTATTCTGTGCGAAATAGAAGCTCAAATCTGCCAGATAATATTTTTTCTCTCCATTTAAAATTTTTTTTGACTTCATATCAAAACGAGAACATTCATAAAGAATTTTAGCATCTACAAGCGCATTAATATATTTTGAGACTGTTACTTTGCTGACAGGATTTCCGGCAGATTGTAATGCATGGCATAATTTTGATAAACTGGTAACTGCTCCGAAATTATTGATAATAAAGGTTTGAACAAGATTGAAAGTCTGCTTATTCTTGATTTTCACTCTGAGACGAATGTCTTTTTCAAAGATTTCCTGGATTACTCCAAGAGCATATCTCCTTTTATCTGCCAAATTATCAAAAAATAAAGCCCGGGGAAATCCCCCTTCCAGGATGAATTGATTCATTTCATTGTTGGGAAGCGGATCAATTGTTTTTCCATAGAAGGCTTTCATTAATTCGTATTCTTCAAAACTCAGCGGAAACAGTTCAAACTCCAGATAACGTCCTGTCAGTTTTGTGATTAACACCCCGCTCAAAAGATAAGAATTTGATCCTGTGATAAATATGGACCAATTCCCATCCATGCGAAAACCATTCAAAACTTCTTCGAAACCCTTCACATTTTGGATCTCATCTATGAAGAGATACTTCAATCCGGAAATGTTTTCTTTTTCTTCGATGAGTTTTTCCAGGTTCTCAGCATCTTTTATTTTCCGATATTTCCGCTCATCTAAATCAATAAAAATGATATTCTCGTCTTTGACCCCGCTCATCCTCAGTTCATCGGCAATCGTTTGCATAAGGCAGGATTTACCACATCTTCTTACACCTGTAATGACTTTGATAATATCTTCAGCGTGATAGAATCCCCTGATTTTTTTTAAATAATTCTCTCTGTGGTAAAGTTTCATTCTGTATCTCCCGTAATGTAAATTATAATTGAAAAACAGCAGTTATCGTTACCGATTTTGCAAAAAAATAAAAATCGGTAACGATAACTGCTGTTTTATATCAAATCTGTAATTCAGGATCAGTGCTTCGGTCATAGAATCGGAACGGTAATTATCAGGAAATATGTAAACAAATATTGAAGTAATCTATAAATTGAAGTATGATTAGTTATACAAATCATACTTACAGAGAGGTAATTATGGCAATACCGGAAGGAAAATATGTATGGTCGGCGACGGTTGGGGAAAAGGGGCAGATCGTCATTCCCAAGCAGGCCAGGGAGATTTTTGGTATCAAGCCGGGCGACACGGTGCTGCTGCTCGGTGACATAGAGCGCGGGATCGCGATCCCTCCCAAAGGAGCTTTTACGGAACTCTTCGGTGTGGCGTTTGCAGGAAAAAAGGGGGATGAACAATGAAAATCGCGTGGTTTTGCATTCCTGCCCACGGGCATACCAACCCGACACTCGGCCTGGTGAAAGAGCTGACAGACGCCGGACATGAGATATTCTATTTTTCATTCGAGCAGTTCCGGGAAAAGATCGAAAATGCCGGTGCGCACTTCATCGGCTGCGACGGTTACGACTTCGAAATGGAAGACAAGGAAAACGCGGACCGGGTCGGCAAGGACAAGGCATTTGCCACCGAACTGCTGGTCTCATCGACCCTGGCGCTGGACGAGATGACGACGGCGAAGATCGGGGAGATCAAACCGGATCTCATCGTATCCGATTCCGTGGCCTTTTGGGGCAAGCTGGTAGCCATGAAGCACGGGATCCCGTATGTCTGCTCCACCACGACCTTTGCTTTCAATCGATACTCAGCGGCATATATGAAGGAAACACCCTGGGACATCCTGAAAATGTTATTTACCATGCCGCGGATCAATGCTCAAATCAGGCGTCTTCAGCAGAAAGGGTACCCGGTCAAAGGGATACTGGATATTGTTCAGAATGACAATGATACCGACACGATCGTCTATACCTCGAAATATTTCCAGCCCCGCTCCGAAACCTTCTCCGAACGTTATCACTTCATCGGCCCATCGATTCGGCCCATCACGAAGCCTTTCACAAAAACCGCGGAAAAAACCGTTTACGTCTCCATGGGAACGGTGAACCAGAATCGGGAGTTTTACCGCAGCTGCATCCATGCTATGGGGCAGACTGACTGGCAGGTAATCATCTCCATGGGCACAAATCCGGATCATTTTGAGGATCTGCCGGCGAATATTCAGATCTACGAGTCTGTCGACCAGATGGCGGTTTTGTCCATTGCCGACGCGTTCATCACCCATTGCGGCATGAACTCCGCTTCCGAAGGGCTGTTTTTTGAAGTCCCGCTCGTGCTTTTCCCGCAGACACCGGAACAGGGAGCTGTTGCCAAAAGGACCGAAGAGCTTGGCGCGGGCGTCAGGCTGAAGTCGATCTCCGAATCGGATATCCTGAGCGCTGTAAAACTGGTGCTGAATGATCCCGCGTATAAAGCCGGTGCGGTCCGGATATCCGAAAGCTTCCGCGCCTGCGGCGGCTACACCGAGGCACAGGCGTTTCTGGAGTCATTGGTTCAGCATTAAATGCACCGAAACGGATAAATATAACAGGAGAAAAATCGGTGATTAAACCGGTAATGTATTTCCGCCGACAGAAAAAGGAGTAAAATAAGGGAACAGGAGTGATTGAAAGATCATGATCTTTTCTTCATTCCGCTTTTCCGGACCGATCACTAATGAAAGGAATTATCCGATGAGGAAATGTTTTGTTTTTCTGCTTGTTTTATTTGTTTTTCTGGCAGCAGCCGCTGTCCAGGCGGATGATCTTGCCGATGTCACGAAGAATGGCGTGCTGCGGATGGGCTCATCTCCGGAATATATCCCGTTTGTCTTCTATGACGAAAACGAAAAAATGTCCGGGATGGATATCGCGCTCATCGAAGAGGTTGCCCGCCGAATGGGTGTTACCCTCCAGACGGTCGATATTGCCTTCGACGGATTGATTGACGCGTTGAAGATCGGTCAGGTCGATATCATCGGCCGGGGGATGTCAAAGACCGCTGCCCGTGAGGAGCTGATCGATTTTACCAAAGTCTATTATAAAGGTGAAGCTCAGTTCATCGCGCTGTCCTCCCTTCCGAAACCGGCCTCTGTGGATTACAGCAGCTTCAGCAATCTGAAGATCGGTGTTCAGAAGGCTACCAGCTTTGAGCAGTGGATCCGTGACAATCTCGTTAGCGGCGGATACGTTGATCTCAAAAACATTTATCTCTATTCCAACGCGACGGACCTGATGAAAGGCCTGGACCGCAAGGATGTGGATCTGGTTGTCCTCGACCAGGACGTCTATGAATTGTTTTATAAGCCGACCGGAAATTATCAGATGTTTTATGATGGTTTCCTGGAAGAAGACTATGCCTTCGGACTGCAAAAAGGTTCCACGCTGACGGATGTCGTCAACCAGCATTTGTCGGACATGATAAAGGACGGCACGGCCCAGCAGATCGCGGACCGCTTTTTCTCCATGAATTACGGGGAGGATGATTCGACAATCATACATCCGACTGTGGTTCCGACCGCCGCTCCCGTGGTATACCCCACACAGCCTGCTCCGGCAGCCTGCATTAACTCGATGACCTTTGTCGCGGATGTGACCATCCCTGACGGAACCCAGGTCGCTCCGGGTGAATACTTCACGAAAACCTGGCGGGTTTACAACAACGGGACCTGTGCCTGGACGCCTGATTATTCATTTGTCTATGTTACCGGCGACCAGATGAGCGGGAACAACATCTATGTTCCCGGTACTGTCGCCATGGGACAGACGGCAGACCTTTCCGTTGACTTTATCGCTCCGTCAGGAAATGGCTCCTATAAGGGCTATTGGCAGATGCGCGCTCCCACAGGGCTGAACTTCGGTGAAACGGTCTGGGTGAATGTTAATGTATCGGATGGTCCGCAGCCGGTTTATCCGACACCCACGCCGGATGATGGCCAGCACTATATTCCGATTTCGATCAATTCCTTCTACGCGGATTCCTATCAAGGATACCCGGAAAACTGCGTGACGGTCTATTGGTCGACCAGCGGCGCCACCGGTGCTGAAATTCTTGTCGATGGTGTGTCACTGTACCAGTGGGATGACCCGAACGGTTCCAGGACGATTTGCAACGAGGTATCGAACTTCGGCGGGCACCAGATACAGCTCCATGCGCTGAATGTGGTCACTGATGCCTGGGCTTCGTTTACCTATACGACAACAGAACACCCGACAGGGCTCATCACGCCGGTGCCTGAACACGCCACCGGGCTGATCGTCCCGTAACGATTGTGTATGAAGCACATCAGGTCAGCCGCTGCACCCGTGCCGCGCCGCCGGGTAATGAACATTTACAAGCTATGTTATAATCAGAGCGGTCGATTAGACCTGACAATAACACTTAAGGAGAAAACAGATGGACGAAAAAGAACTCATCCTTGACGCGATGCGGAAAGCGGGTGAACCGCTCAATGCCGGAAAAGTCGCTGAACTCACCGGGCTAGACCGTAAAGTCGTGGATAAAGCATTTGCGGCTATGAAGAAAGACGGCTCCATTGTGTCGCCTGTCCGCTGCAAATGGGAACCTGCTGAGAAATAATCCGGCAGGAAATGATCAGTACAAAGCACACAGGGGCGTGCCTGCTGTTACCGGGAATGTCCCTGTGTTGTGTTTAAAGGATATGATTCAGGATGAAGCACATGAGGTCAGCTGCACTTATGATGTGCTTCGTATCTGTACTGTTATATGTAAGGAATGATTGATGATGGACCCGAGAGAATTTCTGGAAATACTGCATGTTGCCGAAAGGCTGAAGGATACGCCGCGGCATTGTACAACGACAAAAGGACGAAGGGAAAGTGTCGCCGAACACAGCTGGCGGATCTCCCTGATGGCGTTCCTGCTGCGGCATGAATTCCCCGAACTGGATATGGATAAAGTCGTGGATATGTGCCTGATCCATGACCTGGGAGAGTGCTTTACCGGCGATATCCCAACCTTTGTAAAGACCGACTCTGACCGGGATACGGAAGATTCTCTGCTGCATCAATGGGTGCTGTCCCTTCCGCCGGAGCTTTCCCGGGATATGTCTGCCCTGTATGAGGAAATGGACGCCCAGCAAACACCGGAAGCCAAACTGTACAAAGCGCTGGACAAACTGGAAGCGGTGATCCAGCACAATGAATCCCCGATCGACACCTGGGAAGAACACGAGTATGAACTGAACAAGACCTACGCCTTTGACACCGTGGCGTTCTCATCCTGGCTCACGGACCTGCGCAAAGCCATCCTCACCGACACCCTTGAAAAAATCGAAACAGAAGGCCAAAACTCCTGAAGCAGCAACAGCGGTACAAAGGGGACAGGTCAAAGTGTACCGGTACACTTTGACCTGCCGGATATAATATACTAAAAGCAGATATCTGCAGCAATATTCAGAAGGGGGAACATATGAAAAAATTGTTTTTGCTCTTTATCATTTCGATATTCTTCTCAGTCGTAATGACGGCCGGAGCGCAAACATCTGAGGGCCATCCATGGATCTGCCTGGTTTGCGGAGAAGAGAATACGGGCGATTCCTGTGAAGTTTGCAATCATGAAAAGGGCAGCTGGTTCTGTCCGGATTGTCATACGATCAATACGGGAAATGCCTGCGAACAATGCGGCAGATCTTTTGAAGATTTTGAACTTGCCGAATTCGAAGGCAAATATTATTTCGGGGAACTTTCCGAAGGCAGGCAGAACGGAAAAGGGATCTGGTTTTCCAATGCCGGCAACAAATATTTAGACAAATCTTTTTATGCCGGTGAATGGAAAGATGACACGATGGACGGCAAGGGATCATTTTTATACTTATATGCCTGGCTCGGCAGTCACGACCCTGTCGATTACTTTGAATATTACAAAGGTGAATTCAGGAATAATTTGAGATCGGGATTCGGAAGCGAAAACCTTGCCTTATACATGAATGATAACGGCAAGTATGATGGGGAATGGGAAAATGACACATGGAACGGGAACGGAGTCAGGATCCTGTCATATAAACCGGTTCATAAATCGCAGAAATGCGATCAGGTGACCATGGGCAGATGGGAAGATGGCCATTTATTGAAGGGAAGTTTTATTGATGAAGACTGCAATATAGCAGAGCTTGAACTGCGGGAAGTAATACCTGCCGAGTTTCGGGATAATTATATCTATCATGCCAGAATGATCTTCACTAACGGCGATGTTTATGAAGGTGAAATGAAAGAGATATATTATGCCCCTGTTCAGATTGCCGAATATGAGATAACCGGCCACGGAACGATGACATACGCAAACGGTGAAGTATATGAAGGCGAATGGGAGGAAGGGTCCCGAATAGAGGGCAATTGATCTCTCCCGAAGAGAGCTGCCCGACCAGGCAGCTCTTTTTTTATAGCGCGCTCAGGTGACTGATCCGCGTGCTTTACTACAGAATCGAAGGAACGCGAATCTGTCTCTTGGGCTCAGGGAACAACGCCGCGGAATGTTCCTGACGCTTGTCGCTAAAGCTGAAACCATTGATCAGGGCTTTCCTTTTCGCCGAATAATGCTTTATAATATGAAAACAACTGCGATTATGGAATCCGGCGGAAATTGATATGGATAACTCAGAAAATGCGGAACTGAACTACTGCTATAACTGCATGACACGGATGGACTCCGGGCAGACGGTCTGTCCTGCCTGCGGGCATGATAACTGCCATCGCCAAAACCCGGAAAACGCGCTGCCGGAAGGGACCATCCTTGCCGGAAAATACCTGGTAGGGAAAGTCCTGGGACAGGGCGGATTCGGCATTACCTATCTGGGGTTTGATACCGCTCTGAAAATCAAGGTAGCAATCAAAGAATATTTTCCCACAGGCGTTGGTGTCCGCTTACCGCACTCGATCCGTGTGACTGCTCTATCCTCGAAGGAAAAAGCGGAAGGTTTCAGCAAAGGCTGCGATGAATTTCAGGCGGAAGCACAGCGGCTGGCAGCCATCGAAAGCCCGAACATCGTCAAAGTTCGCGACTATTTCCGCGAGAACGGGACCGCCTATATCGTCATGAACTACCTGGAGGGGAACACACTGACCAAAGAGGTGGCAGCATGTGGCGGGAAGATGCCATGGCGTCGGGTGGTGGACCTGTTCACCCCCCTGATCCTGGAGCTGGATAACCTGCATAAGGCGCATCTGATCCATCGGGATATCAAACCGGACAATATCAAAGTATATAAAGCCAAAGACGGAACGGAACGCCTGGTGCTGCTGGATTTCGGTGCAGCACGCAGCTTTGTCTCATCGGAGGTGACGGGAACTTATTCAGCTGTTGTGAGCCATGGCTATGCGCCGATAGAGCAGTACAGCCCGAAGAGCCGGCAGGGACCATATACGGATATCTATGCGCTTTGCGCCACCATGTACGCTGTGCTCACCGGCGCTCTTCCGGCAGATGCCACAGATCGTATGCTGGGAGTAGCAGAGATATTACCAATTACAGAAACGGGTGTGGATATGCCGGAGAAGGTCGAAAAAGCGATCTTTCATGGGCTGGAGGTTCGGAGTGAGAACCGTCCGCAGAGCATGCGGGAGCTGTATGCGGAGCTGAACGAAAAAGAGCCGGAAATCAGCATCCCTGCGGCAGCCGCCGAAAAACCTGCGCCTGCACCGCGGAAGGAAGAAAAGCGGGAAGAAGTCCGGAGACCCATCGGAGAATCAAAACCGCAAAAAAAGGCCAATTGGCTGCTGCCGGTATTGCTGGCAGTGCTTCTGGCAGCGGGATTTTTTCTCTATCGCGGCATTCACCAAAATCAGCTGAATATCGCGGGGACACAGACTGCTGAATCGGGAAAGTCCACGCAGACCGCGCTGGAACTGGCGTCGCAATTGACTGCCGATGGGCAGAGCACGCAGACCGCGCAGGCAGAGAAGACGCATCAGGCGGCGGAAACACAGCGGGCAGGGGAAACCCGGGAAGCGCTGCATGTGGAGCAGACGGGAACGGCGTGGAACATCACGGCGGCAGCGGAAGATCAACAGACACAGACACAAGAAGCGTTAGAAGCGAGTGCCACACAGGCCGAACGTGAAAACCGGATGGAACAGACGGTGCAGGTGGAGACGCGGAGAGCCCTGGGTACACAGGAAGCGGTGAATAGTGACCAGACCGCCACGCAGGCATTTGTCAATGAAATGCAGACACGGACAGCGGAAGCGAAGCGAACAGCCCTTGCAGAACAAACGATGATAGCAATGGAACAAACACAGGAGGCGATTGAGAACGCGCAGACAGAAATAGCCGAAACCCGGGAAGCTTTTAATATAATCGCGACACAAAATGCCTGGCAGCAGACGCAGGAATCGTTCCGTCAGGCGCAGACAGAAATAGCGGGGACGCAAAATGCGTTCAACGCAACTCAGACGAAATTGGCGGAACCGACGGCAACGCAGACTGCGACAATGACCGCGACCGCGACAGCAACCCCCACGCCGACTGTGACGAAAACCCCGAAACCAAGCGCAACACCGAAACCGGCGGTGAAAGTGGGAGATATCATCACGCTGGGGCACTACGAGCAGGACGGAAACAAAAACAACGGAGCGGAAGAGATCGAATGGCAGGTACTGGCAGTGGAAGACGGCCGAGCGCTGGTAATCAGTAAATATGGACTGAACACGAAAAGGTACAATGAATCGTATACAAGTGTTACCTGGGAAACCAGTATCATGCGGAAATGGCTGAACGGGGAGTTCTACAACAGCGTGTTCAGCAATGAAGAAAAGGGACAGATCCGGCAGGTAAGAATGAAGAACCCTGACAATGCCATTTACAAGACAAAAGGCGGAAATGACACGACAGACCGGATCTTCCTGTTGAGTATCGATGAAACAGACCAATATTTCACGAACGATGAAGCACGGCAATGCGAACCGACGACATACGCGAAAAATAACGGAGCATATGTCAATGAAGATTTGAATACGGCGTGGTGGTGGCTCCGCTCGCCCGGCGTCGGCGGAGGTTACACCGCCAATGTCGATTCTGTTGGTATTGTCAATGGACTTGGCGTCACTGTCTACTTTAGCAGCGCGGTTGTGCGTCCTGCATTTTGGCTGAATCTTGATGTGGGAGCGGAAATTTTCTTTTCAACGGTAACCGCGGCGACGACGATGCCGATAGTGACGAACACCCCGAAACCAAGTGCAACCCCTGCACCAAGCGCAACACCGAAACCGGCGGTGAAAGTGGGAGATATCATCACGCTGGGGCACTATGAGCAGGACGGAAACAAAAACAATGGCACAGAAGCGATCGAATGGCAGGTGCTGACAGTTGAAGACAGCCGCGCGCTGGTGGTCAGCAAATATGGACTGGACACGAAAAGGTACAATGAAACGTATACGAATGTTACCTGGAAAACCAGTATCTTGCGAACATGGCTGAACGGGGAGTTTTATAACAGCGCATTCAGCAATGAAGAAAAGGGACAGATCCAGCAGGTAAGGGTGAAGAACCCTGACAATGCGAAATACAGAACGAAAGGCGGAAATGACACAACAGACCGGATCTTCCTGTTGAGTATCGATGAAACAGACCAATATTTCGCGAATGATGAAGCACGGCAATGTAAACCGACGACATACGCGAAAAATAATGGAGCATATGTTAATAAAGATTTGAATACGGCGTGGTGGTGGCTCCGCTCGCCCGGTGTCGGCGGTGGTTATACCGCCAATGTCGATTCTGTTGGTATTGTCAACGGTCTTGGCGTCACTGTCTACTTTAGCAGCGCGGTTGTGCGTCCTGCTTTGTGGTTGAATCTGTAATCCGGAATCTATGAATCTCAGCCCCGTTTGCAGGGCGACCCGCCAACACCTTTTTACGCCCATGCAAAGTAAAACCCGCAGACCGCCCCCCTGTACGCGGGAATCAGGCGCGCGCAGGTGAATTGACAGGGGGACGGGTCATGACGCCGAAATTATGCCGATTAGCAATGACATTGTTCGGTGTCAGGACCTGTACCCCGGGGAGACGGCGCTGAATCCAGCGGATGTGTTTTTTTCCTTGATGTGGTGCCGTGCCCCGGGGTACAGTCCGCATCGCCGGGCAGGGCAGAGGACGACAGGCAGCCATTCGGCGATGTGGACCGGCCCCCTGTACGCAGTTGAAATATTCAGAAATTCTTTCCGTTCCAGCCCCAGTCGTAAACCGGGTGATAGGTGACATAGACGGCATTTCCCGGAATGCCTAGCTTCCTGCTCAGAAGATCACAGATCTGTTCCGTCAGTGTTTCATAGGCTTCCTTTGGCGCGGTCCCGAACAGGCTGACCGAAACATAGGCCCCTTTATCCAGCTTCTTCCCGCCAAACCAGAGATCATACGAATCCTCGATCCCGACCATCAGATAGGTTTCGCTTTTATTCAGCGTGGTGATGAGCTTCCCGAGTTCGGTTTTAATTTCTTCCTTTTCCTGATCGGTAATTTTCACAGTCACTTTTGAGTCAATAAACGGCATGTGTTTACTCCTTTCTGATTTTTGAAAGATCCGGGTGCAGTCCATTTCCGGATCCTGTCCCGGCAATCATGACGATACTTGTTCCAACGTGTCGGTCATCTCTTTATCACGTCCTCCGCAGATACCGGATCCGGAGATGCCGGGGGCAGCGCTCTTCTCATTTGTCCCACTTGATGCAGCTGCCCGGTTCACCGCGAACTTCAAGAGGAAGACAAATCATCCCAAAGCCCGGTTTTTTGTATCGCCTTTTCCCCATCTCTGATTTTTCTAATAGTATCATGCTTTATGTTTTCCTGTGAAAAAATTAAGTTTTTATATGTGAGATGATCTCCGGCTTTGGTTTAGGGAAGTACGCGCAGGTGAAAAGCGCGCACAGGTGACTGATCCGCGTGCTGGACCATAGCGCCGAAAGTCCACGACGCGCGCGCGAATCTGTCACATGTGCTCAGGGAAGAACGCCGCGGGATATCCCTGACGCCCATCGGGAATGCAGGTGCTGATCTGCCCGGACGATGGGCAGGGTTCTTCTTTCGCTGTGCTTAGGTTAAGCACAGGAGACAGGTCTCCGGGCGCGTCATGACAGAGCAGTGTCAGGGTCCAGCCCGCAGACCGGTCACCTGTGCTGCGGAAAAACATGCGCACGCAGGTGACTGATCCGCGTGCTTTACCATAGCGCCGAACTGCCGTGACGCGCACGTGAATCTGTCACATGTGCTCAGGGAAGAACGCCGCGGGATATCTCTGACGCCCATCGGGAAAGCAGATGCTGATCTGCCCAAACGATGAAGCAGGGTTCTCCTTCCGCTGAGCATAGGTTAAGCACAGGAGACAGGTCTCCGGGCGCGTCAATGCAGAGCGGTGTC
>CADACE010000006.1 GCA_902786265.1 uncultured Chloroflexota bacterium | reverse complement strand
GTGCCTTTCTTTGGTTTGTTTGGCGACTTAATTTTAGATTGGTTTCTATTCGCTTCTTTATTTTTGTTATCTGTAACATATCAATGGTAATCCTACATATGAAAAATCACAAATTTTATTAAAACTATTGACGAAATAATGAGTTGGTGCTAAACTAATGGTCGTTGTGTGATGGGCGTGTAGCTCAATGGCAGAGCAGCGGCCTTTTAAGCCGTTTGTTGAGGGTTCGAGTCCCTCCACGCTCACAAACCAATTACTCTCCTGAATAGGGAGGGTATTTTTTTCATCTATGGCTAATACACCTTTGTGGAGGCACCTATGGCTGATACGATCCTTACCCGGGAAGGCTACAATAAAATAGAAGCAGAACTTGATTATCTGCGCAATGTAAGACGTGTTGAAGTTTCCAATCGTTTGCATGCTGCCATTGAAGGCGGTGGTGATGATCTCCTTGAAAACGCTGAACTGGAAGCAGCTAAAAATGAACAGGCTTTCGTTCTTGGGAGAATTGACGATCTTGCATACCTGCTTTCCAATGCAAAAGTTGTTGATGAACCGGTCAAATCCGGAGAGGTGGGCGTTGGTTCAACAGTTGTTGTTTTGGAAGATGGCGAGGATGAACCCGAAACCTATATAATCGTCGGTGCTCCGGAAGTTGACCTGATGGCCAATAAAATTTCTAATGAGTCTCCGATCGGGAAAGCGGTGATGGGACATCATACCGGAGAAACTGTTGAAGTCGCTGCACCGGCCGGGGCTTACACTATTAAAATACTGGAAGTAAAATAAGAATATAATCAAACCTGATCCGCTGCATCACTGCAGCGGATCATTTTAATTCCCGGTTAAATCACAACCTGTTCCGGGCATAGCTTTTTCCGAAAGTCTATATTGTTTTAATTAAAAAGCAGAAAAAAGGAAAATGCAGAGTGCGTATCCCTTTTTTCTCAGAAAATGAACTTTTTTCAAAACCTTAATCTGATTTGTGATCTGCAGGAAAAACAAACATCACAGACAGAAGAAGGTTTTTTGCCCTATCTATATCTGTGATGTTTGTTTATGTAATATTCTAAATAACGCGTCGGAATTTATTTCAGCGCTCGATTGGTCTCGTAAACGTCATCACCATCCAGATCTGCTTTCAGGTTCAGTCCTTCACCATTCTGCCAATCTACATAATTGAAGAAGAACATTCCATTTTCATTCAGGCTGACAGGTTTTGTTTTGGGCGTTACGACGTGCAGTTCGCCTTCATCATCCCAAAGTGTAAACTCCGCTGCCACATCAAATGTCGCGTTATTGAAGAGTTCCGCATCCTCATCATACAGTGCAGAAATCCAGATACCGATCTCGCCTTCTTCGTAGTTGTGGAAGATCAGAAAATCAACAGGAGCATCCGGAGTTTTCCGTCTTCCGTTTCTCATTGAGGTTTCAAATTTGAAATTGTACTCTCCGTATTCATCGGTGATCGTAAAGTCAACGCCCGGCAGTTCATCCCCATTGGCTATTACCTCGAAGGCTTCAAACTCCATATCCATATCCTTGTGATAGGTTGGCGGATTATAAACAAAATTCGGAGAGGAATACGCTTCCTGAATGTTGGTGAGTTTCAGGTAGCGGCCGGGGGATGTAATGATCGCATCGAAAGTCTTTGACTCATCGCTTTCAGGATAATTCATCCACAGGTAATATTTCAGCGTATTTGGCAGAACTGCGGAAGAACGTCCCATGGAACGTGTAATTTCAACACCCGGGATTTCGTCGAATGTTTCATCCGTTTCCCAGTCATATCCGGCGCGGAGATCATCATCTGTTTCTATATAAATATTGATTGCTGATGAAACAGAGATCTTATTCATTTCCACGCTATTATCCTGAACTGCAGGAACAGCTGTCGGACGCACCAGCGGTTTTGCAGTGGGTACAGCTGTCGGAACAGCGGTAGGTTTCCGGCTGCCGCCGCCCTGCGGAGTTTGTGTCGGGAACCAGACATCACTTCCCGATGATGGACCGCCTGAATTATCAGGTGCCATCCATGGCGATAATATATCCCAGATGGAAGAACTGCTGTCAGGTACAGATGTAGGAGAAGAGTAACTGTCAGAACCATCGATCCACGGGGAAAGAATATCCCAAATCGAATAACCGCTGCCGTCAGAAGGCTGATAAGGCTGTGGTGTAGCAGTAGGCTGTACAGACGGAGACGGACTGCTGCTGTCAGATGGAGAGATCCACGGACTCAGGATGTCCCAGATAGAATAATCCTCACCATCAGATGGCTGCTGCGGTTGAGATGGCTGCCATGGGTTCCATGAATCCCAGCTTGAGGAAGGCTGCTGCGTGCAGAAATCACATTTGAATTTTCCAAGACGCGGCTCAACCGGCCCGATCTGGATCGGGTTTGTTTTACCCTGACCGGAATAATTTCCGGTACTCATCCACGGATTGGTTGAGGTCTGGTAAGACCAGCTGTTTTTGTTGGTATCAACAGTGATGTATCTTTCCTCGTTAGGATAATTGTTATCGTAAACCATGATATAGTAAATACCATTGCCATGGTTTACCACAGCGTAAGCAGTGATCGCGTGTCCGCCGCTGAGATTACGCTGATAAATTCCAAGCGGGATCGGCGTATTGGGATTGCTGTTGAAATGATTGATGAGATACTGCACCTGGGATGTCGGATCTTTTTCGATCAGATAATCATCCATAAACCACTGGGTCGTGAACCAGTACGCAATTTCGCGCTGAAGAGCACGGTTGTTCTTCAGCTGCAGTTTATTGACGCTGCTGGAACCATAATCGGAAGGGTTTGCCAGACCGGAGTAAAACAGAGAGCTGAGAACAGCCATCCCTTCACAATGTCCATTGGCAACAACCGAATTGATTTCATTCATCCATTGTTCTGCGACTTTTGTCAGTGTGCATGTGCCATCCTGAGAAACTGATTTGCATACCTGTGTGCCAAACATTCGCACCATTTCTGCGCTGGTCAGGTTTTCAACACGGAAGCAGTTCGAGCCGCCCCACATTCCGGAACCTCCCGAACAAACCTGTGAACCGTAATTTTCAAAACCAAAACCATCTTTTCCGACACGAAAACCGGTATCAGCTACCAGTGTATCTTTGGCTGATACTGTCTGGAAAAAGATAAAAACAGCAAACAATAAAATTATAAAAATGATGCGTTCTCTGTTTTTCATAGCAAATTCTCCGTAAATTGTTTTTCGTTCACAGATAACAGCTCAGAATAGATGACACCGGATCATTTGGAATTTCGGAAATACAATGGATATGAGTTTTTGTCTTCCGATATCATCTGAACAGTTACATCCAAATTATAACACAAACCATATAGAGAATTGCCTAAATTCAATAATATTAATTAATTTCTAATATAACTGTCATTATAATTACTTTTTGTTTATCAGCTGTTTTTGCTTTGGCATAACGTCTCCCGGGAATTCTGTCTCTCTTATACTTTTACACATAATATTGAGGCAGAATAATTTTAATAACATTTTCGTCATAAATTTTGTTGTTTCCCTTGACGAAAATTGGTGTGGGGTGTATAAATATGGAGTCGTTAGGAAATGCCCTCTTAGCTCAATTGGATAGAGCGTTTGCTTGCGGAGCAAAAGGTTGGGGATTCGAATTCCTCAGGGGGCGCTGAAGCCGGTTCAAAACCGGCTTTTTTGTTTAAGTATCTATTGTTTCTGTGATTCGGCATCCTGGTGTTTTATATACCAATCACAAATATCATTGAGAAAACATTCCCTACATTTTGGCTTCCGCGCATCGCATAACCGTCTGCCCAGTAAAATCAGATTGATATGAGCAGGACCATATACTGACGGATCAAAAAGCTCCAGCATCAGCATGTGAGTTTGATTCACATCTGATTTTTCCGGACGCAGACCCAGCCTGCCGGTAACACGGTAGATATGTGTATCGACCGGAAAAGCGGGCATTCCCAGGGAAAAGACCATGACGATCGAAGCTGTTTTGAGACCGACACCTTCAAACGACGTCAGCCATTCCCGTGCTTCTTCAGGAGACTTATCCTTGAGAAAAGAAAGGTCGTAATCCGGGGCGGTTTCGGAAATCGCACGAAGCACCTTTTGGATCCGGGGCGCCTTTTGGTTCGCGAGCCCGGCATTGCGGATACATTCAATAACGCTGCTTGTGGGAGCGTCTCGCACTTCATCCCAGGACGGATACGTCTCTTTCAGTTTGGCAAAAGCGATATCACGATTGCGGTCATTTGTGTTTTGCGAAATGATCGTGTTAACCAGTTCATCGATTGCCGGCAGCGTGTTCCAGTCCGGCATTCCCCAATGCTCTGCGATGCGGTCATAAATGATTCCGGCTTTTTCCTTTTGGTCCATATTGCGCTCCTGCTGTTAGTGTAAATAGTACCCGTTCGATTCGATGACAGGAATTTTTCTCAATTATACTTTATGAGTTTTAAAAATTTATGGATATGATGAATAATTTGGCATGAATATTGTTATATAAAAAGCAGGAATGAATGAGATTAAGTGACCGGAAAAAAACACAGAAATTATCTTAGCAGTGAAATTTACGACATAATAGACAAAAACTTAAAAAAACAGGAAACAAAAAAGCAATTTCATTCGTTACTATAAAATAAATTGGCATGCTAATTGCATCAATATATTACAGGATACAAAAATTATGAGCAGATTACGTGCGTTGGGAGTCGATATCAGTTTCTGGCAGGGCAAACCGGATTTTGAAAAAATGCGGAAAGCCGGAGCATCATTTGTATATGTGAAAGCCAGCCAGAACCTGTGGGAAGATAAATCCTTCCGCCATAATTGGGAAGGCGCGAAAGCCGCAGGGCTTCTGCGCGGTGCATATCACTTCTATGATATGAGGGATGGATCTGATACTCCAAAACGCCAGGCTGAATATTTCGCAAATCTGCTCGTTGATGATCCGGGGGAACTGCTTCCTGCCATGGATTTTGAAAGTCCCGGCATTGCGGGATACCCGGACTATCCTGACCACGACCAGTCTGATAAGATCGTTCGGCAATTTTCGGAAAAGGTGAAACAGATTCTGGGACATACTCCGATTCTTTACACCAATCTTGCCGGCATCACCAAACTGGATCCGCTGACCGAAATGGTGAAAAACATGGAATTGTGGATCGCCTGGTACAACCTGAAAGCTCACCGCCCGAAATATGGCGTGTGGTCTGACTGGCGGATTTGGCAATACAAATCCACCGGCGACGGAATTGCCTTCGGGGTTGAATCCAAAGGTCTTGACATGAACGCGTTCAATGGTACAGTAGAAGATCTCTATGATTATGCCAACGGACTCGGAATGTCTAAGCGGAGATTAACATTGTAGAAAACATAGTTGGGACGAAAACTCTCTCTCTCCTTACGTCGTCCCAGGGTATCTATGTTTCGTTTCGTTCTCTCTCCAAGAACGAATTTCTAACCATTGTCATGAGGGCGTCCTTCTCCGGGGCGCCCTCGACAATTTAATTAGTGCATTGAAAAGTTCTTCTCACATATCGGTATAACAAAAAAATTGTTTTGAAGGTATACCGGGATATCTTCAAAACAATTCACAATACGGGAAATTGATCTGAGAATATGATTTCTGATCAGCAACGGCTTATGTGTTTTTCATAATTACAGATTCGATCGTGTTAGCGAGGTCTTCAATATCATCCATTACGGTTTCAAGGCATGAATAGACCGCTTTTACAGATATCAGGACTTTTGGATCATTTTCATTTACGAACAGGTTGTGCATCCCTTCCCGGTAAAGCCGGTCGCCGGTTTCCTCATGCTGATTGATTTCAATGATAATCCGGGGCAGTTCCTGGTCCTTTTTGAAATTTTCAAATTTCTGCAGCAGATCATGAAGGCGGCTGACGCTGCGGTTGATCAAATCGATATATTGGAGCATTACCTCATCGACCTGTTTGAGGTCATATTTATAGCAGCTGATCATAATATCTTCGATGCAATCTGTCAAATCATCCAGTTCCTGGGCAATCAGAACAATATCTTCACGCTCCAGTGGGGCGATAAACTCCTTAATAAGATGCTCCATGATGTCATGCTGAACCTGGTCTGCCGCATGTTCGATCCCGTGCAATTCTATCAGGTTATCTTTTATTTCATCATGTTTATAATTGTGAAGTATCTGGGAGGTCTTTTCGGCCAGATCGCAGCTGAATTTACATTGTGAAATAAAGCTGTCAAAATAATAAGAATCCCGTTTATTCTTGCCAAACATTTTGTTATTCTCCTCTAAAGATTTGTAAAATGGATGGATCCCATAGCTCAGAAAATATGTATAAAAACTTTGGCCATCAGATATCCGATCAATCCGGCACCCGGAAATGTCAGCACCCAGGTCAATATCATTTCCCTGACGATCCCCCAGTTTACGGAAGACAATCGTTTTGCTGCGCCTACTCCCATGACAGCTGTGGTTTTGCATTGCGTGGTGCTGACGGGAAGACTGAGCAGCGTCGATATCAGCAGGCAGATCGCACCGGAAGTATCCGCGCAAAATCCCTGATAAGGCTCAAGTTTGACCATATCCATTCCGACAGCTTTGATGATGCGGTATCCGCCGATAGAAGTTCCGAGCCCCATGGTGAGGGAGCATAAAATCATCAGCCACAGCGGGATCGTAAAAGATTCTACGTTTGGATTGCCTTTTGCGAGAAAGGCTCCCAGCAAAAAGACGCCGATAAATTTTTGTCCGTCCTGGGCTCCATGCATAAAAGCCATTGCGGCTCCGCCGCAAACCTGTGCGCGGCGGAAAAAAGTAATCGTTTTGGGACGTTCGATTTCACGGCATAATTCCGTTATTATTTTTGCGATCACAAATCCGATCCCGAAGCCAAGAATCGAGGAAAGCACCAGACCGTAAAGGACTTTGACCCATTCAGCTCCGTTGATGGCGCGGAAACTGCCATGCAGAGCAATTGCGGCTCCGGAAATGCCCGCAATGAGGGCATGGCTTTCACTCGTCGGAATTCCAAAAAACCATGCTGCCACAGCCCAGGTAACAATAGCGACCATCGCTGCGCATAAAGCGATCAGCGCATCATGCGCATCTCCGCCGAAATCAACCATATTATAAATAGTTTCAGCTACTTTAGCGTTGAAAGCCGTCATTACCACGACACCGAGAAAATCGCATACTGCTGCCATCAGGATCGCTTTTCGCGGATGTATTGCCCTCGTGGAAACACAGGAAGCGATCGCATTGGGAGAATCAGTCCAGCCATTGACGAAGATCACACCCAACGTGAGTATTACTGTGATCGTAAAGGGTAAATTCGTTGTGAATTGTGTTATAAAATCAGAGAATGTTATTGTCATGATATTCAACATTATAAAAATAGATTATAAGACTATAATTATATGAAATATTATATCATGACTTGCTGAAGAATTATAAAATTACTTACGGTTTCTGAATTTTTTTCAGTGAGAGAATTGTGAAAACAAAAAAGCCCGGAAATCCGGGCTCTTTTGTTTTCACAATAATGAATTAGCTGTGGGCAATAGCGGGGGCAACAACAACGACCGGAACGGTATCTTTCATCAGAGCGTTCTTCAGAGCGGTCAGAGCCAGATCGAGCAGTTCCCACCAGTTGGAAGCACCGTTGACAGCCTGAGTCGCATAGTTCAGGCAGTTGTTCAGTTCATCGCTGTATTCACCCTTGGCAGCCAGAGCGGTCATCCCGCCGTAAACTGCGGTGCGCAGTTCAGCAAGACCTTCTTCAGCCTTGCTCTTGTTACCCTTGTCCAGAGCAACGCGAATCTTATCAATGGCATTGGCGCCATCAGCATACGCCTGATTTGTGGACATTGCTGAAGCGGAAGCCACTACGCCGAGAATCATCGCGGCCAACACAAAAATAATAAGGATTGTAGATTTTTTCATGCTCACTTCCTTTCACCTTCAGAGGTAGAACTCCAAAGGTTTTCTACATATTTACAAATAATTATACATTATAATCCGATTTTTGCAAGAAATTAGTGATTTTTTATTTTTTATGATTTCCTGCTTTATGACTTATGCATAATCTGACATATTGCAGCACTCTGAACTGTTATAAGTCCTTTTCATTATAATCCATTTTTCAAAAAAAACATACAAATGATGATTTTTATGAGGTTTATCCTCTTCGGAATTGAATTTGTCATATTATTATGGATCAAAAACTGTGGTTATTCCGATGAAAAACTTCAATGCAAAAAAATACCGGTTGTTTGGCATATAATTTGCAATTTCGTTATTATTATGCGTACCAGATATTCATTGATTCTTCCGATTGCAGTAATATTATCCGGCGTTTTGCTGGAGCTGAATTCGCTTCATTTAATGGGCGATTTTCTGCCGAACAATATATTATTAAAGATATGGCCGCTCATTCTGGTCTTTGTCGGTCTGGATATGGTTATATCCCAGCGCAGGATCGTCGGCGGGCTGGTTGTTTTTTTTGTCGCGGCCGCACTGCTCAGTACACAGTTTTTGGATGGCGGCACAAACAATGAAATCTGGCAGTTATTTATGAAAGTCTGGCCGATCCTGTTGATTCTTTTCGGACTTGACTGGATGTTTTCTAATCGGAGCCTGATCAATGCAGCGGTGATCATCACCGGTGTCATTATTCTTATCTATATACTGTTCACATTTGTGGATCTTCCGTTTGCCCGGGAGCTTCCGTTTAAAATAAACCTTGAATCCATATTGCCGACATCTGTTTTTAATGGCGATATGCCGAAACCGCCGGCCGAAAGCTATGGCGGTAACGAGACAGCCATGTTCAGCCGGCCGACCGAAGAGACAGATTTTGAGCCTGTCACTTATGATGGGAATGGAAGTCTGGCGATCATGATGCCTTCACAGAATTCGGCGGAGTTAAACATTGATACTGCTTCCGGAAAGGTTTCTCTCAAGGCAGGTAATAACGGCAGCGATTTCGTGAGCGGAACGGTTCAATTGGATCCCGCTGAAAAACTTTCATATAATACATCAATTCGGGGCAGCGTTGCAAAATATACCCTCAGAAGCGAGGGAAAAGCTGCCGCAAATAATGTATCGAATTGGGATCTGGCTTTATCACCGCAGCGTACATCTTCAATCAATGCTGTATTGAACAACGGATATATCAAAGCGGATTTGAGGTCGATGGATCTCAGCAGCGTTTCTATCGAGAACAAACACGGGCCGGTAGATGTAATGGTTCCGGTCTCCACGAATGCGCCGATAAAAATCACTTCGTATTATGGTGATATCCGGGTTTATATTCCCAGAGGTGCCGTTGTCAGCTGCGTGATCAGCGGAGCCGGAAATATAGAATATCCTCAGTATACATATGCGCTTTCAGGAAATATGCTGACCCCGCTGCGAAACCAGCAGACACCGATACACGTGGAAATCAAATCAAATAACGGGCTTGTCCGCATTATAGAAACTGAATAAACTCAAATACGTAATACGCTACCGGCATAGCGAAAAAGCAGGAATCAAAACGGTCAAAAAATCCTCCGTGACCCGGGATCAGGTTGGATGAATCTTTGACGTTGTAACAGCGTTTGATCATGCTTTCTCCGTAATCACCTAACGGTCCGCTGATCGAAACGGCAGTACTGAGGATCAGGATCTGCAAAATATTTACAATGTTATGGACAGGCGGGATCAGCAGCTGGGCTAAAACAGATGCCAGCATGGTGAAAAGCATTCCGCCGAAAAACCCTTCCCAGGATTTCTTCGGACTGACAATTTTAAACATTTTATGTTTGCCGATCGCGCTGCCTACGAAAAACGCTCCGACATCATTTGCCCAAACCATGCAAATGACCATTAAAAATTTTATTTCTCCATCCGGAAGCTGGCGCAGAGAGATCATATAACCGCCGAGCCAGCCGATATAAACCATTCCGGTTGTGAGCACGACAAAACTTAGTGCGGATTTGGGGACGTCTTTTTCACACAAAATGGTGCCGCAGAGCATCGCAGCCATTATGCAGAAGGTTAATGTCCTGTGCGATGCATTGATACCGATAAACCAGCGTGCGAGGATCAGCACCAAAACAGAAAGGACCAGTAAAATCAGCGGTGTCCTGATACCGTCATGCTGGTCAAAAATCCGTCCGAATTCCCACGCTGAAAAGCCGCATATGATCAGTACAACGAATAAAAACGGCAGCCCGCCGTAAATTGCGGATAATACAACGACAGGAACAAGAACACATGCACTGATCACCCGGGCTTTCATATTTACCTCTTTTTCAATTGTCAGCGGACTGTGTGCTCAGCTGACGCTGCTGCATATATATAACAGGAGGCCGCAAAGCGGCCACCCTCTTTTAAAAATCAACTATTTTACTTTCCCAAAACGGCGGTCGCGTTTGGCATATTCAGCAATTGCCTCAAGGAGCTGCTCTTTTCCGAAGTCCGGCCAAAGTGTTTCAGGAAATTCCCACTCAGCATACGCGGACTGGTAAAGCAGAAAATTACTGAGCCTTTGCTCGCCTGAAGACCGTATCACCAGGTCCGGATCCGGGATCCCCGCGGTAAACAGATATTCGCTGATTTTTTGCTCGGTTATCTCTTCCGGTTTCAGGCCGTCGGCGATCATCCGCCGGACAGCGTGCATGAGTTCATTGCGGCTCCCGTAATTCAGCGCTACGGAAAGTACCAGCCGGTCGTTGTTTTTAGAAAGGTCGACCGCTTCATCGATCTCTTTCAACAGATCCTGAGGTATCCCTTCCCTTTGTCCCAAATGAATGATCCGGACTCCCTGTTTATGCAGTTCGAGAAGTTCATTTGTGAATGCTTCATGGAAAAGCTTTTCCAATCCCGACACTTCATCCTGCGGTCGTCCCCAGTTTTCTGTGGAAAAGGCATAAACGGTCAGGTATTTTACCCCGAATTCAACGCAGGCTTTGATGACAGCCCGAAGGCTTTCCATTCCGGCACGATGGCCAAAAAGGCGCGGCATTCCGCGTTTCTTCGCCCATCGGCCGTTGCCATCCATGATGACTGCAATATGCCGCGGGATACGATCCGCGGGAATATCCCGGATATCAGGTTTTACGGATGCCATGGCGGATCAGACCTCCATGATTTCCTTTTCTTTCTTTTTGCCGACTTCATCCACCTTGGCCGTCCAGGTGTCGGTCAATTTCTGGATTTTTTCTTCACCCTTTTTGCGGTCATCCTCTGTGATGAGTTTTTCCTTTTCAGCATCTTTGAGATCCTTGATGATATCGCGTCTTACGTTGCGGATCGCGACACGGGATTCTTCCAGACGGGTGCTGACCTGTTTCACCAGATCTTTTCTGCGGTCTTCTGTCAGCGGAGGGAGCATGAGCCGGATCGCTTTCCCGTCGTCGTTCGGTGTCAGACCCAGATCGGATGACTGGATCGATTTTGTCATCGGACGGATGAGGGACGGATCAAACGGCCGGATCATGATGGTGCGTGCGTCCGGGATCGTGATGTTTGAGACCTGGTTGAACGGTGTAGGCACGCCATAATATTCGACTGTCAGTTTTTCAACCAGTGCCGGTGTAGCGCGGCCGGTTCGGATCCCGTCCAATTCTTCCTGCAGTGCATTGATTGCACCTTTCATTCTGCTTTCTCCGTCATTGAGAATGTCATTGATCATGTTAACCTCCAATAAAGATTTGTAATAAATTCAGAGCCGAGTGTGCCTGAGCCTCACCTTCTTCCGGTATCGCTCATATATGTCTGCAGATCGTTGATGAACGACCGGATCTGCTCGTAATTGCTGTGTGTATCGGGATTATCGTCGATGCGAAGACTCATGGCACGCAGCCGGTCGATGTCGATCGGAGACATCATTTCTGAAATACGCGAATACGCCCGTCCGATGTCGCCGTCCGCATGGTAGGCTAATCCGACCATAACGAGATAATCCTCCTGGAAATCCTGATGCAGGGAAGCCGGGGTGATATCAAAAAACTGAACCGGGAAGATCCTGTATCCGATAAACAGCCCTAAAGCTGCTCCGATGATGAGTCCGGTCAATAGATACAGCGGTGGTCGTTTTTTCTGTTTTCCTGCCATATGTTAATTATCTCCCAAAAAACCTTCCGGAATGCCGCTGAAGCCGACCTGATCTTCAGATGAAGTATTGTTTCCCGGATAATCATCAGCGGGATCTTCGTACCCGTACCAATCATCTGCGGGTGTCAGTTCAAGCATGGGTGCCGCGTTGGGATCTGTTGTGATGATGACACCGGTGCCGAACGGGTTGCTGTCTGCTACCGGATCCCCGTTCACATTCGGGGTGGGTGTTGAAGATTCCCGTACGATTTCCGCGGCAGCGGTCCGGGTCTGTTCAAATAAATATTCTCTTGTAGGGTCATGTGTCGGAGTCGGTGTGGTTCTTTCTCCGGTAATGATTTCCTTCAGGTGATACATCTTTTGCAGGTCGACGGGATTATATCCAAATCCTTCAGCCCTTTTTATGGCGTCTTCGACCACAGACTCGCGTGTTTCGCTGTTTGACGGCAGCAGCTTGTCCAGCCGCATAAAGGCATGCAGACGGTCATGATCTTTGGCATATATTTCGGCTGTCATCAAAACATAGTCTGTTTTGTAATCTGAACGCAGGTTGAACAAGGCAGCGTCAACAAATTCGGCAGGCTTGACATACCAGGCATAATAAAGCCCGGCGCCTCCGCCGATGATGATCATGATTATGAACCAGACAAAACGGTTAAATCGCCCCATAAATTTAAACTCCATATACATTATATCATTACCATATGAAGACGAAAGCGGAATTCCTGTTATTTTCAAAAATTCTTTTTTATTATAGTAGAATGGAGAAAGAAAGATAATAAAATGGTACGATTGAGAATGAGGCGCATGGAAAGGAATGCTTTCTCACACTCATTTTGAATCACCTTGCGGAAATGAATAAATCATCTCATATGAGATATTGATTTGGGAGAAAACAGGTAAATTTTATGGCAGAACAAAACATGATCAATAATCGATATAAAATCATCTCCAATGTAGGCGCGGACAAGAGCGGTTACTTTCTGACCCTGCAGGATTCTGTGGATCAGAAGAAATATTATACAAAGCTGATAAAAATTCAAAATAACAATATGAGCGCGGAATCCCTGTATGCTCTGCAGCTGCGGATGAAGCGGCTGATGAAAATCAGCCACACAAACATCATCAGCGTCAGTGAACCGGAACTTGCGGAAGAAGGTCTGCTTCTCCGTCAGACTGCTGTAACAGGAGCATCCTTAAAGGACGTTATTCAAAGGCAGGGACGTCCGCTGCCATTGAAGACGGCCTACCGCATTTCTTTGGATATTGCTTCGGCTCTGGCTGCGCTGCACAGCGAAGGTCTGGTCCATGGCGAGCTGGATCCTTCCCATATCTGGATCGATCCGGAAGGGAAAGCTTATCTCTCTTTTCTGGAACTGCCGCCGGCATTTGATATGGACCGGCCGGTTTATGAAATGCCGGATCTGATGCCGGGTACTGAATTGCAGCCGGATGTGGATATTTTCGCGTTCGGTGTGCTGCTTCTGGAAATGTGTACGGCGCTTTCTCCCTATCGCAGTTCGGGAGACGGAACAGATGTTGAGGAGTATTCTCATCTTTTTGCCTATTACAAAGAATGTGTGAGTGAGTCAGCCGGGTTGGAAGTTCCGGAACTGGTACCGGTCCTTTCCCGCTGCCTGACTGACAATAAGTCATTGCGCTATAAAGACGGTGAAGAGCTCTATTGGGCGATTCGGGCTGTAGTCGAAAAAGATTTACCGAAAAAAGAGCTTCCTCCGGAAGATAACAACCCATCGCAAAAGAAATCCAAAAAGGGCAAAGATAAAAAGACAGGCGGTCAGTCCGGTTTTGTAACGTCAGGAAAAGGCAGGAAATCAGCCGCCCTGCCGCTGGCTCTGGTTTTATTGATCCTGATCGGTGCCGGCGTTTATCTTTGGCTGACACATCCGGAATTTTTGAATGATTTACCCAAAATCGCCTCTGTTTTCAATAAAACGGAAACCGAAACGACACCGGTATATCAGGAGACATTAAGCCTGCTTCACGTGACCCAGACTGCGATGGAAGTGCAGTCTGTACAGAAAACAGCGGAAGATCTTCCTACTGAGACTCCACTTCCGACAGAAACCCCTCTTCCGGAACCGACAGCGACACCGCTGCCGCGTCCGATAACACCCTTATCAGGCAGGTCGATCCGCTGGAATGCCGATGACAGTCTGATGGCGGCTGTTCCCGAAGAGACCTTTACGATGGGCAGCGATCATACCTTCCTGTTTGACATGGAAGGGGTTCTGCCCCGTCACCGGGTAGCGCTGAGCGCTTATTGGATCGATGTCCGGGAGGTGACACAGGCGCAGTATGCCCGCTGCGTAGCGGAAGGTGTCTGCCAGCCGATCGAACGGATCGCTGATGAATGGATCGGTGATGATCTGCCGATCATGAATGTACGCTGGACGGATGCCCAGGTTTACTGCACATGGGCCGGGAAGCGTCTTCCTACGGAAGCTGAATGGGAAAAAGCAGCCCGCGGTACAGACGGACGTCTGTATCCATGGGGAAATTTCAGCCGCGGGATTGGCATCTATCCGAACCGCCTGCATCGATCAGGTCAGGATCCGCAGGACCTGAGTCCGTATGGCGTAATGGATATGGCAGGGAATGTCAGCGAGTGGGTCAATGACTTTTACTCAGAAACACGATTGATCAATGATACGGAATTAAATAACCCCATCGGTCCGATATCCGGAAATATGCATACGGTGAAAGGCGGCAGTTTTCTTGCTCCTGAACAGGAATCGGCAAGCTTTGTTTTCAGCCGCAGCGGCGCAGCACCGGACGCGGTTCGGAATTATGGCTTCCGCTGTGTCGTAAGCGCGGATGAGGTCGATACCACCAAAGCGGCTGAAGACGAGCCGCTGGCACTTGCAGAGGCTGTTCAATCTGTTGAGAACCCCGCGGATTGCACTGATCATGCAGGATTTGTTTCAGATATAACGATCCCGGACGGGACGGTTGTGAAGAAAGGCGAATTTATCACGAAAACCTGGGAACTCAGCAATATCGGTACCTGTGCCTGGACTGAAAATTACAAGGTCGTCTGGGGAGATGAGACTTTCACCAACGACCAGAAGCTGTTTGATGTCGGCGTTGCTCTGCAGCCGGGAGAAAGCGGTGAGATCAGTGTGACCTTCCAGGCAAAGGGAGACGGGCCAACCCGCATATTCTTTGTTCTTGCCAATCCCGAAGGGGAAACATTTAAAATGGGACCCAACAGCAGAGGCGATCTTTATATAGACTATAACGCTGAGTAATAATCGGCTTGAAATGTAGATCGGGGACGGTTTCGCGTCAGCGGAACTGTCCTCCCGCTTTTGCAGAGTGCTCATATTTCTGCCATTGTTTTACATGGAGTTACATCGGCCCTTGTCCCCTGAGGATATGGTGTCAGAGATCCCGCTGTGAAAGCGGGTGGGAAGACAGTTTGGGAACCGGACCGAATGTCCTGTACCCTTACCCGGGCTATGCACTGTTGAAGATGGAAAGGAAAATCGGGAAAAAGGTACATTGGCACCTGATACAATGTGTACCGTCGCGCAGCAGGCGAAGCTCCTGCACCGAATCAATAGGCGCAGCCTGTTTCTTACGGTGCAGGCCAGTATCAGGTGCCGGTGTCCCGCGCCCAATCAAAGTATCGGCGCTGTTCCTGAAGATATGGTGTCAAAGCGTCCAAACGAGTGTTCATCCTGCATAGCTTGAGGGCGGAACAATTTGGGGACTGGACCGAAGGTCCTGCACCCTTACCCGGGCAATGCACTAACCGGGAAAAAGGGACATCGGCACCTGATACAACGCGTACCGTCGCGGAGCAGGTACACTTGTATCAGGTGCCGGTGTCCCGCGCCCAATCAAAGTATCGACGCTGTTCCTGAAGATATGGTGTTAAAGCCCCCGCTGTGGATCCAAACGAGCGCTTATTCCCTGAAAACGGGAGGACAGTTCCCCTCGGCTGACGCCTCGGGTGAACCGTCCCCGTACCGAACCGTCGTTTAATTTAAGACAGCCGAAACCATCCGGCTCCGGCCTGTTGATCCCTAATCCCTAATAAAACCTACTTTCTCTTCTTTCTCTTCTCCCGCAGCGCTTTCCGCACATCGGGCGGCGGACCGGCCCGGGAAAGCAGGGCTTCCCGTTCAACTCTCGCGGTGTATTTCTCCCAGCGCCCATGAAGGGCGTAAGTATCCTCCAGCGGAATAGCGAGGAGCGCTTCCTGATCTCTGCGCTTCATCGCGTCTTCCAAAAGCTGCTGCCGGGCTTCCGCTTCACTTATCGCTCCCTCCGGCAGGACTTCCGGTTCATACTCCGGTTTTATTTCGTCCAGTGCCTCTGCCTGTTCCCGCAGGGATTTCGCCCGCTCTCTGTTGATCAGAGCCCAGTCTTCTTTAGACGGCCCGAAGGGCTTTGGCGGCTGGAACCCGCCCGGGACCCTTGAGGAGATCCGCTGTTCACAGCGCTCAGCCTCTTTGAGCAGCCGCTCTTTCTCTTTCCGGATCATTTCTTCCCGTTTTTCTTCCTGCTTTTCGTATCCCAGCATCGTTCTCGCCATGGATCCTTTGATCGGCAGGGCGTTGGCATGGGAAGGCAGGCTTTTGGCGGTATCGGAAGGAGCTTTGTCATTGATGCCGGGTTCGCCCTTGAAAGTCTCCGCCTTTTTGAGCATCGATTCGGTGTTGATCTTTCCTTCTTTGATGGCCTGAATTTTCACTTCGGTCGCCCGCAGGCGGTTGTCGAGCCCCGCCCAGCGGAATTCCCAGTTCAGGTAGGTCATGCCGAGGATGTTATTGTCCCGGTAGATCCCCTCCAGCGCGGCATGTGCCTTGCGCAGATGGAAGCCGACCATGCCCGCCAGCTCCCGGATGGTCATTTGGGAAAGCTTCGGGAAGGACATGCCGTTCTGTTCCAGTACCGCTTTCGTCAGGCAGTAGGAGCCGAGCTGCTTGATGTTCTTTTCCAGCTGATCGCAGAACATCAGATAGTTTTCGGAAAAGCGGTTGGCGGTGCAGGCATTGACGTAAACCTTCTGCGTATCACCCCATAACAGGAGTGCGGTGTGTTCAAATTCGGAAGGAGCATCACTGAATTCTCCGAGTGCCTCGGCGGGCAGGTCCGCGGCTTTGACGTTCGTGATGATCCCGCGGTATTCATTCCCGCCGGACTGCGTCTGCCGTGTTTTCTTCATCAATTCCGCTGCGAGCATCGTCATCTTCAGTAATCTCCTTTCGTTTATAATAGAATCTTTATTCTTGATAATATTCTAACAAATGAAAAATAAAAAGTCAATACCAAATATCAATAAAATCCAAAATAGTGACATTTGTCATATGGACTGTCAATAAAACGCGCATAGGTGACCGGTCTGCGGGCCGGATCCTGACACCGCTCTGCATTGACGCGCCCGGAGACCTGTCATCTGTGCTTAATACGGACACAGAGGAAGGAGAATTCCGCTCATCGTCCGGGCAGATAAGCACCTGCTTTTCCGACAAGCGTCAGAAACATTCCGCAGCGTTGTTTTCTGAGCACAGGAGACAGATTCGCGTGCGCGTCGTGGCCATTAAGCTCTATGGTAAAGCACGCGGATCAGTCACCTGCGCGCGCCTGTTTTTCCGCAGCACAGGTGACCGGTCTGCGGGCTTTACCTTGACATCGCTCTGCCGTGACGCGCCCGGAGACCTGTCTCCTGTGCTTAACCTATGCATTGCGGAAGGAGAACCCTGCTTATCCTCCGGGCAGATCAGCATCTGCATTCCCGATGAGCGTCAGGAACATCCCGAGGCGTTCGTCTCTGAGCACATGTGACAGATTCGCGTGCGCGTCGTGACCTTTCGGCGCTATGGTAAAGCACGCGGATCAGTCACCTGCGCGCGCCATAATTCCCGCGTACAGGTGACCGGTCTGCGGGCTGGACCCTGACACCGCTCTGCCACGACGCGCCCGGAGACCTGTCTTCTGTGCTTATCCTATGCATTGCGGAAGGAGAACCCTGCTTATTGTCCGGGCAGACCGGTTATGGCTTTCCCGATGAGCGTCAGGGATATCCCGCGGCGTTCGTCTCTGAGCACAGGAGACAGATTCGCGTGCGCGTCGTGGCCTTTCAGATCTATGGTAAAGCACGCGGATCAGTCACCTGTGCGCGCCTTTCGCCTGCGCCTGATTCCCGCGTACAGGTAACCGTTCTGCGGGCTGAACCCTGTCACATTATTTTTATAGTTGTTTATCCGCGTGATGCTGCTATGTGTTTTACAAGCAACTCCTTAACGTGCTCACATCTTTAAGAAAATCGGAGGCGAAGCTCCCGCTCCGAAGCTAATCGGACAAAGTCCATACCATACGGATCGGGGTGCACGCGTTCCCTTGCTCAGTTCGTAAGCCCCGGCTGATAAAAAAAGATAAGGGTAACCCGGCAGCGTGTAAGGAATAGCTGATTCCGCGTCCTTGCGAAGCACTCTGTCCGGCAGGCTTTTTCTGAAATGTCAAGGTTCGTTATTTTCCCGACATATTGGTCGTGGTTTTAACAGTCAATTCCAATTTATAAGAAAAAAATCTCAAACCGGCTGATATACTATTATGTATAAGTAATGTGGATTTTGGTACAAGGTGTGAAGGCTTTGAAGCTCCTGATTCGTCATTGATCTGATCGTGACCGGAATTCGGCAGCGGGTCACCTATGAAATCATAATTAAAACAGGACTGCCGATTGCTGCAAAATGTTGACACTATATACATTGTATACAAGACAATAGGAGGTAAAAATGGATCTGTTGAAATGGATCAATAATACGCAGTATCGCCGGAAGAAATATAATTATTATTTGAGTCTGGGCTATTCAGACAAGGCAGCTCAGGTTTTGAGTGCTGTCACTTACGGTGATGAAAAAATTGTTTTTCTCGTGGAACAATTCGGTAAGGAGAGTGTTATTGAAAATCTGTATTCCTGGCTGCAGGACCGGAACGAGGATACACCGGAGGCTGCAATCAGCTCATATTACAGAGAAAAACATCACATAGCAGCATTTGAAGAACGGGAAGAAAGAGGCTTTCTCAGCAGATTATTTCAGTCGAAAGCGAAATCATCAATATCTTCAGGAGGGGCATCTTTAAGAGGAATATATGCGGCGGCAGCTCCATCCTGGACATCCCATATTTCTCCACCGCAGGCGCTATCTCATACTATGAAATCGCTGGGTGCCTGCGATGAGGGAAGATCAATCCGTATGGGGGCGCCGTCCGAAAACTATCCTCTCATGGAAGCCCTGGCAACAGATGCTTATGAAAGTATCGAAGAGAAATCCGCAAAGAATGTTTTTACCGCGCCGACATCAACCTTTCGGATGTCGACAAGCAGTGCCTCCATGGGGATCGTCCTGAACCAGGTCCGGACAGGACGCCGGGTCATCATGGATCAGGTCCGTATCGAGGAAGTGCTGAATTACTTCGATTATGATGTGGAAATTCCCACAGACGCGAAGTTTAAGATCAGCACCGAGCTGCTTGAGAAGCAGGGAAACAAAAAGCTGCTGTTCATTGGTGCGCAGGCGGCTAATGAGATAAAAGAACATCAGGACATTATCCTACTCCTGGATACATCGGGAAGCATGCATTCAAATAATGATGTTACCCAGGAGGCAATCGGGACCATTTTCAGCAAACTGAATGCCGGTGACCGCGTCAGCCTGATCACCTACAGCTCGGAGGACCATACAGTTCTGGATGGTTATGAGATCAAGGGCGAACAGGATAAAGAAGATCTGATGGGTATCCTTCTCGGAATTGAGATCACCGGGTGCACCTATGGATCAGCCGGGATCGAGACCGCATACCGCATCGGAGAAAAATATTATCAGCCGGATCAGAATAACCAGGTGATCCTGATCACGGACGGGGATCTGAACTTCGGTATCACGAACAAGCATGGGCTGCAGAATCTGATCGAGGAGAAAAAGAAGAGCTGTCTCTTCCTGTCCGTGATCGGCACAGGACTGTACAACTATAAAGACGACAAGCTGGAGGTTCTGTCAAAACACGGAAACGGCACCTATTGCGTGGTCAACTCACTGGAAGACGTAGATGAATCTGTCAACAGGCACTATATTGCACTGACGAATATTGTGGCAAAGGATGTGAAGGCACAGGTGGAGTTCAATCCCCGTTTTGTCAAAGCCTACCGGCTGCTTGGCTATGAGAACCGGCAGCTGAATCATGAGGATTTTGTGGATGATACTGTGATCTCAGAACCTTACGGAAGCGGCGGACATGGCATCGCGCTCTATGAGTTGGAGATGAATGATGAAGAAGTGACAAAAGCTGCCTCAGACCTGAAGTATCAGACTTTTGTGCTCACGGATTCTGATGAATTGGGAACGGTTTCCATCCGCTACAAAGAGCCTTTGGGGGATGAAAGCGTCCTGATCGAGTCCGTTGTCTCCGGCACGAACCATAGCACGCAGAACGCGGAGCTGGCCTATTTCCTATACTGCCTTTCCGAAAAGTTCCGGGGTTCGGATAAACTCGACGAGTATGATGAACAGTTTCTGGATGAGATGATCTCAAGCGGGAAATATAAAGATTTCTCAGGCCCGAACAAAGAAAAATTGGAGATGCTGGTAAAGGTTTTTTCAAAAGAATAACATGAACAATGAATCCCGAAGTGGTTTGGATATTCCGCCCTACCTCAAATTAAAATCATAACGCCTGATAACGTGTGGGGCACTGAGGACAGATCCCGGTGCCCCGCTTAGATTTTTGTGACACCGGGAACTCTTCGTGATGAACAACGCTTATCCTGCGTTGACAACGTTATCCTGATCATTGTTTGAAAAAAATATTTATGATTCCGCCGGTTTACGAATCTTACAGCAAAGATACCGGGCAAAACCAGATAACATAAAACCTCGATTAAATTAAAGTGCAACTTTAGTTTAATCGAGGTTTTATATTTCTGTAATGCGTTTTTGGGAAGGGAACGTATAAGATTTCACGGGGTTTGAAGGGGTTTCCGAGGGGAAAACGAAATGTCAGTTTTTCCTTGATTTTTCTGCTTTTTATGTTAGAATAGAGCTACATTTGCTGAAGACGAAGAATATCACCCACTAAATATAGTTATTTAGTAAGTCTTTAAGGAAATGCCACTTATCACCCCGAGTGGGGGTTTTTTATTGCTGAACATACCAGATATGAGGGATTATGAACTGTCCTTTTTGCGGGAACCCAAAAACAAATGTAGTTTATACAGGAAAGCCGGAGGATGGAAAGCTCCAGAGACGGCGTTTTTGCCCGGTTTGCAAAAAGCGTTTCAATACCTTTGAACGGCCTTTTCTGGGTACCCCGATGGTTGTGAAATCTGATGGCAAGCGCGAGGTTTTTGATTCCGAAAAGCTTGCCCACGGGATCCGCATTGCCTGTGCCAAACGGCCGGTTCCCGCTGAAAAGATCAGCGAACTGGTTGACAGCATTGAAAAACGCCTTCAGATGGAAGGAAAATACGAAATTCCGTCCCGTATGATCGGGGATCTGGTAATAGAGGGACTGAAAAGCCTGGATTTGATTGCCTATATTCGTTACGCGATCGTCTATCTGCGTATGGACGACCTTCACGCGCTGCGGAGAGAAATTGATAATTTGCTCGGCGAGAATAATTAGCATATCGGCCAACCGGCTTTTGGACCGAATGACAATGAATAAATAGAATAGAAACATAGCATAGAGGAGAGACTATGGAGACAAAGCTGCATAAAGACGGCACGCTGGAATTTCCTGCGCTGCCGGAGGGTTTACCGTCTATAGAAATGAGCGATAACGCCCGCAAAGTGTTTGAAAAACGCTATGTCCGCCGCAACCCTGATGGAACACCGGCGGAATCGATCGATGGAACGTTTTGGCGGGTGGCTTACCATGTGGCTCGTGCCGAGGAAACCTATGGCGGTGACGTTATGCAGAGCGCGGTTCGCTATTACAAAATGCTGGCGAATCGTCAATTTTTCCCGAATTCTCCTACTTTTACCGGTGCCGGTACTCCGTTGGGACAGCTGGCTGCCTGCTTCGTTCTCCCTATCAGCGATGATATGGGCAAGAAAGAATCCGGTATTTTCCAGACCCTGCGCAACGCTGCCCTGATCCAGCAGACCGGCGGCGGCAATGGTTTCTCCTTTTCCCGTCTGCGCCCGGAAGGTTCTATCGTCCGCTCCAGCGCCGGACAGGCTACCGGTCCGATCGGTTTTCTCCGGGTCTATGACCATGCATTCGGTGAAGTAGCCCAGGGCGGTTCCAGACGCGGCGCCAACATGGCTGTGCTTCGTGTGGATCATCCGGATATCGAAGACTTCATTACCTGCAAAACCAGCGAAACAGCTATAACCAACTTCAATCTCTCTGTCGGGATCACCGATAAATTTATGCAGGCTGTCGAAGCAGACGCGGACTGGGATCTGGTTTATCCGGATCTTGATGATCCGAAATCTGAAGAATTTGACGGCGATGTGGACCAGGCCCGCGAAGCAGGGATCCGCATCAAGGTTTACAAAACCATCAAAGCCCGCGACCTTTTCAATAAGATCGTCGAACAGGCTCATCATAACGGCGAACCCGGTGTGTTGTTTATTGACCAGGCAAACCGCTATAATCCCGTTCCGCACCTGTACCGACTGGAATCTACCAATCCCTGCGGTGAACAGTGGCTTGGCCCATATGAGAACTGTTGTCTCGGCTCTATCAACCTGGCACAGCATGCTACGGAAGACGGCAAGGTGGACTGGGCAAAGCTTGAAGAAACCACAAAATCCGCGGTTCGTTTTCTCGACAATGTGATTGATGCCAACGGATATGTTCCGGGTGTCCCGCAGCTGCGTGAAGCGGCTCTGCGTGCCCGCCGCATCGGTCTGGGGATCATGGGCCTTGGCGATTTGATGTTCCACTGCGGTATCCGCTATGGTTCCGATGAAGGTCAGGAATTTGCAGGCCAGGTGATGGAATTCGTCCGCTATCAGGCTATGAAAGAAAGTACCGCGCTTGCGGAAGCACGCGGGGCCTTCCCGGCCATCAAAGGATCTATTTATGATCCGGAAGCTTTCAAATGGTCCGCTCCGACTCCGCTGCGCCCCTATAAACGTGATTTCGGACGCCCGGCTGTCAACTGGAATGAGATCACCGAAAGCATTAAAGCTCATGGCATTCGCAACGCCGCACAGACCACCATCGCGCCGACAGGCACTATCGCTACCGTTACCGGCTGCGAAGGGTACGGCTGCGAACCGGCTTTTGCCCTGGCTTATATCCGCCATATGAATGACAACGGCAAGGATGTGCTGCTGCCTTACGCCAGCCCGCTGTTTGACAAGGCATTAAAAGCCAGCGGTATAGACGAGAAAAAGCGTCAGGAGATCGTTGAGCAGGTCATGAATGAAGGCACCTGCCAGAACATCAAAGACCTGCCGGAGTCCATCCGCAATACCTTCGTCGTTTCTTCCGATATCACTCCTGAGGAGCATGTCGGTATGCAGGCCGCGCTGCAGGCTTTTGTTGACAACAGTCTTTCCAAGACTGTCAACCTGCCCGCAGGCGCTACGACGGATGATGTTGCCAAAGTTTATATGCAGTCATGGAAACTGGGCTGCAAAGGCACGACTGTTTACGTTACCGGATCCCGCGATAAGGTAGTCCTGGAAACAAAATCCACCATGGAAAGCAAACAGGAAGGCACGGAAGTTCTGCCGGCTGACACAAAAGTTGCCGAACCGGAACAGGCTCAGATGCCGCTCTGGCATGACAAGAAAAAAGCCCGCCCGCATTCTCTGCATGGGTTTACCTATCGCTCCGATACACCGGTGGGCAAAGCATTCATTACCATCAATGAAAACGGCGGAAACCAGCCTTTTGAGATCTTTATCAATACCGCAAAAGCCGGGACGGAAATCTCTGCTGTTTCCGAAGCGATCGGCCGTCTGGTTTCCTATGTTTTGCGTCTGGCTTCACCGATCGAACCGAAATCCCGTCTGGAAGAAGTTGCCGCCCAGCTGCGCGGTATCGGCGGCAGCCGTTCCCTCGGGTTTGGCGCAAAGCGCGTTCTTTCCCTGCCTGACGGTTTGGCGCATACTTTCCAGGAATACCTGAGTGAGCGCGAGGACCGGATGGAAGAGCAGGCCCTTTTGGAAGAGCTTCGTTCCGGCCATGCCCATCAGCGGCAGGAAAAAGAACCGGAAAAGAAACCCTTTGAACCGGCTACTTCTCCAATGCTGAAGATCGGGGATATCTGCCCGGAATGCGGTCAGGCGACCGTTATCAACGAAGAGGGATGCAGAAAATGTTATTCCTGCGGATATTCCGAATGCTGAGAAAATGATCTGAGAGAATGATTATTGAAAAATCCCGGGCGGCTGCCCGGGATTTTTTGAGGTAATCTGTTGGAGAGAAAGCTTAGTTCAGAGGATTCAAAACAGCGTTTTGATGTTTTACTGTTTTTAGAGGAGGCCTTGCATCAATAGCTGCTTTGTCGGAGGATTTCCCCTGAAAAATGATCAACAGACATAGCAATGCTGTTAATATGACACTTTTTTTCATTACTATTTCTCCTTACTTCTTCATTAAATCATGAAGAACTCTCTAAGTGGATGACAGTCTGTTTCTGATCAGATTCTCCGTGCTGACAGGACTGTGCTCCAATTATTTAAATAGTTGCAAGAATTGTGCCAAAAATATTTCAGCAACAATTTTCCCTGATGCGGTCTCGCAGAAAAAATGGGCTGGAATCAGATATCAGAAAAATATCACGAATATAATATCATGATTTGTTGATGATGGTAATTCAAAAAAATCGCCGGTTCCTGTCGGCAATTTTCGCTGAGCGTGTTGTAATCGGGCAAAATCAGTCTGTATTTTCATAACAATTCTTTAAGAATTTCAGAATATTTTTCATTATATATTCGATGACAATCGGAACGATAATGCTTGTCATGATTATTAAAAATCTCGTTAAATTCTTATTGATAAAAAAATAACCGTATTTCTCTGATAGTTTCGGAAAAATATTGCGCAGAATCAGCCAGTGATATAAATACATATATAATGTATGTTTTCCGACAGATGAAAATGCTCTGAATCCTTTATTCAGGAAACTGTTTGGGTAAAAGCTAAGCAGATTCCCCAGCGAGGAAATTGTCAGCAAAATCAGAAAACTGTAGATACATAATGTAACTCCGGGAGGATTTAGTCCGTTCCCGAATGGGAAGAGTTTGTCAAAATTATACTGATTTAGAGAGATAAAACACATCCAGATAACTAATAATATTGCAGAAGTAATAAAGAGAACGATGAAATGTTGTTTTTTCAAAGCCTTTTTTTCATAAAAATCTGCGAACCACATTCCGATATAAAACAGAATGAGAAAAGTGCCTCCGAATAATCTTTTCCCTCCGCCATAAACATTGAGGATATAAGTATAGTTGGTAGTAAGATATGAAATGAATATAATAATTATGAAAACGAGAATTTTCCAAAGAGTGGCATTGTTTTTACTGTCTGTTCTCCTGAAAACAGAAAAAACCACCGGCGTAATTAAAACCAGCTGAATGTACACAAGAATATAGTAAAAATGATTGGCAATATCGAAATGGACAAGACCTGTAAATAACTTTCCGAAATCTAAGCCATCATTATAATAAATATAATAGATTATTGCCGCGGTAATGTAAGGGAGAAGGATCTTCCATAGCTTGATTTTTAAATGAAATGTTGAGCGTTTGCATGATTGATATGTGGTTATTCCCATCAATAATATAAAGAGGCTTACGTGGTAATAGGTCAGGAAAAGTATTATTTTGTTATAATACATACCGCTGTAAAATGAGTGATCAAGGTAAACAGCCATAATTGCTGCAAATTTTGCGGCATCTATCCAGATGATACGTTTGTTGGCTGATTCCGTGTGTTCCATATTTGTGCCTCTCTTTATAATCATCTCATGCAGTTTTTCGAAGGGTATCTCCGTATACCGTTCTGAGGAAATCTGTCTATCCTCTTATGGTATCTGTTCAGAATAATGAAGCCGGCAGTTGATCGTGTGATGTGCCACCGTGATCTGAAATAGTTATTTTCTCACGTATTGCGGCTGCGGAGGTTTTACAGCAGGTCAATGATTTGCTTGATCAGCAAACCGCAGCTCATGACGATAAAGAGGACACGGATAAATTTGCTGCCTTTCAAAACCGCCATCCGGACTCCTATGTGGGCTCCGGCCATATTGAACAGTCCCATCGTGAGACCCAGGAAGATATTTCCGACTCCCATCAGTGTATACATGGCAAAAGCGGAAAGGTTCGTCATGGCGTTCACGGTTTTTGCGTCCGCGGATGCATGCAGAAAATTCACTCCGTAGATAAAAATTAAACCCATAATGAGAAAATTACCGGTTCCCGGACCGAAAAATCCGTCGTAAAACCCCATCACCAGCCCTAACAAAAGTCCGAGAAGTGCCTGCTGCTGCAGGGTGAAGCGTGATTTATGTTCTTCTTTACCGAAATCTTTTTTCAGGAGGGTGAACACGACGAGGAAAGCCAGCAGAACGATAATGAGCGGTTTCAATAATTCATTCGGGACCCGTTTGGCAGTAAATGCGCCCAGCGCTGAAGTGAACAGTGCTGCCAGCGCGCTTTTCCACATTCGTTTCCAGTCGATGAGCCCTTTGCGTGAGTATTCAAACATGGAAGTCAGGGTACCGAACATGGAAGATGTTTTGTTGATCGCCAACAGGGTGACGACGGGGACGTTTGGCAGGCAGGCCATAACGCCGGGCAGCTGGATGAGACCGCCGCCGCCGGCGATGGAATCAATGAAACCCGCAGCAAAGGAAACGCCGTACAAGGCAATAAGCTGCCAGACAGTCATGGAAAACGGAAGTGTAAAAGACATAATATATTCCTTCATTTCGTATATGATTATTGACGATTAGCTGACCATTGCCCGCTTTTCTTTTGCCGAATTCCTCATGTCGCGGACCAGAGCCGCGATCGCCGGAAGATAGAGGAAGAAAGCGAACGGAATACAGGCAGGTGATGCTCCTAACATTTCAAGCGGCATGGAACATGCCAGACACCAGGGAACCAGGGCGGAAAATACAACAGTGGTGTTGGAAAGGTCCAGCATCATTTGTAATTTTCCTTCTCCCTTTTTTTGATACAGCGGTTTAATCAGCGGTGCGTGCAGCATCAGCGCAAGCGTTTGATTGCAGCTGAACATGATGATCGGCAGCGAAGTCAAAGCAGTGATTTGGTAAGGTGAAAGCCGGGCAGAGAGCTTTTCCAGCAGTTCTTCCGCGGAGGAAAGCATATCGGTCCCGTTGAATATTCCGGAATAAGTGGCCGAGATGATGATCATGCCGCTGCTGTGAAGCATTGATCTCAAACCGCCGCCGCTCAGCAGGGAAGTAAGCTCACCTTTCGCTTCGTATCCCAGGATCAGCGTGCGAGCCAGCTCACTGAGACTCATACCCTGAAGAAACACCGCCAGGAGGGATGCGCAGAGAATGCTGATCCCCATAGCTGCTTTGATATTGATTTTAATCAGCGGTGAAATGAGAATGATCAAAGCCGGGATCAACAATAGCGGAGACAGCCGGTATTCGTTTTCCAGACTTGACAAAATCTGTGTATCGACTGTCTGAAGCGGGTTCAGTACAGATAAAGCGGTGTACAGCCCGATGGTGATCAACAACGCGGGGATGCAGTCCCTGAGCATGGCTTTGACATTCCCGTAAATCTCGGTTTCGGTCAGGTGCGCGTTCAGGTGCGCACAGGAAGAGGCGGGTGAAGCCCGGTCGCCGAAGAAAATTCCCGACATCACCGCTCCGGCAGTCAAAACCGGATTTGCTCCGCTCATCTGGCATAATGTCATCATCACGACGCCGATCGATGCCGAGGTTCCGAAACTCGTACCGATCAGGTAGGATACTGCCGCGGGCAGCAGGAAGGCAAAAAGGATGAACAATTTGGGATGGATCAGCTTTGTCCCGTAGACAACGAGCTGCTGAATGGTCCCGCAGCCTCTCCAGATCCCGGTCATCGCGCCGATGATCAGCAGCACACCGACAACGATAAACGATTCGCGGATCCCTTTCCGCATCATCCGCAGTACCTGCCGGATCCCGTAACCGGAACGGACCGCGGCGATCATAAAAATGAACATACCGGCCAGCATGCCGTATATGAGGTCCGCGTTCAGGATCATGCATCCCAGCAGTGAAAGGATGAGCAGAATGATACAAATCGCCAGTGTCATGATTGGTTGTCCCTCTTTTTTCGATATTCAAAAGCGGTCACGGTCAGCCATAGCAGCAGCGCTGCCCCGCTCAGGATCATTCCCGTTTCCGTTCCGTACGGACGGTAAGTAATTTCAGCTTCCTCATATCCGGCAGGGAGGATAAACCCGAGGACGCTTTCATGGATCGCTTTCAATGGGAGCTGTTCTCCCCGGGAAATCACACGCCATCCGGCATCAAAAGGAATGGAAGAAACGATGATCCGGTCCTGCGCGGAAGGTTCTGTTTTCAAAATAAATGAGGTCTCTGAGGTCTTTTGTATCTCAGGCGCGGCAGCGTTGATTTTTTCGCTGAGCATGTTCAGCCGTTCGCTGTCCAGCGCGTAAAACAGAACCCCTCCGGAAAGAGTGTCTTTGAGCGTTTCGATCCTGATTTTTGCTTTGCCGCCGGCGGTATAGGGATCCAGGCAGATGGGAAACGGGGCATAATCTTTGTTCCCGTCCATGACTTTATCTGAATCATTGATGGTAACGGTATAGCTCAGGCTTGCGTCCGGAAGGAACAGATACAGCGATTTTTGATCTACCGGTTCGGCTTCAATATCCAGCCAGGCACGCTGATCCGGATCGATCCGTTTGTAATTTGTGATGATGGAATTGTCGGGTTTCAGATTTTCCATGTGGATATTCTTCACCGGGACCGGTTCAAAATAGTTTTTATTCTCTTCCCCGCTGAGGAGCAGGAGCAAATCATTTTGACGGGTGATGGCGTCCGCGTCATTGAAAAAGTCATAGCGGATATAATTTTCGCCGGCAAAATAAAACAGAGGAAATACAGCTGTGTGTTCCCATGTTTCATCTCCCGCCTGAACGGAATTTGACTTTCCGCCTTTACCGAATTCATAACGGATCCGCAGCATCGCGTCGGTGGCTTCCGTTGCTCCCTGGTAATTACACCAGGTGGCGTAACAGTTGAATCCGAGCCGTTTGAGATATTGTGCCTGGCGGGTATTGGCTGTGGAACTGAAATGGGAAATTCCCGGGAAGCCGATCCCCATCGGGTCGTTGTAATTCCGATAAATGCTTTTTTCCATCCGGTAAAATTCAGTTTTTTCCGGTTGTACCGCATCGGTCAGGGCTTTATAGTGCTCATGAAATGTCCGGTAAGCGGGCAGGGCTGTATATCCGTTCCGGTTTCCTGCGATGATCATGCTTCCGTTGAGAAACAATTCGAGCATGGTAATGATGAGAAATATGCTGCCGAAATTCTTTTTCCCGCGATAGCAGATCAATAAAATATAGGCAGACAGGAAGGTCCCGTTATACAGCACGAAGGAGGCTTTTCCGCTGTCTTTTATGAAAGATGACCACAAAATAAGGCATGCGCATAGGATTCCAGCCGCACAGATCCTTTTTCCGGTGATGTCCGCTGAAAAACCGGCGCAGGAAAGCCTGAGGATCCAGAAACAAAACAGGAAGGCATATCGGTATGGGAACCAGCTGGGATGGTCCATCGCGTGCCAGAAAAAATTCAGCGGAGAAAAGCAGAAACTGATCAACAGAAATGCCGTGATCAGTGCGGAGGTGATTTTTTCCCGAAGGGTTATCCTGGAGCCTGTAAAATACAGGACGATCCCGATGATTGCCGGGATCCCGCAGTAGATGTGCGGAAGACAGTCTTTTATGCCGTCAAAACTGCCGATAAACAGCTTCGGAACAAGGGAAAAGACAGAAAAATAACGGGCTGCGGACGGGATGTCCTGGCCGAATGATCCCATGTTGTTTTTCAGTACAAAAAAGGTCGGCAGCAGCAGAAAAGCAGACAGGCCTGCCGCGATCCCGACACAAACCACAAAACGCAGCAAATTTTTCAGCACACTGCGCGGAGTATCTTTCCGGTTCACAAGGCACGTGAGCAGGTAAAGAACGGAGAAAAATCCCATCATCCATGACATATAAAACTGACTGAGAAAGGACAGGGCGAACAGGAAGGTAAGCTCCGCCATGCTTTTCTTTCCGGAATCAAGGAGCCTGTCGATGCCGGTACACAGCAGCGGGAGCCATATCAGGGCATCCAGCCACATGATGTTGAACGCGTATCCCAGAGCGTATGCGCTGAGGGCATAACAAACCGCGGCAATAACCACCTGCGGTCCCGGCGTTTTATAATGCCGCAGGACATGGAAGGCGAAAGCTGCCCCGATGCAGCCCAGCTTGAGCGTTGTCAGTACCGTAACTGCCAAGGGCAGCTGATTTTCCGGAAAGAGGACCAGCAGAAAATTGAAGGGACTTGCCAGGTAGTATGCGATAATGGCGGGAAAATTCATGCCCAGCCCGGCGTGCCAGGACCAGGACAGGCTTCCTTCGCCCAGCAATACACGGCGGTATTCGGCCATGAATTCCACATACTGCGAATCCAGATCGCTGAAGAGAAGCGTCTTGTCTCCGAACGGAACGATCTGATTCCGGAACAGTATCAGGAAAAAAAGCAGCATCGGCATTAAAAATGCCAATAGCAGATCAAATCTTTTTTGTTTTTGGAAAACTGCTGCCATTCCGGATGATCCTGCTTTGTTTATTAATCACTGAAAAATATTGTTACTCCGGGAATGGCTGAGCACCTGCCAGACGCAGCACCGTGATGGTCCCTGCCCGGGCAATGTCAAATGCGTACGGAATGTTGACATCCGCAATAAAATCCGTCGGAGCATGCCAGTTCTTCGGATATGGCCGCGGACCGCAGCCTCCCGGTGTAGAATCTGTCGTGAAGTTTTCCATGGCTGTCATCGCGGGGATCCCCTGACGCCAGAAGGGCGTGTGGTCCCCGAGCTCGTAGGCTACGTAATTAAAATAGTCATAGGTGAGGTTGATGCCGTAATCGCGAATGGCCGCTTCAAACGCGTGTCCGAGCGGATCGCTTTCCGGCAGGGTCCCGACGTGTATCTCAAAGCAGCGTTCATCCGCGGGATCATTTCCAAACATATCCATGTTGATAACACCGGTGATGTGGTCTCCCGCGTGGGCGGCGACATATGCCGTGCTTCCCTGCATCATATTTTCTTCACCGCTGAAAAAGATCACTTTGACTGTTTTTTCAAAGGATGTTTTCGCGAAGGTCGGCATCGCTTCGAGAAGGGCGGCAACGCCGGTGCCGTTATCGTTTGCCCCGGGGGCCAGTTCCAGCGGATTGACATCCGTCAATGCCACGCAGCTGTCATAGTGCGCTGTATATAGGATCTGTTCGTCGGGATAAACGGTTCCCGGAAACGTGACGATGATGTTGTACCAGGTGTAGCCGCTCATGGCATCATGGTATTCATACGGTTCGTAGGTGATCATTTCCTGCGGGACCCATTGCGCGAGTTTTTCCAGCAGATACTGCGCGGCCATGGCATTTTCCTGATTTCCGAACATCGCGTAGGAATAACGGGTGGTGATGGTATGCTCTTCCCCATTGATCAGCACAGGGGCTTCCCCGGAAAGATCCCTGATCCACTGCGCGTACCGCTCCTGGTTTGTGTCATTCAGAAAATATGCGATCGGGTCGATGAGCGCCTGTGTCGGGGTTGGTACCGCGGTCGGCGTTTGTGTCGGTTCCGCGGTGGGTTCCGGAGTTTTTTCCTCCGCTGATTCCGGAGAAGAAACGATTTCCGCGGTGGGTTCTGCTGTAGAGACACTTTCCGGCGCCCGGGCGGGCAGATGATTGTTAAAAACAAATATTACTGCCAGCGCGATGACAATGATCCCCTCGACAATCAGCGGGATCCAGCGATAATTTTGATCCTTATTCTGATTCATGAACCTTATTATAATTCAAATAATTTTCTCTGATTCAATGGGTGAAATTTTTCATTTGTGTCATGACATAAAAATGAAATCCATATGAAAAGGAGCCGGGATCCGGGAAACAGAGATTCCGGATTTCGCGGGGCTTCTGTGGATCCGGCTTCGGAAAATAAGAATAGGTAATAAGAATGATATAAGAATCATCCATAATGCATGTTGAAATCTTCCTGTTGACATCTCAACTATGGTAAAATGGATTTGATGCTATTTGTTGGAGGGAAGGTATGCTTCACCCTGATTTATTGGAAATTCTGCGCTGTCCTGCCTGCGCAAAAGAAAACAAAGGAAATTTGAATTACTTTAAGGAAAGCTGGCTGATTTGTGAAGACTGCGGCCGGAAATATCCCATTGTGGACGATATTCCGGTAATGCTGATCGATGAAGGAAATAAATGGATCAAAACCGCTCCGGATGCTTTGCAGATACCGCCGGTACTGGAATAAAGAGAACTATGGAACAAAATCAATATCCAAATCAAAATCAAAACCCGAATGCGATGCCGCCTGCAGGGGGGCCTTATCCCCAGGGCGGACAGCAGGTCCCGTATAACGGAATGCCATATCAGCAGCAGCCGGTGCGGCAGGGAATGCCTTATCCAAATGGGAATATGAATATGCCACCGCAGCAAAATATGCCGCCGGTAAATAAAAATACTCCGAAAAAGGCCAAAAAAACCGCTAAAAAGGCAAATAATAAAAAGATGCTGGTTACGCTCGGCATTTTCGCGGTGTTGGGCATTGTTATCGGGGCGTTTGCTTTTTCTCTGGTCAACCGCTATGCGCGGCAGATGACTGTTATTGAACTGCCCGGTGCCCCGATCATCGCGTCAACGTCAAATAATACTCCTGTTGATACAGATGGTGACGGCGTCGAGGATGTCGTTGAGGTCAATGACAGTCTGGACCTTTCCCAGATGACAACGCAGAAAGGCGAAGTGTGGGATGGGAAAAACCGGATCACCTGCCTTGCCATGGGCCTGGATTACCGTGACTGGATACAGAATGACGGGACGCCACGTTCAGATACAATGATGCTGCTGACTTATGACCCTTCTACAAAATACTCAGGGATGCTGTCCATCCCGCGTGATTTGTGGGTGGCGATCCCGGATCATGGATATGGACGGATCAATACGGCTTATTCCATGGGGGAAGGTGAACATTTGCCGGGCGTCAACGGGAAGCCGGGCGGCGGCGCGGGACTGGCCATGCGCACGGTGGAGCTTTTCCTCGGTATTGAAATTCAATATTACGCGGTTATTGACTTTTACGGTTTTATTGAATTCATTGATACGATCGATAAGCTTGCCATTAACGTTCGTGATGATATCACTGTTGACCCGCTCGGGGAAGGCAACACGGTCCATCTGAGAGCCGGTGTTCAGGACCTCGACGGTGCGACTGCTTTGGCTTATGCCCGTTACCGCTATACCGAAGGCGGTGACTTTGAACGTGCCCAGCGTCAGCAGGATGTGATCATGGCTTTGTTGGAACAGATGCAGTGGCAGCTGCCGGAGCTGCTGACCACAAAATCGCAGCAGCTGTTTGACTGTGTCCAGCGGGCAATCAAAACCAATCTGACCATGTCTGACCTGGTCAAGCTTGCCTGGACTGTTGTTGATCTTGATACCTGGTATGTCAAGAGAGCTGTGATTGCTCCTCCGGAGCAGGTTTTATATGATAAAAGCGCGGACGGACAGCAGATCCTGGTTCCGATTCCGGACCGGATCCGTGAGGCACGGGATAGAATTTTCGCGAGAGAATTTGGTTCAGGCAGTTTGCTCTCAGCCGAAAATGAGTATACCCCCGAACAGCGTTTGATCGATGAAGCCGCAAAAGTGACGATCATCAATGGGTCAACGGTACCGGGAATTGCGGAAAAAACCGCGGAGTTTCTGCAGCGGTACGGACTCCAGATCACCAGTATTGCTGCTGGTACGACCGGTTATTCGAATTCACTGGATATTCGAAATGCTGCGCCTTATACCGCGAAATTCCTGAAAGACCTGATGAGTATTCCGACTGCGTCCATTACCATGAATTATGATCCGGGTTCAGAGGTGGATCTGGTATTGACCATCACCGATGCCTGGGCGAACAGCAACCCGATGTAACAGTCCGGAATTGAAATTGACAAAAAATGATTATGAAGAGCCGAACGCATGGCTCTTCATAATTTTTTACTTATATGCAAAATATTTGTCTGAATAACGCTGACAGGGCAGAACCTGCGGATTGGAGATAAAATGGTTTGGGTCGTATGTGGTCTTGCTGCCGGATGCATCATTCTGTTGTTGGCTTTGCTGTCACGGAACGATGTATCGAAAATGCCGGAGCTTCCGTCCGGAGATTATTTTATTATCATCGGTTCGCTGTTCGCTGCTTTTGCTTTTCTGTTGTTTTATAAATCAGACACGATCCCAATGCCTTACCATGTGGATGAAGCGGGGATGGCTTATAACGCTGTCGCTCTGGAAAAATTCCATTGCGATCAGTTTTTATATAAGTTTCCGGTTTATCTCAGCGTGGGACAAAATGCTCTGTATACATGGCTGGCCGCAATGATGATCAGAATATTCGGTTACGGTGTTACTGTGGTAAGGCTTCCAGCGATCATGCTTTCCCTGATTTCTGCGCTGGTTTTTGTTTTTTTGATCCGCAGCGAATATGGCAATGCCGCTTCTGTCACAGCGATGATCACGTTTTGTTTCATTCCCTTTTCCATCATGCATTCCCGCTGGGGATTGGAATCCTATCTGTTATTCCCGACGCTGACTATCTCCTTCTGCTGTTTTATCTATGCCCTGAAATCGGGAAAAACCTTTCTGTTTTTCCTGTCCGGTGTCCTGTTCGGCATTACCTTATATTCTTATGCGGTTTCGTATATGATACTGCCGCTCTTCCTGGGTTCAGTGATCATTTACCTGATGGTGATCAATAAACTGAACTGGAAACAATTGCTGGTGCTGGCGTTTCCGTTAGCGCTGTTTGCCATTCCCCTGCTGCTTATGATGGCGGTGAATAACGGGATGATCGATGAGATCAAAACCCGTTTCTTCTCCATTCCCCGTCTGGTTTTTTACCGCGGCAGTGAAGTCAGCCTGAAAAATATCCTGACGAACCTTCGCCTTGATGAAAACAATCTGTTTTACAGCATATTTGTCCGGGACCGGCTGATTTATAATGTTATCCCTTCCTTTGGTTCGGTTTATTATTTCAATATTCCGTTTATTATTTACGGATTTATCCTCACGGTGAAGCAGGCTCTCGGCGCGATGCGGGAAAAACGATTTACCATGAATATCGCGGTCCTGTTCCTGTTTGTGTCAGTTTTCGCGGTACTGCTGTTCCTGCCCTACGCGAATGTGAACAGGGCTTGTGCCTTGTTCCTTCCCCTGATCTATTTTCTGGCCGCGGGTATTTATGGAATTGTTCAAAAATGTAAAACAGCTTCTTTTCTGTACGGTGGGCTCTGTTTTCTGACGGTGCTGAGCTTTGTCTGCTATTATTTTGCTGATTTTCCCAAAGACCTTTCATACGAACTGTCTGTAACCTCCGTGGATGATCTGAAAAACGCGCTGGATTTTGCCGAAGAAATAAATACGGGAGATGCTCCGGTAACAATATACGGGCTTTCAAATCCCTATATTTATACGATCCTGGTCAGAAATATCGATCCTTTTAAATTTAATGATATAAAAGTAATGAACGGATCTAATGTTGACGCTGTCGGCAGCTATCGTTTTTACGTCAGGGATGTTTCACCGGAGCAGGTCTATCTGGTCAGAACAGACGGCTGGGTTCCTGAGGAAATACGGCAGCAGGATTTCAACCTTAAAGAATTCGGTACGGTAACGGTGTATTACCCCTGAAGGTGCCCGGGGCTGCAGCTCAGGGAACGACAAAAGCAAAGATCTGTCCCCAGTCAAATCCGCTGTTATTGGTTTTCACCAATGCCGGCTGTCCGTTGTATGATACAATGCCGTACCCGATGGATGGGGTGATGAACTGCAGCTTGCTGTCCCATGCCAGCTGTGATGCCGTGCGCCAGTTTTCTCCCCCGTCTTCAGTAAAAAGAATTTGATAGGGATAATCTGCTCCCGGTTCATTATGGATCGCATACCATCCGTATTCGATCCCATAGAAGGAAAGGTCGCCTTCCGCTGCGGGAAGCTTCATGGTCCGCCATGTGGAAAGCCGGTCATAGGTCCAATAGAGTATCGAGACCGGTTCACTCAGGTTTCCACCGCTGCATTTCAATACAGACCAGGCGCAGGTATAGAGAAGGTCGACAAATTTTGGTGTGGATAAACTGCATGTTATTCCCGGATCGGAAAGCAGACCCGAAGGAATATCGATCTCCCACGGTTCCGGGAACATCTGCTCGTACCAGGTATTTCCTCCGTCAAAGGTGTGCCAGAGAACCTTTCCGGGTTCAGTCACGGTGCTTTCACCGGAGATCCAGCCTTCCAGCGTATCACGGAATACCGCGCCGTTCTTTTTGCCGGATGACGGCAGGTTGGCAGTGGCGGTCGTGATCATGGCGCTCCAGGTTTTTCCGCCGTCATAGGTGGTGTAAAGTCCTTTGAATTCCCGTCCTTCGATTTGGGCGATGCTTGCGAAGATCCAGCCGGTTTGATTGTCAAGGAAGGAAATTTGCGGATCCCTGAAAAAATGAATGGTATATCCGCTCAGCGGAAGATTGACCGACTCCCAGGTCAATCCGCCATCCGCGGTGATCCAGATACGGACGCCTTTCCCCGGATCATATTCTCCCTCCTCCTGGAAAATGAGCCAGGCATGGGTTGCGTCCCGGAAGCAGCCGCTCACGTCGGCGATCATCCCCGCGTTATCATAGATAACCTGCGACGGGGTCACGTTTTTCCAATGTTCGGCTCCGTCAGTCGTGCGCAGGACCAGTTTATCCGTACTTCCCGGGATCTGTCCGATTGCCCAGCCGATGCCGCCGTCGATCATGTTGAGTTCAAGAATGTTGACGGCCACCATGGAGCTGATGGCTGTGGGGGCAATATGTACCGGCGGCGTAGCAGACGGTTCATGGACCTCCGCGGTTGGCGTTCGGGTGACATATACCATTTGCCGGACAAGCGTGGGAGTCGGTGTGTTTGTCCCGACGATGATCGGCTGCAGGTCGTAGATCTGTACGCCGCAGGCAGAAAGCACCATCACCAGAAACAACAACAGCAGATGCCGTTTCATGCCCGTTCGTCCTTTCGAAGGACATTTAATATGATGATTTTGGTCGGATGATTGAAGGGTGCCGGGTCGCAGGGCAGGCTTTCGTTTTGGATCGGAGCGTAACCAAAGAACGATTCCGGAACGGGAATGATCTCACCAATGGAAAGGCAGTCTCCGCATATGGTTTCAAGCTGCGCGAGGAATTCTTTTCCGGAAAGGAACAGGGCATTATTGACAGCGATGATTTTTCCCTGATGTGCCGCCAGAGGCCGGACCTTATTGATCAGGGAAACGGCGTTGTGAGCCTGGTCGACTTTGGCGCTTCTCCCGCTTGCGGCAAAAAAAGGCGGGTCCAGCAGGATGAGATCGAAAAGCCTTCCGGAGCGGCGCAGTGAGGCTGATACATGGAAAAAATCACCGAAGAGATATTCCTGTTTTTCATGTATTGCGTGCAGGTAATTACGGTTCAGGTCTGTCTGCGTGACAGAAAGGGCTCCGCCGGCTTCCGCGGCGTCACCGAGGCTGCCGGTATAAGCAAATGTGTTGAGGACCCGTTTCCCGGCCGCGTTCTCAAGCAGCCATTTCCTCAGCAATGCGCTGTCCAGGTAAAAACCGCAGTCCTTGTTAAGCAGCAAATTGATTTGGTACGGGATCCCCCATTCACGGATGTTTTTTTCCGGATGGTTCCCGCGCAGAAAGATTCCTTTTTTTTCGTCGTTGACAGGGGAATACCGGTTTTTGAACAGGACGGTCTCGATTCCTGGTATATGATCGAAGCATAAATCACAGAGAAGGTCAAGATCCTGCTCCTGCGGCTTGTCCTTTTTATTCATCCAGTGGATCACCGCGGTGGAACCGTATCTGTCGACTGAAACATCCGGACATCCTTCACAATAGCCGTTGAAAACCCGATAGGCAGTGGTTTCCGTATCGGTAAACAGAGCATTCCTTTTTCGGAATGACCGCGGCAGCAGCTGGTTGAGAAGCGTATGTGATAATGCCATGATATACTTAAACAAAAATACTCACCTGGGTTTCAGGCGAGTGATAAATTGTAATTTTGCGAACGATTAGAAGCGGACGGAAGAAAGCACCATCGAGAGCACAAGCAGGATCGAAATAACAGCGATCCCGATGCCCCAGGTTCTTTGTGTCCGCTGCTGCTGGGATTTCTGACGATTTTCTTCTCTTTGGGCTTTGTCAGCTCTGGTTTGTGCTTTGCTTTTCTTTTCTCTCATTTGATACTCCTTATAAATCGGGTTTCCCACCCGTGATGTCCGAAATCAGGCTTTTGCGGAATCTGTCTTAGGCGCGGAAGCAGTTTCAGTGGTTTTTGCGGCTGTGTCCGTTTTTTTGTCAGCTGCGGTCTCGTGATGACCCTCTTCAGATGCGGATGACTCGTGATGGAATGGTGTCTGTCCGGAGGGTGAACGATTGTCTGTCGAGTAGAATCCGGAGCCTTTAAATACAATTCCTACCGGCGAATAAACTTTATGCAATGTTTGCTTTCCGCATTCAGGACAATCAGTAAGCGCATCATCAGTAAAATGCTGGAAAATGTCAAACTGGTGACCGCAGGTTTCACATCGATAAGTATACGTAGGCATATTTCATTATTATACTCAAAAATAGAAAATTGGCAGTCCATTCCGGAAAAATCCATACGTGTTATCTGAATAAACTGTTTTCAGGGATCTGTGACCGGCGGTTTCCTTATGGGGTAAATTATGAACCCGCTGAGTAATAAACACTTCGGGGTATGGGCTTTGTCCCTCCTGCAATGAAAAAGGGCTGATACGCGATTTTTTAGCGGCAGCCCTTTCTTATAATCTATCCGGTAATCTGTATTCTAATTACTCGAAGACGATGAGTTTGTTACCGGCGGCGGGAAGTAGGGCTTCAGAGCCGCGGCGACCTGGGCGATCGGTTTGGTCTGGATATAGATTTTTCCCGGACCGGTCACGACTGTGTGGAAAATATTCTCAGAACCGAAGAGGACATTCATGGCACCCTTCACGGTCTGGACATCCATACTGCAGGAAGCTTCCATGGCGGCAAGATATCCGGTGCTGAGGATCAGCTTTTCGCCCGCGGCCAGCTGGCGCTCTTCGCAGTAACCGTCAATTTCGACAAAGACGAGTCCGCTCCCGGAGAAGCGCTGCATGATAAAGCCTTCTCCGCCGAAAAAGGCTGCGCCGAGTTTTTTCTGGAAGAATACTGACTGCTCGACATTCCCGTAGGAAGCCAGATATCCGCTTTTCTGTACGACAAAATCCTGCCCTGGTTTAATTTCGACCGCGATGATCTTCCCGACAAAATCACTGGAAAACGCGATAAAACCGTTCCCGTGCGCAATGTATTTGTTGACAAACGCGTGTTCACCGGAAAATACCCGCCCGAAAAGCTTGCCGAGTCCGCCGCCGGTGGAAGTCTGCATTTCCATATTGGGGCTCATCCAGGACATGGCACCGGATTGGCACTGGACTTCTTCTCCGTTGTTCAGATCCATCACCAGAACCGGAAACGGTTCATATTTTATTTCGTAATTCATATAACACCTCTTTCATAATTCTGAAGCCGGGAGTGAAATACTGTTTCTGTCAGAATTGTTTATCTGCGAACAGCTTCATCGGCCGGGCTTTCCTGTATTCAGGAAAATATATACTTTTATGATTATATCTTATTTTGTACCTGTTCAAAAGGAGTCAATTGTCCGGAAACAGCACGGAATCCTGACTCTCTGTGAATTTTTTGAGGAAACAACGGTTCAGACATATTGTGAGCTTTCTTATGAACGATCAGTTTGTTTTAAGACAGAAAGAAGCAAAGGGAAAAACCTTGTGCTTCTTTCTTTGTGTGGGGTTAGGAGTCAGCAGGAAGTGAAAATGCCTGCTCCTGATCCCTGATATCTTATAGAAATTCCCTTGTTATTTTTCCCCTTCGCTGCCTGTCTTCGCGCATTCGGAACTGCAGATCACGCTGCAGGTCGCAGAGAGTTTAAATCCCTTTGACCGAAGATCCAGGCAGGTACCCATGCAACTCTCGCAGGGATCAGTCACGATTTTGGAGCATTTCTCGGCGTCACCGAAATACTGCATACAACCGTTCCAATTCTTGAAGGAAACATAATCCTTCTTGTTATTGTCATTGATATAATATTCTCCGGTATCATCGGACGGGCGGATGTAGATCACAGGAGTTTGGGCTCCTTCTGTGCTGCTGCCGGATGAACAATGACCGCATGCTGAATCATACATGTTTTTTTCGCAGTCTTCATCCATTCCGGGTTGAGAACACATTTCACTTACCCAGGCTTTGCATTCATCGCAGTCTTTTGGCGGTTGTGCCGCTGATACGTATCCAAAAGAAACAAGGCTGATTGCTGTGATCAGCAAAAATAAAACTAAATGTTTCGATTTATTCATGATTTTATCCTTTCATTTCAAACTGTTTTATAGAGAATTTCTTCCCTTAATCAATTTGTTCTCTGAATCAGGCCCCGGGAAACGGCGCTTCCCGCTCAGCGATCAGCAATCTGCGGCCATGGATCAGCATTCTGCCTATTCCCTATATCCTGATCCCTGCTCCCTAAGATTCCCTTCTATCCAGTTCCCGATTGAGCTCTTCAGCCTCCTTCCGGTAATGCAAATACATGAACAGCCAGATCAGCACATAAGCGGCGGTCATGATGAGCGCCATGATCAGCATTTCCCGCGGATCTTCCGAGATCCAGCCGCAGTAAAGCGCGATGGGAAAATAAAAAAGCATGATCAGCATCCAGTGAATTACTGCGGACTGAATCATTGGCCAGTCATCCCGCTCATAGAAGAGCATCCCGGCAAAGCTCACGGCTCCCAATAGACCGGAAAGCAGCGTCTGGATCAGAAAAGCGCTTTCCGCTGAACCGAGTTTTTCTGTCAGGGCCTGAGGAACCGGGGAAAATTCTCTTTTCCCAAACAGGAAGGGAAACAGCGCGATAATGTTTCCGACCGCGATCCCGATCAGAAATCCGATCCCCGCATATTTCAGGATTTTCTTCTTCATATCATTTTCCCCGGCATTGTGCAGCGTTTTACCGATCACTTAATGATCAGAACCTGCTCTTTGGGTTTATCCCCATATGGAGTGCTGAAGGCAATCCTAAAAGATACTTTTTGAGTAAACCCATCAAAAGCTTCATATCCTGAACACAATTTACCGTAAAACGTGAAAAACAGGACATCAAACGGTATGAACGGTTGATTTTCCGGGCTGAGTGGTAAGTAATGTTGTCAGGATGAAATAAGAATGCAGTAATTTCTGTATTTCATGTCCTTTTTTTACTTACTCCTTGCATTTTTGCCATTCAGGCAGCAAAATCAACCGTTCGGGAATCCGGGATGTCTCGGGGTAAGTCTATTCAATATAATGAAAGAATCAATTTTGAAGGGTATAGGGTGTAGTGGATCGAGCGTTTTGCGAAGTTTCCGGATAGAAATTCCCTCAAATGTTTTAACCGGACATTTCATCCTGTACCATGAGCCCCGATTAAAAAAAGGAGTAATTTTATGGGTAAGAAAAATCTGAAAGTCGTGATTCCCGCCATTGCAATGGTATCTGTGTTGGTTATGTTTATCCTGAGATATGCAGCGCCGGATTTTCCGGCCTGGCTGGCTGTATTTGCCGGCGGCATTGCCATTGTCATCTGCACAATGATAGCCAAAAATAAAGAGGAATAAAGTATCAGGTGTCAGTGTACAAAAACAAAAACAACTCCCGTTCAATCATGAGGGAGTTGTTTTCTTACTACTTTTTGAAAAGGTCGCTGTGGGTACCTGTTCTGGTAAGGTTCAAGACTAAAATATCATTCTCCAGATAATAGATCAATAGCCAATCAGGCAGGATGTGGAGCTCTCTGTGTCCTTTCCAGTTACCGCTTAACTCATGATCGCTGTACTTTTCTGTCAATATTGATTGCTGATTTCCCATTGCTATCAATCTGATGACATCATCAAGAAGGCTTATATCATATCCTCGTTTGATGGCTAGCTTGTAGTCCTTTTTGAAACTGGAGGACCATTTGATCCTGTATTTATATTGAACACTCATTTTTTCAGCTCTTCCAGGGCTTCATCCACGCTGTAAGCTTTAACTTCCGGGTTTTTTGCGATTTTTTCAACTTCAAGCATGGCTTCCAGTGTTTCCCTGTTTGGAGTGTCGAGGCTGACATCAAAAGGAAAGCCTCCGACACGTACAGATTTTTTCAGGAATACATTGATGGCAGTTCCAAGAGACATTCCCAATTCATTGAAAAGAGCTTCGCTTTGTGCTCTGAGTGTCGGGTCTATGCGATGTGTATAACTGGATGAATTAGCCATATTATCTCCTCTGTATTATAGTTTATAGCAGTTATTATTCAGATAATATTATATCATTTGTCTTGCAAAATAAATCGATTGTTAGTAATTATTATGGATTAATTTGCCGGTTTTGTTTTTTTTTATTTGTTTACAACAAGATTTAGTTAGACTCCTAAAAATAAAAATCGTGTAATCTTATAGCTCCCAGAGGGAAAAAGAACGTGGCTTAAAACCTGTAATCTGTTCACTATTCCCTATCCTGTTTCCTCCTCAGCAGTTCATTCAGCTCCGCTGTCTCTTTCTTGTACCGCAGGTACATGATGAACCAGAGGATGAGGTAGCACAGCGCCATGATCCCGACCCAGATGAGCAGACTTAAAGGATCGGGAGGGCACCAGCCGCAGTAAAGCGCGATCGGGATATTGAAACCCATGATCAGCAGAAAATGGCAGAATGCCGCTTTCGTCATTCCCCAGTCGAACCCGTCCGGATCATGGAAGATCATCCCTGCCATGGCGGCCGCACCCAGCAGACCTGAAAGCAGGGTATTCACAATCATTGCGGCTGTGACGGAGCCGCTCCGCCGGATCAGCACCGGGCTGACGATCACGAGAGGCTCAGCACTTTTGTCACAAGAGAGACAGGAGATCAGGTTTCCGATGATCATCCCGAGTATAAACCCGGCCAAAGCAAGTTTGAGGATCTTTTTCTTCATAGATCACCAGTCCTTTTCTTCGACAGACGCTGTCTGATCAATGGGATATAGCGCCGGGATGCCCAGGTGGCTGTCCCGTTCTCAAATTCGATTTTTAATTGTCCTGCAATCGTGAAATCAAAATTCTTTACTTTTTGCAGATTAATGATCTCAAAGCGGGAAATTTTTAAAAACATACTGCTTTTGAGCATGTTTTCCGCTTCCTGCATGCTTTTGCGGAGCCTGAACTCCCCATCCATCGTTGAAACCAGAAGACTTTTGTTGTCGGCCTGTATACGGATGACACGGTCTTCCGTGATGCGCCGGATCCTGCCGCTGCTGTCCTGTACGAACAGTTCATTGCCTCCGGAGTTTCTGATGAGGTCCATCAAAAATTCGATCTGCTCATCCATTCCCGAGGCTGAAACGGTAATGATGATGTTTTTCAGATCCGGATTCTTTTCAAACAGGACATCAATATTTTTCACTGCAGCAAAACCTTTATATTCCGATTATTATATCATAATAAGTATCTATTCAGAACACAGCGGTATAGCATGACGTCAGGCCCTCTGAGCCAGATATAATCATTGAAACCAATTTGTCGAAGTTGATTTTTATAGGCAGACTTATAAACAATCTTAAAGAAATTAGTTTACAAAATATTTGTTAAGGTTTTTGAGACTCTCATTGTATTTCAGACAGCATCCATTGCAGATACCTGAAACCTGATGATTGAAATCAATTTATCAAAGCTGAGCTTTATTTGCCGGTTTCTACAGTAGCTTAAAGAAATCAGTATAGTAAGATTTTATTAAGGTTGTTTGGAGTTCTCATTGCATTTCAGACAGAATCTATTGCCGGCAACTGAAACCTGACCATTGCAGCACATTTATTGAAGGTGAGCTTTATTGACCGGTTTATGCATAACATTAAAGAAAATAGTTTGCTAAACTTTTATTAAGGTTATTCGGGATCTCATTATATTTCAGACAGTATCTATTGGAGATATCTGAAACCTGACCATTGCAGCACATTTATCGATGCTGCGCATTATTGACCGGTTTATACAAAATCTTAAAGAAATCAGTATGGTAAACATTTATTAAGGTTGTTCGGGCTTCTCATTGAATTTCAAACAGCATTCATTGCTGATAGCTGAGACATGACCATTGAAACACATTTATCGAAGCCGAGCTTTATTGACCGGTTTATACGAAATCTTAAAGAAAACAGTATGGTAAACATTTATTAAGGTTATTCGGGGCTCTCATCATATTTCAGACAGTATCCATTGCTGATATCTGAGATCTGATCATTGAAATCAATTTGTCGAAGCTGAGTTTTATTGACCGGTTTATGTATAATCTTAAAGAAATCAGCGTACTAAAGTTTTGTTAATGTATTTCGAAGTTCTCATTATATTTCAGAAAGCTTCCATTGCTGATATTTGAAACCTGATGATTGAAATCAATTTGTCGAAGCCAACCTTTATTGCCCGGTCTATACAAAACCTTAAAGAAATTATTATGCAAAAATTTTGTTAAGGTATTACCGGGGTCTCCTTATATTATACTTCCGGATTACCCGAGCAGAGCCATCAATTCATCTGCCGACAGGGATGTGATCGCACCGCTGTCACCGGAGAGAACAGATTCTGCCAGGTCCTGTTTGGCTTCCTGCAGCGCGAGGATCTTTTCTTCGATCGAATCTTTAACGATCAGCTTGTAAACGGTAACCGTGTTCGTCTGGCCGATGCGGTGGGCACGGTCTGTCGCCTGGTTTTGCGCGGCGATGTTCCACCAGGGGTCATAGTGGATCACCACATCCGCACCGGTCAGGTTCAGGCCGGTACCGCCGGCTTTCAGTGAGATCAGAAACACCGGCGTATCCCCTTCGTTGAATTCGCGGACCATGCGGATGCGCTGCTCTTTGGGTGTGGCTCCGGTGAGTTTCAGATAGGAAATGTCTTCATTTTTCAGGTCTTCTTCCAGCAGAGCCAGCATGGAAGTGAACTGTGAAAAGACCAGCATCCGGTGACCTCCGCCAACAGCACTTTGGATCAGTTCAATACAGGCTTCCCGTTTGGCGCTTCCGCCGTGATAATCTTCAAATAAAAGGGACGGGTCGCAGCAGATTTGACGGATACGCATCAGCTCTGTCAGGACCTTCAATTTGTCTTCACCGGAAGTTCCGAGTCCGGAAAGCATTTGTTTCATGTGTACGACCTGACCGTCATAAACCTTGCGCTGATCTTCTTCAAACCGCGTATAGCGGACTTCTTCCAGCTTTTCCGGCAGGTCCTTCAGCACATCCGTTTTCAGCCTGCGCAGTATGAAAGGCGAGACTATTTGACGCAGCCGGGCGGAAAGGGCTTCATCTTTGTTTTTGACGATCGGTGTTTCAAACCGGCTCGAGAATTCCTGATAACCGTAAAGAAATCCGGGCATGAGAAAATCAAAGATGCTCCACAATTCCGCGAGACGGTTTTCGACCGGTGTACCCGTGAGGGCAAAGCGGTATTGCGCGGATGCGGCTTTTACGGATTTGGTGACAGCTGCTTTTTGATTTTTGATGTACTGGGCTTCATCAAGGAACATGACCGTGAACTGTATCCCGTGGTACAGGTTAATGTCCTTTTTGAAAAGGTCGTAACTCGTGACAAGGATGTCGGGCTTATCTTTGGCTTCCGGCATTGACAGCTCGGAAATGGTCGTCTTTCGCTGAGATGCGGATCCGACGACCAGCTTTACCGAAAGGTCAGGCGCGAACCGTCTGAACTCTTCCTGCCAGTTGTAGACAAGAGAAGCCGGACAAACAATCAGGCTGATACCGGCGGCGCCGTCATCTTTCAGCGACTGCAGCAGGGTGATGGCCTGGATGGTTTTCCCAAGCCCCATCTCATCAGCCAGAATGCCTCCGAATCCGGCAGCGGTCAGGGTGCGGAGCCATTTGAACCCATAGGTTTGGTAGGGCCGGAGAATTTCCGATTGTGCCTTCGGCGGTTCGAAGTCGGCATCCCGGATGGTCGAAAAATTCTTTATGAGCGTCCTGTAGGTTCGGTCCCGGTTTGCCGCGAGTTCTTCATGTTTTTTGAGCATGGTATCGAGATACAAGGCCCGGTACATCGGCAGGTGAGCCTCTTTTCCGATGATATCCTCCGCTTTCATATGCATCTCGTCAAGCATCGTATCGAGAGATTCCAGCCGGTCGTCCTGCGTCAGGCGCACGTAATCACCGCTTTTGAGCCGGTGGTATTTTTTCTTCGCCCGGTAGCTGTTGAGAATGTCCAGAAGCTCTTCCGGGGAGACATCTTTGGATATGACGGAAATGTCCATCAGACCGCTTTCGATGCCGACACCAACCTGAATGGCAGGAGCGGTACGGATTTTCAGCCTGCTGAAGGCTTCGCTTCCCTGTACTTCACCGTATCGGGAGAGTTCCGGAACGGTTTCTGTCAGCAGCGAGTATAAATAATCATCTGACAAAACACTCCATACCAGCTGCTTTTTGGGGTCTACATAGTCAAAATGCCTTTCCAGGATTGACCTGATCCGGTCCTCCTGAACCCGGTCCCGATAAGCTTTCCCGCTGCTGTTTTCATCATAAAGGTTTATTGTGTCCCTGTTATAGGAAACAAAGGCATGGCACGTACAGATGTCCTGGTCAATATCCATCTGAAAGAGAAATTCCGGTTCGGGAGGAAGATACTGTTCCGCTTCCGAATAGCAATTGTCCTGAAAATCGATGTACCGGGATTGCAGGAAGGTCGGTACGATCCGGTAGTAAAACTCCGGAAGGCTGTCCAACCCGACCCGGAAACGGATGTTCCCCTGTTCATCTGCGGCGGAAAGGAAGGGCTTCAGCACATTTTCCTCTTCCCTGCTGATTTTACTGAGGCTTGAATCGCTCAGAACGTAACTGTCTGAGCTTCCAGGCAGGATCACCGGCATGGAGCCTGTCACGAGAACGCCGTAAAAGGTGCCCCGGGAATCGGCGATTTTTTCCGATTTCAAATAGACGCGCATGTCCGAATGTCCCACTTTCAGCATCCCGGTCTCATTGTTGTTTGTCCGGTTGACGCTTTCGTAAGTGTTTCCTTCCGCGATCTCATAAAACTGGTCAAGCATAGCCCCGGTAAGGGAATCCTGCATTTTGAGTGACGGGTTATAACCGTAAAAGGTCCTGGATTGCAGACGGTTATTCACCTCAAGCGATTCGCTGACCCTGCGCTGGACAAAGGTGAGCCAGGGCAGACTTTCATCGGTGAAATCCTCCGCAGAGAAATCGATCGTCTGGGTTTTTGTCAGCTCAAATTCGGATCCTTCCGCATATGCCTGAACCAGTGTTTTCAGGTTTTTCACAACGTTGCTTTTCGCGGAAGTGCTTTTTGACGATCTGGTTTTTGTCCCGGCCGCGGATGCATCAATTCCCGTATCGCGTCCTAATTTGAAAGTCAGTGATACCTCTCCGCCGTCAATGATGATCCGAGGGGAAAGCACCAGCGTTTTCTGTTTTTCCTGCTTTTCCTGATTATCATTTCCCGGTTGTGACGATGGGGATGCCATTGCCGAGAAAAATCGCGCGGCTGTCAGGTCGGTGGCATCGCCAAGGTTGGGCTGCGCGGCAATGGCCTGCATTTCTCTCAAAAGGATCAGTTCATGTTCGCACAGGGGATCGCTCAGCGGTGTATAGTAATAATGCCCGCAGCTGCAGCGTCTGTTTTCAATTTCATAAAAATTAAGCGAAATCGATACTTCGTGATTATTCAGCTCATCGCCGATTTTTGCGCTGACCTGCAGAACCTGGTCCCCGTTTGATCCGTAGATAATATTTTTACCGGTGATTTGGATCTTTCCGTGTTCCAGCAGCTGTTTTGCCCGGTTGACCGCGTATTGGGTTGTTTTCAGCTTTTCTGCGGCCCGTTTTACGTCAAAGTATCCGCCTGCAGGCAGGGCGGAAAAATAATCTTTTGCCGGCAGGATGATTTTCGACTCGGTCTCTTTTTGAGCTTTCAGCTGTTCTTTTCTTTGCTGAAGCTCTTCCCGGTGTTTTCTGGCTTTGAATTCAGCGTCGGATTCTTCATACAGCCACAATCCGTGTTTTGCTTCCCAGTGGTATAAAACCGCAGCCTCATGCTCACATGTGTAATATACATTGCCGGATTTGTAGTCCCAGACGCGCCGGTTCCTTTTTGTCCGGCAGCTGCAGGAAAAAGAATTGACATCCCAGTGGGTCGAATAACTGTTGGGAGCATTGTTTATATCAACAAAATAAATCTTGCCTCCTTCGGCCACTTCCGCGTGGGCTGATGTGTCATTGGCTGAAAACTGTCGGATCGCGTTTTTCATGCATAGCAGTTTTCCCGAACGCAGCATGTCGTCGGAAAACAGACTCTGCCAGTTTTTCATGGATATATAATGTCCGGTTTTCGGATTTGTCGTTTTAATGTCAGCCATTATCCTGTATCCTTTTTGTGGTCCGGTCGCAGTGAGTCATGACGATTTCTTCGTGTCTGTACGTTTATGCGCGGAATTGGTCAGAGCGGGCAGTCTGCTCACCATTTTTATATGTTATATTATATAATATTAAATTGTTCAGGATGCTTATAAAAAACGGACAAAAGTGCCGGCATGAACGAAAAACTTTTGTTTTTATCATATCGCGGTTTTTGGTAAGTTTGACGGGTTGGATAACTGTAAGCAGTATGCCATGCTCTTTTTCTGAAACAGAGAGGTTATCATGAATATATCCAAAAAAATTATTTCCGACATCGCAAAGAAAGGTAAATATGTATTTATACGGCAGAAAGCTGTGAAATATCTATACGATCCGGATGTGTTGGCAGAAATCATTCAAAATGATCCGTCCATAAAAGTCCGAAAGGCAGCGCTGGAAAGAAGCCGGGGCCAATCTGTTTCATGGGATAAATTACAGAAACATGACAGGGAAACTGTTCTGAGTAATGTGAAACAGTTGGAAGAAGTGATCAGTTATGAGCAGACATTGGAAAATAATCCGGAGGACTCTTTGACTGCCGGAAAGCTCAGAGATCTTTATCTTGAGATGAAGCTTAACAGACATATCGGACAAATACATGATGACGAAATCATATATACTGATTACGCGGTCACTTCTTCCTGCTGTTATTCGGATGACAGTAATTCAGAACATGTTGATACAAAAAAATATTACGTTCAATAATACTCACGGTCTGCACGTTGTTTATGCGTAACCGGTTTGAGCATTAGCTTTTTCTCAGGAAAGGGACAGAAAAATGACAAAGACAGAAACAATTATTTATAGTGTGTTTGTAGTGTCAGTACCGCTTCCGTTCATCATCCTTCTCATTCTTAATATCATACATCCAGAGAATCTGAGCAGTCTTTTGTTTTTTCGGGTGATGACAATTGCCTGCCTTGTTTTCGAATTGATCCTTATGATCCTTTTGCTTGGGAACTTTTTGTCTTTTTTAGCTTCGGTCATCTCAATATCGCTTTTATGGTGGGGTGCTGGATGGAAAAATTTCTGGGGTTTGTATTGCTTATCCGAACATTCGGGTTGGTATCCTTTTTGGTTTTATTTTCTTCTGGCTTTGCCGTGGCTGATAAGGCTGATATTGTGGTTGGTTAGGATGTTCGCAATAAAATATAAAGCTGTAAATCAGGATGATCCGGAAGAAATACCGCGGCAGCGATGGACCTCATCGGGAAAGTAATTGAATGTGAGAGAATACTGGAGCAGGATCATCATGATATTCAGGCTGCGGAGATGTTTCGGGATCTTTATCAGCGGACAAAACTTGACCGGCATATCTTGGAAAGACATGATGATCAGCATGAACAATATGAGGACTATTCTGATTCAGACGAATGGGACTACGGCAGTCATTTGCATTATGACTGCTATGAAAGTAATAACTATTATGAGGATCATTCCGATGTGGCATATTACGGCGGGTTTACCGGAGAATCATTAAAGCGACTGTGCAGCAGTTTGTTCCGAAAGTTTTTATGTTTGTTCCCACCATGGCCTGCCAGGCGGGATGCAGGTACTGTTACGCCCAAAAGACAGGCGGGCAGATGGACAGTGAAACTGTTATTGCCGCACTTGATTTCATGGACCGGATCACAAAAGGTCAGAACTTCAAGATCATTTTCCATGGAGGGGAACCGCTGCTGCCGGGACCGGAATTTTATCAATTCATTCTGCCGCTGCTGCGGGAACGTTTCGGACGCCGTGCTGTGCTTTCCATACAGTCAAACCTTTGGGCGATGAATGAAGAGCTCGCTGAACTTTTCCGGGCTTATGAAGTTTCTGTCGGGACCAGCATTGATGGCTTTCAGGAAATGTGTGATGACCAGAGGGGGCCGGGCTATTATGAAAAAAACCGGGCCGGAGCGGCTTTGCTTGAAGCCGGAGGGAACCATGCGGGGCGGATCTGCACTTTCACCGCGGATCATGCGGAGGACGCGGTGCGGGTCTTCAGGGAAGCGGAAGCTCCCTATTCGATCCATGGCGCCGTTCCCACTTATGGGGAACCGGCAGCACCTTTGTGCCTTTCGCCTGAGCAGTTCACCGGGGTGCTCCGGGATACGTATCATGCTTACCGGAACGATCTGTTTCATACCCGGGTCGGTCTGATTGACAGCATGGCCTCGGCTCTGCTGAACAAAAAATCGGGCTTATGCACCTTCTCTGCCTGTCTCGGTGAATACGCGGCGATAACCCCGAACGGGGATGTTTATTCCTGCCAGCGTTTTGCGGGGATCAAAAAGTTCTGTTTTGGGAACCTTCTGGAGGGTCTGGATGAGGAGGGCATCCTGAACAGTGAGGCTTACCGGCTGCTCAGCGAAAAAGCCGCGGGTACAAAAGAAGCCTGCGGAGACTGTATTCATTATCCGAACTGTAACGGCGGCTGTCTGTATTCCGCCTTTACCTCAGGTGCGGCAAAAGATCCATATTGCGGGACCTATAAGACGGTCTTTGATGAAATGCTCATCGATTTGGGAAAGGAAATAGCGGATGTGATGCAGGGGCGGAACCGCCCGACTCCTGTCCTTTCGATGGCGGGCGACCGTCCGCATCCTTATGATGAACGGATCAAGCGGGAGAGGATCCGGCGGGCGTTGGAAACGGGAAAGACACCGGGTGCGTCTTATGGACCGGTAAAATATCCCGGAAACCAGCTGAACAAGGTCTTTTTCAACATTACCCGCCGCTGTCCGCTGCATTGTTCGCATTGCTGGGCGGGAAACCGGGAAGATACCGGCAAGGAGCTTTCGCCGGAACGGTTGACAGAGCTTGTTCAGGAAGCGGCTGATATGCATTTCCGCCGTATCGTTATTACCGGCGGGGAACCGCTGGTTTATCAGGATTTTGACAGGCTGTTGGATCTGCTGGGGAAGATCAATAAAAAAGGTGCTGAACTGATCCTGCGGACATCCTTTGCGTTCCGCATCCCGGAAGGACGATTGAGACGGATCGCTGAAGTATTTGACCTTGTGATCGTCAGTATTGACGGCACACGGGATTCACATGACGCCCGCCGAGGTCTCGGGACCTATGACAAGGCTGTTGAAAATCTGGAACTGTTCGCGAAAATTGCCGGATCCCGGAAGCTTGGACTGTGGTCGGTGCTTGACCCGGCTCAGCGTACAGGTGCTGAAGGTGAGGCCGTGAAAGAACTTGGGAAAAGAATGGGTATGAAATTTATCCATTTTGACGCACTGAAGCCGATGGGAAATGCCTGTTTCAGTATGTGTGATCTGACAGAGGATCTGCCCGCGCGGGCGGAAAACCTGCGGGTCCGCCCTAACTGCGGGCTGGGACATATCCTCCATATTGAACCGGATGGAAAGGCTTATCCCTGTTATACCTGCATGACGGAAGATACCATGTTTGCTGATCTTTCACGGCAGCCTCTCGCGGATTTGAATGAACGGCTCTTTGATTATGCCCGCCGCGGAGTGGATAACAACGAAAAATGTTCCTCGTGTTCTGTCCGTTATCTGTGCGGTGGATTGTGTCTTGCTTACCGTCCTCATCCGGAACAGCCGGAAAACGGTGAATTCAACTGCAAATCCCGCCGCAAAGCGATCCTGAACCTGCTGAAGGAAATGCCCGGATAATTTCGCGTTATATATGATGTGGGACAAATCAGTCCGCAATCCCTCTCAGGAAATAACAAAATATACTGAAAAATAAAAGCAGTCCGGATTTCCGGACTGCTTTGTCATAAAGGAAGTGAATCAGAACAGTTTGCGGGCTCCGCCGGCATCCAGCTTGCGCAGGCAGTTGGCGGGATCCTTGACCTTGGAGGTGAGGATCATGGCCGCGATGATGTACGGTTTGTAGGAGGCTTCCAGATAAAGCGGGTCGATGTAGCGTTCGAAGACGCTGCGGTCCACTTCACCTTCCTTGCAGGAGAGGCCTGTGATATCGGCCGGGAGGCAGTGCATGTAAAGGGCTTTGCCGTCTTTGGTCTTCTTCATCAGTTCTTCGGTGCAGGCCCAGTCTTTGTATTCGGCGTTCTGCTTGAGCAGTTCCTTTTCCAAGGCGTTGATGCCATCGACGTCGCCGGCCTGGTAGAGTTTGGTGCGTTTTTCCATGGCAGCGAAGGGTGCCCAGGATTTCGGATAGACGATATCAGCGCCTTCGAAGGCTTCTGCCATGTTGTTGGTCTTGGTGAAGGAACCGCCGCCTTTTTCAACGTTGGCCTTCGCGAGATCTTCCACGTCGGACATGATCTCATAGCCTTCCGGATGGGCAAGGACAACATCCATGCCGAAGCGGGTGAACAGGCCGACAACACCCTGCGGGACGGAAAGCGGTTTGCCGTAGGACGGGGAGTAAGCCCAGGACATGACGATCTTCTTGCCCTTCAGGTTTTCCACACCGCCGAAATGGTGGATGATGTGGTCGAAGTCGGACATAGACTGGGTCGGGTGATCCACGTCGCACTGCAGGTTGACCAGGGTCGGGCGCTGTTCCAGTACGCCATGATGGAAGCCTTCGTCGACAGCGTCCATGAAGGTCTTCTGATATTTGTGGCCTTCGCCGATGAACATGTCATCGCGGATGCCGATGACGTCTGCCATGAAGGAAACCATGTTGGCTGTTTCGCGGACAGTCTCGCCATGGGCGATCTGGGATTTCTTTTCGTCAAGATCGTTGACGGTCAGGCCCAACAGGTTGCAGGCGGAAGCGAAGGAAAAGCGGGTGCGTGTAGAATTGTCACGGAAGACGGAAATCGCCAGACCGGAATCCCATACGCGGCAGCTCTTGTTGCGTTCGCGCAGGTCGCGCAGAGCGTCGGCGACGGTGAAGATGGCGTCGATTTCATCATCAGTCTTGTCCCATGTCCAATAAAAGTCATTATTGTACATGTTGTTGATGTTCAGCTTTTCAAGATGGTTTGCAAGTTCGTAAGCCTTAGACATTATTATTCTCCTCTGAATGAGCCAACAGAAACCCTTTCTGCTGACTCATTCCCTGATTTTTAAATTGCCGCAAAGCGACCCTTATTATTTCTGACCACTGACCAGCGGTCACTGACCACTTTATCTGATATTGTTATTGGTTTTTCCGCCGCGGTAGACGGTTACATCCTCATCACCTTTGCCTTTGTAGAGCATCGGGACAGCCGCGTAAACAGCCGCGCAGGTGACCAGGTCCTGTTTCCAGGTAATTTCATTGGGGGCGTGTGCCTGGGATTCGGCACCCGGACCGAAGCCGACACAGGGGATGCCGTAGCGTCCCTGGATGGATACGCCGTTTGTGGAGAAGGTCCACTTGTCGACCAGCGGGCGGTGGCGCAGGTGCATGGCGCCTTCCGCTCCGATTCGTTCTTCACCGAACATGGCTTTGTAGGAGTCCACCAGCGCCTGAACATGCGGGGCGGTTTCCTTGTTGATCCAGGTCGGGAAGTAGCATTCGGTCTCATAAACCAGGCCGGTCCATGCCGGGCGGTCATACATGTACATGGAGACTTTCACGTCATCACCGTATTTTTTGCAGGCGGGCAGGTCGCGGATCTCCTGCAGGCAGGAATCCCAGGTTTCGCCGGCGGTCATGCGGCGGTCAATGGAGATCGCGCAGGAGTCGGCTACCGCGCAGCGGGACGGGGACGTGTAGAAGATCTGGGAAACGGTGCAGGAGCCGCGTCCGAGGAAGCGGGCATCTTCCCAGTGTTCCGGGTTGTATTTCGGATCCAGCATCTTGATGAGGCCTTTGATCTCGGTGCCTTCTTCCGCGTCGTTGGCGTTCAGGTCACGGACGTTTTCGATGATCTCTGCCATCTTGTAGATCGCGTTGTCGCCGCGTTCCGGAGCGGAACCATGGCAGGAAATACCCTTGACGTCCACGCGGATCTCCATGCGGCCGCGGTGACCGCGGTAGATGCCGCCGTCTGTCGGTTCGGTGGAGATCACGAATTCCGGCGTAATGCCGTCTTCATTGTGGATATACTGCCAGCAAAGGCCATCGCAGTCTTCTTCCTGAACGGAACCGACGATGAGGATCTTTGTCCCTTCCGGGATCAGGTTCAGGTCTTTCATGATTTTCGCGCCGTAAACCGCGGAAGCCATGCCGCCTTCCTGGTCGGAGCCGCCGCGTCCGCCGATTTCGGTTTCGTTTTCATAACCCTTGTAGGGATCGAATTTCCAGTTGTTGATGTTGCCGATACCCACGGTGTCGATATGGCTGTCGATGGCGATGATGCGGTCCCCTTCGCCCATCCAGCCGAGGACATTTCCCTGGGGGTCGATTTCGACCTTGTCAAAGTCCAGTTTTTTCATTTCTTCCGCAATGCGGTGGACGACGCCTTTTTCCTCAGAGCTTTCCGAAGGAATGGCGATCATATCCCGCAGAAACGCGGTCATAGCCGGACCGTAATCCTGGGCTGCCTTTTTGATTGCATCAAAATCCATATCTTAACCTCCCGTTTGATGACAGATAAACATACTTTGCGCTGTTATCAGCGATACATTATTATTCCTGTGAATCGTTATGAAAAGGACGAAATGAATCAATTCAATTCAAGAATATAAATAATCATTAACTCCATATTTATATTCCAAATCAAGATTCACCAATGCGTCGTGAAAATCAGAATTTCTGACACCTGACACCTGAAGCCTGAATCCTTTTTCAAACTTCACTCTTCACACTTCACTCTTAATTTATACCTGATTTTCAATTGTCTGACAATAGGGAAACAGTAAGAGATTATGAGTCATATGAAAAATATGAATTTTGTAATGTAAGCGGTATAGCGAAATGAAATTTATTATTCGGTAGTATTGAAATTCTGTCCGGAATGTGATGATTTTTCTGTCAGATAGTCTTCCGCAACGCTGGCCGGACCGTCCCACCAGAGTTTTGTACTTCTGTCATAGAGCTTTTCCGCGGTGTGGGAAGCAAGAAATTCCGGAAGTACGTCCGACGGATCACGTCCTTCATGATCCGCGAGTTCTTCAACGACCATTGCGATCAACAGATCAATTGCGCCGTTTTCACGTTCTATAGTTATCATTTTTCACAATAGCTGCCATGATATAAAACAATGCCGTCAGTCAGTTCGGTAACCATCTGTTTTCACCTTTTGAGTTCAAATATGTTTGGATCTCATCCAGTACGGCATAATCCCCTTCCACATGGAACAATCCCCACAGATCCGCAATGTAATGATAAACATTATTCTTCCGGAAGAGTTCATTCGCTGCTTTTAATGATAGATTCCATTCTTCTGCGGCCAGACGCACCAGTCTTGCCTGCATATAAAGGATCTGAAGTTTTTCTGACATGGCCGCATTCACTCCATCTGTCTCGATTATAACATTGATGGGTTGATTGTTTCAATGAGAAAAAAGGAGTTTTCAATATTGATTCGTTGAAAAATTTTTATGCGCGAAAAATGAGTGAAAAATTTTAATCAGGTAATTTGTAGCGTTTGGCATAAATAATGCCTTTTATAAAAGTGTTGTTTATATATGAAGTTACTGCAGACTCATAAAGCTATAAGGAGTGTTTGAATGCATACGAAAACCCGCCGTCATCTTATGTTTATGTTTCTTCTCACGTGTCTTGTGCTGCTGAGCATTCCTGCCGCGGCACAGGACAGTGGCAATTCTCCGGTCACGCATATTGACCTGGGCGTCACATCGCTCACGCTGGATCCCGGGGAAAGCTATGAATTTCAAATTACCTATGAACCGGCTGATCCTGCCATCAGGACGCTGACATGGTATGTCTCGGATGAACGTGTGGTCCGGGTTGACCCGCTGACCGATGTCGTCACGGCACTTGCGGACGGCGAAGCGCGGATCTTTGCCCAAAGCATGGAAGGTTATGCTCATGCGGTCTGCACGGTGACGGTTGGCACAGCTGCCGCAAAAGACGGTTCTGTCCCTAAGTCGGGGAAGGATATCCTGGGTCTTTCCGCGCGGGATCTGAAAAAAGTCACCGCTGCCGACCTTCGGAATTACCTGAGTTTTCTTGCGGATGTCCCGCTCGGTGAAAACGGATTGAGAAATGTTACGCCGCGCTGGTTTGATGTGGTTGCGGCAGTCAAAGACGGAAAAGAGGCTGAGCAAAGCGAACTCGCACTTTCACTGGGCGTTGAACAGTCCTTCCCCCTGCCGGATCTGAATGCGATCACGCTGACCGGACAGTTCGAAGCGATCATTGCGTATATCAAAGACAATCCGGATCTGGTTGAGGTCTTTGACTTAGGTTCGGTTTGGATCGATGATCCTGTTCCGGATGAGTCTGATGATGACAACCTTCAAAAAACCATGGGGCTGCAGGGCGAGGTGGAAGGACTGACCAATGTCAGTGTCGCGCATAATCTTGGGCTGACCGGGAAAGGCCGCACGATCGCGGTTATGGATACCGGGCTGGATTATCAGCATGAACAGTTTATGAAAGACGGAAAATCCCGGGTCTTGTATGAAGCCTGTTTTTCAGGATCCGGTTCAGCTGAGGGAAAGCAATATGTCTCTGTCTGCAAGGATGGTTCGACCGGCGCAGGAGCATCAGGAGCTTTCGATGCGATTGACCGCAGGGATTTTAATCATGGATCGCATGTGACGGGGATCGCGGCAGGGAGAGACGGGATCGCTCCGGATGCCTCGATCATTTCAATTCAGGTTTTTACTGAGGTAGTCTATAACTGCAAAGAGGAGGATCTGAAACAATACTCATGCGGCGGAGATCATGCGGATCAATGCTGTTCGACCACATCTTTTAACTCGAGCCAGTTACGCGCCATGCAATATCTGGTCGATCTTACGAAAAAGGGCGTTAAGATCGATGCGGTGAACATGAGTATCGGCGGAAATGTTGGATATACAGGGATCTGTGATAGTGATCATCCTCAGAGAAAGAATGCTTTTGATTCCCTTCGGGAGGCAGGGATCCTGCCGGTCGTTGCCGCGGGAAATGAAAGCCTTAACGATCAGCTTGTGCCTCCTGCCTGCCTTTCAAACGCTTATGTCGTCGGGGCGTTGATGAATGATGCGAGTGATGATCCAAGGCTTAGGAGTACATCCAACCATGATCAAAGGGTAGAAATCACTGCTCCGGGGGAGAAGCTTTATTCTGCTTACTTTACCCCGGAGTCAAAAAAGTCGATGGGTTATATGAGCGGGACCTCGATGGCTACTCCGGTTGTTACAGGCGCGATCGTGATTGTCAAACAGCTCTATCCGGGAATGTCTTCAATGGATGCCGGACGTTTGTTGAAGGATATTTCCACAAAGCAAGTCTTCGCCCGTTGGAACGGGAAGGTTTTTGATTATAAAAAACCGATATTGACCTTTACAAATATTTTGAAATACTTCAGCATCCCGGATGACAAGATCATTGCTTCCGGTCAGACGGTAAACGTCACGATCGACAGGATCAGGCAGACCTCAAAATATACCGTCAAAGTCACTGATCTTGATACCCAAACGCCGGTAAAGGTGAAAACCACTACAAGCCAGTCCAAAGATAAAAAATATACCTATCTCAAGATCGATGGACAGGGGAATTTTACAGAAGGCCGTGTGTACCGGATGGAGATAACCCGTTACCTGCAGGTGAAGGGACAAAAAGAAAAAGTGACATCACAGGTTGTGAAATACTTCAGTCCCTTCTCGCCCGCGATATCGGTCAATGCTGTTCCGTACGACTCGCGAGCGCATTTGATCGCTTATCCCGGTACTTCATTCAAGGATAAGGGGATACGTTGGGTTATCAGGGACGCGGTGACCAATGATGTCGTGATCGATTTCAATGTGGATGACGCCTCAAAACTGCTGAATGCTTCCGGTCTGGTGAATGGCCGCCGGTATGATGTCACGGCAAAGCCTTTCCGAAAAGTCACGATCAACCGAAAGGAAGTAACTCTGTGGGGAGAGGAATCAAAGTCTGTCAGCTTGATTCCGCTGAGTGCTCCGCTGTACAGCAAAGCCTCCTGGGAGAACAACGGGAATGTCACGATCTCATGTTCTGCCGATCCGGCAGCCAGCGGGATCCTGGTTCTTTACCGGACAAAGGGCGGAGAGCTCAAAAAGGGATGTTCATCGATCGCCGGCAGTTTTTCCTGTATGATGCCGAAGCTGGACGTGAACGGTTCTTACCAGTTTTACGTTATGAAGTACAAAAATCTCAAAGGGATGACCGGATACGGCAGCAGTGTGGTGATCAACCGGAATTTCCCGGAAACAAAGCTGGAGGAACCGGGAAAAATCGTTGTCTATACCGAAAAGGGAGAAACTTCGGTTTATTCCTTATACAGTGAGAAGGATAATGGGATCAGTGTCCTGCGGCTCAACGGGAATACCTTTGAAAAGTTCTGTGAAGGATCCGGAAATACCTGCTCAGGTGCTGCTGCCGATGCTGACACCCAGGGAATGTACTTTGTCATGCGTTACAGCGAATCGGATGGTACAAAGACCTATACATCGGGTGTTTTCGTGGACAATAAGTTCAGCAAGTGAGATGGGAAGGGGATAACAAAATGAAAACCATGAAACTGATGAATATTTTGATGGCTGTTTTGCTGTCTGTGATGGTGTTTGCCCTGCCGGTTTTTGCTGATGATGAGATTACGAATACCGGAACGCTCCTGGTTCCCACTGAAGGTGGGGAGACGGATGTCACCGTTCCATATGTTTCAGTGACCGGAAAGAATGAACCGGGTGTGCTGATGACCGCGGATGGGCAGTCTGTGTCAGCGACGATCACCGGGAATGTCGATGCTGTTTACGGCGGCGTCGATATGGAAGCAAAAAGCGGTGGACAAGCGACTTTGAAAGCCGGCGGGATCCGGGGCAGGTTCGGTGTTCTGGCTTATATCGATGACGGGCAAATCACAGGAACTGTTGATTCGATCACCGCTTCCGGAGATACGGCACTTGAGGCAGTATTGAGCAGATCCGGTTCACTTCAGTTCACTGCCAATACGATCTCGTCCGATGTTGATGCTGTGACACTGGAAACCGGTGCGGATTTTTCGGAGCATATCATTGATCCGGGGGATATTGAGGATCCTGAAGATCCCGGTGATGACGATTGGGACGTGATCGACGATGAAGAATTAGGTGAAACAGAGGAATCCGGGGAAAGTGATCCCGATGGGAAAAATCTTCCGGAAAACCTTTCTGCTGACAACTCAGACATGGGCGGGAACAGCTTCCTTTCGGATCCTGTGGCAGCAAAAGATGGGGACGCAGGTGATGTCACGATCACCTCAGGAAGCATTGATGCCGGCCGGATGGCTGTGGGTATTCTGCTTAATGATGATCGGACAGTTTCCCTTACAGCCGACGATATCTCTTCGGAAGGAACCGCTGTACATATCGTAATGTCAGAGGAAGGCGGAAATGTGACGCTTACAGCTCCATCCATTGACGCGAATGAACATGGTATCCGGATCGGTGCGGAAAACGGTAAGGTCACAGTGAACAATAATGATTTTCTCAGCGGAAAATCGGCGGTTGAGGTGGCCAACCACGGCGCCGATATTTCACTGGAAGCCGGATTGATTTATGCTTCTTCCGGTTTGTTTGTTGAATCTACTTCGGGGACAACGGTTGAAAACACAGGAGATATCGCGGCCGATAATTATGGGATCTACGTTCGTACGTATGAAAAAATGACGGAGCAGCCGTTTGATCCCGATACTGAGCTCTCAGAACAGGAAAGCGCGGGAAGTTCCACCGGCGCGCCTTCTGTGAAGATCACTGTGGACGGCGACATCTCGGATGATTTTGAATTTCCGGAGGAGCCGGATAGTGATTTCATCCTTCCGCCGGATGAAACTGAAGGAAAATGGATCGCCAAAGACGGGGAAGAAGAATCGGAAGATGAAGACGCGGAGACTTCGACCGGCATCATCGTCGCAGCAGAAACCGAGGGAACGGTCGAAATTAACGTTTTGGGCGAGGTCTTTATGGCCTACGGCAATGAGATCAATGCCGATAACGGTGCCGAAGTAACGGTCTCGGTTCAGGATGATGTGACCACGACTTACGGAAACCGTCTCACCGCCGATGACGCAAAGGTGACTTTTTCTGTCGGTGAAAGCATCAACGCCGGCGGATATGCGCTGGATACGTTTGCTTCCGGGGATGGGGAGCTGAATGTCACCATCGGGAAAGATATCCTTGTGAATGACAGCGGTAATGAAGAAGAAACATCCGGAATTTACGCTAATTCCATGGAAAACGGCTCGACGAAGATCGAAGTCAAAGGCGGTGTATCTGTCGTGGATGAAAGCGGAGAAACACCGGCTTATGGTATCTTTGCCGAAAACATTGGCGGAGATATTAAGATTACGGTCGGGGATGATGTGACCGCCGACGGAGAGTTTTCTTTCGGCGCTTTAATCGTCAACGGTTCTGACAGTAATTTCAGTGAGACCGGAAATGATAATGAAACTGATGTAAAGACTGTAGTAGAGATCATGGGAGATCTTACCGGGACATCGACCGGACTTTATGCAGATGGGACCGAATCGACGCAGGCAGAGGTTTTCGTGGAAGGTACCATTACCGGTGACGATGCCGGTGTTGAGATCAGTGATGATGTAACACCCGAAAATCTGGACCTGAAAGTCTGGAAAATCGCCCTGAAGTCGGGAAAGGCTGTTACCGGCGGAACCAATGCGGAAGAAGTGGAAAACCATATCAATTATCTGGTCAGATATGAGTCTGATGACCTGAAAAACCGCCTTGTAGTGGTTGATGAGAATGGTGCGTTACTGCCTTCGGTGCATGGTTATCAGTACGCAAAAGATGGCGCGAAGATCTATTTCCGGGCAGATGCCGGAGATATTCCCGCGCTGTATAACGGAAGCAATGCACTCACTAAAGAAGCGGACGGACGTTTCTCACTCATCGTACCGACGGGCGGCGGCATGTTGATTTCTTCAGGATCCGCACCCGCTCCGGTGGATCCGCCGCATTATGGAGATGATTTGTTCTGGCTTTATGGCCATGAGCTTCCGGGAACCGGCTTCTCATCAAAGCATGTGACACCGCTGGCTGCACGTCCGCAGGAACTGAGCTATCGGAAAACCGGTCTGACACTGCAGATCCCCGGACTCGATGTCGAGGAAGAGATCGTGAAAGTTCCGGAAACTGATGGCAGCTATCATATTGAATGGCTGGACAGCTCGATCGGTCTGCTGGAACACAGCAGTCTGCCGGGAAAGGGCGTTACTGTGCTTACCGGACATAACCATCTGAATTCGACTGAAGCAGGTCCTTTCCTCTTTATCGGAAAGATGGCAGCCGGAGACCGGATCATGATCACGGATGCCGGAAATAACTCAAGATTCTACAAGGTCTACGGCAATTACAAGGTCGCGTCAGACGGTTTTGCGTCCATCGCGGATGAGGTGCGTGATAATGCGCTGGTGCTGATCACCTGTGAAGATGAATCCCCTGAAGGCGGGTACATCAACCGCCGGATCGTCCTGGCAGAGCCGCTCGGACTATGATCCGAATGAAATGCCGCAAAAGCCGGGCAGCATGTAACGGAACCGGCGCTTATCTGCGGACAAAGCGGTACATGAAAAAGTATTGGTAAACAAAACATTTCATTGGGGGCTGTCCCTTTATGGGACTGTCCCCCAATCTGTTTTTCGGTAAAGTTTATGAAGAATAACAATTTCGATATCCCCTTTTCCGGACCGGCGCCGGCCCGGTGCTTTGAGGATTCTCCTTATATCCGGAACGCTCCTGCTTATGATCTGCAAGAGGCGCAAAGCTATGTGCGGATAATGCCTGAGATCCGCGGTTTGGTAACGGGAGTTAAAGATAAGGAAGGTTTTACGACTTTCGGACAGGGAAAACCGGATCCGCATGCTTTGGATGACCTGGCCGCGGAAATCGAAAAACTTACAGCCGGCAGTCATAAGGTATCCCTCATCATGGCTGATCTGAAGACACTTTCGGGTGTCGCCTTTTGTCCGTTCCGTCCGATGTGTTCACAAAGTACTGTCAAAGGGATCTATACCGGTGCGGTGCTTGAAATGTTTCCCGCTGCCTTGGAGGATAACGGAAAATATATTCATGACGCGATAGTTTATTCGGATAACGCATCCTATGAAAACCTGAGAAAGATTTACGGACCTGAACCGCTGAGAAAATGGTGCACGGAAGCGGATGTTGATCCTTCCTTCGCAGAAGCTGATTATCCGCGGGATAAAACTGCCGCGGATATGTTTAAAATGTGGACCCGGCTCTACTGTTTTCTGAACGGCAGCGCCCTGCATACCGATTTCGCGGCCTGGTTTGCCGATTCAATTGCCTCAGCAGCGAAAGAACAACTGGGCAGCCGCTTCCCGTTACAGACCAAAGCCGGATGGGAAAACGGCCTGGACGAAAGCAGGGATTATGACCCTGCTGCCGTGATCCCGCCGGAGTTTACGGACGGTGACCCTTCCAATGACGAATGCGCGATCAATGATACGGGCGTCGTTTATACAGAAAAAGGCCCGTATATATTTGTGATCTATACGGACTATCCTTTCGGAGTTTTCAAAGACTTTACAACTCCGAATCCGCTGCTTCCCCTTACCGAAGCGCTGTACCATGTGCAGAATTCGTTACAATAACGATTCATCCGCATATTGGCAATACAGCGTGGCATTGTTGATTTCGGCGGGATCCAGAAAACGGCCGATATGATAAACAGCAAGATAAAAGGTTTCGTAAGGGTTTAATTCCATGTTTTTCGGATGAGGGTCTGTTACAGGGAATAGAATATCACCGTTTGAATTCTGAATATCGCAGTGGATGATCACAGGCTTTGAATCTGTTTTATCATCTCTTTCAATTTTTCTGACAACACCGCAGATGAACAGATTCCCGTTATCGGTAAGTCTCGCGGACAAGCGCTCCATCAGCAGATTCTTTTCACGGAGATAAGCCTCATTCAATTTGACAGGGATCCATCTGTCTCTTTTATTTCGTTTACATTTCAAGAAATTCATCGCCATGGTACACTCCTTTCCGGTTCTACGCTTTGATTATAGAAAAGTAAAAATGTAATTTTGTTTTATGAAGCAGGTACAGTATAATTTCATAATAAGAGAGGAAAATTTATGGCAGCAAAAAAACGAACACAGGACGGAAGTTTACTGGATGGTCTTATCGGTGAGTTGATGAGTACGGGGGAAGCTGAATCACCGGTAGATATCTGCCTTTCCGGAAGCCGGAAGCAGATCGCGGCAGTTCCGCTGCGTTACCGTCTCATCGCTCTCGGATTTGTGCAGAAGCTTTCACTGGAGGAGGTAAATAAAAAGCTGCTTGACAACGGATGCGAAGAGCTTTATGCCCGGAGTTTGTGGGAAGCTACGCTGATCTATGCCTTCAAAAACAGTTTTTCCTATACTGCATGGAAAACATTACTGGCTGAATGCTCAGGCGTAAAAACAGAGATTCTTAAAGAAAACCAAACTCTTTCTTCCTCTGCGCTTTGTATGCGTGATATTGCTGCATATATAGATGATAATTCCGTACGGGATCACGATGTCGCAAAAACACAGCACCGGACGCAGATGCTTGCCGCGAAGCTCTCCGAAATCGGGAAGGATCAGCAGGCTTTCCGTCTGTTTATTCTTTCCAATGTGTCTTCCTTCAGCACGGTTCGGGAAAAGACCCGTTATTATTTCTGTAAATATCTTTATTATTACCTTTCCGCCCGGATGGTTGTCTATCTGACCGCGCTTGAGAAAAATTCCGGTGTTAAAGAAGCCTGGGAAGGGCTGTCCGTGTTCCGTGTCCGTACTGCTTTGGACAGGAAGCGTCATACACCGGATGAGGCAAGAGAAAAAATCCTTGAAAGTCCTCTTTCCTTTGGTGAAATCTATGATGCCTTTGAAAACTTTTTCTTCGGCTATATTACGCAGGACTGGCTGCAGGTCCTGCTGGAGTATTACGGTAAATTATCCGGCCTGACAAAGGCACAAAAGAAACAGCTGGCAGCTGAAGTGCGCAGGAGAAACAAGAATCTTGCCCGTATTTCCGATGATGAAGCCATCGAATGGCTGGAAGCGGAAATGGAACGGAAGGAACGGGAAACGGATCGGTTATATGCGCTGGATAACAAAAAGGCTGTTTATCAGCGCGGCAGGGCAGGGGAGAACTTCCTGCGCAAAATTCTCCATGGAGATTTGGACCCGGACCGGATCACCTTCCTCTCATTTCTTGTGTTTTTCGGAAAGGAAGCGCAGAAATACATCCCGTCTGATTACCGCGTCACGAAAGATCGTCTGAACGGGATTTTGGCGGAATGCGGTTTCCCGGTGCTTTCACAGGATCGGTCCGGCGATCTTTTCTTTATGGACTTTCTGGAAGCGGATGATCCGATGATGTTTCTGATGGAAGAGGCTGAAACCATGGCCTTTTCGGAAGAAAACTTTCATCTGTACAAAACCTATCTTTACTCTGCCAGCAATGAAAAAAACTGGGAAGAAATTACGGAGTAGTTTTTTCCGTATCGGGTCTTATAAATTGCTGCCATACCGGAGAAGATCGAAAATACTCGTTGTATGATGTTTCCATTTCTTCACTGTTTTCAATGTGGTAATAAGTGGCAAATGGGATATATTTTGCAAAAAGCAGTTTCCCGCTTTCAAAATCCATAAACAAAGTCAAATTGATTAAAGGCTTACCGGGGTCAGATGTCGAAACCCAGGTGAATATCGGCTCATTGTCCGGAAGAACATAAATATAAATGGTTTGGAAATCACCGCTTTTAAAAACTTCTGAATTTTCCGCAAATACGGATTCGATCGTCTGCAGTGCAGCTGCCGGATCATTGATCTCCGCGTTTAGTGCTGTGATACGAAGGTATCTTTTGTCTACATCCATATTATAGGTAAACCTTAATTTACCGGCATATATGCGGTTCCATTCGGAGATCAGATCCAGGATGGCTTTATTATCCGTTAAGGATGGCGGGACATTTATATTTTGGTCTGATGTAATAATAGCTCCTTTTTCATCATGATGTTCCACAATATGACCAGATTGATAATTTATATCGCTTGGGAGCTTTTGATTGGAACAGGCCTCCAGAAAACTCCCGAAATGTTTTGTTGTGTCATCCATTTCCGGATACTCTGCCGAGAGCCATCGCGTAAACCGTATCGTACCGTTTTCCTGAAGCGTTTCAGCAGCGTCATCCAATCGGCAGACAAAAAGCGGTGTATCGTAATAATACAGGTATAAATCTGTTTCCCCCTGCTGACTGAGCGCCTCAAGTAGTTTTTGCTGACTTTCCCTGTTGTAAGTTGAAATTTCATCCGCTATCTGCCATGTCCCGTCACTATTCGTCAAAAGCTTTATGCTGTCAGGATGCTCGGTCGTTTTTGTTTTGCTGCTGCCATAAGATAAGTTATATCTCCCAAATTCAGTAAGATATGAAATTTCTTCATACCAGTATCGTTCTGTCGGAAGTTTAACAACATAGACATTCTTTTCATATCGATCCATTCCTACCGCATAGGGAAAGTCCAGGCTGTCCAAACGATTTTTCAGCGCAGCCTGAAAACTGACCTCCGCCAGGTTATAACCGGGAAAGTTTTCCTTCTCACCATGGGGTTCATATCTTACGAGAATTGACGGATTGGGAACATCATTCTGATTACACTGGTTTTTCCCTGGAAAGAGGGTGCTGTTTACATCTTCCCAGCGCACCTTCCATTCTGTCTGAACCGGGAAAGCATCTGTTGATGGCGGGGTGGTTAAATGCAATAATTTCAGCTTATCCGGTATCAGGTAATCATGATCTGAAGCATCGGATGATAAATGAATACTGAGTCCGTCTCCGTTTGCGGCTGCGGGATAATATCCCCATTTGTCATATCCGGCGTCGGCGTCAAAAGATAATTTAACTTCGGTTCCCGGAATATCCAGTCTCCCTTCAAATCGATCCGCGGCATCCCGGGATAATGTGACATCTATTCCGTCCTCACCGGCTTTTGCGGAGAGAATATCGTTCTCTTGTGAAAAAATACCCAGATTTTCCCACTGATTTGCTTCGTTTTTCACGGAAACAGAAATAACCATCGGCCGTGAAATGCTAAGGCGTACTACATCAGAGGGGGCGTCATCAGCAAACAGATCCGAAGGGACTTCAAAGCGGATTTTTCCTTCATCTTCTTTCCACAGATACCTGTTGCCGGAGAAAGCTTCCACGCGTTTCCGGACAATATCGGCATTATTTCTGAAATTTTCCGGCGTCATCCCGGATCCGTCGAGCAGGACGGTTTGCGTTTCAATGGTTGTGAACAAAATATTGGTACGGAATTTATAAAGCATACCGAGAATGATCAGTGTAAGTATTGCGCACAAAGCTATAGCGATCCTGCCGCGCTGTTTGCGGATTTCTTCCTTTTTCTTCTTCTCTTCTTCGGTAAGGTCGGGATAATCCTTTTCCAGCTGTTCTCTGAGTTCAGCGATTTCCTGTGTGCGGACATCGGGATCCAGTTCGAGAGCTTTCAGCAGTGCTTTTTCAGATCCGGGCTTTATTTCAGCTCCGCATTCGGATGGTTTTTTCAGTTCGTCAAACAAAAGCCGTGACAGTGCGTCTTCCGGCTCCTGACCTGTGACGCAGAAATATATCGTGGCGGCTAACGCATATATATCGGTGTAACTGCCTAACGTGATCCCGCTTTCTCGTTGTTCCGGCGGGGAATAAACGGATTTATAGATGGAAGTCTTTGTGACATTTTGTTCGTGGATCTCTTTTGCGGCACCAAAGTCCATCAGGATCAGAGAGCCGTCCGGCATCAGCATCAGGTTATCCGGGCTGATGTCCCGGTGGATCACACCTGCCTGATGAATATTTTCAAGAGTTTTCATGATGGGAGAGAAACTGCGGACGGCCTTTTCCATCGGCCATTTGCCATTTTGCCGGATCGCAAGGGAGAGAGGAATACCATCCAGATATTCCATGACGATGTAGGCTGTTCCGTCCTGTTCAAAATAGTCAATTACACTGACGATGGCAGGCTCTTCCGCGAAATCACGCAGCGTCCGGGCTTCCTGAAGAAATCTGCGCGGGTCACCCTGACGGTTTGCTTTGATTGCAGCCTTTTTCCCGCTGTGGATGTTGACCGCTTCATAGGTGATACCGAATCCGCCTTCCCCGATCACCCGGGTGATCCGGTAGCGTTCATCCAGTATGCATCCGTCTTTCAGGTTTTCTTTTGACTGCATTTTTCCCCCGGCAGGGCTTGCTTTTTCCATACTATCTGTTCCCGGAATTCATTATATCTGAGTTTTCAAAAAATCGCATCAACCTGATTTCCGGAAATTTCTGCCGGTTGAAAAAACAAAATTACATTTTTGATTTTTTACAATATAAACATAAATAAAAAAAATGAAGTGAGGATGCTGAGATGAAAAAGAATTACAAATCAATCGTGTTGGTTGTCGTTATGACGGTTTTATCAATGTTCGTTTCTGCCTGCGGAGTCAAGAATGATTTCGGGAAAAACAGTAAGCAGCCGGATTTTTCTGTAAAAATCAGTTTCTTCGAAGATGAAACCAAGGTTACGGTTGACGGAGTTTTAGACGGAATTATAAATGAGGTCACGGATGGGCTTATGGATCTTATCAGCTGGTAATCAGCAGGCGGAAAAGCTCCTGCCGGCAGCGGGTGATGGACTTCAGGTGGAGAGAATCCGGAAGATAAACCGGAATAACTCTGGTGGGAAAGGTTACGGTAAACTCTGCAGTATTCTGCTGCGGAGTTTTTTTATTCTCTTTGCCGGTAGCAGGTTTTTGCTTAAAGACGGATCCCTGTAATGGCAGAAGAAAAAGTATCCTGATTTCATGGAAATATGGATATATTTATTTATAATGATTGGTTATGATAAACTTGAATAAAAAATAATAACAGCAGTAATAATAAATATAAGGAAACAGACCATGTTTGAAACTGAACAAAAACTGATCGAGAAGCAGATACAGGCTTACCTTAAAGAAAACGGACTGCCGGAAGCGGCTGTTCAATGGACGTGGATCCCCTTTTCCGGCAACTGGGGAATGGCGACATCCTTCTTCCAGCTGGCCTCACAGGACGCGAAGGCGAAGGGTGTGAAGATGAATGTAGCCGCACATGCGCAGGAGATCGCGCAGGGCATCGCGGATGTGCTCAGCCTGCCTGAAGGTTTTGAACGGGCGGAGGCTGTCCGCGGGTATCTGAACCTCTATTTTTCCACGAAAGATTATTCCCGCCGCGTGATCGACACGGTGCTCAGTGAAGGCAATGATTACGGCAAAGGTTCCCCGACCGGGGAAAGGGTGATGGTGGAGTTTTCCCAGCCCAATACCCATAAAGCTTTCCATGTGGGCCATCTCCGCAACGTTATTCTCGGCAATTCCATCTGCAACATTCTGGAAAAGTCCGGTGATGAGGTGGTTCGTGCCAATTATCTCGGAGATATCGGTCTGCACGTTATCAAATGGATGTGGTGCTATCTGAAATATCATAACGGTGAAAAACCGACCGAAGACATCACCCGCTGGATGGGCGACGTTTACGCGGAAGCAGACCGCCGTCATCATGACGAACCGGATGCCGATGCCGAGATCCGAGCTCTCTTCGCCCGCTGGGACCGCCGGGATCAGGATATTGTCGATTTGTGGAAAGAGACCCGCCAATGGAGCCTGGATGGTTTTGATGATATTTATAATGAACTCGGTGTCCGTTTCGATCACCTGTATTTTGAAAGTGAAGTGGAAGATTCCGGTAAAGTGATCGTTGACGAGCTGATCGAAAAAGGTCTTGCCACCGATGAACGTCCGGAAGGCGCTGTGGTCGTCAAGCTGGATGACCTTTGCGGGACAAAGGATAAATACCGCGTTCTGGTCGTCCTGCGTTCGGACGGTACTTCGCTTTACGCAACAAAAGATCTTTCTCTCGCGATCAAGAAATTCGAACAGTTTGACCTGACAAAGTCAATTTATGTCATTGACGTGCGCCAGTCGCTGTATATGCAGCAGATTTTCAAGACCATGGAGCTGATGGGATATCCCTGGACAAAGAACCTGGTGCATTTGGCATACGAGATCGTCAATCTGCCGGGGAATGTCACCATGTCTTCCCGTGACGGTACGGTGGTGTTCCTGCAGGACCTGCTTGTTGAAGCTACTGCCCGTGCGCTTGCCATTGTCAATGAAAAGAACCCGGATCTGCCTGAAGAAACCAGAAAAGCAATTGCCCATACCGTGGCGATCGGGGCGTTGAAGTATTCGATGCTCTCCCGCGATAACACCAAGATCGTGACTTTTGACTGGGAAGCTGCACTGGACTTCAACGGACAGGCTGCTCCTTATATCCAATACGCGGCTGTCCGCGCGAACTCCATCCTGCGCAAGGCCGGCGGAGTGCTGCCGGAATCACTGGCACCGGAATATGAGCTCACTGACAGTGAAGTCCAGCTGATCGACCTGATCGCCCGTGTCCCGAAGGAAATACAGCGGTCCGCGAAGGAACTGAAGACGCTGTATCTGGCGAACCTGGCTTACGACCTGGCCCAGGCTTACAACAATTTCTACCGCAACTGTCCGGTGATCCAGGCGGATGAAAATGTGAAAAATTATCGTCTGCGTCTCTCCGCGGCTGCCCGTCAGGCCATTATCGTTTGTCTGGCGCTGCTGGGGATCGATACACCCGACGTGATGTAGAATCGGACGGCAGAGAATATAAAAATAGAGACGCGGTTTCTGATTCCGCGTCTTTGTTTTTTGTAAAGGGAACTTTTTCAGTATGTATCGCCGAACAGGAGTGCAGTTCTGCTGTACCGGCTTCGCGGCAGCATCAGAGCTGACCTCGTTTGTTTCATTCCGAGCAGATAAATGCTGAAATTATCGGTGCTGGCGGAGCAGATCTTCCGAAAGCATGCAGATCAGCGGAGGAAATGAGGCTTTCATCATGATGAGGATGGTCATGATATGCCGGTCGAGCTCATATTCATCCGCGAGGAAAGCCGCCGTGCCCAGCAGGTATGCCGAGAGAATAAACAGGATCGGAAAAGCATACCGCTCACCATTCGGAACAGAAAAAGCAGTGAGGGTGGCGAATATCGCCAGGCCGGTCATCATTGCTCCCGGAATATTGACGGAAAACAGCTTGATCACAGCATCCGGCAAAATCTTTTGGAATCCGCGGGGTGCGAAGGTGTATTCGATTTTTTCAAAAGCTTCTTTCTCAAATCCCGCGTACCAGGTCATTCGGAGAGTTGCAGCCGGGGTCAGCAGCAGATATCGGAAGTATGTTTTTAATCCGTCAGACAGGATCCATTCCCGCAGCGGTTTGAATTCTTCCGAATTAAATAACGGATCTGCCATTACATGTTCAGCTCCGTAGAAATGTTCAATATTTTCGGGTGTCGGCATTCCTGATTCAATGAAGAAAGTCAGAGCCTCCGGATCCTTTGCGATGCGGTTGAACAAAACATTCTCAAAGGAATAAACCCACCGGTCGCCGGTGGAGCGGATCGTCAGAAAACTGAAAATCAAAAGGACAGCGCACAGTCCCAGTATCATGCGTTTGCCGGTTCTCTGCTTTATGATAAACAGCAGCATAATGATGACGAAAAAGACTGTCCATAAAGCGGAATCACGTGAATAGATAAAGAGCAGGGCACTGACGGCAGTGAAGAGGGCGGGAAGAAAATGCCATTCTTTCCCTGTACGGGTCAGCCAAAACAGGCTTCCCATCATCAGCATACTTGCGGAAATGGAAAGCGATTCGCTCATGATCATTTGATCCCAGCGGGTGACATTGGGAACACAGCCAAGCCCGAGGCTGAATATGAGCACGAGCTTTTGTGTGATATTCCTTTCACACAGATGGGACGCATGCCAGGCAAAATAACCCCAGCAGAGGACCGATACAGCCAGCTGAACCATAACGATCGTGCTGTGATTTTGCCGGCAGGCTTTATAAACCAAAGGGATCAGAAGCGGCCGGGAAAGGCAGTGCCATTCCGGTATACGGCAATATTTTTCCCCGCGCAGCAGGTTCGCAAGAGGCAGCCGAGATTGGCCGATATAGAACTCAGAGTCGATGAATCCCAGCGGTTCGCTGACCGTATAAAATTGAATGATGCGGAAAGAGGCAAAAATAATAAAAGCGGCTCCGAAAAATATCCTGAAATTCCATCCCGGCAGGAGCCTGACAGCCGTAATGCTGCCTGCAAAGCAGGTAAGAAAAACGAGCAGCCATACAGCGGCAAATTCAATAAGTCCGTCGGATGGAGAAAATGAATAATCAAAACTCAGCCTGTAGAATTCTTCGTTGTTCAAAGCGGCTGTCGTTTTTGCGCCGTCCCAGGATACTTCCGCAAGTCCCTGGTCTTTGCCTGATTTGAATTCGATGGTAATGCTGCTGCCGGTTTTCCCTGACCAGCGCATTTCCGCTTCGGATGCGGAAATGGATGGATTGTTGTCATCATAGGTGCAGCTCCCCGTGCATTGGACCTCAGTAAGCGGTATATCTCCGCTCTGCCGGTGCAGCCAGGTCAGTGTGACCGGGCGTATTTCCCCGGTTTCATCCGGGAGCGCGCGGATGATAAGGGTATGTTCCCTGAAAAGTCCGGTATCCGGGACCGGGAACCAGACCATCGCCAAAACAGACAAGGCAATGCCCGCGATCGTAAATGAAAGCCTCTCACTTTTTGTTAAGGTAAGGATCGTTTTGCGAAGCAGAAAGTAAAGCAGGAAAAAGAACAGAAAAAACAGAAGAAAAACCGCGCCAAGCCGGGCAGCCAGTCCTTTGAACGTATAAGGTGTGAGCTGAAGCTTTTCACAATAGAAGATAAAAGCTCCCGCGCAGGAAGCGAAAAGTAAGGCAATACCGCCGATCAGGTCTTTGCGGTTTGTATTGGAATTTGTTCCGCGTTCCTCATTCCTCACCCTTTACTCCTCGCTGCCGAAAACCATATCACGTCCCTCATAACCGGTTTCGTTTTTCCAAAGTTCAAAAAGAACACGATACCCTTTTGATATGCGTTTTTCCCAGTCCAGTCCGAGTAATTCAGCGGATCGGCGGATCTCCTCGCCGGAAGGACCCTCAATTTCGATATAGTCTCCGATCGGGGTATGATCGACGAAAAGGCCTGTACCGTTCAGGCTGTATATGCTGCGGTATTTTTCATAGATAAAGACAACGGTATATCCCAACCGTTCCAGGATCAGCCTTGTGTTGTCAAAATTGCTGACAACAGTTTCGATCTCTTCCCTGTCAGCGATCCCTTCGCTATTTTGTCTTTCGGCTTTGTAGGTCAAAACAGATGTACCGCCGTTTTCCCGCAGCCTGAGCACCTGATGAGTTTTTGTTAAGGTACTTTCGGGACTGTCCCAGCGCAGGTTTCGTTCGAGGCGGGTTTCCTGTTCGCAAACAGCACCTGCTTTAAGAATGATCGGCAGTATTTCTTCGACGGAGTTTATTCGAAATTTAACTTCTATTTCCCGGTTGTTCTCACTCATTGATAATTCCATTTCCTGATCTAAACTTATGCAATACGGATACAAATGAATTTCTGAATCAGGCGCAAAACGCTGTCCAGTTTCCATTATTCATTAATTTCTATATGCTATCCGCTAAAGTGTTCATCCATCGCAGCGTTGAGCGGATAAATTCGGCACGGAAGCTGTAAACGATCCGCAGATAATCGCCCTTTTCCGGGTGTTCTGCAAGCTTCTTTTCAATATTGGCGAGCCAGTGTTCGCAGAGTTTTGTCTGCGCGCTGATGAGCTGCTCCTTTTCCTCTTCCGGACGGTCATTGAGAAAATATAGTTTTCCGAGAAAATCGGAACGGATCTCGTTCATGTGTTTTGCCGGTGAATGGAGCCAGTCTTCAAAGGTGGCTTTCCCGATAGGTGTGATCGTACAGATTTTGCGGACCGGGAGAGAATCTCCGGGTTCAACCTCCGTGCAGATCAGTCCGGCTCGTTCGATTTTGTCCAAAACCGCGTAAAGCCGGCTTTGCCGGAAGGTCCATAATGTTTTCAATTCTTCTGATGAGGTCACCTGCTTGTATAAATCATAAGCATGTGTCGGTTTCCTGTCGATAATGCCCAGAAGAAGAAAATCCATTGTAAGAGGGTCTTGTTGTCGTGCCATTTTTTCTCTCGCTTTTCTTTCATTATATCAATATTCGAATGAACGGGACAGGATTTGCTGTATCCTGTTTTCAAGAAATAATATGACATTTGTAACTGACAAATATGATTAACTTCTTATAGCTTCAATGAACATTTTGACAAATCAGGATATTAGGGTAAAATGTTTATGCATCTGCTTTCAATGAAAGCAGTTTCGTTATTGAGGCGCAATTTTTATGACAAAAAATCCGACAATTTATGATGTTTCGAGAAAAGCGGGTGTCAGTACGGCAACGGTTTCACGTGTGCTGAACAATCCCGACCATGTCGATGCTGAAACACGAAACCTTGTCGAATCAGCCATCAATGAACTTGGTTACAAACCTTTGTCGGAAACACGAATGCGTGTCCTGAAAGAAATTCCACGTATCTGCGTCTGTACGCCTCATTATTCCTCTCCGGCATATGCACAGCGTCTCCGCGGTGTTGATCTTTATCTGGAATCCCTGGATTATGAAACCGAATTGTTTATTCAGATAATCAATTCTCAGCCGCAGCTGGATCATTTCGTCAATTCGATCTCTTCGCGTAATATTGACGGTGTTATTTTTATTTCCCTTGCCCTGACAGAGGAACAGATCAGCAAAGTCAAAGATGCCGGTGTGCAGTGTGTTATGATCGAAAATCAATCACCGTTGTGCACCTGTATTAATTATGATAATTTTGAAGGCGGCCGGATCGCTGCACGTTATTTCCTTGATAAAGGCTTTGAGAGCTTCGGGATCGTCAGTGAGCCTTTCCATTGGGACTATACGGTTTATTCGATCCAGGATCGTATCATGGGTTTCCAGGCAGAAATCGGCGCCGCGGGGTATTCCATTCCCAAAGAAAATATTTATGAAAACCAGATCGATTATCATCTGGTACGCCGTCAGTTTTGTGATGTGTTCCGTTCCGGTGTTTATCCGAAGGCGTTTTTTGTGCCGGCCGACATGATGGCTTTCGGCATGATCCAGGCGGCGCGTGACTGCGGACTGACGCCCGGTAAGGATGTGTTTATTATCGGTTTTGATGATATTGATTACGCGGATGTTTTTGAACTGACTACGATCAGCCAGCATCTGGATGAATCCGGGGAAGTTGCCGCGAAGGCTTTGATGGAAAAGCTTCGCGAACCGGAAAAGGCAGAACAGCAGATCTTATTGGCACTGTCAATGGTAGTGCGGAAATCTGCCTGAATCAATTTGTGAGTCAACTCCGGTTTTCCGGAGATGAAATAATTTATAGGAGACAATATGAAAAAGTTATCTGTATTGTTGGTCTTCGTGATGCTCGTCAGCGTTTTCTGCGCTGCTGCAGCTCAGGAGAAGAGCTACCTGGAACGCGCCTATGACGGCGAATTCAAGGGTACTCAGGTCATTTTCGATGGTCCGTTTGTTGATAACGACCAGGTTTTCTTCGAAGAATCCATTAAACCGTTCGAAGAAGCTACCGGCATCGACATTGTCTACGTTGGCAACAAAGACTTCGAATCCACCATTCAGATGCGTGTCGAAGGCGGCAACGCTCCTGATATCGCTGACTTCCCGCAGCCGGGTCTTCTGGGCAACCTCGCCAAGAAGGGCTACATGATCGATGTTCGCAATGTCATCAGCGAAGATTGGCTGAAAGAAAACTACAGCGAAGCCTGGCTGGATCTTGCCATGATGGAAGGTCCTGATGGCGAACCGATGATGGCCGGTATCTGGGCCCGCAACAACGGTAAATCTCAGGTCTACTATCGCCCGGACGTCTGGGCTGAAGCCGGCTACGAAGTCCCGACCACCTGGGACGAAATGGTTGCCCTGAGCAAGCAGATGGTTGAAGACGGCGAAACCCCGTGGTGCATCGGTATCGAATCCGGTTCCGCGACCGGCTGGCCGGCCACTGACTGGCTGGAAGATATCATGCTTCGCACCGTCTCCCCGGAACAGTATGACGCCTGGACCCGCGGCGAATTGAAATTCGATTCTCCGGAAGTCCGCCGCGCTATCGACATCATGAGCGAGATCTGGTTCACCGACGGTTTCGTTTATGGCGGCCGTGAAGCTATCGCCACCACCAACTTCGGCGAATCCGTGAAACCGCTGTTCTACGATGTGGACGGCTGCATGATGCACCGCATGGGCAACTTCATCACTGCCTACTTCCCGGAAGGCCTCGTACCTGAAAAGGATTATGATGTGTTCTATCTGCCTCCGATCGATGAAGAATTCGGCAAACCGTACCTGGGCGGCGGCGACATCTATGGTGTCTTCAATGAAAAACCGGAAGTTCTTGCTGCGTTTGAATTCTTCAGCCATGGTGAATCCCTGAAGTTCTGGCTCGGCCAGGGCGGCGCTCTGTCCCCGCATAACGATGCCGATGCCAGCTGGTACAAAGATCCGACTGAAGCGAAGATCGCTGAATTCATTCAGAACGCCAACACCTTCCGCTTCGATGGTTCTGACCTGATGCCGTCCTCCGTTGGTGCAGGCACCTTCTGGAAGGGCATGACCGACCTCGTTACCGGTGCTGATGTTGATACCGTCGTCACCGAAATCGACAAGGGCTGGTAATCCTTTCGGACGCAAGTCTGTAATTAAGTGAATCAATTTGTGCCGGGGGAATCCCCCGGCACAAATGGCAGTCTTATTTGAAAATAAGAAATAAGGAATAAGAAATAAGAGAAAGGGATCAGTAATCAGAATACAGTTCATCGGGAAAGTGCGGCAGGTTCCCTCTTTCTGATTTCTGATTTTTTATTTCTTATATTATTAGGAGGTTGCGCATGAGCGAAGGTTCAAGAAGTGCTGGCGGGAAACTCTGGTTGTTTATCCGGATGGTACTTGCCATTGCTGCCATTGTTGCTGTGTTTGCTTTCGGTATTAAATTCCTCCAGAATTTCGAAGGCAACCAGGTGCTGCTGACCATCATCGCCATTGTCTGGGGTGTTGGTTCCGTAGCGTTGTTTTTCTTCCTTGCGAACTGGGTCGTTGAGCGATTTTCGAAGACCTGGTGCAGCAGGATCCAGCCATATATTTTTGTGGGACCCGCGGTTCTGATCCTTTTGTGGGCTTTGTTTATCCCGACGATCCGAACCTTTATTCTTTCCTTCAAAGATGCGATGGGTCAGAAATGGATCGGTCTGGAAGCTTTCAAGGCTGTAGCCGCGACTGATGCCATGGATCCGGTTTACCAGAGCATTACGCTGGCAATTTTCATCATTTTGCTTGCGGTAGCCGTTATACTCCTGATTTCGCTGATCGGAAAGCTGTTTTCATCCGGTACCGAAATTAAAGGCGGCATGTCCAAGAAATCCGGTTGGTTTGTCCTTATTTTCAGTATCATTATCATCTGGATCGCGCTTGATCCGGTTACCTCTGCTTTCAAAAACGCGATCGCGGGTACGGATGCGGCTGAACTGCCCTTCCTGGAAAACTATCGCTATGCTTTCACTGATCCCGCAATGCTGATCGTCTTCCGCAACAACCTGCTGTGGCTGGTGCTGGGTACTTTCGCTTGTGTGGTCTTCGGTCTGCTGATCGCTGTTCTCGCTGACCGCACCGGTAGAGCTGAAAAGTATTACAAGATCATCATCTTCCTGCCGATGGCTATCTCCTTCGTCGGTGCAGGCGTGATCTGGAAATTCATCTATAACTATCGCGGTCAGGGTAATGAAACAGGTTTGCTGAATGCCATTATCGTGGCACTTGGCGGAAAACCGCAGGCCTGGCTGCAGATCCCGTTCTGGAACAATATTTTCCTTATCATCATCATGATCTGGCTGCAGACCGGTTACTGCATGGTTATCCTTTCCTCCGCAATTAAGGGCATTTCCTCCGAACTGCTGGAAGCTGCACGTATTGACGGCGCGAATGAGATCCAGATTTTCTTCAAGATTATTATTCCGGTCATCAGTGACACCATCATTTCCGTGACAACGACGGTATTGATCTTCTCCCTGAAGACGTTTGATGTGGTCAATACCATGACCGGCGGTAACTACGGTACCAACGTGATCGCGAATGAATTCTTCATGCAGCGTTTCGTCCAGTATAACACCGGCCGTGCGTCCGCGATCGCTATCGTCCTCCTCATCCTGGTTATCCCGGTGATGATTATGAACCTGAGACAATTCAATGAAAGGAAGGCATTCTAATGGCTGCAAAATCTGGAAGCTTATCTGAGCAGAAGAAGTCTTCTTCATTCCTTACTCACCTGGTGTTGGTCATTCTCTGTTTGATTTGGTTCATCCCGGTGTTCGGGGTGCTCGTAACCTCCTTCCGAAATTCCACCAATGTGTTCAACAGCGGTTGGTGGCGTGTTTTCCCGCATCAGGAATGGCAGGAAGTCGGTGAAATCAAACTAGATAGCGATGTTGATGTCAACGGTGAAATTGAAGTCACCATGCCGAACAGCAAGGTCATTACCGGTACTTTTGATTCATTCAAAAGCGGTGTTGATGTTAACGGTACCAAAGTCCAGTGGTACGGTGCCAAGCGTACACGTACGCTGAAGCTGTATGAGAAGAAAATGGTTGGTTTTGAAAGCAACCTGACTCTCGATAACTACCGCAACGTTCTTACCGGTAAGAAAATTCAGTATACCGGCGAAAACGGTGAAACCCTCACCCGTAACGGATCATCCCTGGGTTCCGCGTTCCTGAACTCCATTACCGTTACCGTTCCGGCAACGATCATCCCGATTTTGATCGCAGCCTTCGCCGCTTATGGTTTTGCCTGGCTGAACTTCCCGGGAAGAAAATTGTTCTTCTCCATGGTTGTGGCAATGATGGTCGTCCCGCTGCAGATCGCGATCGTCCCGGTCCTGAGCGACCTTTCCAAGGTGAACCTCTCCGGGCAGTTCCTCGGCATCTGGATGGCGCATACCGGCTTCGGTCTGCCGCTGGCCATTTACCTGCTCTTCAACTACATCAGCACGATCCCGCGGGAAATTCTGGAATCCGCTTTCATTGACGGCGCTTCCAACTTCACGATCTTCACCCGCCTGATCCTGCCTCTGTCCGTCCCGTCCATCGCCTCCTTCGGTATTTTCCAGTTCCTGTGGGTCTGGAATGACTACCTGGTCGGCCTGGTCATCCTCGGCGGCGGTCAGAAGATGGTCATTACCCAGGCACTGGCGAACATCGTCGGTACCCGCGGTCAGGACTGGCACCTGCTGACAGCCGGCGCCTTCGTCTCCATGATCGTCCCGCTGATCGTCTTCCTGAGCCTGCAGCGCTACTTCGTCCGCGGTATGATGGCCGGTTCCGTCAAGGGATAAAGCCCGGACGCAAGACGTCATACGTAAGTTTTTTGAAAGGATGCCTCCCTGTTGAGAGGGACATCCTTTTTGCAATTAAATGCAGAAACGCGTAATTATTCGCTCAGAAAAATGTAAAAATTACAAAATATTCGCTCAGAAAAGTGTAACAAGCAAAGAAATTCCAATAAAGGAGCCCTTTATGAAAATATTGCAGGGGAATTGCTTCGAAAACAGGGGTTTGATCTTTATTATTATCGGAGAGATGACTCCCGCCTTGAAGAAGACTTTTTTATCCGTACTGTTGATGCGTTGGTTCCTGTGAAAGTGAAAGCGGCGAACGGCAAATCAAAAAGCCTGTCTACACTCATCAAATCAGATCATTACCCCGACATTCGCTTTGGGATAAAGCTTGGTATGACGGATATCGGATTTGAAAACCAAATCTATACCTTTCCGCTTTTCTGCGGTTTTCTGTTGAAAAGATGGCGGGATGCCTTTTTCCATTAAAATCAGCGGCCATAGTGCTCAAACACTATGGCCGTCATGTTATTGAATACTTTGTGTTTATTACAGCGGTTCGGCGAGGATGACGCGGCGGTTGATGTAGCCGCCTTCGGCAGCTTCATCTTCGCAGGTGATCATCAATAATGAGTTTTCTTTAAGATAACCGGAAATTGATTCGAAATCTTCAGCACCGATCTTATAATTTCCATAAACCTTAAAGGAAATTAATTCATTATGCTTATCGGTGATCATGATCTTGTCTCCCTCAGAAAGGGTGCCGAGCAGCAGGAACGGGCCGGCTTCCGTGGTGTTCAGATGGTTGTGCCCGGTAAGGACCGTGATGCCTTTCCCCGGTTTGGCACTGCCTTCCAGCAGGCCGATGTTCCTGCCCAGCCATTCCACCGGAAAACTGCCGTTATCTTCCGGAATGGTCAGGATCGGTTCAGCCACATCCAGTGCCGGTATCTGCAGTGTGAGGTCGGTAACGCCGTAGCTGAGCCCCAGCGGACGTTCCCGCAGCGGTGTGAACTGTGAAGCGGAAAAACCGGTTGCGGGGAGACAATTCCCGATAATGGGGAAGAAGGGTGGTTCCGGTGTAGGTGAAGGTTCCGGCCTGGGAATGTGCGCATAGATACGGTAAAGTGTTTTTAAGTTTCCTGCAGGATCAACCGGATCGCCGCCTTCCGGTGCCGTGAACCACTGTACCTGGGGCAATTTTGAAATGAATATATCCGGGATCTTGTCCTCTTCGATCGTTGTGACGGAATACGAGGGGTTCCCCGTATCATCAGCATAAAACAGGACGGTATGAAAATCCCATTTGGAATCCTCGGGGATGTTCGTGTCGTTAGTAAATCCCTTCTGCAATGCCGCAAGCATTTCAGCTGTCGTTTGTAATAAGTCTTCGGGAATGATAGATAAGACAGTGTCCTGGCTGAACATGTAAGCTATCTGAACGAGGCTTATAACAGAGGAAAGAGAGTCGACCTGTGTAATCAACTCGAAAAGGGTATAGATCGATGAATACGCTTCTTTTCCATCGGAAGTAAATGTTATGATCTGTTCTTCCGGGTCCTCGGTGAATTTGGTTCCCAGTATTTCAGAAATAATCGAGAAGTTATCCAGATTGAATAATCCGGCCAGGATGTTTTGTTTGGCTGAATCAATAAATCTATCGCTTGTCAGCAGCTCGTTCCATTCTTTCCGTCTGGCCTGGGTTTCGGCGCTTGCTTTCCCTTCTTCGCCATGAGCCCATGCCATCATCGCATCGTTATAGATGTTCAGGACCGTGGTATCCGGGTCGGATTCATCAAGTTTTGTTTCTATCAGCAAGGGTTCCATCGCTGAGGAAAGCGCATCGACGATATTCTCCAGCAGCTGGTTTTCAGTGCCGTAATTGTTTGTCATCCAATCTTCCTTCAGGAGCTCGGCATCAATTTTTCTGACCAGATCCTCTGCGTATTGCGGAAGAAAATCGAGATCAATGTCCAGCTCGCCATGACCGGGTTCTTCGTTCTCTGTTGTGACCGTTACATAGATTTTTATTTTTGAGCCCTGATCAGCGGATTTTGGTGCCGTAGTTGAAAGAGTGATCTGATAGGGGGCATATTCAAAAGTCTGATCAAGGCTTACAAATACCGGTATCAGCGGTACCAGAGGTGCGATGACATCTTTCAGGCTGTCCCCTTCACTGCCGCCTAAAAGTTGTACAAGGTAGTTTTCAAGAGAGCCGTTTGATTTGATAAAGTCATAAAGATAAACCCGCAGCATGTAATCGATCATGGGCTTGAGCGTATCCTGGTGGTAGCGGGACTTTTCTTTTCCGTACTCCTGCATGCTCCCTTCGTAATCTGCGAAGGTTTTCCCTTCGTTCTCTCCGTACATGATCTTCCAGTCTGCGGTTTTTTCTTCCTTCCCTGCGAAATCCTTATCAATAAAGTGGGTATCAACGGAAAAACCGTAGGTCTTGTCCTGCCCGGTTCCGTCGATGGTGATGGTGAGGGTTCGCCAGGCGGTGGGATATGCGCAGAGAGCGGCGGTTTCGATGTCATAGAGGACGTTGCCGTCCGGGGAGACATATTTGGCGATATCACTGGCATGGGTGTGGCCGGTCAGAACAGCGGTAACGCCCGCGTCTGCCAGCGCCATGGCACGGGATTCCCAGTCCGCGATGAGAAAGGAACTCATGAACCAGTCCATGTCTTCCGGCTTGACTTCTTCGCTGTAATGAGGGACCACCCCGTGATGGCACATGGCGAGAACCAGGTTCCCCTTGCTTTTTGCTGTCTGAGCTTCTTTGACTGCCCATGCCAGCAGCCCATCGGAGATCCGCCCGGGGGTCTGCTGTGCCGCACCGTAATGTTCAGTTATATCGCCGGAGTATATGCCGGTATCCAGGACGATCAGCGTGACGCCCTCCGCGATTTCGGTGACGTAGGAAAGGCCTCCCGCGAGTTCACCTTCCGGGGTGTATGTACGGCGGCGGGCAGGGTTTTGATCATAAGAATCGGCATCACCGTATCCCAGCCCATCGAAAATTTCTTTGAAGTCTTTCGGCAGGACACGTTCTGCATTCCAGTATTCATCTTTGGTAAAATCGGAGGAATAGGAATTATTGATGTCGTGATTCCCATTTACGACGTAAATCCCGGTCTGCTTCAGACCTTCCATATCCTTTTTGGCTGCTTTGAACTTTTCAGCCAGGGATTTTGCGCCTGCATATTCCCCGTTGCTGAGCAGGTCTCCGCAGGCCAGCAGGACGTCCGGGTTTTCTCCGGCTGCCTGTTCAAGGGCTACATCGAGGATCGTGCTGATCTCCTGCTCCATGCGGCTTTCCGTGAGAGCGGAATAATGCATCGCTGCTTCGCCCGCCTCGCTGCGCTGCTGATCGATCACATAATGAATATCGGAAAAAATGGCAATTTTCACTTGTTTTTCCTGTGTGGGATTATCGGAACTATTCTGGGCAGAAACTGTCATCCCTGCCGTCAGGACCGGTTGTAAAGCCGTGAGCAAAACCATCAGAAAAATAATAATATTTTTCTTTCTTGTAATCATAAGGCTCTCTCCTTACATATGAATCACTAAGAATTCTAAATACCTCTGTTTAGTATAAATTGCATAAACATTATCAAAACGTGATTTATTACGATTTACGACATATTTGTTTTTCAATACGAAAAATGTCACTTGAAAAACAAGGCTTTTCATTGTACAATTTATATCATGGAAAGGTGCAGGATGATAGAATCCCTTGAAGAACAAAAACTGCGGGAGAGGCAGGAAGATCTTGCCAGACTGCGTGGACTTCGCCCGATTGATGATGATTTTATGCGCTGTATTTTTCGTGATAATATTCCGCTCGCTCAGCTGGTTTTGCGTATTATTACCGGCAAAGATGATCTTATCATTACGCATTTGGAAACACAGAAGGATTTGAAGAGACTTGTCGGTGCACGTTCCATTTGCCTTGATGCTGATGCTACAGATGACGATGGAATCAAATATGCTCTGGAAATCCAGCGTGCAGAAAGTGGTGCAGGTGTTCACCGGGCAAGATATCATTCAAGCTGTATGGATGTCGAAAACCTGGATGTTGGTCAGGATTTTGATGAATTGCCTGATACATATACAATTATTTTGACGGAAAAAGATCATTTTCATAAAGGACTGCCGCTGTATAAAATTGAGAGGGTAATATTTCGATAAACGAAATGTTTGGTGATGGTGAACATATTATTTATGTGAATGGTGAGTATCGTGATGATTCAGATATCGGAAAATTGATGCATGATTTTTCATGCTGGGATCCCGATGAAATGAATTATGAACTGATGAGAGAAACAACACGATATTATAAGGAAAATCCGAAAGGAGTTGAAGCAATGTGCAGAGCATTTGAAGAAGTAAGAGAGCAGGGAAGAGAACAGGCTCAGCTTGCGGATATTAAAAAACTTATGAAGAATTTAAAAATGAGTGCTCAGCAGGCTATGGAAGTGTTAGAAATTCCGAGCACGGATCGGGAAAAATTATTAGTTGATTTATCCTAATATCTTTATTTTAGAGGCTGAATATGGAAAAGTCTCTTTTGAATTAATAACTGATGAAAGCACGGTATTATATAGGAAAACCGAAATGCGTGGAATTTATGTGCAGAGCATTTGAAGAAGTAAGAGAGCAGGGAAGAAAACAGGGAAGAGAACAAATGCAGCTTGAGAGTATAAAGAATCTTATGCTGAATTTAAAATTCACGGCCCAGCAGGCTATGGATGCATTGGGCATTCCTATCGGAGATCGTGAAAAGTTACTGGTGAAATTATCCTGAATTATTATAGAGGTAAGAAATGAATAAAACCCCCTGGTATATGAGTGCCTATTTTTATCAGATCTACCCCCGTTCCTTTATGGATGGTAATGGGGACGGATATGGTGATTTTATCGGCATAACGCAAAAACTGGATTATCTGAAATCCCTCGGGATCGACTGCATCTGGATCCAGCCTATTTATCCGTCACCCATGGCAGATGATGGGTACGATATCAGTGATTTTGAAAATGTTGATCCGCGTTTCGGAACACTGGATGAATTCAAGCAGCTCATTGACGCGGTTCATGAGCATGGCATGAAGATCATTATGGATCTGGTATTGAATCATTGTTCGGACCAGCATCCCTGGTTTCAGGCTGCACGGAAAGACCGCAATTCCAAATACCGTGATTATTTCGTCTGGTCAGACACGGATCAGAAATATCTGGAAACCCGCATCATCTTCACCGATACGCAGAAGTCCAACTGGACCTGGGATGAAGTCGCCGGTCAGTATTTCTGGCACCGTTTCTACCCTCAGCAGCCGGATCTGAATTATGACAATCCGGAAGTTCGGGAAAAGATGAAGAATGTCATGCGCAACTGGATGAAGCTGGGAATTGACGGATTCCGGGCAGACGCGGTTCCCTACCTCTTTGAACGCGATGGCATGAACAACGAAAACCTGCCGGAAACGCATAACTATCTGAAGGAATGCCGCAAGCTCATGGATGAGGAATTTCCCGGTTCGATCCTGCTGTGTGAAGCGAACATGTGGCCGAAGGAAGTCCGTCCCTATTTTGCCGATGGCGATGAATTCCAGCTTGGCTTCCATTTCCCGCTGATGCCGCGTATCTTTATGTCCCTCGGGAAACAAAACGCTTCTTCTCTGGTGAAGATCCTGAAGGATACTCCGGAGATCCCGCAGGACTGCCAGTGGTGTACCTTCCTGCGCAATCACGATGAGCTGACACTGGAAATGGTGACGGAAGAAGACCGCCAGTGGATGTGGAGTTTTTACGCTCCAGATCCGGAAATGCGCAAAAACCTCGGGATCCGCAGACGCTTATGGCCGCTGTTGGACAATGACCCGAAGAAAGTTGCCCTGGCTTATTCCATGATGCTGACCATGCCCGGCTCACCGGTCTTTTACTATGGTGATGAGATCGGCATGGGGGATGATATCCGCCTCTATGACCGCAACGGCGTGCGTACGCTGATGCAGTGGGATGACACGAAGAACGGCGGTTTCTCGCCGGCCGATAAGACCTGCATGCCGGTGATCGATGATCCTGTATATGGTTATAAGAAGATCAACGTGGCAGCCCAGGAAAAGGATCCGGAATCCCATCTGAACATGATCCGCTCCCTGATGCTGACCCGCAAGGCTTCTGACGCGCTGTGCCGCGGAAAGTTTGAATGGCTGGTCACTGATGATGAAAATGTCCCGGTTCTTGCGTATATCCGTGAAAGCGAGTATGATAAAGTCTGGGTGATCCAGAACATGACTGACAGTGATCAGGACTTTATTATGGACCTGCCTGAGGGTAAATATTATGACCTGAATCATCCGGATTATGAAATTTCCGGTGGTACAGGCATAACGGTGAAGCTTGCTCCGCGTGCTTTTTACTGGCTGCGGAAAAAATAAATAAAAGATACTGTAGGGTTGGAGGAGTATCGAATGATCTATCAATATCATCAGGGTGAACAATTTGACAGCAAATCAGCGGCGGAAAATCTTCTTGCGGAAGCCATGCCCCGCCTGACAAAAAAACATGCCGCTTTTATCAAAAAAGATCCGCAAGCCTGGAGTGAGCTGGAAGGCCGGCTGCATGAGTATCTGCCCCGCCTGACTGAGCTGTATTTCGATTTGTACAACGGCTGTATTGAAGCCTATCCCCAGTTCTTTGACCTGATCGACACCATGGCGGAAAACTGGGTGAAGCGTGACGCTTATCTGAAAGAGTCTGACCGCGATCGTCTGGCGAATCCGGACTGGTTCTGTTCCAATCAGATGATCGGCGCGGTCTGCTATGTGGATCTTTTTGCCGGTGATCTGAGCGGGATCCGCAAAAAGCTGCCGTTCTTCAAGGAACTGGGCATTACCTACCTGCATCTGATGCCGCTGTTCAAATGCCCGGAAGGCAATAATGACGGCGGATATGCGGTCTCTTCTTACCGCGAAGTTGACGAAAAACTGGGAACTGCCCAGCAGCTGCGCAAGCTGGCGCAGGAATTCCGTGAAGCCGGAATCGCGCTTGCGGTGGATTTTGTCTTCAATCACACCAGTGATGAACATGAATGGGCGATGAAAGCTAAAGCGGGCGACCCGGTCTACCAGAATTATTACTGGATGTTTGATGACCGTTCAGTTCCGGATCGTTATGAATCTTCCCTTCGTGAGATCTTCCCGGATGAGCACCCGGGTGCTTTCACCTGGTTTGAAGATATCCACAAATGGGTCTGGACCACCTTCCATTCCTACCAGTGGGACCTGAATTATCACAATCCGCAGGTGCTGAGCGCAATCGCGGATGAAATGCTGCATCTTGCGAACATGGGAGTGGATATCCTGCGTCTGGATGCCGTCGCTTTCATCTGGAAGCAGATGGGAACTGTCTGCGAAAGCCTTCCGCAGGCGTACAAACTGGTGGAGGTCTTCAACCTGATCGCGCGTATCAGCGCGCCTTCCCTGCTCTTCAAGTCAGAAGCTATCGTACATCCGGATGAGGTGATCCGCTATATCGATCCGGCACTCTGCCGCCTTTCCTACAACCCGCTGCTGATGGCGCTGATGTGGGAAGCACTGGCGACCCGCGAGACAAAATTGCTGGCTGCTTCCATGCGCGGACGTTTCAACCTGCCGGAACATACTTCCTGGGTCAACTACATCCGCTGCCATGATGATATCGGCTGGACCTTCTCCGATGAAGACGCCGGGCGGCTTTGGATCAACGGGTATCCGCACCGCCAGTTCCTGAATTCCTTCTATACCGGCAAATTCCCCGGCAGCTTTGCGAAGGGTCTGCCGTTCCAGGAAAATCCTCACACAGGTGACTGCCGTATTTCCGGTATGCTTGCTTCCCTTGCGGGGTTGGAAAAAGCGCTCGCGGACAATAATGAGACGGAGATCCAGTTCTCCCTGGACCGCATTCAACTGCTCTTCGGGATAACCATGTTCATCGGCGGTATGCCGCTGATTTATCTCGGTGATGAGATCGGTGAACTGAACGATTATTCCTTTACTGATGATCCTGACAAGAAGGATGACAGCCGCTGGGTCCATCGCGTACACTATGACTGGGAAGCCTGGAAAAAACGCAATGATGAGGATACCATTGCCGGAACGCTCTGGTCCCGGATCAGGAATCTGATTGAGATCCGCAAGTCTCATCCGATTTTTGCTGTTCAGAATATCGAAGTCCCGCTGGAGTACAACAAGCATATCTTTACGTTTATCAAACGCAGCGGGAACGAGGTCGTTCATGTTGTTGTGAATTTCAGCGAACATCGTGTACAGCTGCCGGCATCTGTTTTCAATTGCTTTGATAACGCGCCGGTGGATCTGATGACGGGAAAAGAATACCCCTACGGTCCGTTCACCATCGAACCTTACCAGATCCTTTGCCTGTATCGTCAGGATTGAAATCTCATCATTAATCACTGAGTTCTTCAGTCTTCTGCCGGATATTTGTTTTGTCCGGCAGAAGTTTTTTTGTGATAATTCATCCCGGTTCAGAAATGGTCGGGATCCCGTCTTAAAGCTGTATGCTGATGATCCGGTACATGATTCAGATATACGGATCCGTTTTTGCATCAATGCGCATATTCTTCAGACTGAAAGTAATATAATGAATTGACGATTCATGACAAAATACATATTGTCATATATGCTGTGTGTTTTTATAATACAAAAACAATTGTAAACGTTTTCATAATTATCCAGATGTCTGTATTATTTATGAATTCAAATATCTGAATTATTTCAATTGAGAATGAATCACATATATTTATTTGTCTGAAGGAGTATTGCTCATGAGCGAGATCGTTTTAAAGAATATCGATAAATATTATGGGGATAATCGTGTTCTGAAGGGCATCAATCTGACCATCGAAGATGGGGATTTCATGACACTGCTTGGACCTTCCGGATGCGGAAAAACAACCACACTGCGCGTGATTTCCGGCCTTGAAAAACCGCAGAACGGCACGATGACAATTGATGGTGTCACCATGATCGATGCTCCGAATGCTTTCTATGAAGAGCCCAGCAAGCGCGGACTGAATCTGGTCTTTCAGAGTTATGCTCTTTGGCCGCATATGACTGTTTATCAGAATATCGCTTTCGGTTTGAAGATCAAAAAGCTTTCCAAAGAAGAAATCGATAAACGTGTCATGGATTCCCTGAGAACGCTGCGGATCGATCAATATAAGGACCGTTATCCGAACGAGCTTTCCGGCGGTCAGCAGCAGCGTGTCGCGATCGCCCGTGCCATTGCATCCAACCCGAAGCTCCTCCTGCTGGATGAGCCTCTTTCCAATCTGGATGCCCGCCTGCGCATCGACATGCGTGTAGAATTGAAACGCCTGCATCAGGAAACCGGTACAACGATCATCTATGTGACTCATGACCAGTTGGAAGCCATGACCATGTCCACCAAGGTCGCTCTTTTCCGTGCCGGTGAGATCGCGCAGGTCGCTTCTCCTCTGGAGCTTTATACCAACCCGGTCGATATCGAAACCGCGGATTTTGTCGGAAGCCCCCGCATCAACCTGATCGACGGAAAAGCCTTCTTTGACGGAAATTCACTGAAGGTATCCAGCATTCTCGGTGACTATGATTTTGAAAAATCCACGCTTAAGCTTGAAGAAGAAATCCCTCTGAATAAAGAATTTGACTGTGTCCTTGGCGTCCGTCCGGAACTGGTGGGTGTCAGCACAAAGAAACCCGATGCCGGCAATGTGATTGAAGCCACGGTCTACGCGACTCAGCCGGCAGGTCCGGAAACGATTCTTTCTCTGGATATCCAGGAAACGGTGATTTCCGTGCTGCAGGTGGACCTGCGGAGATACAATCCGAACCAGAAGGTATGGGTCACTTTGGATCCCAAACGCATTAATGTTTTCAATAAAGCGACCACTCGTTTGATCCGTTATGCGGAAGCAAGAGAAAAGACGGAAGGTGAAGACTGATTTATCTGGAACAGTTCATTCGGAGAAGCAGATTATGAGTAAAACAAAAAAAGTAATTGAAAAAGGCGACCCGATGATCAGGCTGAAGAATCAGATCAAATCTATTCTTTGCAATCCGTTCAACCTCATCACGCTGATCGCTTTTATTGTACTGATCGCTTTTGTTGTTGTCCCGCTGGTTTCCCTTATCAAACAGACACTGGTTTTGGACGCGACGGCTGCACGCCGGGCAAAAGTTGAAGAAGGAACATGGTCTCTGTATTACTGGCAGTACCTTTTGACAGGGAAAATGGCCAAATCCATGTTCTGGGTACCGCTTTCCCATTCGCTGGTCGTTTCGATCTGTTCCTGCCTGGTAGCCGTACCGTTAGGCGCGATCCTTGCCTGGCTGATGGTTCGCAGCGATATTCCCGGAAAAAAGGTCCTTTCTTTCCTGATTGTCATCGCATATATGATGCCATCCTGGTGTAAGTCCCAGGCATGGCTTTCGATTTTCCGCAACACGCTTGGCGGTGCGCCCGGCATTCTCTATGGATTTGGGCTGAAGATCCCTGACTGGCTTGCTTACGGTCCGGTTGCCATGGTCTGTGTTTTGTCCCTGCATTATTATGCTTTTACATACATCATGCTCGCCGGTTCCCTCGGTACGATCAACTCAGAACTGGAGGAAATGGCTCTGATCCAGGGCGCAAGCAAGAAAAACATTGTGATGCAGATCACATTGCCGCTGGTGATGCCTGCGTTCCTGTCTGCCACGATCATGACGTTCAGCAAAGCGCTCGGCGGTTACTCCGTAGCATCCTATCTTGGTACCCGGGTCAAATATTATACGCTTTCGACCCGCCTGCATGACCAGATCGGCGGCGGTATGTCCGGTGTGGGGTATTGTATTGCGATCCTGATGATCCTGATGTCCGCGGGCTGTATTTTCGCCAATGACCGGTTGATCGGGACCCGGAAATCCTATTCCACCATCAATGGTAAAGGCGGACGCAGTGTTGACCTGATGCTCGGCAGCTGGCGGATCCCCATGTTTATTCTGGTGTGTATTTTCCTTACGATCGCTTTGGTCATCCCGATCCTGAGCCTGATGATAGAAAGCTTCCAGATCGCACCGATGAACGGTATCACGCTGAATAACCTTACGCTCCATAACTGGATCGGCAAGGAAGAAAATTCCTACGCGTACATCAATTATGAGCCGGGTGTACTCCGCAATCCCAAATTTACGAGAGCTATCTGGAATACGGTGAAACTCGGTGTACTGGGTGCTGTTATCGCTTCGTTCATGGGGCAGCTGTTCGGGTATATCAGCGTCCGCGGCCGCGGAAAATGGTATGGACGGGCAATCGACCAGCTGGTCTTCATTCCGTATCTGATCCCTGCGGTTGCGTTCTCGGCTGTTTATGTCGCCATGTTCAACAAACCGAAATTAGGCGGGCTGATTCCCTCGCTTTACGGGACCTTCCTGCTGATCCTGCTCATCAGTGTTGTTAAATATTTCCCCTATGCCAGTAAGGCAGGCTCTTCAACGATGATGCAGATCAGTTCTGAACTGGAGGAAGCTGCTGAGATCAATGGCGCGGGATTCTTCCGCAGGATGGCACAGATCATTTTCCCGATCGCCAAAAACGGGTTTATGTCCGGGTTTATTCTTTCATTCATCAGCATCGCGAAGGAATTCGACCTGATCTCCCTGGTGATCAATGAAAAGAATACGACCCTTTCTTACCTGACATTTTCCTATACGAGTATGGGTTGTTATCAGCTGGCGGCGGCAAGTTCGGTCTGTATGATCCTTCTGATTTCGGTCTGCTATCTGATAGCCAAATATGTATTCAAGGCGGATATCGTCAAGAGTTTTGGATGAGTGTAAAGGTGACGAAGACCGGTTTGCTGACTCTATTCTGATCCGACAAACCGGTCACTGATGTTGATTGCAGTCTTAGGGTATAATGACTCTGTACAGAGTTGATTAAAACAAAGGAGAAAAATCATGAAGAAATTGTTGAATGTCGTACTCGTGGTTGTGATGGTTCTTGCGGCAGCAATGTCCGTCCAGGCGCAGGCGGAACTCGTCGTCAAAGACGAGAGCGATTACGTCCATATGAGCATGGATGAATTGTATCAGGAAGCCCTGAAGGAAGCAGCCGAAGGCAAGACGCTGGTAGCTTATTCCAACAGCAGCTCCGTCTCCAAGTCCGCATCTTTGTTCATGGAAGCCTATCCGGGCATCACGGTTGAAGGTACCAAGATCAAAGCCGACGCACTTGAAGAAAAGATCCCGCTTGAATACGAAGGCTCCCCGTATGTGGATGTCATTATCATGAGTGACTCCACCGGCAGCATTTACCTTGACTGGTACAAGAAAGGATATGTGACCGCTTATTATCCTGATGCCATTACTGATCTGGATCCGAATTATGCGGCATATGGCCTGCCGATCACTATCGAAGGTGATGTCTGGTATTACAATACCACTGCTTTCCCGGATGGCTGCCCGATCAATAACTGGTGGGATTTTGTCGAATTGAAAGAGGACGGTACTCCTGTTTATACGATCATTACCCATCCGATTTCCAACCTGTCTCTGTCTTCTCTGCTGACCAATATGGTTCATCATGCGGATCAGCTGGAAGCCGATTATAAGGCAAAATATGGCGTGGATCTTGAATATACCTATCCGGATGACATGGGTGTTGAAGAGAACAACGCCGGTTATGAATGGATCTACCGCTTCCTGCAGACCGGTTATGTTGAAAATAATGACGGTGACGAAATTATCGCTGCTGTCAATGAATCCACCGCTGAAAATCCGACGATCGGTTTCGCTTCCAGCCTGAAGCACGGCGACGCGCTTGATCTCGGTGAAACTGTTGATATCGTCCGCGGTATGTCTTTCAATGGCGTCGGCAAGACAAAATATGTCTACCAGTTCTCCAAATCCGACAATCCGGCTGCTGCCCGCCTGTTCACGATGTTCATCATGGGCGGCGAAAACGGTGAAGGCGCCGGGTATGATGCCTGGGTGAAACGCATGGGCTGCTACCCGACCCGCACCGGTGTTGATGCCATGGGCTGGAACCAGTACAGTCTGGATGATATGAACCTTCTTGCTACTGATCTGGAATTTGTGAATTACAATTATCTGGATGTCGTTGACTTCTATAACTATTTTGCCGAAGAGCTCAAATAGCATTTGCATTGTCAATGATATATCGGAAATGATATAAAAGTATATCCGGTGCGGGCGGATGCCCGTGCCGGATATTTTACGGATGAGAATGAAAGAAAAAGACCCTTCAAAAGTTTCGTGGAAACAGATGTTCCTCTTTACCAGAAACGGAAATCTGCAGAATCTCGATTTCATGTATGCTTTTTTCCTTGGTGTTGCTTTGCTGTTTGTGTACTTTATCATCAGCAACAGGCTGACGATGCTTTTTGAGAGCCTTTTCCCTTCCTTTTCCCGTACAGCCAAAAATATTCTTGGCATCGCTGTTCCGGCTGTACTTTGTGCCGGCGTCGCTGCATTGCTTTTCCGTGTTATCAAAAAAAAGAAGGTTGTTCTGATTGCCTGTGTAATGGTCCCGGTTATTACGCTGATCTTCATCATCGCGATGGTTTTTATGTATGATAAAGAGACTTTGGAAGTTCTGCTGCCGTCTTTTATCGGTATTTTTATTATTCCCGCGCTGGCAGCGGCGGCGGCAGTGATATTTTTGTATCGTAAATGGGCAGTCATGAATCCTGATCCGATTCGGGAAGAGGAACAGGAATTGGAACGCCGGACCCCGGATAACTGATCGATGTCTCTGAAGAGAGATGGCGGATCCGGATGGAGATAACGGGAAAAGATTACTCAGGAGTGGTGAAATGGCAGAAACTCGCAGATTGATCAGCCTGCCGGAACGGGCAGAAAATGGCAACAAAGGCAGTTTTGGCTGTGTGACAGTGGTCGGCGGCTGTGAAAATTATCTCGGTGCGCCGATCCTTTGCGGAAAAGCGGCTTATCGTGCCGGCTGTGGGTTGGTGGAGCTGGTCGTGCCGGAAATCGTGCGGAACTGCGGAGCTCCCGGATTTACCGAAGCCATCTGGAACTGCCGGGCTTTTACCGACGGTCTGGTCCCGGAGCGCAATAACTGTGTAACGGTCATCGGACCGGGGCTGGGTACGGACCCGGAGACGGCAAAAAAGCTGCCTTCCCTGATCAACAGTGCTGCCATGTTCAGTAAACTGCTCATCCTTGACGCGGATGCTCTGAACCTGCTTTCCCGGGATCCGCAATGGTTTGAAACAGTTCCCGCGAATTGTGTATTAACGCCGCATCCGGGTGAAATGGCACGGTTATGCGGTATAAATGTACCGGAAGTGCAGGCGGATCGGGCGAATCTGGCGCTTTCCAAAGCAGTGGAGTGGCAGCAAGTGGTTTTGCTCAAGGGAGCAAACACGGTGATCGCTTCGCCTGACGGATTTTATGTCATCCTGCCTTATGCGTCTTCAGCTCTTTCTGTAGCGGGAAGCGGTGATGTCCTTGCGGGTATCATCGCAGGTTTTGCTGCACAGGGGAAACCCGCTTTTGACGCGGCCTGGCTGGGTGCCGAGATCCATGCCCGCTCAGGCTTGCTCGCTGCCGAAAAGTTCAGGAATTCATATTCTGTTATGGCGGGTGACATATTGGATGCTGTCCCGGAAGCAATCACCTTTTATTCACGCTGAAGCGAAATCAGGTAACAAATTTCATTATGAAAAAATTTTTTCGGAAGAATCAGCTGCGTCTGTATGATGCGGCCGGCAATGGTGCAGAAAATTGAACGCGCGGGAAATATTGAAACAAACCTATGGTTATGAAAGCTTCCGTCCGGGACAGGAACGGCTGATCAACGCAATCCTTTCCGGAAAAGACGCGATGGGGATCATGCCGACCGGAGCGGGAAAGTCGATCTGCTTTCAGATCCCTTCTCTGACTTTTGAAGGCTTGACACTGGTCATTTCTCCGCTTGTTTCCCTGATGCTGGATCAGGTGCTGACACTCAAGGAATACGGCATCAGGGCGGCATTCCTGAACAGCAGCCTGACGCCCGGACAGCAGCGCACGGTTCTTGGCAGGGCGGCCGGCCATGCCTATCAGATCATGTACGTCGCGCCGGAACGTCTTACTTCCGAAGCATTTCGCGCTTTTTGTAATAATTATCCGATCCCCTTTATCGCGGTGGATGAAGCTCACTGCATCTCTCAATGGGGACATGCCTTCCGTCCGGATTATCTGAAGATCAAACCCTTTATCGACAGTCTCCCGAAACATCCCGTTGTCGGTGCTTATACAGCAACCGCGACGGTCCGGGTAAGGCAGGACATTGTTGAGTCTCTCGGTCTCCGGAATCCGGTGATACAGGTAAACAGTTTTGACCGTCCCAACTTAAATTTTGAGGTACAAAACGGAGACAAGCAAAAACGCCTGATCCGTTTTCTGAAGCAGCATATCAATGACAGTGGAATTGTTTATTGCGGGACCCGCAAGGATGTGGAATCATTGTGTGAGGACCTCAGCCAATATGGCTTTTCAGCTACCCGTTATCACGCCGGGCTCCCGGATAAGGAACGTACCGATAATCAGAATGATTTCCTCTTTGACCGGAAAAAGATCATGGTGGCGACCAATGCTTTCGGAATGGGAATTGATAAATCCAATGTTTCCTTTGTTGTTCATTACAACATGCCCAAAAACATTGAATCGTACTATCAGGAAGCCGGACGGGCAGGGAGGGATGGCTCTCCCGCGGACTGTCTGCTGCTTTATTCCGGGCAGGACGTGCGTCTGAATGAATTTCTGATCAAGAATTCTCTGGAAGAAAATACCGAACTGAGCGATGAGGAACGGGAATTTCGCATTCAGCATGAATTGGATCTGCTGCGGAAAATGACTTTTTATGCGACAGGTAATGAATGCCTGCGTGTTCAGATCCTCCGCTATTTCGGAGAGAACTCAACGCCGTGCGGTCATTGCGGCAACTGCAGGATGTCTTATGAAACGGTGGATGTTTCAAAAGAAGTGCGGGGTATTTTGACCGCAGTCCGGAATTTGCAGAATAAGCGCCGCAGTTTCGGCAGGCTTACGCTTCGTGATTTCTTTAAGGGACGGAAAACACAGGCATTGGCTGAAAAAAACTTAATCTCTGCTGAAGGTTATGGCGCGCTTTCCTATCTTTCGGCGGAGCGTATTCTTCAGATCCTGGATTGGATGACTCAGAACGGGTGGCTCAGAAAAACAGAAGGCGATTATCCGGTTCTGATTTCGGATGATATGGCGCCTGACTTCGGAACATCTGCTGATGAACCGATCCGGGCTCGTCTGCCGAAAGAAAAGGAAACGGAAGAAGCCTTTACAGTTTCAAAATCAGAATTGCATCAGGATGATGGCAGTTTGTTTGAAGCTTTGCGCAGGGTGCGGAAACAAATCGCGGATGAGCAGCATGTTCCGGCTTATGTGGTTTTCAGTGATGCTGTATTGCGGGAGATCGCTGAGGTCCGTCCGGACAGTTTTGAGAAGTTCCGTGCTGTCAAAGGTGTCGGTCAGGCGAAAGCCGTAAAATACAGCGGACGGTTTATTGTCTGCATCCGGGATCATAAAAAACGGTTTTAAATATGATAAGCTGACTGGATCCGGAAACAGTTGTAATTTGAAGTTTTAATACAGCTTGTTCTGTGTCAGAGTCCGGACATTTTGATCGTTTTCCCAATTTTTAAGCAAATCTTCCTTAAAATTTAAGTTTTTTCTCGTTTTTTTTAAGGATTGTATTATAATGGAATATGGAATTATTTTTATAGTTCTGACAATGGTTTAATTTGAGAGAGAGAGAACCCATGGAAAACAACAACCCCGAAACGAAGGTATATTCCGCCGGGTATGCTGGTACATTCCACGGAAGCAGCGATTTTTCCACCGAATATTCATGCTTCTATGAAAAGGAGCCGGATGGAGCAGTCGGATCTTCCAACCTGTATGTCCTTGCAAGCGGAATCAAGGGCACTTCATTTCCGGAAGTCAGCGCCCGTTTCACTGCGAAAAAAATCCTTTACGAATATTTTCATTCTTATGACTATGTCGATGCCAATAAACTGGCTCTTGCCATGCGTACAGCGAACAACGAAATCTATGAATACGCCAAGGTTCAGTCCGATTCTATGGAATCGGCAGCAATCGCAGCAGCGGTCACGGATGGAAAGGTCGCTATTGCCACGGTAGGCGGCTGCAGGGCATATATCATCCGCAATGGAAAGGTTTTTCAGATCACGGAAGATCCTCAGCCTGTCGAGGACGATGAACAATCCGGGCAGGATAACGGCTCCGGCGGAGAGAAAGAAAGCATTCCCGTCAGTTTGGGAAAAGAACGCGATATCACGACGGATGTCTATGATGGAATAGATGTCCATGGCGGTGATACGCTTTTACTGTGCAGTGCCTCTTTGGATACATTTATCGGCAAAAAGGAAATCCTTGAAGCAGTTGAAAATAACAGTCCACGGACAATTGTCCAGCAGTTGTTGGGTTCTTCATCTCTTGATAAAGCAAATGTTCCCGCTTCTGTCGCCGCGATCCGCGTTTATGAAGGCGATCAGACGGACAATATGATCCGTGTTGACGGAGACAGCCCGGAAGATACAGATCTCAACCTTGAAAAGAAAGAAGTTGAGATGATCCGCAAAAACCGCCCGAGAACGGCGCAGACAGAAAACGGTGAGAAAAAGAAAAAAGATAAGCTGCCGCTGATCATCATACTGGTCCTTCTTGTCCTGATGCTTTTGGCCGGTGGTGTATGGGCTGCTGCCAGATATGGCATCATTCCGGAAGAATTCCGGGCAAAATATCTCGGAAATCTTGTCCAGCCGATAGATACACCTACGCCTACAGTAGACTGGGTCCGCGAAAGCATGACAGTTTATGAGATCACTGCGGAAGCTGAAAAAGCTGCGGCTGTCGCTGCTACCGTAGCTGCCTGGCCGACGCAGACGCCTTATCCGACCTTCACTCCGGTTTTTATTGACCTGGAGGAAACACAAGCCGTGATCAGGGAAACAGCTGTCGCGGAAATTGAAAGTCAATATGCTGCAAATGAAAAAACAGCTGAGGTTTCAAATGAGACCGATAATGCTGATATAACTTCTCAGGATGAGCAGGGGGAAAATGCTGACGGTCAGCCGACCTCGACTCCGTATCCCACACTTGCACCTGAAGTGGAAACATCTGAAACTGTGGTCAAAGAGGATTATATCGATGAACGCAGCGGTGTTGAAATGGTTTACATCCCGGCCGGAAATTTCATGCTCGGCTCCAATCTAAACGAAGACCCTTATGCTGATGAGGCTGAAGAAGCCCCTCAGCTGAGGGTCTATCTGGATGGATATTGGATCGGAAAGACTGAAGTTACCAATGAACAATATCTGCGCTGTGCAGAAGCCGGTGTTTGCGATCAGGGCTATTATATGTCCCTTTATCAGCCGGGACTGGAAAAATACCCTGTAACTTATGTGACGGTTGAACAGGCGGAGCGCTTCTGCTCCTGGATCGGCGGCCATTTGCCGACCGAATATCAGTGGGAAAAAGCTGCCCGCGGGACCGACGGACGGATCTATCCCTGGGGCAGTGAAGAACCGGATTATGAGAATGCGCTCGCCAATATCCCGAATTATGTCGATGAAAACGGGTATGGAAATGACCTGTTTGAAGTCGGCTCTTTCCCGAAAGGGGAAAGTCCTTATGGCCTGATGGATATGGCAGGGAATGTCTGGGAATGGACCAATACCTGGTACAGCACCAACTATTATCAAACACTGCAGGCTGAAGCTGAGCTGAGCGGTACAACGGTCAGCAATCCTGTCGGCCCGGAAAACGGAAGCTCCCGTGTGATGCGCGGTGGTTCCTGTGCCTCTACAGAGGTGAATAATTTCGCGGCGTATATGCGTGCTGCCGGCCGCAGTTATCTGAGCCAAAGCAGCAGTTATTATGTCGGATTCCGCTGCATTGTTCCGGATACCGGTGATGCGATGCCGAATGCTTCCGGTGCTTCTGATAATATTGAACCGGATCAGCCCGACGGGCCGCGTCCCGGCGAACCCGGACCGCGTCCCTGATTCAGGGTGAAATGTAAACAGATGATGTGAATCAATAAGGGCGCCATGCGCCCTTTTGTTATGGATAGGTTATGGATGGATTATGGAAAAATTGAGAATCGTTTTTATGGGATCGCCGGAGATCGCTGTTCCGGCTCTGAAGGCTCTTGCTGAACATTTTGATGTTGTCGGTGTGGTTACCCAGCCTGACCGTGAAGCCGGACGGGGGAAGAAAATCGTTATGCCTGCTGTGAAAGAAGCTGCACTGGCGCTGGACATTCCTGTGATTCAACCGGAGAAGATGAAGGTTCCCGGTACGATCGAACAGCTTCAGGAATGGGATCCGGATTTGATCGTTGTGATGGCTTTCGGTCAGATCCTTCGGAAAAATGTGCTTGAGCTTTCGCGGCTTGGCTGTTTGAACGCGCATGCTTCGCTGCTTCCGCGATGGCGCGGGGCTTCCCCGATCCAGGCGGCGATCCTGAACGGGGATACGGTGAGCGGCGTTACAATTATGCAGATGGATCCCGGTATCGATACCGGTCCGATGCTCAAATCAGAAGAAATAACGATCGCTCCGGATGATACGACGGTCACTCTTTCGCAAAAAATGGCGGATCTGGCTGCGAAACTGCTGATCGAGACGATCCCGGATTATGCGGCGGGAACGCTGCTCCCTCAGGCGCAGCCTGAAGAAGGCGCCTGCTATACCGGTATGATCAGCAAGCAGGACGGAATGCTGGATTTTTCTCAGAGTGTTTTTTCACTCTGCTGTAAGGTCCGTGCTTACAATCCATGGCCTGCAGCTATGTTTGAAATTGACGGGGAAATCTTTAAGGTTTATCAGGCTCATTCCGCTGAGAATTCAGACCGGCTTGCGCCCGGAGCCAGGACAGTGGTCAGGGGTTATCCGGCGATCGCGGCTGCAGACGGACTGCTTGTACTGGATGAACTGCAGGCACCCGGAAAGAAAGCGATGAATGGGAAAGCTTTCCTGAGCGGTTACCGAAAGTGGATTTCCTGACGCTGTCAGCCGGGGATTGCGAGGATAAAGCATGAAGATATTATGTTTTGGCGCGGGAGCGATCGGCTCTTACATTGCGGGCAGTCTGGCGCTGATCGGCAATCCGCTGATTTATGTGGAACAGCCCCAGTTTATAGCTAACCTTAAAGAAAATGGAGTCCGGATCGAAGATATCGACGGGCAGATGCATCATCTGAAACGTTTTGATGCCTATGGCAGTGCGGAAGAAGCATTCGCGCGGCATGACGACATTGATCTTGTCATTACCGCGGTCAAAGGGTTTAACACCGATGATGTCATAAAAGCCCTGAAACCCTTTGCTGACCGGATCCCGGCAGTTTTGAGCCTGCAAAACGGTGTGGAAAATGAAGAAAAATACGCCGCCGCGTTTGGAGAAGATAAGATTATCCCCTGTTCCATTTGTACCGCCATCAGCCGCGGTGAACAGGGCGCCATCAAAGTCGCGAAGCTGCGGGGGATGGGGATCGCTGATACGCATCCGATCTGTGAGATTCTGGTTCGGGAGTGCTGCGAGGCGGGATTGAAGGCAAAACTGATGCCGGATGGCCCCGCGATGAAATGGTCCAAGATGATCTCGAATCTGCTGTCAAACGCCGCTTCCGCGATTTTCAATATGTCCCCTGCTGAAGTGTTCGCGGATCCTGCCGGATTTCAGCTGGAAATCAGGCAGCTGAAAGAAACCATGGATGTTATGAAGGGGCTCGGAATTTCACCGGTGAATATCCCCGGTGTCCCGGTCAAATTGCTTTGTTGGGCTGTAAAGTATCTGCCTGCTTTTATTACCAAACCGATCCTTGTGAAAGCTGTCGGCGGCGGACGGGGATCGAAAATGCCGTCCTTTTACATCGATCTGCACGCGGGGAGAAAAGAAAGCGAAGTCGAGTTTTTGAATGGCGCCGTGGTACGCTATGGTGATTCGCTGGGGATTTCCACACCGGTGAATCACGCTTATTATGAGGTTCTGACAAAGCTGGCCTCAGGGGAGCTGCCGCTGAACAGCTATGAACGGGATCCGGGAAAATTCCTGGAAGAAAAAGTATCACCGGCTGAAAGGTGATTGGTTTACAAGACGATCCGCTGCCGTATAGTCGATTTATATATGATTTTTGTAAGAACATTTATTTCTGTTGAATTCTAATGCTGTTCTAATGTTGTGGTGTTATTATAATTTCATACAAATGATTGGGGCTTGAATAAAGATATTGTAAAGCCCTGCAGAAAGGATAAATATAAAATGAAAAACACAAATAAACTCTCTCTTATTCTTGTTTTTGTCATCGCTGCTTTACTGACATCCGTCTGTATGCCTGTTTTTGCCGATGACGCGAAAACCGAAGCTATCAATGAAGCAAAGGCTTCATTCTCTGACCTTTATGAAGAAATAAATCCGTCTGTTGTTTATGTTTATGTAGCGAAAGCTGCGGAATCGACCGGAACGAATTATGAAATGGAAGAATTCGATTTCGGTGATATTTTCGGGCCGCAGTTTGAAGAATTCTTCCGCCAATTCAATGAACAGGATCAGAACAACCGCCGCAATAACGAACCTCAGGAACGTGAACCGCAGCTGACATACGGATCCGGTACCGGTTTTGTCTGGGACGATGAAGGCCATATTGTTACCAATAACCATGTTATTGAAAACGCTGTGGAAGTAACCATTACCTATTCTGATGGTATCGAACGCGACGCGAAAGTGATCGGTGCGGATCCTGACAGTGACCTGGCTGTCCTTGAAGTTGAAAATCCGAAGGAAGGTCTGATTCCTGTAACGATGGGTGATTCCTCCGCTTTGAAACCGGGCGACCTGGCTGCCGCGATCGGCAACCCGCTGGGACAGACCGGCACCATGACCCAGGGTATCATCTCCGCTCTCGGACGCAGCTATGCTGTCGGTGAAAATGACGGTTCCGGTAACTACACTATTCCGGATGTCATCCAGACGGATGCTTCTATCAATCCGGGCAACTCCGGTGGTGTTCTGATCAACGCTGATGGTGAAGTAGTGGGTGTTGTTATGGCGTTCTCCTCTTACTCCTACTCTTCCGCAGGCATCGGTTACGCGATCCCTGCCAACCTGGTGAAGCGTGTGATCCCTGCCCTGATCGAAAACGGCGAATACGAACATCCGTGGATCGGTTTCAGCGGCCTCGCTCTGACCCCTGCCATCAACGAACAGCTTGAACTCGACCATGACCAGCGCGGCGCGTTGATCCAGACAGTCCAGCCGAACAGCCCTGCGGAAGCAGCCGGAATCGTTGCCGGTGATGAAGATCTTGAAATCGTGAAAGGCTCTTATATCCGTGCCGGCGGCGATATCATCACCAAAATCAATGATCGCGACGTAAAGGGTATGGATGACATCATTGCCTACCTGAGCTCCAATACCTCTATCGGCGATACCATTACCCTGCACCTGATCCGTGACGGCAAGGAAATGGATGTTGATCTGACTCTGGCTGCCCGTCCGAATCCTGCACAGCGCCATGCCAATGCCAACGCTAATACTGAGGAAGAAGCTGAAGAAGAAAAAGAAAGCGGAAAAGCTTCTCTGGGTGTCTATATCTCCGACAGCTCCGATATCGACGGTGTCTATGTCAACACTGTAAACGAAGACAGCGCGGCGGATGATGCCGGAATGGAAGAAGGCGATATCATCGTCAGCTTCGATGGCGTAGAAGTTCACAGTGTCTCCGAACTGAAGGCTGAGATCGACAAACATCTGCCGGGCGAACGCGTGACCGTTACCATCCTCCGCGATGGGGAATCAAAGGACCTGCGCCTGACCCTCGGCAATACCTTAGCCAGATAATAAAGAGCAAATAAACGGATTCGTTTCGTTCTCATGCTCATAACCAAAAGGCTGCCCGATCACATCCGGGCAGCCTTTTTATGAAAAAGCTTTGTTGTTTTGTGTTTATTCCAGCAGTTTTTCGCTGGCGTAAAATTCACGGGAATTCAGGGGGTCATCGGTGAAGATGGCATCGACGCCGAGATCATAGAGCGTGCGGATGTCCTTCGGATCGTTGACTGTCCAGGCGCGGACCTTGCGGCCGCACTCCTGTTCACGGTGGACCAACTTCGCATTGACATCTGTGTAAAAGGGATGCAGCGCGTCTACAGAGACGGAGTGGTTCAGCAAATTCCGGGCAAACATCCCCAGCAGACCCTGTTTGGCAAGCAGGCCGCAGGAAATATTGGGGTTTTTATCTTTGACATATACGAGGTTGTTGAAGCGGAAGGAAGAGATGATGACAGAATCGACCAGCTTGTATTTCTCGATCAGCTCAACGGCCATGTTGGCAAGCTGGCGGTTATCTCCCTCTTCATAATTGCATAATTCCACATTCAGCAGCAATTTTCCGCCAAGTTCGTCAAAGACCTGTTCCAGTACCGGGACCGGTTCATTTTCAAAAACAATGCCCTTTTTGATGCCCGCGTCTAACCCGAGGATCTCCGCGAAGGTCAGATCCCGGACCTTCCCTTTTCCGTTGGTGGTACGGTCAACGGAAGGATCATGCATGACGACAATTTTGCCGTCCAGCGTCAGTCTGGCGTCAAGTTCAATGCCGTCCGCGCCGGCTTCCAGCGCTTTTCGGAAAGCGGTCATGGTGTTTTCCGGATACTGTAATGAAAAACCTCTGTGAGCGAAAATCTGCATATATCACCTCGTCCTGTTTTGACTTATGACTTCACCCTGCCAATCAGCGCGAATAAAAAAGGCTCCGATTTGTACGTTCCCTAATTATTACACAAAAATTATTTTTTGGCTGACCTAATTACAGATGAAAATCACAAAAAAAATTGATTTTTTTCCGTTTTTGTGTATAATATAATGTTGTACGGGGCATGGCGCAGCCCGGCTAGCGCGCTTGCATGGGGTGCAAGAGGCCCTGGGTTCAAATCCCAGTGCCCCGACAAAGTTTCTTTAGCCGGGAAAACAAAAAAGAGGATTTGAAAATCCTCTTTTTTGTTTAATTCCTCCGGGAATATTCAATGATAAGTTGATGAATTTCTTCAAAAACTGAGGACTGTTTCGTGCAGCGGCAAACGCGGCGCGAAACAGTCCCCGAAATTCAGTTATTAATATTTACAGTTCCTTACTTTGCCAGTTCCAGCATTCCCATGGTGCAGATCACGCAGTGTTTCATATATTCGTCCAGCGGATAGAACTCATCCGCGTTGTGCATGTGATAATCCGTGTCATTGAATTCAGGACCGAAGGCGACAAATTTCTTGCCGACGTGACGGGCATAGGTACCGCCGCCGATGGTGACGGATTTCGCGTCCTGTTCCCCGGTAACTTCACGGTAGACCTTGAGCAGGGTCGTCACCAGTTCACTGTCTTCCGGAACGAAATGCGGTTCGGAAGGGGTCGGGATCTCGGCACGGATGCCGTATTTATCGGCCATGGCCTGATAAAGTCCGGTGGCATAGGCTCCGGTTCCGGTTACCGGGAAGCGGATATCGGTACCGAGCCAGCCTTCACCGTTTTCAAAGCGCAGCAGGCCGAGGTTCAGCGTCAGTTCTCCGTTATCATCTTTGAAATAGACCCCCGCGGTCTTGCCGTTGGGATCGCGGCCGATCACGTCTTTGGCGAAATGGAGCAGCTTCCCGGCCTTTTCACCCAGCGCGTCGCAGAGGATCATTGCCGCGGAAACGATGGCGTTCACACCCAGATAAGGCATGGAACCGTGAGCGGCTTTCCCCTTGACCAGCATACTGATGTTTCCATCCGCGGTCTTTTCGATCGTCACCGGATAGCCTTCTGAAAATCCTTTATCCGCGGAAGCCTTGAGCGCATCGATATCAACCGAGCCGTCCAGAAGCACGGTGCATTCTGCCGGTACGGCATTGAACACCTCGCCGGCTTCCATCTTCAGAATCGGCAGATCTTCTTTATCGAAAAACAGTTTTGCCCAGAAGCTGCCTTTTTCCCCATGGATCAGCGGGTAAGACGCATCCGGCGTAAAGCCCAGCGTCGGGGGCTCACGATGCGCGACATAATACTCCATACAGGCAGATCCAAGCTCTTCATTAGTCCCGACCACCAGGCGCAGTCCGCGTTTGAGCGGGATACCCAGGTCGCGGATGATGCGCAGACCGTAAAGCGCCGCTACTGCGGACCCCTTGTCGTCGATCACGCCCCGGCCGTACATTTTTCCGTCTTTGATGACCATTTTGAAGGGATCTGTCGTCCAGCCCTTGCCTGCCGGGACCACATCCAGATGCGCCAGTACGCCGACGGTCTCTTCTCCATCACCGTAGCTCACGACACCGGCGTAGTTATCTACGTTATCTGTTTCCAACCCCATCCGTTCAGCAATTTTCAGGAAGCAGTCCAGCGCTTTCGCGGGACCTTCCCCGAAAGGCATACCTTCTTTTACCGGACCGGCTCCGGAGCTGTCGATAGCGACCAATGCCGCCAGGTCATCCAGCATTTCCTGCTGATAATTTTCAAAAGCATTGCGAATTCTTTCGATCATTTTTTCCGCCTTATCTGTTTTTTGTTTTATTATAATACGGTTCGGTGAGTTAAATATATTCCAACGGCAAAGCCAAAAGATTCTCACGAAGGTAAAGCTTTCTGTCGATCAGGCAGATGATCGTGCCGATACCCCTCTTTTTATCGGGAATTCCATCCAGAACATCGAATTCTGCCGCCATATCGGTTTTGGGCATAGCTGACATTTTGATCTCGATCGGATATAAAATCCCGTTTTCCTGAATGATCATGTCGATCTCACCTTCAACATTCACGGTTTTCCCTTTATCATTTTTCCGCTTTTTATCTTTCCCGTTATAGAAAAAGACATCAAAATCAAAGTCCAATCCTTCATTTGCATAGGATTTCAAAATTTCATTCACGACAAAGGTTTCAAAAATCGGTCCTGCCATGGCACCGTTTTTTAATGTTTCCGGTGTCAGCCACCTTGTAAGGTAACAGCATAATCCTGTATCGCGAAAATATAATTTCGGGGTTTTGATGGCGCGGTTCAATACATTTGCAGAAAAGGGTTTGAGCAGGTAAATGATGCCGCTCCTTTCCAGAATAGAGATCCATTCTTTCACAGTAACTTCCGATACACTGAGTTCGGAAGCAATATTCGCGTAATTTAATATTTGCCCGGTTCTGGCTGCTGTGGCGGTTAAAAAGCGCACAAATGTCGTGTAATTCTTGGCTTTGATCAGACGGTTCACATCCCGTTCCAGGTAAGTCCGGACGTAAGATTGATAATAATCGATCCATTCCCGCTCCGGATTTGCGTAAAGCTCGGGATAACTGCCGCGATGGATCGTATCCCATAAATTTGCGGTATATGGTTTCAGACATTTTTCACGTTCCTGAATATATTCCTGTGATGGCACGAAATGTCTGTTGAAATCTATTCCGTTGATTTCACGCAGGGATAATCCATCCAGATCCAGAATAGAGATCCTGCCTGCAAGCGAATCGCTGACATTTTCCATGAGCTGCATTTTTTGAGATCCTGTTAAATAGAAACAGGAGAGACGATCGCTTTTGTCCATAATGATTTTCAATCTGTTGAAGATGGAAGGACACTTTTGCACTTCATCGATCATCAGCGGTATGGGATTATTCAGCAAAAAGAGGTTTATGTCTGTCTCTGCCTGAGCCAGTGTCAGATCGTCATCAAAAGTAACCTGGTTTGCATTGGAAAACAGATGATTGAACAAAGTAGATTTTCCCACCTGACGGGGACCGGTGAGAAGAATTGCTTTGCTGTTTTTTGCCCGCCTTTCCACGACAGGTTCAATGTGCCGTTTGATGGTGTACATAAAACCTCCAAAAAATCTAAAGTAATACTTTGGATTAATTATAACTCATAAAATGTAATTCGTATTTTTCAATTTCCCGGTGATCACCCTGCTGCGTACACATCCTGCAGGACCGGCTTGCCGGCTCATGAGCTTACCGGTTAGCAATCAGGCGGAGGCTTTGCCTTTTGTAACAAATAAAAAGGGATAGTTCCGGAATTGAGGAACTGTTTTGGTTTTTGAAATCATGAATTTTATAAAATTCTATTGACAAATACAAAAAGTGGATTTATAAAGTATTTAACAAACGAAACCGTTGAAGAAGTGTAAGTAGATTTTACCGCTTTTCTATACAGAGAACCGCCGTTGGTGAGAGCGCGGGAGAAAATGTAATTATCGAATGGGCTTCTGAGGGCGACCGGAAAAGAAGGTATACTTTCTGAGTATGGAAGACGGAGCGCGGACTCTCCGTAAACAAAGGGCGGCATATGTTGGTATGCAAGAGTGGGCATCGGAAGATGTCAAGCGGGGTGGCACCGCAGATTTTTGGAAATCTGTCCCGGCAATCATTATGATTGCCGGTTCGTTTTTTAAACCGAAAGGTAAGGAATTATTTTATGTTTTATTTTTCATTGAGCTGGCGCTGAGCGCCGAAGAAGATTTTCAGCAGCCGGCTGATCGTTGTCAGCAGTACAACACAGGTGCCGATTCAGAAATCAAATCTGACGACACCAATCGTTCTGAAATAATCAGTCAGGACATCTGAAAACCGCAGATATGTATCATGGAAGAAAAAAAGTCTGCACTCTGTCCTGAACAATATGAAAAACAATTCAAGGAGAAAATCTTATGTCTGCCAATACCGTTCCTTATAAAACTTATCTTGATGAAAATGAGATGCCGACCGCGTGGTATAACCTGCGGGCGGATATGGTCAACAAACCCGCACCGCTCATCAACCCCGGGACCAGAGAACCGCTGAAAGCCGAAGAACTTTATCCTGTTTTCTGTGAAGAACTGGTGCAGCAGGAGCTGGATAACGATACAAAGTATGTTCCGATCCCGCAGGAGATCTATGACTTCTACAAGATGTACCGTCCTTCTCCGCTGGTCCGTGCTTACTTCCTTGAAAAGAAGCTGCAGACCCCCGCGAAGATCTACTATAAATTCGAAGGCAACAACACCTCCGGTTCCCACAAACTGAATTCGGCCATTGCCCAGGCCTATTACGCCAAAAAACAGGGACTGAAGGGTGTCACGACCGAAACCGGTGCCGGACAATGGGGAACCGCACTTTCCATGGCCTGTTCCTACTTTGAACTGGACTGCAAGGTGTACATGGTCAAAGTCTCTTATGAGCAGAAGCCTTTCCGCCGCGAAGTAATGCGGACGTACGGTGCTTCCGTGACGCCGTCCCCTTCCATGGATACCAACATCGGCCGCAAGATCCTTGCCGAACATCCGGGCACCAACGGTTCCCTGGGCTGCGCGATCTCTGAAGCGGTGGAAGTTGCCGTCTCCAATCCGGGCTACCGCTATGTCCTTGGTTCCGTGCTGAATCAGGTGCTGCTGCATCAGTCTGTGATCGGTCTGGAGAGCAAGGCCGCTTTTGACAAGATCGGTGAAAAACCGGATATCATCATCGGCTGTGCGGGCGGCGGTTCCAACCTTGGCGGCCTGATCGCTCCGTTTATGGGCGAAAAGCTGCGCGGCGAACAGGACTACCGTGTGATCGCGGTAGAACCGGCATCCTGCCCGAGCTTCACCCGCGGCGTCTATGCTTACGATTTCGCGGATACCGGTAAGGTCTGCCCGATGGCGAAGATGTATACCCTGGGCTGTGACTTTATCCCCTCCCCGAACCATGCCGGAGGCCTGCGCTATCACGGTATGAGTCCGATCCTTTCCCAGCTTTATGCTGACGGTTATATGGAAGCCCGCTCCTACAAACAGACGGAAGTCTTTGAAGCCGCAGAGCAATTCGCCCGTGTTGAAGGCATTCTGCCGGCACCGGAAAGCTCACACGCCATCAAGGGCGCGATCGATGAAGCTCTGAAGTGTAAGGAAACCGGTGAGGAAAAGACGATCCTCTTCGGCCTTACCGGCACCGGATATTTTGATCTGGTCGCTTATGAAAAGTTCCACAACGGTCAGATGGATGACTATATTCCGACGGACGAAGAGCTTCAAAAGTATTTCCCGAAAGCCTGAAGCCTGACAGTTTAAATAAGATATAAAAAATAATAAGACAGCCCCGCGGTGCCGATTATGAGGCAGCAGGGCTGTCTTCTATGAAAAGCAGCAAACTCAGTTCCGGGTTTCCCCCTATGGAAAACTGACTTCAAACGAAACGATATCCGGAAGATTCTGCCTGAAACCGGTTTTGTGTTATATAATTAGGAAACATGCTTTTTATTTAGGAAAGAATACGGTCAGGCGGCTGAATTATTATGGGATCGGATGAGAAAGAATATCTCGAATTAGAAGAATATCAGGAAACGAGTTTTGAGCGGACGCTGAAGCGTACAAATCTTCCGCTGAAGGAGCCGATGCTGCCGCTTATCCATAAAGCGGATAGTGTGAAGGATCTGGAGCGTGACAAACTGACTGCTTTGGATTATTTAATATCCGGTATTATTCCCGTTGTTCCCTGCAAGGTTTTCGGAGAAGATCTGGCTTACACATATATCGGCCGCCCGGCATACCGCGAATTGACGGAACCGGTTTGTTTTATCCTGAAACCTGAGCCGGAACTGCTGCAGAACATCTTTCTGTTCGACACCGGCGCTTATTATGGAGACAGGTACCGCAGGATCATAGATGAAGGACTTGATATCGACCTGTTCAGGATCCCGGCGGACCGTGAATCTGTCATCAGGTTTATCGAATGCTATTATGGAACGAATGAAAACTATTTACTCAGCCATTCCGTAAACGTGAATGAATTTTCCGAAAGAGAAAGCGAAGAGGAATTTGCCTATTTATTGCTGGAGCATATCAGGACCTTTAATGATCTGGATTTTGACGAACGCTGCAGGACGCTGGAGAATATTCTCAGGACGCCTATTTCTCTCCAAACATATCTGCAGGGGATCATTCTTCCCCGGACTTTAAGGGAAAACGAAAAAGTTGCCCCGTTCTGTGATAAAAATTCCGGAAATATTGATATTATGACATACGACGATATAGCGGAGTATACGACGCCGGTTGACCGCAATAATGCTGTTGATGAGATCCTGTTCCGATACTATCAGGAAAAGGGATATATTTCGTATGAAGTATGATTTAAAAAAACTGACCCCGCTGAACCTTTTTCTGCAATGTTTTACGGTGAGCATGTTTTCCTTTGGCGGAGGTTCAACGATCATCTCGCTCCAGCAGGAAACATTTGTGAAGAAGCTCGGGTGGGTCGACAGTGACGAAATGCTGGAACAGTTTACCATTGCCCAGTCAACACCCGGAGCGACATCCGTTAATACATCCATACTGATCGGATACAGACTGCTCGGACTGAAAGGTGCGCTTCTCTGCGCGCTCGCGACCGCTCTGCCGCCTCTGGTCGTGATCATAATCATTACCTTTTTTTATGAAAAGCTGAATAATAATGAACGTACTGCTTATGCCCTGCGCGCCGTACGTGCCGCTGCCGCGGCGATGATGGCCAGTGTTTCCATCTCATTATTGATCGATCTGCTGAAGAAAAAGGATCTGTTTCTGATTGCGGTGTGGGCGTGTGCCATGGCTGTAATGCTGATTTTCGATCCGAATACGATCCTGGTGATCGCTGCCGGTCTGATTGTCGGTATCCTGTATCTGGTCTTTTTGATTTACCGGCAGAAACGGGGAGAGAAAAAATGATTTACCCGGATCTGCTCGTTACATTTATGCTTATCGGGGTGATGACTTTTGGAGGCGGTTATTCTATATTGCCCCTGGTCGAAGAACTTGCGATAGATCAGCATCAGTGGCTGACTACATCTGAACTCGCGGATATCATTTCCATATCCGAAATGTCACCGGGACCTTTTTCCCTGAACTGCTCTACCTTTGTCGGGATGAAAGTGGCCGGGTTTCCGGGGGCGGCAGTCGCAACCTTTGGTTTTTTGCTGCTTCCTTTCCTTATCGTACTGGTGCTTGCCTATTTTTATAACAAATATCGCGGTCTGTCATATGTAAAGACCGTTTTCAGCGTTCTTAATTCGTGTATTATTGCCGTGCTTCTGCATACCGCCATTAAACTGTTCAGCTCGTCTGTCCCTGGTCTTTCATTATCAGCCGGAAAGCCGGATTTTTTGGCATGGGGCATTTTCGCGGCTTCATTTCTGGCAATGTTTAAATGGAAGGTCAACCCGCTTTTCATCATTTTTGCCGCTGCGGTTTTGGGCATGATCCTTTATCCCGTTATCATCTGAACCGGATGCTGCACAAAAAAACAGGACCATCGATCAAACCGACGGCCCTTTATTTCTATCCTATGATACCTGATCCCTATCCTTCGTACCATTTCACGGCGTCGTCCCTGAATTGAGCGAGGGAGGGCTCATGCAGGTAGATCATGTGACCGGATTTATAGTATGTGAAGGAAAGGTTCTTCTGATACGCCGGTTCCACGAAGATGTGGTCGTAGACCCATTCCGCGGCGAAGAATGGCGTCGCAAGGTCATAGTATCCGCAGATGACCCAGATCTTGAGATTCTTGTTTTTTGCCATATCATCACGGATGATGTCCTGCTGCTGGAGGTAGGAATTGTTTTTGTATTTCCAGTCCTTCCACAGCGGAGAAGAAATTTTGTAAGGCCGTTCGCATTTAAAGCCCAGTTCCCGTCTGAAGTAGTCGTTGATCGCTCCGCCGAAAGCGCCATCGATCTGATAGCAGGAGGGATCATCTTCAAAACTGCTGCCGACGTTGTTGCGGTCGGTCCCGGTGTAGCGGCTGTCGATCCGTCCGATGACCAGGTGCTCATCCCGCAGCAGCTCTTTGCAGAATTGTGAGATCTCAATGCGGAGGTTGGAATTCATTATGTATTGTTTGCTGAGTCCGGTATAGGCGGCAAGCTTTTCCGCGAGATTTTCCTGTTCGGTTTTTGTCAGCCGGCTGCCTTTAAATAACGCAGTGAGATATTCACCTTCCGCGAAGGCACGAACCTCAGCCGCGTAATCTTCAATGCTCATGTCCAGATATTGAGGGGCGGCTTTTTTATAATACCAGGCATCTGCCGCGTAGGTGGGCAGGAAGAGCACGTAAGGCAGGTCGTTGCCCGGGTCAAATTCCAGTGTGGAAAAGTCGTTGGCGGTGGAGATCAGCATCAGCCCGTTGAGCTCGAGGCTGTATTCTTCGGAAAGATATTTCGCCAGGCCGACGGAACGCGGTGTGCCGTAAGATTCTCCCGCCAGATACTTCGGAGAAGCCCAGCGTTCATTGCGGGTGACGTAAAGCCGGATGAAATCACCGACAGATTGGATGTCATTCTCATAGCCGAAGAAATCCGCTTCCTTGTTGCCGACGACGGCGCGGGAGTATCCGGTCATGACGGGGTCGATGAACACCAGGTCCGTGAGATCCAGGATCGAATATTCATTGTCGATCAGCGGTGTGGGGAATTTGGTCACATTCCCTTCCGCGTCAAGCTGCACACGGCGCGGTCCGAGAAAACCCATATGCACCCACAGGGAAGCCGAACCGGGACCACCGTTGAAAGAAAACGTAAGCGGACGTTCCGCGGCATCGACCGGTTCGTCAAGGGTGTAGGCTGTGAAAAAGATCTCAAAACGGGGCTTTTCGCCTTCGTAAATGCCGTCTTTCCGGGATTCCTGGGAGACCACCATAGTGCCGACCGATACCGTGTAGCGGATGACTTTCCCGTTGATGGTTATGCTGTGTTTGGATGTAACGATGTTATCCTGCGGTTTTTCCGCCGGGACTGCTGTTTCTTTTGCGGTTTCTTTTACGCTTTCTTCTGCCATTTATTTAGTTCTCCTTGAATCTTATTGTTTTCTGCTCAATGCTGCAGCAGTATATGTGTTGTAACCTTCGTAATAATAGCTGTGGTCAATAATAAACTTATTCCACCCACTCGAGCTCGAAGGAATCGCCGATAACGACGGTATCGCCGTCTTCCACACCGGCTTTGCGCAGAGCGTCTTCAATGCCGAGGGTCTTCAGCAGGTTCTGGAAGCGGCGCAGGGAACCCGGATGCTCCCAGAAGGTCATCTTGGCTGCCCGTTCAATGGCTGTGCCGCGGACCACATAATCACCCATGTCGTTGCGGCTGATGGTGAACTGGCGCGGGTCGTCTTCCGGTGTGTAAAGCGGCAGCACTTCATCGCTTTCCTCTTCTTCGACCGGGGCATTCTGTATCATCTCATATAATTTCCATAAGATGGGACGGATGTTGCCGGAAGTTGCGGCGGACATGTTCATGGCCACATAACCGCGTTCCTTGAGTGCTTCTTCGATTTCCGGCCAGCGTTCCGCAGCTTCGGGAATGTCCATTTTGTTATAGACCACCAGCTGCTGTTTTTCACCCAGTTTGGCATCAAACAGTGCCATTTCCTGGTTGATCTGGTCAAAATCAGCGATCGGGTCTTCCGCTTCGCCGTTCAGCACGTGCAGGATCACGCGGGTGCGCTGGATGTGGCGCAGGAAAGAATCTCCCAGCCCCACGCCCATGTGGGCACCTTCGATCAAGCCCGGCACATCCGACAGGACGATGGAATGGTCCGCGTCCAATTCCGCGACTCCCAGATTGGGTTCCAGCGTGGTGAAGGGATAATTGGCGATCTTTGGGGTGGCATTGGTAGCAGCAGCCAGGAAAGAGGACTTGCCTGCGTTCGGGACGCCGACGATGCCGACATCCGCGATCAGCTTCAGTTCCAAAGCCAGGTTCTTTTCCTCATACGGTTCACCCTTTTCAGCGGTGCGGGGAGCCTGATTGGATGGTGAGACGAAATGCGTGTTGCCGCGTCCGCCCCGTCCGCCTTTGCAGACGACCAGTTCCTGCCCGTCATGGGTCAGGTCACCCAGCATGGCGCCGGTTTCTTTTTCGCGGACAATGGTCCCCGCGGGAACCGGGACGATCAGGTTGTCAGCGGATTTCCCGGTCATGTTATTGATTCCGCCCTTTTGTCCGTCAGCGGCGATATAGCGGGTCTTGTGACGGAAGGCCGCCAGCGTGTTCAGTCTCCGGTCGACTTTGAGGATCAGGTCTCCGCCGTGACCGCCGTCTCCGCCGTCAGGACCTCCCCGGGAAACGTATTTTTCTCTGTGGAAATGCATAAACCCGTCTCCGCCTTTTCCGGATCGTACATAAATTTCTGCTTCATCAATAAACATGGCTGCGTGTTCTCCATCTGATATAAAAAACCGGAATATCCAGCGGTATGCTGATCATCCCGGTTGATTTCAGCGAAAGCTGTCTGTTAATTTTATTATAGACAGCTTTGGTTTTCAGAGAAACCGGGAAAATCAATGACGGTTTGTTCACGTCATGCGAAAGATAACTGAGATATCCGCAGGACTGTTGTCTGAATAATGAATAGTTCACGGAAGGTTTTCCTTTGTACAGAGTTGATGAAATCTGTCTGAAGATTTATGTTATCATAGGTAAATCTTTGATGGAATATAGCGATACTGCCATAAGTTTTTATTGTTGGCAGCGGGTCCCAGTCCTCAAATTTTTTGTATCGATTTATGGCTCAAATATCTGAATTATATTAAATTCATAAATGGAAAAACCAAAAAAGGGCATGAAATTCCTTTAAAGCGGTTACAATATTACTATGGTAGAAATTGAGATTGGTGCAGCTACTTTAGACGAATATGATCAAATCTCTCTGATCGACCTGAGCTTTGAAAGTGATTACGTGTGGAAAACGCAGATGCTGGAGCGGTTTGAGAGTTTCGATTCCAGTTTTCAGCGTATCCGCCTGCCGAAGACGATCCGTGTTCCCTATCAGGGGTACAGTGTGACAAGGTTAAGGGAACAGATACGGATGCGTGAAATATTGGCGGCACGTTATGAAGATCAGGTGATCGGGTATGCGCGGCTGGAACGTGATGAGACAGTAAACCGTCTGACGATCAAAACCGGCGGTGTTATGCCCCCATACCGCAATAAAGGAGTAGGTTCTGCCATGCTGGAACGTATAACGGAAATAGCAAAACAAAATAAGATCCGTTCCCTTGTCTGTATGCTGCAGGCAAAAAATGATCCGGCTATCCATTTTTTGATGGACCGCGGTTTTCTGTTCTGCGGGTACCAGGAATTTTTCTTTCGAAATATGGAGATCGGAATGTTTTTTTCCAAGAACATCCGGTAGTTTACATGATGACCTATCTGATTCCGGTTTTGCGGACGCTGAGCGAAGTGCTGACAGCGGCTGTTGCGATGACAGCATTTTCGGTGCTTTTGTTCTCACTGCAATTCCTAAAGAAAAGACAAAAACTTGCGTTTGCTCTTGTTCCTGTATTGTTAAGCGTTGCTGTAATTTACAGCGCGGACGCGCTTGAGACCATAGCATCCGGCAGAGACGCCAAACAGATGTGGCAGCTGATCCATTGGACGGGATTTGTCGTTCTGGTGCCGGGATGTTTTGAGTTCGCTATGGCGCTGCTCGAAATGACAGGAAAGGAACGGAACCGTTTCCAACGGATTTTGTTTCCCGTCAATATACTGATTTCACTGGTTTTTGTGGTCCTTTTATGGTCCGGAAAATTATTCAATGGGATCCGTGTTATTTCCAATATCGGGACGACCATGGTCCATTCAAATCTGACGATCCTTTTCTGGATCTTCTTTGCCATTAACCTGTGCGGGATCCTCTGGACGCTCTCCATGGTTTATAACCGTACACGTACAAAAGCCAGCCGCAGGCGGATGATTTACCTGATTCTCGGCATTTTGGGGATCTTTGTCGGTACCTTCCCGCTTCTGTTGTTCGGATCCGGATTGCTGATCTCGCAGTTCCCGGTTGTTTTCTGGAGCCTGAGTGTTATCGGAAATGCTGTTGTAACAGTGATGGTCATACTGCTGGGGTATTCCTGCGCGACCTTTTCCGTTCCCTGGTCTGACCGTTTCACCCGGCTGCGTTTGATTGAGTGGATGCTGCGGGGGCCTGTGACTGCCAGTTTAACCCTATGGGTCGTTACGATGATCAACCGGTCCGGAGATAAACTGGGGCTTGATATTACCGGTGTCAACACTTTTGCAACGGTGATTTCCATCATTTTCCTGGAATATCTCATTACGGTCCTGATGCCGCGCATTGAACGGGGCGGGATCGTCGGACTCGGAAAAGAAGATTACACCATCTACAAGGAATTCCAGGGTATGATGGTTTTCAAACCGGAACTTGAAACCTATATTGAGGCGATCATCGGCGCGTTATGTGACCGTTTTCAGGCCCGGGACGGTTTTTTTGCGGTAATCGATGAGACCGGATCTGTGGATCCTGTCATTAAAACCGGTGAAAGCAGCTGGAAGAATCTTCCGGAATTGCTGGAAAACCTGCCCGCTTATTTTCAGGAGCATGGAGACGCATTGTATTGGGATGGCACGGGAGTTCTGATCCCTTTATATAACCATGATGAAGAGGTGGATACATTCCTCGGTTTTATGGGGCTTGCGGATATTTCTCCGGAATACTTTCCCAACGGCAACGCGCAGATTCTGGAAGATGCGCTGGATAACGCCCGGACGGTTCTGTGGCAGCGCCGGTATCTGACAACGGCATATCAGGTGCTGAGAACACGGACCGACCAGACTGGGGGCGACAGTTTTCACAGCGGCAGTGTCCTTGACCAGACAGCCCTGCTTGGAGAAAGCTCCACACCTGAACTGGATGATGTGACCGTCTGGGTCAAAGATGCGCTGACGCATTACTGGGGCGGTCCCCGCCTTTCGGAAAATCCGCTGCTGAAGTGGAAAGTGGTGCAGGACGCGGCTGCCGAAAGCGGTGAAAATGAGATCAACGCACTGCGCTCCGTACTGAAAAAAGCGCTGGAAGGACTGCGTCCGGAAGGCGAACGCTCCACAAGCGGGGAATGGATGCTATATAATCTGATCGATTATAAGTTTTTCGAAAAACAGAAAGTCAAGGATATTGTCCGCAGACTGTCAATGTCGGAAGCTGATTTTTACAGGAAACAAAAAGTAGCTGTTGAAGCTTTATCCAAAGAGATCATGCGCATGGAGCACGAGGATAATGAATGACACCCAGAAAACAATGAACCGGACGCCGCTGCCGATTTATGGCGCAGGGCATGCCATTGACATCACCTGTGTGGTGCTGGTGTTTATCGGCATGCTGCTCGGCACCGGATTTTTCAGCAACAATCCGGGCAGCCTGATCGTGCCTTTCTGCACGCTTCTCCGTTCCTGGTTCGGTGTGTGGGCTGTTATTCTTTCTGTGTTGACCGTCGCCGGCGCGATCGCTGTTTTGCTGATGCGCTGGCTGATCCCGCGTATAACGATGAGCCGGAAAAAGCAGATCCTTTTTTCTGTCCTGTTCCTTGTGGTGATCCTTGACGGCATTACCCTCAGCGCGTTATATGGCGGAAAAGAAGCCGGCGGTGATTTTGGCATGACAATTGTAAGATTTATTACCGGTACGGATTCCGTCGGTAAGACCGGTTTTATTTTATGGGTCATACTGTTTTTTTCCGTTTGCCTGCTTTCCGGCGGTACGGTATGGATGCCGAAGCTTTTCCGGGAACTGGTGCGGGAAATTGTTGTTTTGGTGAACGGGATCATACAGAAAGCAAAAGAAAAACCCGTTGAGAAAGACCCAATGGGATTTGATTGGCAGTCTGAATATCAGGCTGCTGAAGAAGCATCCCGAAGAAAGATGCTGGAAGAGGAGATAGCAGGAGATCAGGAAGAAGTACAGCCTGCTCCGGTAAAAAAAGCACTGGATTCAATACCGGCTTTTTTTACAAAGAAAAAGACAATGGAACCGATAAAAGAAAAGACAAACACAACAACAGAAACAAAACATGTACTTTCAGGTACAGCCTCTGCGGTCCGTTCCAACAGGCTGCCGCCGCTGAACCTGCTGGATACGGAATTGGGGTTTTACGGTCAGAATGCTGACCATTCACAATTTATCGCTGAGATCGAAGAAGCTATGGATGAATTCGGAGCACCGGTCAAAGTGATCGGATGTTCCATAGGTCCGAGCGTGGTGCAGTACAAGGTCGTTCCCGGAAATATTTCAAAATCCGGAAAGAATTCCATCAAAAACATCCGGGTCTCGGAAGTGGCGAAAACAGAACGGGATCTGGCGGTCCGTCTTGGCGTGAGCAACCTTTCTATTCAGGCGCCGGTTCCGGGTGAATCTTATATCGGTATTGATATCCCGAACCCTCAGGCGATGAAGGTGCGTATGCGTCCTCTGATCGAAAGCAGGGAATTCCAGCGTACAAATTCTCCTTTGGCTGTAGTTCTTGGCCGGGATATTGCCGGTGCTCCGGTTGTCGCGGATCTGGCATCCATGCCGCATCTGCTGGTGGCAGGGACGACGAACTCCGGTAAATCTATTTGTCTGCGTTCGATAGCGATCTGTCTGGCGATGAACAATACGCCGGAACAGCTGCGATTTGTGATGATCGATCCGAAGCGTGTGGAATTTTATCATTTCAACGGCCTTCCTCATCTGCTTGGTAAAGTGGAAACAGAATTTGAGCGCAGTATTGCTGTGCTGCAATGGGCGGTGCAGGAAATGAAAAACCGTTATAAGCTTTTTGAAACGGTTGGCGCGCGAAAACTTGAAAATTATAACAAATACGCTCGCGAGAACGGACAGAAAACCCTTCCCTACATTGTCATCATCATTGATGAAATGTCCGAGCTTATGCGCGGGGCGGACAAGCAGGGCCAGGAATGCATTGACACACTCGCTTCCCTTGCCCGCGCGACAGGCATGCATCTGATCCTTGCTACACAGCGTCCGGATACGACCATCATTACCGGGAAAATCAAAACCAATATCCCCGCGCGTATCGCGCTGACGGTTGCCTCCGCGGTGGACTCCCGTGTGATCATGGGGAAACAAGGCGCGGAAAAGCTGCTGGGCCGCGGTGATATGTATTTCATCGATCCTTCACAAAATGTCCCGACACGTGTGCAGGGACCGCTGCTCACGGATAATGAAATCGATAAAGTTGTTTCCTTATGGAGAAAACTGGCACCGAAACCGACCTCGGAAATGAACACTACGCCATGGGATGAGATCGTTGAAAACGATAAGCAAAATGAGATGAACCGGGACGAAAAGAAACTGAAAGACGCGGTTATTCTGGTCACCCGGACGAAAAAAGCCAGTGCCTCATATCTTCAGGGGAAACTTAATGTCAGTTTTCCGGTTGCTACCCGTTTGATAACGCGTATGGAGGAGCTTGGGGTCGTCGGCAGGATGCAGGCGGGCGGAAGGACACGCGAAGTCCTGTGGGATGAAGATTCCGCGAGAGATTTTGTCGAAAGCCTCAAAGAAAACAAGAAAGAGAAAAAAGACGATTTCGATTTTGATGATTGAAGAGAAATCAGGTCTGAGTAAGGAGTTGGTATTATGAGCGAAAACCGTAAGATTACGTTTACAGAAAAATGCCGGAAATGGTTCAAGGGTTTTGGCGACTCGGCAGCATCTTTTCTGCTGAAGATCGGCCTGACTGCCAACGCTGTGACCATTCTCGGCTGCCTTGGACATGTCGGCGCGTGCTGGCTGGCTTATAAAGGGATGTTTACCTGGGCCGGTGTGCTGCTGATCGTTTTCGCTGTCTTTGATTTCTTTGACGGCACCATGTCCCGTATGGTCACGAATGGGAAAGGAACCAGGTTCGGCGCGGTGTTGGATTCAACAACGGACCGCTACGCGGAATTTCTGATTTTTGGCGGCATCCTGTTATACAATGCTGCTCATGGGCAGATCATCTGGGCGGCGGTTTGTATAGCTGCCATGATGGGCTCCTCCCTGGTTCCCTATACCCGGGCTAAAGGTGAAATCTACGGACTGGATATGCGCCTTGGGATCATGTCCCGGCTGGAACGCTATATTGTTCTGGTTGCGGGTCTGCTGATCGGGCTGCCGCTTTCCGTGAATATCGCCATGGTGATCATTGCTGTCTTTGCCAACATTACCGCTGTTCAGCGGCTGCTGCATATGAAGAAAAATCTGGATTGACCGCGGGGCTGGAAGCATGCAGTTTGTCCGTGAAGGAATCATAATCGGCCCGCTTTTCCTGCATTATTACGGCCTGATCATAATGCTCGGCGTACTGGCAGGCGTCAGTTTGTCCATTCAAATGGGGAAAAAGCGCGGCTATACCCCGGATGATTACTGGGATATGATCCCCTGGATGCTGATCCTCGGCATTCTTGGCGCCAGGCTTTGGCATGTGCTGATGCCCTCACGTTCTTCCGGGCTGACCTTTTCCTGGTACCTGCAGCATCCCGGTGAGATTCTCGCGGTATGGAAAGGCGGTCTGGGTATCCCCGGCGGGGTGCTGGGCGGCTGTTTTGGTATCTGGATCTTCTGCAGGCGGAAAAAATTTCCCTATGCGGATTTTATGGATACCATCGCTCCCGGTTTGCCGCTGGGACAGGCGATCGGCCGCTGGGGAAATTTTGTCAACCAGGAGCTTTACGGACGTCCCTCGACACTTCCCTGGGCGATCACCATCGACCCCTTGTACCGCATCCCGGAATACGCGGAAATTTCAACCTATCACCCGCTTTTTCTGTATGAATCTCTGTATAATCTGGCTGTCTGTTTCTGCCTTTACCGGCTGGATCAGTCGGAATCGGTGAAGCTGAAACAGGGCAGCCTCTTTTTGATCTACCTGATCGCTTATCCTGTCGGACGGTTTTTCCTTGAATTTCTGCGCCTTGATACCGCACAGGTCGGCGGCATCAATATGAACCAGATGGTCATGGCTGTTACGGCAATTATTGCCTCGATCGTACTGTTCATACGGGAAAAAAAGCGGGATTAGTTGATTAATGGCAGAGAGACGGGTATAGTAAAGATTATTTTTCATTTGTCTTTATATTATCTGAGGTGAAGTTATGATCAAAATTTTTGAAGTTACTGAAATGTCGCAGAAGGTTTATGACGCTTTTGAACGGCTGCTGCCGCAGCTTTCCTCTTCCGCGAAGATCCCGACCTGGGATGAATTGAGCGACCTGATCGCATCCAAAGCCGGGATCGTCCTGGCGGCTGTTGACGATGAAGATCCGGAAGAGAAGATCCTCGGGACCATGACGCTGGTCGTTTTCCGCATCCCCACCGGTGTCCGCGCATGGGTGGAAGATGTCGTGGTGGATAAGGAAGCCCGAGGACAGGGGATCGGCGAAAAGCTGATCCGTGCCTCCATCGAACGGGCAAAGGAAGAAGGCGCGAAAACCATCGACCTGACCTCACGTCCTTCCCGTGTGGAAGCGCACCGTCTCTACAAGCGCTGCGGTTTCGAAATGCGCGAAACCTGTGTCTTCCGCCGCATACCTTAAAAATATTTTAGTATAAGTATTTTTAGAAATATTACGTAAATAACAGTAATCTTAAATAAAATTTATTGAAATCTTCAGAATTATTCTCCCGGTGACAGTCCCATTTATCACGAAGCAATATGAGAATTGTCCCCGGGAGAACGCTTTTAACAGTAACTTTATGATTTCTTATCCAGGAGCCAGTCTATGGCATGAATAACTTCTATGCCGTCGTAGTTGCCGGGTGTATAGCGATCCAGAGTCAGTATGGTTTTGGGATAATTATCATTGACGGCCTTCAGAGATGCAATTTCACGATTAAAAGTGCTTTGTTCCAACATCGAAGCAGTCACTTGAAAATAATTTAGCCGGGAATCCTTTTCTGCAGTGAAATCAATTTCAAGATCACCGACTTTTCCTGTGTTCACTTTATATCCCCGGCGAAGAAGCTCAAGAAAAACAATGTTTTCAAGAATAAAACCTATATCGTAATTACTTCGTGATACCAGATGTCTTCTTAGGCCGATATCTGCAATGTAAAGTTTCCGGTTATTTTTCAGCAGCTGTTTACCATTCACATCATATTGTTCTGAAGGGTAAAAAACATATGCTTCAAGTAATGCTTCGATGTAATCAGAAACAGTATTTTGAGAAACTTTTCTGCCGGTTGAAATAATATAATCGGTAATTTTCTTGTCAGAAATTGGATTGCCGACAGAATTCGCCAGAAAACGGGCAATGTTTTTCAATAATGCAAGATCTGAGATCTTTCTTTTATCGGGATTTTTCTCACGCCGGTTTTGGCGTAATTCAATATCCTTGACAATGATCGTGTTGTAAATCCCTTCCAAATAATCTTCAGCTAATTCAGATTGATTTTCCATAAGAGCAATATACGGGAAGCCGCCCCAGCGCATGTAATCGGAAAAAGCAGCATCAATTTTTTTATTACTTGTTTCCATATATTCTGCAAAAGAAAATGGGAGCAGATTAATTTCTGCATAACGCCCGGAAAGCAGTGTGGCTAATTCTCCTGATAAGAGATAAGCATTTGATCCGGTAATATAAATGTCAACGTTGTTTTGAATGAAGAGGCTGTCTACTGTTTTCTGAAAATCCGGTACAAGCTGTACTTCGTCTAAAAAAATGTAAGTTGTTTTATTGTGACTCAGGCGTTCAATAATATATTGATATAATTTTTGATGATCTAACAGAGATTCATTAGCCAGATCTTCAAGATTTAGTGAAATGATCTGATCCCTTTCAACGCCATTTTGAACCAATCTATCCTGGAACATTTTAAGCAATGTGGATTTTCCACAGCGTCGAATTCCTGTTATGACCTTAATAACATTTTGGTCCTTCCACAGAGATAATTTGTTGAGATATGTGGTTCGTGAAATCATACAGGCCTCCAATGAATCTGATACTTATCTTTAAATTCCGAAATCGGCAATAATACATATATTTTACCAAATTAATGCCGAAATCGGCAACAATATTGAATATTGGTCATATTGTTGCCGATTTCGGAAATACTGATTGCTGCTTTGACCGGATATAAAGAGCTGAACTGACTCCCGGTCCGGATCAGGTCCGTTCGATGAATTTATGCCCGCATTTCGGACAGGTGATCTCGATCTGTCCTTTGCCTTTCGGGACGCGGATGGTGACGCCGCATTGTTTGCAGCGGTAGAATTTATGCGTATTCCGCTGTTCCCAGCGCATTTTTATCTGTCCCGGCAGCTTCCTGATGTGTTCTGTCTGCTTCAAAAACCAGAGCCGTTCATTGGAACGCTTGTAATGGTCCCGGGAAAGTGACCGGTACAGCGAATACCCCAGCAGGATCAGACCGATCCAATAAAAGACCCTGCTCTTTGTGATCAGGGAAACGATCCACAGCACGATAAAAGCCACAAAAATCGCGTTATTCAATTCGTCGCTGCCATAGCGTCCCTGCATCCAGTACGCCAGTTTATTTTTCAGATTTTCCCAGAAATTTCTCATTTCTTACCCCTTCGCATTACTGCCGGCCGGCAGATGATATTTTTGCATCTGATAATTATTCATATCTTGGAGACGCAGCATGAGTGCAGTCCTGATGTGCTCCATTTTACACAATTATCTTGTAATAATTGTAGCAAAGGTTCGTCAATTATTTGTTAAAAATAAATTAGATTTTTTATTACTTCCGGTTTCAAGTGTATATTTAAATCAGGGGGAAGAGTATTTGAACGGAAACCGGTCTTTCCCGTCGAAGGCAGACCGGAGTACATGGAAAGAAAATGATAGACGATCCGTATAAAGTCCTTGGGGTTTCCCGGGACGCGACACAAGACGAAATAAAAAAAGCATACCGCAAGATGGCAAAGCTGTATCATCCCGATCTGCATCCGGATGACCCCAATGCCAATCAGAAGATGAACGATGTCAATACAGCCTATGACATGCTGATGAACCCGGATAAATATCAGGCGCAGCGTGCCCGTCAGCAGGCTTATTCCAACGCGTCTTCCGGCAGTCCATATGGAAGTGCGTATAGTAATCCGTATAGCAATCCATACAGCAGTTCGGGAAGTTCCGGCAGTAATCAGCAGTACCGCAGCAGCTATGACGGCTCCTATGGCTGGACCGGTGATTTCGGGTTCAATTGGGAAGATATTTTCTTTGGCGGCGCTTATCAGAATGCCTATGCCGGCAGCAGCAAACCGGAGGTTGAACCGGGTGATTCGGAAGAGATCCGGAAGGTCATCAGCTATATCAACGCCGGGAATTACCGGGAAGCCATCCTGACCCTGACGAAAATCCCGTCCACATCCCGGAACGCCCGCTGGTATTATCTCAGCGGTCTTGCCAATCACGGCATGGGAAATTCCCCGCGCGACGTGGACATGATGCAGCGTGCGGTACAGCTGGATCCCAATAACCAGCTCTATCACAGCCTGCTCCGTCAGTATCGCAATGGCGGGAGCAGCACCCCGTTCCGGACCTATACCTACCGGCCCGGACAGTCCTCCGGCGGCAGCGGTTTGGGTATTATCAGCAAGATCTTCCTTGGATATATGGCGATCCAGTTTATCTTCTGGCTGCTGCGGCTCTTTTTGGGCTTCGGTTTCTATTTTTAGGTATTGATCCAGCGTGAGTCACGGGGACAGGGTCCTTGACTCACCTTTAAAGTGAGTCGAGGACCCTGTCCCCGTGACTCATTTCATCAGCAATAAGGGAAAGGCATAAAAATTTATCATGGGTAAAACAATTGGTATTGATCTTGGAACAACAAATTCGTGCATGTCCGTAGTGGAAAACGGACGGCCGATCATCATCCCGAATGACAAAGGAACACGTACGACCCCGTCGATCGTGGCGTTTACCAAAGACGGCGAGCGTCTGGTGGGCGTCAGCGCTGCCCGGCAGGCTGCGGTCAATTCGGAACGCACGGTAACCTCCGTAAAGCGGCAGATGGGGACAAACTGGAACATTGATATTGACGGGAAAAAGTTCTCCGCTCAGGAAATCAGCGCGATGATCCTGCGAAAGCTGCGTCAGGACGCGGAGGCTTATCTCGGTGAACCTGTGACAGACGCTGTCATCACGGTGCCAGCCTATTTCAATGATATTCAGCGTCAGGCAACCAAAGACGCGGGGAAGATCGCCGGTTTCAACGTCAAACGTATCATCAATGAACCGACCAGCGCCGCTCTGGCTTACGGCCTGGACAACGGCGCAGCCCAGAAGATCATGGTTTATGACCTTGGCGGCGGGACGTTTGACGTCTCGATCATCGAGATCGGTGACGGCGTGATCGAAGTGCTGGCTACCAACGGCGACAATCACCTGGGCGGAGATGATTTTGATGCCCGCATCATGAAGTACATTCTGGATGATATCCGGAACCGTTTCGGGGCGGATCTCAGCAAAAACATGACCGCTGTCCAGCGTATCAAGGAAGCCTCCGAGCAGGCGAAAAAGGAGCTCTCCTCCGCAGTTACCACTTCCATCAATCTGCCTTATCTTGCCGAAAACCGCGGGCAGATGATCCACTATGAAACCAGCCTTTCCCGCGCGAAATTTGAGGAACTGATCCATGACCTCATCGAGCGCACCGCTGTCCCGGTCCAGAACGCTTTGGATGACGCGGGCATCGCGCCGTCGGAACTGGGCAGGGTTCTGCTGGTGGGCGGTTCCACCCGCATTCCGGCCGTGCAGGACAAAGTCCGCATGATGACCGGGATCATCCCTTCCAAGAATATCAACCCGGATGAATGTGTGGCGCAGGGCGCTGCGATTCAGGGCGATACGCTTTCCGGCGGGAAGATGGAACTTGCCGGGACGACCGGCGGGATCCTGCTGCTGGATGTCACCCCGCTGAGCCTTTCGATCGAAACGGTCGGCGGAGTCGCGACGCGTCTTGTGGAGCGCAATTCAACCCTGCCGATCCATTATTCCCAGGTGTTTTCCACGGTCGCTCCTTTCCAGAGCTCTGTGGATATCCACGTGCTGCAGGGAGAACGGCCGATGGCGGCGGACAACAAGACGATCGGCAAATTCCGCCTCAACGGCATCAAACGTGCCCCTGCCGGTGTCCCGCAGATCGAGGTGACCTTTGATATCGACGCCAACGGTATTCTGACGGTTTCCGCCCGGGACCTGGATACCGGGAAACAGCAGTCCATCACCATTACCGCCAACGACCGGATGTCAGACGCGGAGATCAACGCGGCGATCCATGACGCGGAAATGTATGCTTCCCAGGACCAGTTCCGCAGGGATACCATGACAACCCTGAATGAGGCAGGTACGCTGATCACAAAAGTGGATAACGCCATGCACAATGCGCCGAAAGATTTCAGTAAAGATGAAAAGAACCGGGTAAAATCCGATCTGGATACACTGCGGAAGCTGGCGACGAAGGCCAAACCGGATAAGATGACGGAATCGGATCTCGCGGAACTCCGCGGTGCGGTGCAGCGGCTGGAAGAATCCTCCGCGAGTATCCGTGCGGCTGCCGGTGTCAACTAAAAAAACTGATTGAAACGCTTTTGAACGGGATGCAGAAGATGAACATTTACGCAAAAATACTGGAACAGGTCCGGGCGAATCAGCCGATAGCGGTGAAAACAACAATTCACGGCAGGGAAGGCGATATCCTCAGTGATATGACCCGTGAATTTGTCAAAGCGGAGCCGTCCGCGGATTCGCGGGGACGGTTGTCGACCCGGGTGACAGTGACTGCTGAAGACGAAATGATCACTGTTACCGAGCCGGTCATGCCTCCGGAACGTTTGATCGTCCTGGGCGGCGGGCACGTTGCCCTTCCGGTCTGTGAGATCGGCGCCAAATGCGGGTTTACGGTCTGCGTCGCGGATGACCGTATGGAATTTGCCAATTATCAGCGTTTCCCGATGGCCAAAACGGTGATTTGTGACAGCTTTGAAAATGCGATCCGGACCTTTGCCATCACGCCGTTTGATTATGTCGTTGTTGTCACCCGCGGCCACCGCAGCGACGCAGACTGCCTGCGGTCGATCCTGCCGGGAACGCAGCCGGCTTATCTGGGGATGATCGGCTCGAAGCGCAGGGTAAAGGCGCTTCTGGAGCTGCTTGCGGAAGAAGGGTATAACGGAGAACGGCTGAAGCATATCTGCACCCCGATCGGACTCAACATCGGTGCCGTGACCCCGGATGAGATTGCTGTTTCCATCATGGCTGAGGTCATCTCTTATCGGAGGCTCCCGGAATATGCTAATGGGACCCGTTTCTGCAATGATTCCGACGTGGAGATCCCCGTGCTGGAATATCTGGCGGAAAACAAGGAGCCGAAAGCTGTCGTGACGGTACTGGAGACCAAAGGCTCCACACCCCGCGGAGCCGGCGCGAAAATGGCGGTCTCTCCTTTGGGAAAAACCACAGGCAGCATCGGCGGTGGATGCAGCGAGGCGGCGGTGATGCGGAAAGCGGTGAAGATCATCGGCACCGGGCGCTACCTGCTGGATGAAATTGACATGACCGGTGAGGTCGCTGAAAATGACGGTATGGTCTGCGGCGGGATCATGCGTGTACTGATCGAAGATGCCTCATGACGGAGAACCATTTCTGAAATCCTACAAAACATATGGTATTATAGAATCATTGATGGATGGAGGGAGAATTCTGCCATGAAAGTATCTACCAAAGGGCGCTATGCGCTGCGTATGTTAGTCGATCTTGCCGAGCATCGGAATGACGGATATATTCCTTTGAAAACAATTTCCGAACGTCAGGGAATATCCAAAAAGTATCTGGAACAAATCATTCTGATCTTTAATAAGTCCGATCTGCTGCGTGTCAATCGCGGAGCCCAGGGCGGATATATGCTGGCGCGGACTCCGGATAAATATACCGTGGGTGAAATCCTGCGCCTGACGGAAGGTTCTCTCGCGCCGGTGGAGTGCGTCGATCAGGACCCGATCACCTGTGAACGCTGCGCGGCCTGCCCTACATACCCGGTCTGGAAGGGGCTTTCCGAAGTGGTCAATACCTATCTGGACGGGATCACCTTGCAGGACATTGTTGATCAGCACCGCGAGATCAATATCGATAATTACGTCATATAATTGAAATATGTATTTAAAAGGCTCTTCATATAATTACAGCTCAAAGAGAAAGCGCTCCAGCCCCATACGGATCCTGATCCTGATGGCGCTGGTGGGCGTCGGGCTGTATTATGCCATCAACATCGTGCCAAATACCGATCCGCTGTTCATCCCGACTTCGACGCCGACAACTCCTCCGGAGGCTTACCTGAACCAGGCGGAAAGCCTTTACGCGGAAGGCCGTATTTCCCGTGCCATCGAAATGTATCAGCAGGCGATTACTGCCGATCCGAAGAATATCAACACCTATATCGCCCTTGCCAAGCTGCAGGTGTTTAACGGTGATTATGCCGAAGCACTGACGAACGCGGAAAACGCGATCCTGCTCAATCCCAATAACGCGGAAGCGCACGCGGTCCGCGGTTGGGCGATCGGGATGCAGGGTAACTACCTCGACGCGCAGACCGCCTTCAACCGGGCCAAGGAATTGAACCCGAACCTGGCACTGGCTTATGCTTATCAGACGGAAGTGCTGGTGGAACAGATCAATAACGGGGAAGACCGTCTGGATACGCTTACGCAGGCTACGGAAAACTCCCGTCAGGCCATCAGCCTGGGCAATACGCTGATGGAATCTCATCGTGCCCGCGGTTTTCTGCTGGAGATCACCGGCAACTATGAAGAAGCGGTGACGGAATTCCAGATCGCTATCGCCATCAATCCCAATATCGCGGATCTGTATCTGGCTCTGGGCCGCGCCTACCGTGCCAACGGGATGGATACGGAAGCGATCACCGCGTTTGAGCGGGCCTCAACCCTCAACCCGTATGATCCATGGGCGCCGTATTATATTTCCCGAACCTATGCCAGCAACGGTGAATACACCAAGGCGATCCAGCAGGGTGAGGATGCTATCGAACTGGATCCGACGGAAACCCAGTTCTACTGGAATCTCGGGACACAGTATTACCGTTCCGGGGATTATGCCAAGGCGCTGGATTATTTCCGCATCTCCATTCAGGGCGGCGTCGGGCAGGACGGCGCGGTGGTTCAGGGCATTCCGCTTTCCTATGACAACCGTGTCCCGGAATTGTACTATATGTACGGATTGATTCTCGCGCGTTCCGGGCAGTGCCAGGAAGCCGCGGAAGTGGTGCGCCTCCTGACACAGGGTGTCCCGGATGACGCGACCGCGATTCTGAACGCGGAATACATGACGGAAGTCTGTAAGGAAGGCGACTTCGATATCGTCCTGGTGACCGTTCCCACGGAAACGCCTTCTCCGGATGAAACCGAAGAAGATGATGAAATGCTGCTTGAAAATAATTATCGGGAGTAACAGGGGCCAGGGACCGGGATTCAGGGAAACCGATGTTCATGACTCTTGGATGGAACCGGATTGGGAAGATAAAAATGGAATTTATTCAGGAAATTGATCTCAGCCTGCGCGGCAAAGCGACGTTGATCCTTGTGGTTTCGACAGAAGAAGAACGGGTCACGGAGGATTTGAAAACACTGTGCCGCAATACCGAGCGGAATTGCATCGGATGGGACCTGGCAGATGGTTTTCATGTTCTGGTCGGGAAAAATGCTCCCGCGGGCGGGCGGGATCCGCTTTCTGTCCTGGAGCAGATCGATAAAGCTGACGCGGATGAAGCCTCGCTGTTCCTGCTTCATGATTTCCATGAGTGCTGGGACAATCCCGCGGTGAAGCGCAAGCTGCGAAGTCTGGCGCGCAAATTGAAATATACGCGGAAATCCATCCTGATCACCGCGCCTGCCGCCGAGATCCCGGCGGAACTGGTCAACGAGTGTGTGGTATTGGATTATCCGCTGCCGAATGTGAAGATACTGGAAGGCGTTTTGGATAAATTACGCCTGACACCGGGCGTAAGCATCACCCTGAGCCCTGCCGGGAAGGAAAAGCTGCTCCAGGCGGCCCTTGGACTGACCGCTTCCCAGGCACAGCGTGTCTTTGCCAAAGCGATCGTTACGAACGGCAGGCTTGAGGATGAAGACATCGACTTTGTGATGAAGGAGAAAAAGCAGCTGATCCGTGATATCGAAGCTTTGGAATTCACGGAAGCGGCGGAAACGCCGGATTCTGTCGGCGGGCTGGGTGAACTCAAACACTGGCTGAACCTTCGCGAAAAAGCCTTTTCCGCCGAAGCCCGGGCATATGGCCTGCCCGCGCCGAAAGGGATCGCCCTGATCGGGATCCCCGGCACCGGGAAGTCGCTGACAGCCAAGATGATCAGCCGGCTCTGGCATCTGCCGCTCATCCGTCTGGACGTGGGAGCCCTGTTTGGTTCCCTCGTCGGTGAGTCGGAAGAACGGGTCCGCAGAGCGCTTTCTGTCGTGGAGATCATCGCCCCCTGTATTTTGTGGATCGATGAACTGGAAAAGGCCCTTTCCCACGGCGGTCTGGACAGCGGAACCAGTACCCGGGTGTTCGGGAACATCCTGACCTGGATGCAGGAAAAAACGGCGCCGGTCTTTGTGGTCGCGACTGCCAATGACGTGACCGCGCTTCCTCCGGAACTGCTGCGTCGCGGCCGTTTTGATGAGATATTCTTCCTGGACCTGCCTACGGAAAAGGAACGCCGGGAAATTTTCGAAGTCCATATCCTCAAGCGGGCGCGGCTTCCGGAAATGTTTGACCTGGAGAAGCTCGCGAAAGCTTCCCGCGGGTTTGTCGGGTCGGAAATCGAACAGGCTGTCATTGACGCGATGTATATCGGGTTTAATGACCGGGAACGCGAATTTACGACCGAGGATATTCTGCACGCGCTGCGTCACCAGGTGCCGCTTTCCGTCTCCCAGCGGGAACAGATCGAAAAATTGCGCAGCTGGCTGCGGGAGGGCCGGGCACAGTCTGCCTCTTTCTCTGACGCTGCCGACGCGGAATCACAATTTGTCCCGATACAGCTGGAAGTAAGGCGTTAGGAGTAAGAAATACGAATGTCGCATATATCCGTCATGAAAATCGCTTTTGCCGACCGCGATCTGCTGCTGCAGGCGCTTGCCGACCTTGGTTATGAAACTGAGGACGGTGATGACCTGCATATTACGAATGGGGTAAAATCAGTCAAGGTCGATTTCCTGGTCAAAGTGCCTTATACGGATTCCATCGGCTTCCGCAAAGGAAAAAACGGCTGGCAGCTCACAGCGGACTGGTTCCGGGTGAATATGGACCGGAAAGATTTTGAAAACCGGCTGAAACAGCGTTATGCTTATCTTTCCGTAAAAAAATCCCTCGAAAATCAGGGATTCCTGATCACGGAAGAAATGAAGGACGAAAAGCAGCAGATCCATCTCGTTCTGCGGCGGACTGTTTTTTAGTGGAGCGGTCCGGTTTCCCGGATCAGGAAAAAGTATTCGAACCTCGGGTAATATAAAATTGCCTTGATTTACTCTGATCAAACCGCGGCACTCAGCATTCAGCACCGGTTATTGAAAGGATATTTCTGAAGAATATGGATAGAAATGAGACCGGGCGTTTCCATGAATTTCTTCTTTCGCCTGAAATCTCGGACCGGCTTTCCGCCGGAGAGCTTTACCGCGCAGCATGCATCGGTGCGGTGACACTGCTTTACGAAGCGGGGGATCAGGACGCGCTTTTGGATACGGTCCGGCATGCTCCGGCTCCGGAAAGCAGACTGCGCGCGCTGGCAGCGCTCGAAAACCTGGCGCGTATGCCGGGGGATATACAGGCAAAAGCTGTTCATTCCCTTTATCAGCTTGCGGTGCTGGACGGGAATCCGGCGGCGGCTTCCTTCTTGCGCAAAACCGATCTGCAGGATCAGGACCCGGGATGGAACAGCGCCCGGATGCTGCTTTTTGAACAGAAGCATCAGCTGCTGCGAGACGACCCGGGACCGGAACACCTGACGCGGCTCTTTCTCAGTGGGGAACAGCCTCTGCGGCTGCGGCTGGCAGCGCTTGGTGAAAAGGTGCTGCCGAACTGGTCGGTACTGATGCGTTTTCTGAACGCCCCGACGCAGGAAAACCGTTCCCGTCTTCTGGAGACCTTTCAATCTTTTTCACCGGACGAACGGAAGCTGCTGCGTTATGCTGCCGGACAGGATGATGTGATTTCTTCTGCCGCCGCGGATATTCTGCTGCGGTATGATGATGAGACGGTTTGTGAGATCTGTGTGAAGAATGGGCTTTCCCCTTCCGATCCTTCACAGCAGGCTTTGTTTTATTTCCTCAGCGGCCAGTGGGAAAAGTATTACGCGTCGGACAGCGATTACCGCCGTATCCGGATCGCGTATGAAGGGAAGGACCCTGCTCTTCAGCGGCGTCTGATTTCGATCAGCCGGGATTCGGGCAATAATGCCTGGCTGCGGGATGTCAGCAGCAGCTCGGAAAATCTGCCGCACAGCGGAACACTTTCGGACCAGCACATGCTGGCAGATTCGCTCATCGCGCAGCGGGAATGGAAACGGCTTTGGAATTTGCTGCCGGGTTTGCCGCTGCTGTGCATGCCGGCGGTTGTCAGTGCGCTGTGTGAGGCAGGCTTCGAACCGGAACAGCCCGATGAGAAGGAGTTCCTCACAGACCTGCGTTCAAAAATCAGAGCCTGTGAAAACCTTTCTCCGATCCCTGTCCGGACCCGTTACAGTGACGGAAACGGTACTGCCGTCGGGATCTGCGGAGGCGGTCCCTATTTTGCGGTGCTGTATACCGACCGAAGGATCCTTGTCTGGGATACACGGGAGGAGCTTTCCGCTCCGATACAGATCACTTCAAATCATTTGAACTTCCGCCGCGCGGTCATCAGCCATGACGGAAAATATCTTTGTGCCGACTGCGGCAGGGACGGGCTGACTGTTTTTTCCCTGCCCGGCGGTCAGGCCGTGAAAACGATCCCTGTCGGCAGCGCATTGCTCAGCGGTTTGTTTTTGCAGGCAGATGACAGACGGCTGATCATCCTGAGTCAAAACGGGAAGGGGCAGGTCTGTTCATTCCCGGGCGGGACGGAATTGTTTTCGTTTGATCTCGGAATAAAAGAGTGTACCCGTTCTGCTTATGAAGCGGAAAGCGGCCGTGTCTGCGGGATCACCATGGACGGTATCTGTATGGTCTATGATCTGAACGGAAGGCGTCTGATGAACAGTGTCCGCTTTGGATCAGCGGAAGCTGCTTCGGCAGAGATATACGCGCACGGCAGATTGGGACTGATCGAAGCCGATGAATCCTTTTCATTGTATAACCTGGTGAGCGGGAAGGCTGCGGTGCGGAAAAATCTGACGGATGCCGGAAAGGTCCGCAGGCTTTTGCCTCTTGCGGAGGGAGACCTGTTTGTTTTCGGCAGCCTTGACGGGCAGGTTCGGTTATTTGACCCGACGCGCGGTAACTTTCCCGCGGTTTTGTCATTCGGCAGCAAAACTGCCGTGACCGGTCTGTGGTTTGATGAAAAAGCTGAAGTGCTTTATGCCTGTAATTCTGCCGGTGCGGTCCGCGGCTGGGATTTGGGACTGTTCCGCGAAATGACCCGGGTCCTGCCGCTCACGCAGCTTCCGGGCATCAACCGCATTGACGAATATGTGAAAAAATATCCGGAGCCGGGCGTAAAAGCCGCGGCAGCCTGGCTGAAGACGATCGTCTCATGGCGGCGGCGTTTTGATATAGAACTGGACTTTGATTGATATGACAGAACAAAAATACGCCTCAATTTCACCGGCGCAGGCAAATACGGAATTACAGGTCCTGATGAACGCGGCTGTAATGGCTCCGAATCATATGCTGGAAGAGCAGACAAAAAAGGCTTACGACACGTTTGTTTATATAGAAAATCATCTTCCCGCGGAAAAAGGGTTGAGCAATTATTACCTGTTGTTCAATGCCTGGATCCGCTGGATGGCGGATTGGGATAACTATTCACTGAACATGCTTCACCGCCGTCGGCTGATCGGGCATCTGAACCGGGAACTGGGTATCGGAAAATTCAGACTGGAAATCTATCCGTATTCCTCAAAGCTTTACAGCATTAAACCGGAAGGCGGCAAAGTGCTGATCCAGCTGCATGAAGCGCTGGATTTTATGGATGAATATGATTGCAGACGCTTTGCTCACTGTGTCAAACTGAAAAAATGGGATGAACTGAAGCAGATGCTCGCAGGGTATCAGAAGCGGAACCCGCAATGGAAGGAACTGACCGCGTATTTCCAGGCTGTCAAGGCAAACCCGACGCATGAGGACCGGCCGCGTGGGAGGTATTATGACCTGGAAGAAGTCTTCAATGCCTGCAACCGGCGCTGTTTCGGCGGGAAAATGCCGCGTCCGAAGGTGATCCACTGGTCGCCGCGTGTCAACCATTCAACCATGGGCAGCTACAATGTCAATGAAGATATCCTGATGATCAACCGGGGGCTCGACCGCAGTGATGTGCCGGCTTACGTTCTGGATTTTGTGATGTACCATGAACTTCTCCACAAAGCGCTCGGTGTGAAAGATACCGGCACCCGCCATTTAGCCCATACCAAAGAATTCCGGGATTTTGAAAAGCGTCATCCCGATTACGAACGGGCTCAGGCTTTTATACAAAAGAACGCAAAACGGCTGTGATTATCCGACTGGGATGAGTTCATCCTGATCCTGTAAACCCCGGATCCTGAGGAGACGGATGTGTTTGTCAGCCGGCCCGGCATGGAAATGGAAAGCACGGTCAGGAAAAAACTGCCGGGGTGCTTTGTGGATCCGGGTACCATTGAAAATCCCTGCGTCAGATGATATAATCATCCCTGAAACACAATTAATTATCGGCTTTCTTTGTTTTTATCAAACTTATCACCGGGAAATATATGGAATACAGAAAACAGCATATTAACAATCTTATATTTTCTCTGCTCATCCTGTTCTGTTTCTATGGGATTTATAAGATCTGGGCTGTTATCCCTGATTATTCTGTGCAGCAGACCTCCGAATCACCCAACTGTCCCGAACCGGTCCGCGATATCTGCAGGGTCAACCAGAGTGATGCTTTTTATCTGTATCGCATCTTTCTAAATAATCCGAAGACATTAAACGAAATTGACCTGATGATTTTTTCTGATATTTCGTCCCTGCTTGAGTCATATGGAATAACTGAAGATCAAGACAAAGAATTTATACTCGCTGCGGCTTCTGCCTCGGGATGCGGTCATTCAATTCTTGCGGAAATCATTATTGATTTATATCAGGATAAGCCTGACCTCTTTAAGGAAAAGTATGGCTATCCGCTTTATTATGAACAGGATGGAGAGATAATTTATAATACTGAGACGCTCTTCACGGATATTTTCGCAAGAACTAACAAAGATAAACTAAAAGATATCCATTACGATTCTCATGACATGTATTATGTGATGACCATGTTAGGCTATAACATGTATGGTACGGATATAAAATTTGATGACATGTCCCGGTATTTGTCTGACGTTCTCGGAGAAAATTCAGAAACGGCTGCTTTCAAAAGGAATGTTTCTTATAAAAAATACAAAGAATATATGGACAGAAAAGATTTTGACTATGCCTGTATCGGAGTATTTAATTTTCTCCTGTCTCCATATGGTTCAAACCCATGTAAAAACAATACCACAACAGAAGGCAGCGGTCATTGGATGAGGATAACGGGAGTCACGGAAGACGGCCATTATATCGTATCAAGCTGGGGAGAGGAGTGGGAGATGATCAAAGGTACTCCATTTGTTGAAGATAAAAAATTTTTGGTTTTCCAGCCTCTGAGTGAGAATGATGGCGGCCTTGTTTTTCTTAAGGTAAATGACTGAACTGTTTCGGCGCTGCACATGTTCGGCAGCCGGTTTTGTGACCGGTTTTATTTCGGGGCTGGGCTGAGAAAACCGGAGAAAGGGAACTTTCTGTTTCCGGTATGGAGAAAAGCGGTATTGGGAGAATATGGATAATACGGTCAGCTTCTGGGATGAGTGCCATGCCCGTTATGACAGCGGAAAACTGAAGGAAGAAACCTGCTGGGACCGCTTCGTCAGCCGGTTCTCAGGTGAAAAAGGACCCGCTTTGGATCTGGCATGCGGGACCGGATCGGATTCGCTCTGGTTAAAAAAGCGCGGGATCCCCTCAGCAGCATGCGATTATTCCATTACAGGGCTGAACCTGTTCCATGCTTACCTTCCGGACATTCCCCTGCTCTGTTTTGATATGACGGACTCATTCCCTTTTCCGGCGGATGTCTTCAGCATCCTGATCTGTGACATGGGGCTGCATTTTTTTACCGAAGAAAATACTTTTTCCATATTGTATGAGATCAGGAGAATTCTGAAAAAGGATGGGATCGCGTTATTCCGGGTCAACGCGATCGAAGACCTTGATCCGGGAAAAATCATCACGGAAATTGAGCCGCACTTCTATTCTTTGAAAGATGACGTGAACATGCGCTATTTTTCACGGGAGGATATCAGACGTTTCTTTGGAAACTGGTCATTTTGTGAGGCGGAAAGGACGCAGATGACCCGCTATGGGACTCCGCGTGAAACGTGGACACTTTGCTGTCATGATTGATCCCGGGAAAACAGCAGATTTTTATGGCTTCGGAATAGCTGAAGATTTGGCATGAGCCCAACGCGGACAACTTACCCGCAGTACCGCTCATCGTTAAGATATCCTCTGAACAGCAATTCATGTTCAGATATAACGATTTTCGAAACAGGATCCTGAAAATCAGTATAATATCAAAACTTGGTAAAAAACTTGAACTTGACAGTTTAAACCACGGCAAATATGCCGGAGAAATAACAAACCTTGACAATTCAGAAAAATGCCGGCCGGAAAGAGTGCTTCACAAGGATGCGGAATCAGCGATACCTTGCGCGCCGGCGGAAAATCTGCTTCGTAAGGAACGGGCTTCGCCCAATTTATAATCGAAGCAGGAGCTTCGCCCCGGTTACTTTACAAATGTGAATAAGTTTTTAAGTCGCGTGTAAAATAACATCATGCGGATGAATGACTATGAAAACAGAGGTGTCGGGGGCAGCGGGTGACCGAAGGTCAGCCCGCGCCCCCGACTAAAAACGAAAGGCGCGGGAAGATTCTTCGGCTGGCAGCAGACGCTCGCTCCGCGCCTGCTGCGCAGCAGCATAAACGCCGGAGGGCATTTATTAATTTTGGCAAGATTCCTTTTTCTTTCGATGAACAAGTCGTAATAATAACTGTCAGGTTTAAGTTAAAAAAGGACCCGTTATGCTGATAGGCGAAATTCTTCAGGACAGGAAATATCTGCGTTCGCTGATGATGATCGCGCTGCCGCTCATCATCCAGCAGGTCATCACCTATTCCGTGAACCTGCTGGATACGATGATGATCGGCTCCTTTGGCGATGTCACGCTTTCCGCGGTGAATCTGGTCAACCAGTTTTACCTGATTTTCAGCATGGTCATTTTCGGCACCATTTCCGGTGGGAATGTCCTCAATGCCCAGTTTTGGGGCAGGAAAGATGTGAAGAATATCCATCGTGTGATGGGGATCCAGTTCATGTTTACTTTTGCCGTTGGGGTTTGTTTCCTCGCGGCTTCCCAGCTGTTCCCCCGGGAGATCCTGCGCATTTATTCCAAAGATGAGGCCGTGATCGAAAGCGGGATCATTTATCTGCGGATCATTTCGGCTGTTTATCTGCTGTTCCCGACCGGGCAGATCTATTCGGGAGCTCTGCGCTGTACCGGGAATACACGGACGCCGATGCTGATTTCAGGGCTTACGCTCTGTGTAAACGCGCTGCTGAATTACCTGCTGATTTTCGGAAAACTGGGCTTCCCGGCGCTTGGGCTGGTCGGTGCGGCGATCGCTACGGTGATCGCGCGGGCTTTGGAAGCCTTTTTGTATATTCTGATCACTTATCTGCACAAGCTCCCGACTGCCGCTGTTCCGAAAGAGATGTTCCGTTTCAATGGTCCGCTGGTGCTGATGGTACTGAAAAACGGAGCTCCGGTGATCATCAATGAAACAATATGGGGACTGGGGACGAATGCCTACGCGAGGGCATACGCCGGGATCTCGACGGCGTCCATCGCTGCTTACAGTGCGGTGAATCCCGTGGATAACATCGCGCAGGCCCTTTTTATCGGTGTAGGGGATGCCTGTGCGGTGCTGGTCGGGAACCTGCTCGGGGCTGATGAGCTGGAGACCGCCAAACGCTATGCCCGGAATACGCTTTTTCTGTCCTGGTGCACGGCGATCCTGACCGGATTCGCGCTGTTTCTGCTGCGTGAACCGATCATCGGCCTGTATAACCTTTCCGATGCCGCGCGGGATTATGCGATGAAGCTTCTGGCGATCGTGGCTGCGATCCTCTGGATGCGGACTTCCAATTATACGGTTATTATCGGGGTACTGCGGCCGGGCGGGGAGGCGATGTTCTGCCTGATCACGGAAGCGCTTGTGATGTGGCTCATCGGCGTCCCGCTCACAAGGCTGCTGGCTTTTCATTTCGGGCTGCCGGTCTATTGGGCGTATTTCGGGATCGTATCGGAAGAGCTCATCAAGCTCGTGATCTTTTTCTTCCGTTATAAACGCGGAAAATGGGTGGTGAATCTGGTTGATTAGTGGTCAGTGGTCGGTGATCAGTGGTTGGTGATTAGCGATCGGTGGTTCGTGGTTGTTTTGTTCTGGATTTAAACCACTGATATCCTGAACTGAAGTTGATCACAGAATGCTGCTTTACCAGCCACCAGCCACCGGCCACCGGCCACTATTACCTCCTTATTTCCCAATCCTGAGAGTAATTTAAATCCTGTCTGATAGTTTTTGATAGCTTTTTTCCCTATAATAGGTCATTGTTGTTTGGAAAAAGATAGGTATGATTCGGTACAAAAACGGGCCGGAATGATTTTCCGTGATCGAATCCCGCGTACTGAACAGCTGCTGAGAAAGGGTAAAAACAAAATGGAAGCACCTCGTCATTGGAGATTAAAAAAACAGCGCTACAGCCTGACCGGAGAAGTCTGCCCGCATTGCAGTGCGAAGATCTTCCCGCCCCGGGATGTCTGCCCGGTCTGCGGTCTGGAAGCGAAAACACAATATCAATTCAGCGGGAGAGGAGAGGTCTATTCTTATACGTCGATCAATGATGCGCCGGCAGGATTCCGTGAAAGCACTCCCTATTCGATCGCATTGGTGAAGCTGGAAGAAGGACCTGTGGTCACCGCTCAGCTGACCGACCTCGGCGATGAACCGGTGAATATCGGAATGCCCGTGGAAATGGTCACCCGCCGCCTGAAGGATGATGAAAACGAACGCGGCGTGATCCTGTACGGTTACAAATTCCGACCGCTTCTGTCGAACTGAAATCTCAATTGGTCAATAAGCAGAGAGGACGCATAACTTGCGCCCTCTCTGCTTTTAACCTGAAATGCGCTCAGGTGAAAAGCGCGCACAGGTGACTGATCCGCGTGCTTTGCCATAGCGCCGAACGACCGTGACACGCACGCGAATCTGTCACATGTGCTCAGGGACGAACGCCGCGGGATATCCCTGACGCCCATCGGGAAAGCCGTAACCGGTCTGCCCAAACGATAAGCAGGTTCTCCTTCCGCTGAGCCTGGGTAAAGCACGACGGGGTCAGTTGCCTGCTGCAGCGAAGCCTGCACAGGCTTCTGACCTCTCGTGCGTCGCTGTGGAATGTTCCTGACGCTGATTGGAAATATAAAAGCTTATCCGGTTTGGCCGATAAGCAGGGTTCTCCTTCCGAACGCGAGAATTGTCAGGAGACTGGACCGAAGGGCCTGTACCCCGGGAAAACGGCGCTGGATCCCGCTGAGGTGTCTTTTCCTTGACAAGATACCGTGATCACTGAACTATGGCATTTACCGATCGGAGACGCACAGAGGACAATCCCGTGTGCAGACTGCGCTGCACGCAGGATTGTCCCCGGTGCTTCGTCCTGAAGCACGACGGGGTCAGATGCCTGCTGCAGCGAAGCCTGCACAGGCTTCTGACCTCTCGTGCGTCGCTGTGGAATGTTCCTGACGCTGATTGGGAAAGCCATAACCGGTCTGCCTGAACGATGAGCGGGGTTCTGCTTCCGCTGAGCTTGTGTAAAGCACAGGAGACAGGTCTCCGGGCGCGTCAGGGCAGAGCGGCGTCAGGGTCCAGCCCGCAGACCGGTCATCTATACGCGGGAATCAGGCGCGCACAGGTGACTGATCCGCGTGCTTTACCATAGCGCCGAAAGGCTACGACGCGCACGCGAATCTGTCTCCTGTGCTGAGGGAAGGACGCCGCGGGATGTTCCTGACGATTACCGGAAAAGCCAAAGCAGCACAATTCAGGCCGACGGGCTGGAGTTCATGTTTGAAAAATTTCATGTTAAACACAGAGGACACCCCATGCGCACCGCTGTGCCGGAAAGTTTCCGCAACAGCTTTCCTTTTTGCCGATAAATGCTTTATAATATAAAAGCATCTGCGAATATGAAATCAGGCGGACATGGATATAGACAACTCAGAAAACACGGAACTGAACTACTGCTATAACTGCATGACGCATCTGGCACACGGTCAGACGGTCTGTCCTGCCTGCGGTCATGATAACAGCCATTGCCAAAATCCGGAAAACGCGCTGCCGGAAGGGACCATCCTTGCAGGGAAATACCTGGTAGGGAAAGTTTTGGGACAGGGCGGCTTCGGCATTACCTATCTGGGGTTCGATACCGCACTGAAGATCAAGGTGGCGATCAAGGAATATTTTCCCGCAGGTGTCGGTGTCCGTTTATCGCACTCGATCCGTGTGAACGCTGTTTCTTCACAGGAAAAAAAAGAAGGCTTCCGCAAGGGCTGCAATGAATTTCAGACGGAAGCGCAGCGGCTTGCAGCCATCGAAAGTCCGAACATCGTAAAAGTGAGGGACTATTTCCGTGAAAACGGGACCGCCTACATCGTGATGAACTTCGTGGATGGAAAAAGCCTGACGGAAGAAACTGCGGACTGCGGCGGGAAGATACCATGGCAGCGTGTGGTGAAACTATTTGATCCGCTGATCCTGGAGCTGAATAAACTCCATGAAGAGCACCTGATCCATCGGGATATCAAACCGGACAATATCAAAGTATATAAAGCCAAAGACGGAACGGAACGCCTGCTGCTGCTGGATTTCGGGGCAGCGCGCAGTTTTATCTCCGCGGAGGTGACGGGCACCTATTCAGCGGTAGTGAGCCATGGCTATGCGCCGGTAGAGCAGTACAGCCCGAAGAGCCGGCAGGGGCCGTGTACGGATATCTATGCGCTCTGTGCCACGATGTATGCGGTGATCACCGGAGCTCTTCCGGCTGATTCCACGGACCGCATGCTGGGAGCTGCAGAGATATTGCCATTCACGGAAACGGGTGTGGATGTGCCGGAAAAGGTCGAAAAGGCGATCTTTCACGGGCTGGAAGTGCGGAGTGAGAACCGTCCGCAGAGCATGCGGGAGCTGTATGAGGAGCTGAACGGAAAAGAGCCGGAAATCAGTATCCCTGCGGCAGCCGCCGAAAAACCGGTGCCGGAATCGCGGAAGGAAGAAAAGCAGGAAGAAGACCGGAGACCCGCTGAAGATCCGAAACCGAAGAAAAAGATCAATTGGCTCTTGCCGGTGCTGCTGGCAGTGCTGCTGGCAGCGGGAATTTTTCTCTACCGCGGTATCCACCAAAGCCAGCTGAACACCGCGGGAACACAGACCGCCGAATCGGGAAATTTCACACAGACCGCGCTGGAACTGGCGGCGCAATTGACTGCCGATGGGCAGGGCACCCATACCGCGCTGGCGGCGGCCGCGGAGACTCAACAGGCACTGGAGACCCGGGAAGCGCTGAGCGTACAGCAGACAGGCACGGCATGGAACAACACGGCGGCAGCTGCGGAGACCCAACAGGCACGAGAAACGCGGGAAGCGCTGAACGTACAGCAGACAGGAACCGCGTGGAACATCACAGCGGCAGCGGAATATCAGCAGACGCAGACACAGGAAGCGTTAGAAGCGAGCGCAACGCAGGCAGAACAGGAAAGCCGGATGGAACAGACGGTACAGGTGGAAACGCGGTGGGCATTAAATACGCAGGAAGCGAGGCAGCGGGAACAGACCGCCACCGCCTGGTTTACCACACAGGAAGCGCAGCTGCACCAGACGCAGACCCGGGAAGCGGAAGAAATACGGCAAACGGCAGCCATTATAGCCCGTCAGACCGATATCGCGGAACAGATACAGGCGGCGTCAGAACAGCAGACTGCCACGCAGGCAGGCATCAATGAAATGCTGACGGGTACGGCGATCGTGCAGCAGACCATAAACGCGGAACAGACAGCTTCGGTGCTGGAACAGACGCGGGTGGTGTCAGAACAGCAGACCGCCACGCAGACAGCCATATACGGAATGCAAACCCGGACAGCGGAAGCGGAGCGGACAGCCCTTGCAGAACAAACGATAATGGCAATGGAACGGACGCAGGAAGCGATCGAGGCCGCGCAGACAGAAATAGCGGAAACCCGGGAAGCGATAAATGTGATCGCGACACAAAATGCCTGGCAGCAGACGCAGGAAGCGATCCTTCAGGCTCAGACAGAAATAGCGGGAACCCAGGATGCTTTCTACGCGACCCAGACGAAATTGGCGGAACCGACGGCAACGCCGACTGCGACAATGACCGCGACCGCGACAGCAACATCCACGCCGACCGTGACGAATACACCGATCCCAACGGCAACACCTGCACCAACGAATACACCGAAACCGGCGGTGAACGTGGGAGACATCATCACCCTGGGACACTACGAGCAGGATGGTGATTTGGATAACGGAGCGGAAGCAATCGAGTGGCAGGTGCT
>CADACE010000005.1 GCA_902786265.1 uncultured Chloroflexota bacterium | reverse complement strand
TTTTTTCGTCTGCTTTTTCTCATTCAGTGCTGCCTCTGTTTTACGGAAATTGAATGACATCATCTCATACAGCCGCTCGGAAGTAAGGATTTTCAGTTTGGATTCGTCATAATGCTTGATGATCAGAGCTGTTTTCGTCAGATAGCAGCTGCCGAGATGGTTGACGGATCTCACCAGAAGTTTACATAATTTCAGATATTCGGGAGAGAAACGGTCGCAGGTCCGCGTAACAGCGAAAAGATCTTCCGTCTGTTCCATAATACCGGCGGTAATATCTTCAAAAGACATGGAATCTGTGCTGAAATTCCGCGGCTGTTCTTTGGAATAAACAGAGCTCTTATCTGAAGGATCTGATCGTTTCACTTCAGACAGGGTGTTATTCAGATCTTTCAGCATTTCCGCATCTTTTTCGTAACCCATTTTCTCTCCTTTCCGAAACTCATTTTCTGAATTTCAAATATTTTAGTTATTATTATCTATAATAATAATCAATATTTCAGGAAAGTCAAGAGTATTAGAAATAATTTCTAAAAATAGTGACATTTGTCATAGCATGGATAAGAGAATTGATATCCCGTGTGTTGAATTACGAGGAAAATATATACCTGTCATCACGCTGACCAGATGAAAAACAGCGAATTACAACAGTGCAGCGGCTGATATGGGCATATTTGCAGCCGGAAAAGCCCATACGATCATTTCCGGCTCAAGGGTGAGATGTTTTGTAAATTTCTGACTGTTTACAAATTTATTCTCCTGCTGTCGATTTTGCGTCGGAAAAAGGTGTTTCCATATCTGTGAAGATATCGGTAAACCGGAATGTGCGGCAATCCACGAGTCCGCGGTTGGTAAGGCGCAATTCGGGAACACACGCCAAAGGAATGTATGCCATTGTCATATAAGGTGCATCGATTACACAGCCCAATTGTTTACAGGCATCGTTCAGCTTTTTGAGCTGTTCAGATACCTGTACCGCGGGCAGTTCACTCATCAATCCCGCAATCGGCAGCCGGACCAGAGCCAGAACTTTCCCGTCAGCCACAGCACAAAGCCCGCCGCCGCAATCTGTCAGTGTGTTTGCAGCAAGGGCCATATCTTCGTCATTGGTACCGGCAACGAGCAGATTATGGGCATCGTGAGCAACAGTCTGCGCTATCGCACCCTTTCGTAAACCAAAACCTTTCACGAAACCGTATCCTTTGGTGCCGGTCTCTTGATGGCGCTCGAATACTGCCATTTTCACGACATCCTTTTGCGGGTCAGCCTCAACTGATCCGTTCCTGACTTTCAGGTCGATCAGGCACTCGTTATTTTCCAGATGATTGGGGATGATTCCGATCACGCGGGCTTTCACGTGATCCGTGCCGGCGGGCGCCGCGATTCTAAAACACTCCGGTGTGATGGGATGCCCGACGTGCATGGTGTCAAATACAAAGGAGGGATAAACGGGTTTTCTGATCTCAGCAATCATTTTACCGTTTTCAGCCACGATTTCGCCATCAATGATGGTCCGCGTGACGCGAATGTCATTCAGGTCGCTGAAAAAAACGATATCGGCACATTTCCCGGGGGTGATGCTGCCCATCTCATGATCCATCCGGAAGCAGGAAGCAGGATTGATCGTAACGAACTGGATGGCTTTAATGGGATCCAGTCCTTCCCTGACCGCGCGGCGGACGATATGGTCCATGTGCCCTTCCTCTGTCAGTGTATCCGGCTGCATATCGTCGGAGACCAGGCAGGCAAAGCGGTCATCTATATGATTGTCAAGGATCGCCCGGATGATGACCGGCATATCCTGCCAGACACTGCCGTAACGCAGCTGGGCGTACATACCGTGACGCATTTTTTCCAGTACATCAACAGCGCGAACAGATTCATGACAGCATCGAACGCCGGAAGCAATATATGCGTTCAGTCCTGCCCCGGTTTCCTCCACGGGATAATGACCGGTAATGACCTGGTCTGCTTTCAGTGTTTCAGCAAGTTCATTGTGGATGCCGGGATCGGCATCGAGAACCATCGAATAGCTCATCATCTCCCCGAGTCCCATGATGCCATCCCAGGTCATCATCTCCCGGACTTCCTTCGGACCGATATGGGAACCGCTGTCCTCAAAGCCCGCGTTTGACGGCACACAGGACGGGGCATTCGCTATGGCTTTCAGAGGTGAACAATTAGCGTCATTGATCATGGCTTTGACCCCTTCCGGTCCGCAGACGTTGCATATCTCATGGGGATCCATAAAAATCGCGGTGGTGCCATGCGGAACGACAGCACGGGCATATTCGCTCACGGTGATCATCGAGCATTCGACATGGGTATGTGAATCGATAAACCCCGGAGCTATGTACTGCCCCGACGCGTCGATCACACGGGTATTTTCTCCGATGCAGTGAGCAGCATCACCGACAAGCGCGATCCTTCCCGCTGAGATCGCGACATCCATGCCATCCTGTATCTCGGCGGTACACACATTGACGAGCCGGGCATTCCGGATGACGAGTTCTGCTTTTTCTGTTCCCATGGCAGTTTTTGCCAAAGTCTGAGTGACTTCGCAGAGAGGTTTTTTGCAAAATTTGTTCAGCATAACAGCATCCTCACATTCGGAGACAGTTTTTGATGTAGGTGGAAACTATCCTTTTAAATTTGACGGGCAGCTCTTCCGGGTTTTCGTTCATGGGTGAAGCATTAGTCGGGGCAGTGAGCCGCTGCCGCAGGCTATGCGTATCAGAATGGGGACAATTCCGCTCACGCGAAACCGTCCCCATTCTGAACCCTTTTTACAAAAATTTTCGTTAATTCACTGCTGCGCGGACGATCATGTCGCACAGGTCGGGGTAGGAAATGCCCGCGTTTTTAGCCTCTTTGGGGAACAGACTCCCCGGTGTCATGCCCGGGAGCGTGTTGGCTTCCAGACAGGTGAAACTGCCGTCGGCATTCATTTTGAAATCGATTCGGGAATAGAACCCAAGCCCGAGACATTTATGGATCTTCAGAGCGGCGTCCTTCAGGATCTCAGCTTGTTCCGCGGAAATATCTGCCGGGCAGATTTCCTGGCTCATTCCGGGCTGATATTTGCTTTCGTAATCAAAAAACTCGGCAACCGGTATGATCTCGATCGGTTCCAGTGCTTTCCCATCCAGAATTCCGACATCGAACTCGCGTCCGCCGAAAAACTCTTCACAAATCAGGTCTTCGGAAGTGCCGGATGCCTCTTCCAGTGCGGCACGGACTTCTTCCTCATTCCTGCATTTGTAGGTGGCAATCGAAGAACCGCCGCAGGTAGGTTTGATGAACTGGGGATAACCAAGTGCAAAGATCCGTTCCCAATGGACATCTTCCGGGTAAAGGACGTGTTCCCAGCGTGCGGTCGGAATGCGGCTTGCTTTCATCAGGTGTTTCGCCACATCCTTGTTCATGGCTTTGACGCAGCCGTAAAAGCCGGAACCGGTGTAGCGGATGTTGAGCTGGTCAAATGTAGCCTGTACCTGACCGTCTTCCCCGCCTTCTCCGTGAAGGGCGATAAATACGACATCGGCAAGGCGGCAGATATCCAGAACGTTCTGCCCGAAATTGCAGCCTGTATCCGGTTTCCGTTCTCTGCGGACTTTTTCAAGATCCGGCGGTTCTGACGGAACATCAAGTGTCCGCGGCTGATATTCCGGAAGCTTTTTAAACAGGCTTTCCAAACCTTCTTCGGGCTTTTCCAGTCCCAGAAATGAATCTACGAATACGACTTCATGTCCCTTTTCCGCCAGCGCGTTGGCGATCATACATCCGGAAGAAAGGGAAACATCCCGTTCCGGTGAAATTCCGCCTGATAATACTGCAATTTTCATAATAACACTCTCATCGGTCCTTTGACCGCCTCCTTTATGCACCATTGTTATAACTTTCAATGGTTATAAAGTGCAATCTTTAGACCAAAATGAAGAATTTTCCATACACCCGGGTCCGCTGAAAGTCCCGGACGTTACGGACAGGTGACGCCTTCCATTTCAAGGACATTTTCACGCGGGACAAGGATTTCCACACCCTGGTCCGGGAAGGTTTCGAGGGGCTCATAATAGCAGAGTGTCGGCAGGGAAACGTAGGTCACAAAAAGGTCGTTTTCCTCGCTGAAGTCGCCGCCGCTTCCCTGGAATTTGATGTGCAGCGGTTCGCTGATGATGGCCGCGAAACGATGATTTTTCAGATCCCGGAAATAGGGTTCAAAGTAAGCCGCGTCATTGGACATTGCTTCATCCATCATCCATTTTTTCTCATAATCCGCGATAAGCGGGATTTTTGGGACGGTGCCGAAGGTCAGCAGCTGGCGCTGATCCATGAACAGGATATCTTCTCCCTCATGTTCTGTGATGACGTGATTGATTTTATCGACCGCGTCGGCTGTCACTTCTGCTTTCGGATAAACGCGGGGAACGGCGTTTGTCAGGCTTTCCCAACAGGGCAGGAGGAGCGCTGTCAGCAGCAAAAGGCAAATCAGGCTGTCCTTTTGGATCTTTTCTCCGAGCCAGCTTCCCATTCCGGCTTTCCAGGCCAAAGTTGTGACGATCAGGATCAGGATCAGGAACATATCGAGGTTGTGCAGATTGGAGCCGCCACCGATTTTGACCGAGAAAATCAGTCCCGCTCCGAGAAATATGGCGCAACCTCCCCAAAGAAGCAGCTTCTGCCAGAAGTCCAGTTTCCATTTGCGGTTTATTGTCCAGATCAGGATAATCAGGATAACGGGCAGCACGGCCATCGCCAGTCCGAGGATGATGCCGGGTTTGTAGGTCTCATTCGGCCACAGGCGGTCAAACAGCAGTGCCTGACGTCCGAGATAATAACGGAACCAGTCGGGCGTGAAGATCTGCGGGACCGCTTCCATGGCCTCTGTGGCGGCTGTGGCTGTTTCCGTAACAGTCTGCGCGGCGGTCTGACTGCCGATGTGCAGTATGCGGGCAAAGACGTCCCGCTTCATATAGATCGCTGCTCCGGCAAGTCCTGAAAGGCCAAGCGCGATGGATTTCCACCAGCGGGCTTTCTTCTCTTCAGGACTGCTGATGGCTTTTTGATCCAGAAACAGCAGAAAAACCGCGTACGCGGAGGGAGCCGCGATCCAGGTCGACCGGGACATGACGCAGTAAAAGCCGGCAATGGCGGTAAGAAGGCAGTTGATGACGAGCGGCGCCCGGCTTCCGATGGCGACCAGGATCGCTGCAAGGGTGAGCGGGGTATAGATCGGTCCCTGCATCAGGAACAGCATTGCCCACAGGCTGAAAGCCAGCAGCCGGACCCCGCGGGTGTTTGACTGTTTCCGCAGCAGAGCCCAGCCGAGCAGAGCACAGGGGATCGTAAACAAAACGTCATTCCATATACGGGCGGTGACGATATTGGTATTCGGCAGCAGGTAGATCAGGCCCCACAGGCTTTGGCGGCCGATATCGATATAGGCGGGAATGGTTTGGTCCTGCGGAAAGTTGTAGCGGGATTTTCCGAAAAGCACGGAATAATCCCACATACGATTGCCTTCCGACCAGCCGATGCTGAAAGGGTAATTCGTGATGTCATGAAACTGTGTCAGCAGCACGAAACCCGCGCTGAAGATCAGTGTGCAGCTGACCAGACCCGTAAATCGTATGCCGTTTTCTTTTTCCCAAAGCCAGGAAGCCAGAAGTACGATAAAGCCGGAGAGAAAGATGCGTATCCACAGTCCCTGATATGGTTCACTGGAGGGAATGAAGTTATAAAAGAATCCGGGAAGGAGGCAGAGCAGGAACGCTGCAGTGCGGCTGAGGAAGGCGGCATGGCTTTTCAGCTTCGCGAAAGGCGCGAGCCACCCTGTTTTCCAGATCAGAACAAGTATGAACAGTGTACCGAAAGCCAGAATAGCGCAGATCACCAGAAAAGAAGGTACAACAGACCCTTTCTGCAGAAATTCGGCATAGCGGTCATAGACAGCCCGCCCGCATTGTACTGAGCAAAACAGCAGCAGAATTGTTTCCAATATTTGACTGATTCTTTTATTCATTTTTCGTCCTTATCGGGGACAGCCCCATAAAGGGGCAGTCCCTCAGAAATTGTGTGTATAAGTTGTATAAGTAAAGATGACCTCGTCCCCGTATTGCTTCGCAGCAACCGTATCACTTTGAGAACATCGTGACTGTCCCGGGAAAACCGGATGCAAGTCAACTGATCCCTGATCCCTGATACCTAATCCCTAATCTCTGTCAGCTGTTTTCCGGTCATCCGCGGCAAAAATGATAGAATACTTTCATATTCATATATCACACTATTCTACCTTATCACGGGGAAGTGGACAGAGTAAAAACGATGAATGATGTAACAATTTATACAGACGGAGCCTGCAGCGGGAACCCGGGACCGGGCGGATACGGTGTAATTCTGCAGTCAGGCAGGTTTGAAAAAGAGATTTCCGGCGGCGAACCGAATACGACCAACAACCGCATGGAACTGATGGCGGTCATTGTCGGGCTGAGGGCTTTAAAGCGTCCCTGCAATGTCACGCTGTATTCCGATTCCCAATATGTGGTGAATATGGTCAAGCTGGGCTGGATGGAGAAGTGGAAGCGTAACGGCTGGATGCGGAACAAGTCCGAACCGGCAAAGAATGTCGATTTGCTCAAGGAACTGGACAGCCTGCTGCAGATCCATCATGTGGAAATGATCTGGGTCAAAGGACACGCCGATAACCCGTATAATAACCGCTGTGATGAGCTGGCGGTAGCGTATTATAAGAGTAATTTTTTAGGCGATAGGGGATAGGGAATAGGCGATAGGCGATAGGGAATAGTGGTCAGGGATCAGGGGCTCGGGACCAGGAACCAGTATAGTATACAAGGATTAGATAGATTTTACACCTCCCTATTTCCACTATCCACTATATCCTATTCACTATCCTATGAAAGAGAACACATGGAACAATTCGGTTTTTTTGCTCAGGAAGAAAAGATATTTACCGTCAGTGATATCAACAAGCTGATTGGCGGGATTGTGAAGGCTGTCCCGGATTTTCAGGATTGCTGGGTCAGCGGTGAGGTCTCAAAAGTTTCGGTCTCGATGAACGGGCACTGTTATTTTACGCTGAAAGATAATGTCTCCGAAATGCGGGCAGTGGTCTGGAAGAGTAATTTCAACGCGAAAATCAGAGGTTTGCTGACACAGGGAAATGCCATTGAGGCTCATGGGTATGTGAGTGTATATGAGCGCGGCGGTTATTACCAGCTGACGATCGATTCTGTACGCACAAAAGGACGCGGCAACATTTATGAGGAGCTGGAAAAACTGCGGAAGAAGCTTGCGGCGGAGGGATTATTTGATGAGGAGAAAAAACGCCCGCTGCCCCGCATCCCGCGGACGATCGGAGTCGTCACTTCCCCTTCCGGGGCGGCGCTGCAGGATATCCTGAACACGCTTCGCGGACGCTGGCCTTTGGCGGAGGTATGGCTGTCTCCTGCCTCGGTCCAGGGGGACGGTGCGCCTCCGGAGCTTATTGCTTCCCTGCTGCGGCTTTATGAGCTCAAACCGGATGTGATCATTCTCGCCCGCGGCGGCGGATCTGCCGAAGACCTTTGGTGTTTCAATGATGAGGCTCTGGTGCGGACGGTGGCGGCTTCCCCGGTTCCCATCATCACCGGTGTCGGGCATGAGGTGGATTTTACGTTGGTGGATTACGCCTCAGACCATCGCGCCCCCACGCCTACAGCCGCGGCGGTCCACGCGGTCCCTTCCATGAGCGATGTGCTTGCGGAATTAGGCGGAGCGGAGCAGCGTCTTGACCGGGCGATGGACAGCATCATCAACCAGCACTGGCAGGCGCTGGATATTCTGGAAAAGCGCCTCTTTACCCAGTCACCGGAAACGAAGATACAGAATGAAAAACGCGCGCTGGAACAGATGACCGCAAGGCTGAAGATGCTGCGGAAAAATTACTTCGAAACCCGTTACGCTGCTTTGGACGGTCTGGAAAAACGCCTGCTGGCACTGAATCCCGAAAACGTCATGAAGCGTGGCTACGCCTTTGTCCGCCATCAGGATAAGATCGTGACCTCCGCCGCGGACCTGACCGCCGGGGACCGCATCGGCATCCGCTTTATCGACGGAGAAAAATCAGCGCTGGTTGAATGATATTTATTGTTTGTTTTTATGAATAATGAATCTGCGTTGAAACTGAATAAAAATCTTGAGTCATGTGAATTTGCATCTTAATACGGAATTATCCGAAGAATAATGAAAGCAGCTCTCAAAAAATCCGGACTTTGAGCCCAAACAGGCCCGGTAATAATGTGTATAGTCCTGTTTGCGGGAATGGAAAATTGGCAAAAAGTTGACAAGAACTTGCTAAATATGCAGGTAAACTTGTTATTCTGAGAAATTACTTGTCAAACTTAATTATTTAGTTGTTAAGTTTAAGATTAACTTGACAAGTTCACGATTTTGATATAATATACTTGTTTATCAGGAGTATATTATTATGCAGGAATCAGAATTATTTTCACTTGTCAGAAAAGTTCAGGCGAGAAGAAGTGAATTTCAAACGGTAGAAATAAAGGCTTGCCGCGGTGGTTTCCCAAAAATTTACGATACATTATCGTCTTTTTCAAATCAGGATGATGGCGGAGTAATTCTGTTTGGAATTATGGAAAAAGCTGATTATGCCGTCGTTGGTGTGTATGACGTGGAAGATGCACAAAAGAAGGCAATGGAAGCGTGCAATCAAATGCAGCCAAAAGTCAGAGCGGTTTTTACCCAATGTGATATTGATGGAAAAATCGTGCTTTCTGCGGAAATTCCCGGTGTTGAAAGTGTAAACAGGCCTGTTTACTATGCAGGTGTGGGAAGATTAAAAGGTTCATTTATACGTGTTGGCGATGTAGATGAATTAATGAGTGAATATGAAATATACAGCTATGAGGCTTTCAAACGCAGAACAAAGGATGAACTCAGAAAGGTCCCGGAGGCAAATATTTCTTTGTTTAATCAAGACAGTCTGAGATTATTTCTAAATTCCGTGAAAAAAGAAAGACCAAACCTTGCGTCAAATGTTTCGGATAATGCAATTCTTGAATTGATGGGCATAACAGCGGATCGTGTGCCTACGCTTGCAGGAGTTTTGTTTTTTTCCCTGTATCCACAGACATGGTTCCCGCAATTATGCATTACCGCGGTTTCTGTTCCGGGAGCAGAAATGGGAGACACAGATGAAGATGGCGCGAGGTTTCTTGACAACAGACGAATCACAGGGTGTATATCTGACATGTTGGAGGAAGCGATTGAATTTGTACGGAAAAATAGCCGGACAAAAACGATAATAGATGAAAATGGTAAGAGAAAAGATAAACCCGAATACCCACTTTTGGCTGTGAGAGAAGCCGTATTAAATGCCCTGCTGCATAGAGATTACAGTATTTATACTGAGAATACTCCTGTCAGTATAGAAATGTATCGGAATCGAATCGAAATAATCAGTAAAGGCGGACTCTACGGCGGAGGGTCGGTAAATCAACTTGGAAAAGGTCATCCTGATACGAGAAATCCCGTGATAATGAATATTCTTGAACTTCTGAATATTTCTGAAAACAGATATTCCGGAATACCGACGATTTATCGTGAGTGCAGTAAAGCCGGACTGCCTGAGCCAAAATTTGAAGTAATAAGAGGAACATTCCGCGTTACATTCTGGAATGATTTGAATCCTTCAGGGGATGATATAGATAAAACAAATCTTTCTGAAGCGGTAATTCAATTTTGCAGGATTCCGAGAAGCCGTGAAGAATTAACTTCTTTTACAGGAAAATCCAGATATTATACAATGTCTGCGATTATTCAGCCGCTTGTGGAACAGGGAAAATTGCGGATGACACTGCCTGAAAAACCAAAAAGCCCGAAACAGAAATATGCCGCAAATAATTTCTGAAAAAGCTTTTAATGAGCACAGGTTAATCATGAAGGTTCGGTTTTCAATATGTCTCTTTGGCTGAATCATTTTATAATATGTTTCTGCAGCTGTTCTTTCATGCGTTTGATCTATGGGAAAGCGGCTTTCGGAAACTCACTGTTGTAGCGGTGCGAGTTTTCACATTTGGCAATCTGTGAAAGAAAATCCAGAAGGAAGAACCATGAACGAAGAAACCGAAAACAAGGAAACATTTGAATCAGCTTATAAAAAGCTGGATGAGATCGTGACGAAAATGGAAAAGGAGAGCCTGGACCTGGAAGCAGCTCTGAAGGCTTTTGAAGAGGGGAAAAAGACGGCGGAGCAGTGCCGCAAGATGCTGGAAGAGGCAGAGTTGAAGCTGAAGGATCTGCGTCAGGCGGAGAACGACTGATAATGGGCTATATCTTTCAAAATCACGCACTGGTCGCGGCATTGATCGCCATGATGCTCGCTCAGTTTGTTAAGCCGTTTGTCCATTACTGGATGTTTAAAGAGTGGGACCCTGTTCAGATGTTCAGTTCCGGCGGGATGCCGAGTTCTCACTCTGCATTTGTCTGCGCGCTGGCACTGGTAACGGGAATGCGCGCGGGGTTTGACAGCGAGGTGTTCGCGGTCGCGGCGGTGTTTGGGATCATCGTCCTCTATGACGCGGCGAATGTTCGCTGGCAGTCCGGGCTGCATGCCCAGCGCATCAATCAGATCCTGCGGGAGCTCTTCAGCGGTCAGCCGCTTTCTGAAGATACACTGAAGGAAGTGATCGGACACACGCCCCGCCAGGTTTATGCCGGCGCTTTGTTTGGTCTGATCATCGGTCTGCTGGTGGAAACATTCTGGATGTTGCACTGATCAGTTTGAAGAGTGAAGTTTGAAGTGTGAAGTTAATTCTGCGCTTCAGATCAATGAGCTTTCTCATGGATGTAACGAATCAAAGTTTCCTTTCTCTATTTTGATTGTGCCGGTGGGTTATGAAAAAGATTATCTGGATCATTATAGTGCTTGTTTTGATAGCAGCAGCTCTGACCGGTTTTTTACTGGCGAATCAAAAGAGCAGAAATGAACTGCATATACGGATGACAGAGATCAGCGAGGAGACACTGGCTGTCGTTCCGACGGATACGCCTGTCCCGACGGAAACGTCTCTGCCCACGGAAACACCTGTTCCGGTTAGCATCCCGACTGAAGAACCTTCTCCGGAACCGGCTGCGATCGTTCAGCTGGATCCGGCAGACTGGCGGAACTGGCCGGAGCTGCCGGAAAGCATCTCACCGGAGCTCAAGACGCTTTATTTTGAGGGGCTCGGTGAGGGAAATAATCCGAAACGCTTCAGCAAGATCGGGGACAGCAACACGATGATGCCTTCCTTCTTCGGCTGTTATGATTCCGGTGTCGATACCGGTTATGTACTCGGTCCTTACGCTTATCTTCAGGAAGCCATCGATCAATTCCAGTGGTCTTTTTCCCGGAATTCCCGGGCTTCCCGCAATGGGGCAACGGCTTATGATATGGACGTTTATCACTGGTATGAGGACGATATCTGCTGGCCGTATGAATCCGCGCTGAGCTGTGAATACCGTCTGTTCACGCCTTCTATCGCTTTCATCGGGTTTGGTACCAATGACGCGCTGCTGGGTATCGAAAGGTATGAGGAACATCTGCGTTCTCTGGTCGAAAAGACGCTTTCACGGAAAATCGTGCCGATCCTGTATTCCAAAGCGGACGATCTGGAAGGCGACGGCAGCTTCAACGAGGCGGCTGCCCGGATCGCGAATGAGTACAATGTACCGTTCTGGAATCTCTGGAAACCGATGAGCGCTCTGCCGAACAATGGACTGCGTGAAGGCGATGTTCACCCTACCGCGAGCAAAATCAATCTCTGTAATTTTTCAAATGACGACCTGCAGACCTACGGCTGGACGGTGCGGAACCTTTCGGCATTAAAAGCGCTCGACCGTGTCTGGCGTCTGTTGAACGATCTCCCTGTTTATGGCGAATAAAGCGGCAATCGACTTCGGAAACTGCAATACAGTCATTGCCCTGTGGAATGAGGAAAAACAGTGCGCGGAGATGATCCGTGAGACCTCATTTTGTGTTCCCGGTTCTGTTTTTGTCCCTTCAATCATCTCCTATGAACCCGACGGGCGGTTTTTTATTGGCTCCCAAATCGCTGCCAATGCTTCACCGGAGAGCAAAGAATTCCGCTGGATGAAGCGCTATATCAATCTGCGCAGCCCTTATGCTTTGCGTATAGGTGATGAACGCATCGACGCAAAACGGGCAGCGGAGGATTTTCTTCATACCCTGACAGCCGCAGTTTTTGCAGAAACCCGGGAAGCGCCCGATGAGCTGGTGATCAGCGTACCGGTGGAGTCCTTTGAACATTACAGTGACTGGCTTCTCGGTGATATGAAGCGCTTCGAGAATCTTCATCTGCGTCTGGTCGATGAAGCAAGTGCCGCGGCTGCCGGTTACGGACTGAGCCTTCATCCGGGGGATACTCTGCTGGTCCTTGATTTCGGCGGGAGCACGCTGCAGGCTGTGTGCGTTTCTGTGACGGAGACAGGCAGCAAAGACGGACGAAGCTGCCGGGTCCTCGGCAAAGCCGGGTGCACGCTCGGCGGAATGACTGTTGACCGCTGGATCTATGAAGCAGTGCTGGCGCGCCTGCGTATATCTGAAAATGATCCGTTTCTCCGCCGAATTTCTGCGGAGCTGCTGCGCTTTTGTGAACAGGTCAAGATCCGGCTTTCCGAAGCGGAAAGTGTTCTTTTTGATTTCTTTCCGGATCACTCCTTTGTCCTGACGCGGGATGATCTCGCCGCTTTGTTCCGTGAACACTGCTTGTTTGATTCTTTGGATGAGATCATTGAAGAAGCTTTGCGTGCTGCCGAAGATCACGGGCTTGTCCGCGAAGCTGTGACAGCCATCCTGCCGGTGGGCGGGTCATGTCTGATCTCTTCGATCCGTGAACATCTTGAATCACGCTTTCCCGCCGGAAAAATCGTATGGGACGAGCCTCTCGGAGCGGTGGCGCGCGGTGCTGCGGTGATCGCCGGCGGAATGCACATTTATGATTTTATCCAGCATTCCTATGCGATCCGGTATACCGATCCGCGGACCGGTGAATATGCCTTCAAAACGATCGTTGCAAAGGGAACAAAATATCCTGAAAAACTGGCTGCCGGACCGATGCGTCTGAAAGCCTCCTATGATGGGCAGCAGCGCTTTGGCATCGCGGTTTATGAAATAACAGAAAGCGGCACCCGGCCGGGAAATCAAAATGAGATCTTTTTTGATTCCGACGGCTCCGTCCATGTGATGCCGCTGACAGAAGCGGAAGTCCGCTCCGAGCAGCGCTTCTGGATGAATGAACACAATCCACTGTTTCTCGCTGCTGATTCTCCCGCCGAACGCGGTTTGCCCCGGTTTGAGATCTCTTTCGGGATCGACGCCAACAAAATGCTTTTGATCAATGCTGTGGACCTTCAGACAGGTCAGCATCTGTTATCTGATTATCCGGTCGTTCGATTAATATAGCAATCAAATCAGTTTCTGTAAATCTCTTCTGTTATAGAGTATCCTTCTGACCTCCATAACCTTTTCATTTGGGTTTGCTTCTTTTACTACATAAAAAATCATAAAATTTTTGACATTTATTTTGTAATAGTCATAAAGAAATTCATGTGCAGTATTGTATTTTTCAAAATGGTCTGCAAAGGGAAGCCTTTTATCTATGGCTTCAAAGACCTCTGCTAAAATTTTTTCTGCCGCATCAGGATTTTTGAACTTTATTGCGATATAGTCTGTAATTTCGCCCATGTCTTCATAAAATAACGGCAAAAATTCCAACCTGATTTTATCTTGCTGCATCGATTCTCGCCTTTAGCATGTTATACATTTCATCTCTGGTATACCGAGTCGAATCAGACTCGGCAGCAGCTTCGGCAATCATCAGCTCTTTTTCGATGTTTCCGGCTAAACGGGAATAATCTTCCAAACTCAGAACGACCATAGTTCCATGGCCGTTTTTTGTCAAAAATACAGGATTCCCTGTGCTGACGATTCTTTCGATCTCGGTGAATTTATTCCGCAAGTCTGATACAGGTTTGATTTGAATCATGATTTCCTCCGTTTATATTTATCAATATTTTATCATAATTTTATCAAAAAAGACTTTATGTTTTCGGCTGGCCTGATGAAAAAGATCATAATTCGGAAATCTTGTCTCAGACCAGTTTCCGGATTTTCTCACCTTCATGAGCGAATCGGGATAAGAAATGATATACTTTATAACTGATTATGAAAGAGAACATTCGGAATTTTTGTATTATCGCCCATGTTGATCATGGCAAGTCTACTTTAGCCGACCGGCTGCTGCAGATCACCGGCACCATTTCTGACCGTCAGATGGTGGACCAGGTGCTGGACAGTATGGATCTGGAACGGGAAAAAGGCGTTACCATCAAAGCTTCCGCCGTGCGGATGTTTTATGACGCGAAAGACGGAAAGCGCTATGAGCTGAACCTCATTGACACTCCGGGGCATGTTGACTTCAATTACGAGGTCAGCCGTGCGCTGGAAGCCTGTGAAGGCGCGCTGCTGGTAGTGGATGCCACGCAGGGCATTGAGGCACAGACGCTTGCCAACCTGTATCTGGCGCTGGAGTCTGACCTGGTGATCATTCCGGTCATCAACAAAATCGATCTGCCTTCCGCTATTCCGGATGAGGTCGCGGATGAACTGGAACAGCTGCTCGGTGTGCCTGCTCATGATATTCCGCGTATTTCCGCAAAAGAAGGCCTGAACGTGGAGCAGGTCCTTGAAAAAATCGTTGAACTGGTCCCGCCTCCGACCGGTACGGATGACGCACCGCTGCAGGCGCTGATTTTTGATTCCCACTATGATTCCTATAAAGGTGTTATCGCTTATATCCGCGTCCGCAACGGCGTGATCTGCCCGAATGACACATTGCTGGCGATGTCCACACTGACGGATATGAAACCGGTTGAGATCGGCATTTTTAACCCGGGAATGATGACTGTAAACGAGCTGCGTTCCGGTGATGTCGGGTATGTGGCCACGGGTTTGAAGACTGTGCGAGAATGCCGTGTCGGTGATACATTGACACTATCCAATAATCCGGCTCCGGAAATGCTGCCGGGGTATCAAAAAGCCAAACCGATGGTTTTCGCGGGCATTTATCCGGTGGAAGGTGAAGATTATGATGATCTGCGGGATGCTTTGGATAAGCTTCAGCTCAATGACGCTTCCCTGGATTTCGTTCCGGAAACATCTCAGGCATTGAATTTCGGGTTCCGCTGCGGGTTCCTCGGGTTGTTCCATATGGAGATCATACAGGAACGTCTGGAGCGGGAATATGATCTGGATATCGTTGTGACGGCGCCGTCTGTGGAATATGAAGTGGAACTCAATGACGGGTCCGTTATCCTCATCGATTCCCCTGTACAGCTGCCGGATGAAGGCAAGATCGCGGAAATACGGGAACCGTGGATGAAGCTGCAGATCTTTACTCCCACCGAGTTTTACGGGACGATCATGGAGCTGGTCCGTAAGCGCCGGGGGATCTTTATCTCTCAGGATTATCCTGCCCCGAACCGCGTCCAGATGAATTTTGAAATTCCTCTGGCGGAGCTGATTGTCAATTTCTTTGATGAGCTGAAATCCCGTACAAAGGGTTATGCTTCCATGGACTATCAAATTGACAATTACCGTGCAGGCAACCTTGTCAAGCTCGAAGTCCTGGTCGGCGGGGAACCGGTGGATGCGCTGGCTTCGATCGTTCACAAGGAAGATGCTTATCACAAAGGCCAGCTGCTGGTGTCCAAGTTAAAGAAGCTTATCCCGCAGCAGCTTTATGAAGTCGCGATCCAGGCGAGTGCCTCTGGACGGATCATTTCCCGCGCCAATGTCAAGGCGTACCGCAAAGACGTTCTTGCCAAGTGTTACGGCGGCGATATCACACGAAAACGCAAACTGCTTGAAAAACAAAAACGCGGTAAGAAACGAATGAAGATGGTCGGCAATGTGGAAATTCCTCAGGAAGCCTTCATGGCGGTTCTGTCTCTTGAAGATGAATAAAAATGAAAGGTGAACGCTGTATGGTGAAGGGTGAAAGTCAGGATGGCACTTTGTGACTGATGATCACAAATCATTATCAAAAGAATTGCCTGTAAAAAACCAGTCGCCAAACTTTTTATAGCTTATGAAATCAAATATTCTAAAAAAAATGCTGCCGGGGATCATCTGCAGTGCGGTGATCATCGGTGTTTTGATTTATTTCATTGATTGGAATGTATTGAAGGACGCGCTGAAGAACTGTTCGCCGCGGCTGTTCCTGGTCCTGTTCGTGCTCCAGACCATATCCTTTTTTTTCCGCGGTATGGCCTGGCGGGTGATTTTGAACGATGAACCTTCCCGGTTGAATTGTTTTTTCACGATCACGGAAGGATATCTGCTGAACCTGCTCCCGCTGCGTTTGGGAGAGATCGGAAGATCCGTTATCATGGGCGGTCTGATCGGACGAAGTCCTTTTTATGTTTTCACGACTGTTATCCTTGAACGGATCTTTGACGTTCTGATCACGCTGATCATGCTGGTGATTACGATCCCGCTGATGGCATCCGTAAGTTTTTCCGGGACGATCTATTACGTCCTGTTTGCGGTGATCCTCGCGGGTATCGCTTTTATGTTCTGGATGGCAGCACATCAGGTGCAGTTCATGGATCTGCTCAGGAAAATCATCAAACCGGAAACGAAAGTGGGAAAATTCGTCCTGCCGAAGGTTGAGTTTCTGCTTTCCGGCATGGGGATCCTGACGCAGCCGAAGCGGTTCCTGGTCTGGCTGTTCTGGATCCTGGCGACCTGGGCCTGCTGGATCACGACACTCCAGGTGGCAATGCATGATTTCTTTCCGCAGCTTCCGTTTTGGGCGGGGCTGTTTATCCAGGGCATCGGTGCGCTGGGCGGCGCGATCCCTTCCGCTCCCGCGGGTATCGGGGTCGTGGAAGGCGCTTATGTCGTTTCGCTTGGTTTCTTTGGGATCGATCAGTCTTCCGCACTGGCTTTTGGTCTGGTGATGCACGCTATCGCGATCGTTACACCGGTCCTGTGGGGCCTGATCGGCTTCTCTGTACAGGGGCTGAAACTGGGTGAAGTATTCACGAGCACAATGAATAAAGATATTACCGCCGAGCAGGGTGATGAGAGTCATTAAGTTTTTTGTCATTCTCCGTTTTGTCTGATCAAATCTATGAAAATACTGGCTGCGCTTACTTACTATAAACCATATATCAGCGGGTTGACGATTTATGCCGCCCGGGTGGCGGAAGCCTGGGTGCGGGCAGGGCATGAAGTGACCGTCCTGACTTCCCGTCATTCCGCGGAGCTGCCCGGGGAGGAAGTTCTGAACGGCGTGCGTGTCGTACGGGAACCGGTGCTGCTGAAGATCAGCAAAGGGGCTGTGATGCCGAAATTCTGGATGGACGCGGCTGCCTATGTGAAACAGGCGGATGTGGTCAACATTCATCTTCCGCAGCTGGAAAGCGCTCTGTTGGCTCGGCTGGGCAGAAGATACGGTAAAAAGGTCGTACTGACCTACCATTGTGATTTGCAGATGCCTTCCGGCGTTATTAATTCTCTCGCGAACAAGGGCGTTTTGTGGATGAATGATCTCGCCTTCCGCAGCTGTGATGCTGTTGTGACCAACTCGCAGGATTACGCGGACCATTCGGATATCTTGTCAAAGATCAAAGAAAAAGTGCGCATTATTCAGCCGCCCGTGGAACTGGACCCGATCAGTGATGAAGATGCTGCTGCCTTCCGTGTGAAAAAAATGGCGGATAACTTTTCTCCGATCATCGGAATGGCATGCCGGTTCGCCGCAGATAAGGGTGTGGAAATCCTGTTGGATGCGCTGCCGAAGGTGTTGAGCGAATTTCCACATGCGGCGGTTTTCTTTATGGGTCCTTATCAAAATGTTCTGGGGGAAGCTGCTTATTATGAAAGGCTCAAACCGCGTATCGATGAGCTGATCGAAACAGGCCACTGGCAGTTTATGGGAAGGCTTCCGGATGCGGAAGTACCGGCGTTTTACCGCTGCATTGACGTCTTGACGATGCCGAGCCTGAACCGGACGGATTCCTTTGGCCTGGTGCAGATCGAAGCGATGATCAACGGAAAACCGGTCGCCGCATCAAATCTCCCCGGTGTCCGGGTCCCGGTACAGCGGCATGGGATGGGTGAGATTTTCCCTGTCGGCGATCCGGACGCGCTTGCGGAAGCGCTGATCCGTATTTTGCGGACAAAACAAACATACTCCGCAGCATTATGTGATGACATACGGCAGATGTACAGCCCGGATAATGTGGCTGCAATGTATATGGATCTGTTTGAAAAATTATGATCAGTGTCTGCGCAGACGGTCACTGAGTGCTTTATGATCAGGTTGAAATATGGATGAATTGAACGAGATAAAAAACGATGCGGCGGTTTCCGACCCTGTTGAGGAAATTTCAGCGCAAATCGCTGAGGATCAGGATGTGAGATCCGGAGAAGAACCGGAAAATACTGATTTCCCGGTCCCTGCTGATGAAGAAGCTGCGGAAGTGGCCGAAAAAGAGACCGATCCGCTGACTGAAATCAGTGTGCTTGACTATTTGAAATTCAGGCTGAATCCAAAGAATATCGGTAAAGAAATTTTACCGGCGGAGATCCCTTCTGCTGTTGATGAGGATGATGAGGACGAAGAAGCTCCCGCTCGAAAACAGGGTTTCGCTGAAAATTTTATCAGCAGCCATGCGCTGGTCCGGACAAAGCCGAATCCGCTGTTTTTTGTTCTCAGCATTTGTTTTGCCCTGACGGCACAGATCGTACTGGAACCGGCGATCATCGCCCGGACAAACATGAGCGCCTTGATCGGCGGCGGGTTGTATGCATTATGCGCTTTTTGTTTCCTCGCCGCGTTTTTCCTGCGGCAGCGGGATGAAAATGAGACCGGAGGTTCAGAAACTGCTCCGGATACGGATGTTGAAAAACGCTTCTCGGAAAAGATCCGTTATGAATATCTGGGGTTGTGCGGTGTCTGCACCGTGCTGGCTTTTTTCCTGTTTGGCGGGAATCAGTTCACATTTTTGAATGTCTCTGTGTGGGCATTGTCCGTTATTTTTGCCCTTCTTGCGTTCAGCCCGTACAGTATCCGCGAATTGATGTCAAAGGGAAAAGATTGGTTTGTGAATTCCGCAAAGCAGCGGTTTTCGATCCGGCTGTATATTTCGGCATGGAATCTGATTTGGATCGCGGTTTTTCTGGTTTGTGCCTTCTTCCTGTTCCATGACCTGGATTCCGTACCCGTCGATATGGTGAGCGATCACGCGGAAAAGCTTTATGATATACGGGATATTCTGAATGGGGATTCGCCGATTTTCTTTACCCGGAACACCGGACGGGAATGTTTCCAGTTTTATTTTACGCTGCTCATCATGAAGGTTTTCGGCACCGGTTTGAGTTTTCTCAGCCTGAAGATCGGTACGGCTCTGGCGGGGTTGTTCATTCTCCCGTTCGTGTATAAGCTGGGTAAGATGTTGGGAAACCGCCGGATCGGGCTGATCGCCATGTTCTTCTGCGGAATTTCCTATTGGCCGGTCGTGATCCAGAGGGCGGCTTTACGTTTCGCTTACTATCCGATGTTTACGGCACCGGCACTTTATTTCTTCATCAAAGGCTTGCGGGACCGCAGCCGCGGTGCTTTGATCTGGAGCGGTATTTTCCTCGGGGTTGGGCTTCACGGTTACAGCCCGTTTCGTGTTGTACCGCTTGCTTTCGCCGTCTTTTTCATCATCTACCTGTTGATGGACGTCAAATCCGGAAGCCGGACAAACGCTGTCGGCGCTTTCCTCTGCCTGGTGCTTTTTGCCTTTCTTGTCTTTCTGCCTTTAGCGCGGGTCACACTGGATATGCCGGAAATGGTTGTTTACCGTTCGCTTTCCCGGATCGGTGAGACGGAGAAATCTTTTGATTCGTCCCCGGTGGGAATCTTCGCGGATAACTTTTGGAAGGGTTTGGTCATGCCTTTCTGGAGCGATGGCTCCACCTGGGTCCATTCGATCACCTATCGTCCGGCGCTGGAACATTTTACCGCGTCTTTCTTCTTCCTGGGGCTGCTGTTTGTTCTGATACGTATTTTTCAGGAAAGACGCTGGGATGATATCTGTATGCTGCTTTCGATCCCGCTGCTGATGCTGCCTTCAACCCTTTCCCTGGCTTTCCCCGGGGAAAATCCCTGCCTGAACCGGACTGCCGGTGCGCTGATACCTGTGTTTTTGGTTGCTGCTGCGGGATTCTGCTGTGTGTTTGATGTGCTTGCGCAGATGGTGAAGCGTCATGGCGGTGCTTTGGTTGTGACAGCCGCGGCTGCAATTGCATTATTATGCAGCATATTCCTCAACAATTATGACCTGGTTTTCCGTCGCTTTGCCTATGAATATAACCGCAGTGCCTGGAATACGAAACAGATCGGCGGCGTCATCAAAGGATTTGCTGATTCGATCGGCAGTTATTCGGAAGCTTACGTGATCCCTTATCCGCATTGGGTGGATACCCGGCTGGTCGGCATCAACGCGGGAGATCCGGAAAAGGATTACTCTTTCGACAAATCCTTTGTCTCATCACTTCCGGATGACGGAGAACCCCGCCTCTTCATTTACCGCGAATCTGATACCGAAGCCGCAGATGCAGTCAGGACAAAATATCCGTTTGGCGTTGAACAGCTGCATGTCGGGCCATATTCAGGGAAAAACTTTTATTCCTATACGACTTTCAGTTCCGGAAGCACAGGAGCATATTAGTCATGGAAATGCTGCCTTTGGAACAGTGGACTGCACAGCAGGCGGCGGGAACATGGTCGGAGCTTTTTGACCGGTCCGCGTTCGTCAACAGCTCGGAGCTGCTTACCGTCCTGATCTGGCTGGCTGTTTTCTGGCTGCTTGGTGTGATTTTTATGCCCCTCTCATCCCTTATATTCCGCCCGCTGAAGGACAAAGGCTGGGGTATTTCAAAATTATTCGGCTTGATGGTTTGGGGCTATGCAGTCTGGCTGGCGTCTTCTTTAGGATTGGAATATTCCAGAAAAAATATTCTTCTGATACTGGGGTGTTTCCTGCTGCTTAATGGCGTGATAGCGCTGGCCCGCAGGAAAAAGATCCGGACGTCGCTGAAAGCGATCCGGAAGGATATTCTTTGGTCGGATCTTGTTTTCCTTGGCTGTTTTTTGTTTTTCCTGGCCATCCGTCTAATGAATCCGGATCTGTGGCATCCGTATAAGGGCGGGGAACGTCCGATGGACTTCTCTTATTTCAATGCCATTCTCAAAAGTACGGCATTTCCTCCGTATGATCCGTGGTTCGCGGGCGGTTTTCTGAATTATTACTATTACGGTATGTTTCTTTCCGGTTTGATGGTGAAGCTGCTGGGTGTTATCCCGTCCGTTGCTTTTAACCTGAATCTGGCTCTGTGGTACGGGTTCCTGGGCAGTGCTGCCTTCAGCATCGGTAAGACGCTGTTCCTTCATGCCGGGAAGAGAGAAAATGACCGGGGCGGAAATTCAGCGGGTATTTTCACTGTGATCGGTATGCAGGTCATCGGGAACCTGGGAACGGTCGTTCAGATCAAAAATGAATTGGTGGAACTGGGCAATGTCGGCGGTTCTTTCAGTAAATTTTCTGCCTTTTGGCATGGTCTGGTGAAATTGTTTTCCGGGGAACATCTGATAATGTACAAAGGCGACTGGTATTGGATCCCCAGCCGGGCGATCCCCGATTCTTCCATCACGGAATTTCCGTTTTTTACCTTCCTCTACGGTGATCCGCATGCGCATCTTTTCGCGCTGCCGATGACGGTGCTGGTCCTGTTGTGGCTGGCAGCCATGATCCTGCGCGTTACAGGCGGGAAACATTATTCCGGGGGCGAATGGCTCGCTGTTTTCCTGAGCGGAAGTCTGCTCATCGGGACGCTGATCCCGACCAATACCTGGGACGCGCCGACGTATTTCTGTATTTCCGCGGCCGTTATCTTTTATCTGGGGCTCCGTTACGGATTCTTCCGGCAAAATAGTGAAAAACGAGCCGGGAACATGATCTTCGTGCTGGTCCTGCTGGCTGTGTTTGCCGCATTGATGATCGGTCTGTTTTATCCTTACCTTTCGACCAATTCCCAGGAGAACAAAATCGGTCTTTACCGGGATGAACGGACGCCGATCTCTTCCTATTTCATGCATTGGGGTGTGTTCCTGTTTTTTATCACTGCCTGGTATGCGGCAGAAATCTATCACTGGATGAAATATACATCAATGCGGGAATGCCTGGATGTTTTCGGAAAATACCGCAGCTGGCTGCTGGCCGGTCTGGCTGCCGCACTGCTGATTCTGGTGTATTTCGCGGCTGATGGCGTGAAGATCATCCTGATCGTGCTGCCGCTGATGGTTTTGTCGCTGCTGCTTTTGCTGCAGAAAGATATTTCGGAAATCAGGCGCTTTGTCTTTTTCCTGATCGGCGTATCGTTATTTGCTTCGGTTTTGGTTGAAATGGTTCATCTGTTAGGTGATAACGGACGGATGAATGTTGTGTTCAAGTTTTACAACCAGATCTGGGTGATGCTTTCGATCTGTTCCGCGTTTGGCGCAGCATGTACGATCGATATGATCCGTACGGAAGGATCGAATGGCGCATGGGTGAATGTATACCGTACAGCCGGTGTTGTGCTGGTCTTTGGCGCGTTTCTTTACACGATATTTGCCGGAACAGACAAAATGACGGACCGGATGTCTGATAAAGCACCGCATACACTGGACGGCATGAAATATATGGAAACCTCTTCTTACTGGCAGGATGGTTTTTACATGGACCTGGGTGAGGATTATCAGGCGATCATCTGGATGCAGGAGCATGTGGACGGTTCTCCCGTGATCGTTGAAGCCAGCCCGACGGAATATAAATTCGGCTCCCGTTATACGGTGTATACCGGGCTGCCGGGTGTGGTGGGCTGGAATTATCATCAGCGTCAGCAGCGGGGTCCGATTTCCCGGCAGGTCTGGGATCGTGTCAACGGGATCCATGATTTTTATAATACAACCGATATGATAGTAGTCCGCTCTTTTTTGGATAAATACAATGTAAAATATATCATCGCGGGACAGATGGAAAAAGGCATGTACAGCGAAAGTGGTATGGCGAAATTCCGGACGATGGACGGGGACCTCTGGAACTGTGTATACGATCAGGGAAATACGCAGATTTATGAAGTCATTTCCCGGCCTTCAGACAGCGATGAGGGAGCTTTTGATTCAGACTGATGAATCGACTTTAATCGGTAAGAATAAGGAATGGCTGTGATTATCGACGTTATCAAGTGGTATTTGGTTTTATGCGGAGCCGGGCTCATCGGGTTTCCGATCGTTTTCGGGTTTCTGAAAAAACTGCCGGGGCGGGGTTTTGTTTTTTCCCGTTCCCTGGGCCTGGTCCTCATATCCTTTCTGTACTGGCTGTCAGGTTCTCTCGGTTTTTTGAGAAATACCCCCGGAAGTCTGTTCTTTGTGATCTGCGGAACTGTCGTTTTGTCCGGGATCAGCGGATATCGTCAATGGAGTGAAATAAAGGAATGGATCCGGAAGGCAAAATGGTATGTCCTTGCTTCGGAGCTTGTTTTTCTTCTCACATTCCTTTTGATCGTGACGATCCGTCTGGGCGGTCCGGAAATCTCCGGGACGGAAAAACCGATGGAGATGATGTTTATCAGCAGCATTTTGAAATCCGGAACTTTTCCCCCGAATGACGGATGGCTTTCCGGTTATTCCATTTCCTACTACTATTTTGGTTACATCATGACAGCAGTGCTGGTGATGTTGTCCGGCGTATTGCCCGCAGTCGGATTCAATCTGATGCTGGCGGCTGTTTTCGGAATGGCGGCTGTTTCTGCCTTTGGTATTTTGACTGACCTGTCGGAACTGCGGCACCCTTCCGGATCCGGGACGCTCATACCGAAGCTGCGGTCGCTTTTGGCACCTTTATTTGTGCTGATCGCAGGTAATCTCGAGGGTCTGCTGGAAGTATTCCATTCACTGCATCTGTTTTGGAAAGAGGACGGGACCTCCGCGTTTTGGTCATGGCTGGATTTGAAAGAACTTACTGAAATACCTCTCCGTATGCCTTCCTGGAATCCGAGCGGACGCTCCGGGATCTGGTGGTGGCGGGCTTCCCGTGTGGTGAGCGACGTCGGGCTGGAGGGTTCTGTCAAGGAAGTGATCGATGAATTTCCGATGTTTTCCTTTCAGCTTGGGGATCTGCATCCGCATGTGCTGGCGATCCCGTTTGTGCTGCTTGCTGTGGGGATCGCGCTGAACGCGCTGATGAAGTCCCTGGATCAAACAGAAGAGCGGATCTATTTCGCGGAAGGTCTGATCCGTACGGATCTCACGCTGCGTGATACCGCAATGGTCCAATGGCTGCGATCGGCAGATTTCTGGCTGACAGCATTATGTATCGGGGCGCTGCTGTTCCTGAATATGTGGGATTTCCCGTTTTATTTCGGTCTCTGCTGCCTGTGTGTTACAGCAGGTCAGATCCGGAATTTTGGCTGGAACCGAAAAGCGTTTACCGTATTTTTTGAGACTGCGCTGCCCTTTGGCACTGCGTGTATATTATTGTACAGTCTGTTTTTTGTCAGTTTCTCTTCCCAGGCAGGCGGGATCGTTCCCAGCGGAGTTTTCGTGACACGACCGGTCCAGTTCCTGCTTATGTTTGGTTTCTTCCTGATTCCGGTCATCTGGTGGCAGTTTGTTCGGGGGAGAAACTGCGGCTCGGAATCAAAACGTTTCGGCGTGTTGTCTTCGCTGATTATTTTTGCCGTCCTGATGATCCTGGAATGTATCGTCTATTTTGGCTTGATCGTGATACGTACACGGGAAATTCCGGGTACATTAGGCTCTGCCGCACAGGCGTTTACTTCCATGCAGCAGATCACGACAATGCAGAGCGGTATGGCGGGTTTCTTTAGCAGAAGGGCGTCTGCATTGCCTACGCTGCTGATCCTGTTCCTGATAGCGGGGCTGGCTTTTACCGTGATACGTCAAATCGCGAGAGTCGGAAACGGAAATGAAAATGATTCTTCACATCCCGTTGATGTGTTCTGTTCCCTGATGATATTGATTGCCGCCGCGCTGGTGATCTTCCCGGAATTCTTCTACCTCCGTGACCTGTTCGGTACAAGGATGAACACGATTTTTAAGTTTTATTATCAGGCATGGATATTGTTCGCTTTATCTGCCGCTTATGCGGTTTCTGAACTGAGCAGAGAGCTGAAGGGCGCCAGCCGGGCAGTATGCACTGTTGTGATGGCGGTAATGACAGCTGTTGTTATGATTTATCCGTTTTTCTGTATCAGCGGGAAATGGGAAAGCATGAGTCGGAAGCAGGAACTGACGCTGAATGGCGCGGATTTTCTGCGTAATTCAAGAGAAGATGACTGGCAGGGACTGCAGTGGCTGGAATCCGCGGATCCGGGTGTGGTGCTGGAAAAGGTCGGCTCAAGTTACGGAGGGGATAACATCGTCAGTACTTTTGTTGGGCTTCCTTCCGTTCTGGGGCCTATGGGACATGAATCACAATGGCGCGGCGGATATGCAGAAATGGGATCCAGAAATGATGATGTTAAACGGATCTATGAGACGCACAGCTGGGAATCTGCAGAAGAATTAATAAAAACATATAAGATTCGCTATGTGTTTGTCGGCAGTGCGGAAAAAAGTGCTTATAATATTCAGGATAAGAAATTTGATCGCAATCTGGTGAAGGTTTTCGAATCCGGTAATTGTTCGATCTATCAGGTCTATTGAGGCGGAGCGAATGGAGAGAGAGTCCGAATCAAAGTGGAATATCACAGCGGCTGTACTATTGGCTGCTGCTTTGGCCTGTATGCTGCGCCTGACAGGACTGGGCAGTGCTTCTCTGACAATGAACGAGGCCGAAAATGCGGTGACTGCGCTGCGTCTGTTTGAAAACGGCAGCAGCGGGCATCTGCTTTATGAACTTCCGACGGCCCTGCTGTTCAAATTGTTCGGCAGTTCAGAGTTCAGCGCGAGGCTGTTCCCTGCCCTTTCCGGAATACTTCTTTCAATGATCCCCTGGATGGTCTCAAAAAAGATCGGTGCACGGAAAGCCTGTGTGCTGTCATTTATGCTGGCGCTTGATCCGGTTTTGTTATTCTGGAGCAAACGGGCAGATGCTGTGATCCCCTCCGCGGCGATGATCGCCGCCGCTGCAGCCCTGGGAGCGTCGGGGAAAAAGAGAGGCAGCCTGACCTGTTTCCTGATCGCATTGAGCGGCGGAGAGCGGGTTTTGCCTGTGGTTCTGATCGCGGGCGTTTGTCTTTCTCTGAAAATTTTCCTCCTGAAAAAAGAACCACGGTTGATTTGGCCACGGAGCTTCAAAAAACGTGATATCCTTCTTGCGGCATTGTTTTTTGTGTTGTATTGTACTGCCTTCGGTATTTTCCCCGGAGGTATTGCCGGATTTGGCGCCGGGATCGTCAACAGTTTCAGGTCCGGTTCTGCATGGGTTTATCCGGGCCTGACAGCTGAACTGATCGCGGTGATTTTGTATTGCGGTGTTCCGCTTTTCCTGTGCTGCGTTCAGGCGATACGCCGTCATGAGATTTCTGCTTTGCTGCTGTCTGTATTTGCTGCTGCAGTCCTGATCTTGTGGCATGGCATCATTATGCTTCCCTGGGTATCGATCCTGTTGTGGATAAATGTCTGCAATATAATTTCGGAAATTCCGGACCGCATGAAGGTCTCATTCGATTTCCCGTTTTTTATGTCAGGCTTTGCGATTTGTGCCGCGTGGTCTTTCTTTTATTTCCGGTTGGTGGAATTGTTCAAGCAGACAAATGGAAATGAGCTGATTCAGATCACCTGGAATAATGTCACCCAAACACTGCCGCTTACGCGTTATGCGGGAACCATTCTGCTTACGGTTGTCAGCATAGTGATTTTGGGCTTGATCATCAAAATATTGCTTGGTTTCGTGGAATCCGGCTCGGTCCGCTGCGGAATGCTTGCGGGAACGGTCGTGATCCTTTCCTGGAGCCTTTTGACCGGGATCTGGAACGCGGGCGGCTTTGACCGGACAGGCGACCATCCGCTGGACCGGCATCAGGGAAATACCGCGAATATTTTGAACGGAGCTTATACAACTTTTACAAATAAGGCTTTTTTTGAGCTTTTTGATGAAATAATAGCAAAGCATGGAGACACTCCAAGTCCGAATTTCGGTTTGAATTTTATTGTGAATGATCCCATGGCTGAGTGGCTGCTCCGGAATTATCCGGAAATACGAACGACGGCTAATTTCAATGCTGATCTGACCGGTATCGAGTTAATTCTGGATCAGAGCGGCAATCTTTTTGATAATTTTGGATTTGTGAGTACGCAGCAGGATTGGCGGGGTACAATGAATTGGCGCAGCTTCACTTTTCAGGAGTGGGGCAAATGGCTTATTTTCGGCGACGCACAGCCCGCTGCGGACGTACCTGTTACTTTATGGGCAAGGGCGGAAAGACTTTTTATGAATGAGGAGAATGGAGAGAGATGAAAAATATACCAAATCAAATCGCGATGGATGGGACTGCTGCCTCCGGGAAAACAACCGTCGGTAAGATCGTAGCGGAAAAACTGGGTTACCTGTTTTTTGATACCGGAATTATGTACCGGGTCGCTGCTTATGGCGCTTATCAGAAGCTGCATGATATAAGTGATGAGAAAAAAGTAAGTGAAGTTGTGGAATCGATGGATATTGCTCTCGAGAATGATACGGTAAATGGTGTCACGAATGTTCTGCTGGACGGGCAGAATATTACCGATCGTCTTCATCTTCCGGAAGTGGATAAAATCGTCTCCACGGTTGCGGCTTATCCTGCGGTACGGGCGGCATTAACCATGCAGCAGCGCAAAATCGGTCTTCGCGGACGTGTTGTGATGGTTGGCCGTGATATCGGCACGGTCGTTATGCCGGACGCGGAAATGAAAATATATCTCGAAGCTTCTCCTGAAACCCGTGCAAAGCGGAGATATCAGGAAAACCTTTCTAAACACATTGAGTCAGAAACTTATGAAATGATTCTCGCTGATATCATCAAGCGGGATAAGAACGACAGGGAACGGACAGTTGCCCCGCTGCGTCCCGCGGATGATGCTGTTATTATCCACACCGATGAATATACCGCGGCAGAAGTCGCTGAACAAATCTTTGCGCTGATGGATTGATTTTATGTGGACTGATATAGAAAGTAACATCCGCACAATTCTGGATACGATCGACTTTTTGGATCCTGTTTCGGTCCGCGTTATTGTTAATCGCAATGCCGGAAGAAATGACACTGAGGATCTGCGTCTGTACAGCCTGGGACGGACGAACAATGCCTTTGAAGCTATCGATTCCAGATTTTATGGCATCATGAGGACACAGAAGGTCCTGCAGATCCCTTCGATAAAACAGTCTACGCTGCTTTCCAGCCTTCTTTTTACGGAAGGGTCGGCGATATTCTTCCCGCTGAATTCACATTTCGGTTACTGCGGCTTTATCTGGGCCTGTTTCCGTGCCGATACGTTTACGGAAAAGATTTCCGATTCCTTTATCGGCTGCTGCGAATGGGTTGAAATGGTCATGCAGCGGTGGCTTGAAAGTGAGTTCAGCATTCAGTACCAGGCCAACCAATATGTAGACCTGCTGGAGCGATTGAACATCCCTGCCCTGATCCTGGTGAATCCGGACCGGCTGCTGATTTCAAATCCTTCGTTTGAAGGTATGAAGGATAAAGAAGCTTTTCTGACAGTTTTGCGTCAGGAAGCTGAAAATAAAGAGGAGATGGGAAAGCATTTTTCAGATTTTGATTTTATTCTGAAAAAAATTGATTTCCCAAATGAACAGAGCGGCCGTATTTATATTTTCCCGCATGTGGGCGGAGACGTCAGGGAGATACGCTTTGGGGAAAACGAGATCCAGTATTATCATTTGCTGGTCCAAAAGGCTTTGGGGACGCTGGCTTTGTTTGAGTCATCCGGAGAATTGTCCAACCTTCAAAAGAATTATATTGATAAAACCGAAAGTCCTCTGAACCGTCTGGAAGCCTTGTTCGGATTTGGTTCAAAACATTATCAGCGGACAGAAAACGCGGCTATGTCCTTTGAAGTTGTTTCCGTTACGGATATCGCCAGAGAGGTGATATATGATATGGCTGCTGTTGCCCGGAACAAACGGATAGAGATTGAACTGGATACAGAAAGCGGCACCAAAGGCAGAACAGCGGGCAATGCGGTCGGGGATCCCTGGCTGCTGACACTGGCGGTATTCGACCTGTTGGATAATGCGATCCATTTTACACCCATGGACGGCAAACCGATCAGCGTGCGGATCGCTTATAACGAAAATGACTGGTCTTTGTCTGTGGAAGACTCCGGGACAGGTATTTCACCGCTTGATTTGGAGCGTATGCAGGCACTGAACTACGCGGAAGCGGCAGGCAGTGGTCTGCAGGGCATCGCGCTGGTGAAATACGTCGCGAAAATCCATAAAGGCAGGCTGGATATCGAAAGCCGGCTGGGAAAAGGGAGCATCTTCACGCTGACTGTTCCCTACTTTTCCTGAGAAGATTTGTTTGCAGAGAAGCTGACGGGGACTGTCGCTTTATTGGACTGAATTTGTTATGTTTTTGGAATGAGGCAATCCAATAAAGCGACAGCCCCCGTAAATATCTATAGGAGAGAAGCTTCTGTATAGCGTAAGTTGTTTTTGACGGGAATTTTGTGCTTTTATGTCAAGAGATGAGCTTTTGTCTGTCATAAGATCTTACAGCCCCTGGAATGAACAGGAAGCAGCGGATCAAATAGAAATCATTCGGCAGATCGAATGCTGCCCGGATATTTTTACAAGGCAGAACCGTAATGCGCATATGACTGCTTCTTCCTGGATCGTTAATCCGGAGCGGACAAAGGTGCTGATGGTTTATCACAATATTTATAACTCCTGGTCCTGGACAGGCGGCCACGCGGATGGTGAAACGGATCTGCTTTCGGTCGCGATCCGTGAGGCAAAGGAAGAAACCGGCATCCATACTGTCCGTCCGCTTTCCGATCGGATCTATTCCCTGGAAATTCTGACCGTTGACGGGCATGAAAAAAAAGGACAGTATGTTTCTTCACATCTCCACCTGAACCTGACATACCTTCTGGAAGCTGATGAGACCGAGCATCTGGCATATAAAGCGGATGAGAACAGCGGAACAGGCTGGTTTACATTGGAAGATGCCATCAGTGCGTCCAGTGAACCCTGGTTCCGTGCCCGGATCTACAGTAAATTAAATCAGAAGCTGAAATCGGGTATTTGGTAATCGGCGAACTGTTTTTGAAAACTTATCACAAATTTTACCGAATCACTTGACGGGATATCATTCCTCTGCTAAAATATTCACCGTTATGGAAACAAGCCTCCATCGTCTAGGGGACCAGGACGCAACCCTTTCAAGGTTAAAACGAGAGTTCGAATCTCTCTGGAGGTGCTGAATCGCGGAAGCGATTTGAAAATCATTATAGAATGAGCCTCCATCGTCTAGGGGACCAGGACGCAACCCTTTCAAGGTTAAAACGAGAGTTCGAATCTCTCTGGAGGTGCTGAAGAACCGCAAACAGCGGTTTTTTTTATTCCTCTGTCCCCTGTAATGATTATTGTCATGAGCTTTTCGTTAAACAGGGACGAAAATCATTTATCGCGTAATTCACAATCACTTTTTTTCGCATTTTTTCGCCGTTTGTGCTATCCTATATGATGTTTTTTACGAGAGCGGTTATACGCCGAATGCGAGTACGGAGTTAATAAATGCAAAGAGAGCGGATTTCTGATAATGTGTATTGGCTTCAAAGTGAGCTTTACGCACAAGTTACCGCAGGTGTGATTGTCGGGCCTCAATGGGCAATCGTTGTCGATACACTTGCACTCCCTGAAGAAACCCTCGCGATGCGGGAATTTATTGACAATGAGTTAAAAGTTCCCGTTCGCTATCTGATCGATACACATTCCCATGCTGATCACGCATGGGGAAATTGTTTTTTCCCTGAAGCTACCATTATTTCCCACACCAAATGTGCCCAATACCTTGCGACTTCCGGTGTGGCTGCTTTGGAAGCTACGAAAAAGGATAATCCTTCATTTGCAAATTCACACATTGTTCTGCCTCATCTCACGTTTGATGATGGCGAGCTTACACTGAAAGTCGGGAAAAAGAACCTGATTATCATGCTTACCCCCGGACACACAGATGATGGAATTTCGGTCTTTGTGGAAGAGGACCGCATTCTCTTCGCGGGAGATGCCTTTATGCCGATTCCCGCACTTTATGAAGGGAATTATGTCGATACCCTCAATACTTACACCAAGATCGATTCTCTGGGGCTGGAGAACATCATACAGGGGCATGGTGACATCATTCTCCGCGGTGAAATAGAAGAAGCAATGCGTGAGAATATCAATTATCTGAACAAACTGAAAGAAGTCGGGGAAAAAGCCCGCATTAAGCGGAACCCGGGTGAATATCTTTCATCAATCCATGTTGAAGATTGCGGAAAGAGCCGTGTTTATCTCGGCGGTTTGGCCGAAAATCTTCATAAGCGGAACCTGATTTGGATCTACAAACAGGTTATTGCCCAGTACGGCATGCCGACTGAGGATGAGTATGAACCCGAACCGGAAGAAGATGATTTTGATAATCTGGCTTATCTTGATCCCAATGACGTCAATGCGCATAGTTTTGAAGATGATATTGACGAATACGGCAGCGACGATGATTGGGATGACGGTTACGGTCCCGACGATGAAGATGATGAGGATTAATAATCGTAAGCCATAAACTATAAACTATTGACTTACAGCCAAAATCAAAGGGGATGGTTCCCGGGAGCACGAATCAGTGCCGTAGGAATCCATCCCCTTTGATTTTTTTACAAAATGTCAGATGTTTTTTTCAGAAACTGATGAGATGCCGCGGATGAAAGGCAGACATGCCCATGAGAACCCCGGCACAGCTTTCTGAAAAAGCCTTCCCAAAAAAGAGTTACACCTATTCTGCAAGGATCCTTTCGAAAAGGTGCTCTACGGTATCGGTTTCGATCTCCGCGAGTTCACGGATGGATGGCTTTGCGCTTTGTACCGCGGCAGGAAGACCTGCCATTTCCAGCATTTCCCGGTCGTTATCATTATCTCCGATCGCCATGCATTCTTCCGGTTTGATATCCAGATACCGCAGGATGTGAGATAAACCGGAGGCCTTATTGACACCCTGCGGCATCATATCCAGCCACTCAAGCTGTCCCGGGACAACAGTACAGCGGTTTCCGAATTTTTCCTGCCATTCGGAGACTTTATGCAGACCGCCTTTTTCATAGAAGGAAACCTTCAAATACGGCTCAGGGATATGAAGAATATCCGGAACGATTGTTACATCATTCCGGACGACATCACGCATATGATAGAAATAACTCATGTCCTTTGGCTGCAGATAATGGATATTCTCACCGGAAACCAGTATCTCTGCGCCTTCTGTTTCCATAATATCCCGGACCAGCTCCCTTGCAAGCTCCTGATCCATGATTTCTTTGTGGATCCGCTGTCCGTCCGCATAACACAGACAGCCGTTTTCACAGAGATAGTAAATTTCATCCTTAATCGGTTCAAACAGGCGTTTGAGGTTCGCGTACTGTCTTCCGCTTGCGGCACAAAACCTGATGCCCTTTTCAGCATACAGACGGCGGATCAGGCCGCAGGTATCCGGTTGGAGACGCTGTGCCCCGTTCAGCAGCAGCGTCCCATCCAGATCGCAGGCAATCAATCGAATTGACCCGAATTTACTCATTTTGTGTTTCTGTGAATTGTACGGCTTTTCAGAAGGCCCAGTTACCGTTTCGGAATACCGGGGCTGTGTTTCCGTCTTTTGTAATTGCGTCAATGTTCAGATCCGCACAGCCGATCATGAAATCGACATGGACCATGGAATCATTGATCCCCAGCGCACGGCATTCTTCCAGCGTCTTTTCTTCAAATCCGCGGATCGTGTCCGGGAACCCGTGACCCAGTGCCAGATGGCAGGCAGCGTTCTCATCAAACAGGGTGTTATAGAAAAGCAGTCCGGATTCACGAATCGGTGAGTTATAGGGAACCAGGGCACATTCGCCGAGGTAAGCGGCACCTTCATCAGCGGTGATGACGTTTGTGAGGAGCTGTTCGTTTTTCTCAGCGTGCCATTCAACCGCTTTGCCGTTTTCGAAACGGATCCAGAAGTTTTCGATCAGCTGTCCTTCCCGGGAAAGGGGCATGGTGGAGACTACTTTCCCTTCCGCGGCGCCCCGCATAGGGGAAATAAAACATTCTTCGGTCGGAATATTCGGGTTAAAGAAAATACCCTGCCGGCTGTTTTCACCGCCGCCTTTGAATTCTGCTTCCGGGATCATGCCGACATTGAAATCGGTACCGTTGGAGGATGTGTAATGCAGCTTTTCAATTCCGAGGCTGTTCAGATAGGCACAGCGGTTTTCCAGGTCCGTGTTATGTGCTTTCCAGGCAGCTACAGGATCGTCTGTCACACGGCTCGTGGAAAGAATGGCTTCCCAGAGCTTTTCAATAGCCTGATTTTTGGTCAGTTCCGGGAAAAGTTTTTTCGCCCAGGCAGCGCCGGGAGCCGCGGCAATGCACCATTGATATTTGTTTTCCAGTTCATCACGATAGCCTTTGATGAGCGGATAACTCATCTGCTGCGCTTTGAGCATTTTTTCCTGATCAATACCCTTGAGCCCGTCCGGGTCGTCGGACATGATAAAGATCCTGCAGGGGATTTTTTCCAGATAATGCTCCCAGCGGGCTTTTTGATAAGCGGTCAGTCCGCCCAGTGTTTCGAGAGTTTCGTATTGATAACGGGTCTTTACCAACGGCTGGTAATCCCAATCCACGACCACACGGCTTGCGCCAAGCTTGTAACATGCCTCTGCGACCATCTGTATGAATTCAGGCTGGTCCAGACCGGCATTGATGAATACTTCCTGCCCTTCCTGTACGTTGACCCCGCATCTGGCAATCAGATGCGCATATTTCCGTAATATCGTTTTTTTCATTTTTATGTTCCGAATCCGGATCCACCAATGATTCATGAAAATCCGTTTCGCTGAATCCCGGCCAATCCTTTTTCATTTTCTCCTTACGCTACTGTATTTTCTAAAACCCCGATATTTTCGATCTCACAGCGGACCTTGTCCCCGCTTTTCAGCCAGACAGGCGGTTTCATGCCCATGGCAACACCGGCAGGAGTGCCTGTCGCGATAATGGTTCCGCTTTGCAGCGTCATGCCCTGTGAAAGCTCGCTGATGGCTTCCTCGACTGTGGTGATCATATATTTGGTGCTGCTGTTCTGGCGGAGCTCATCGTTTACGAAACAGCGGATCGTCAGGTCGTGCGGGTCGCCGATCTCATCCAATGTGACGATGCAGGGACCCATCGGTGTATATCCGTCCAGACTTTTCCCGAGATACCATTGCTGATGGCGCTTCTGCACATTCCGGGCGCTGACATCATTGATGATGGTATAACCGAAAATGTAATCCCGGGCTTCTGCCGGTGTGACATGGAAAGTGTCTTTTCCGAGAACGACACCCAGTTCCACTTCATAATCCAGACTGTCCACGAAGTCATAGTTCGGGATCAGACCGTCGGGATCTGTTGCCCGGTTAACGCGTTTTGCAAAATAGATGGTTTCAGCGGTTTTGACAAAATCAATACCGGCAGCGGCTTCTTTTTTATGATCGTGGTAATTTACCCCCAGACATGCCACATCCTGTTTGGGTCGGGGAATCGGTGCGAGGATCTTATAATCCTTCAAAGCTTTTTCAGCAGAGCTTTTCCCGTCAGCACAAAGGGCTGACAGTTTTTCCTTGAGCGGAGCTTCTATGTCAGCCCAATTGCTGATAAGCTCGTTCATGTCCGAAACTGTAATGCCCAATGATGACAGTGCGTATAAATCACTGTCATGCAGAGAGGCAGCAACGACTTCCATTCCGTCTTTTTCAACTGTATATAATTTCATTTCAAACCTGCCATTTCTTTATTTCTTGTTATTCTTAATCGACTCCAAACATCAGTTCCTTGTATGTCGGCATCGGCCAGCATCTGCGGTCGGTAATGAGTTCCATCTCATCCACACTGCGGCGGATCTGTGTCATAACGGGAAGTACCTGGTCATGGAAGAAAAAGGCTGTTGTCAGCGCGCTCTGGTGGGGCTTGGGGGCCAGCGACTGCTCCAGTTCTATGAGATTCCTGTAAATATCTTTGATCAGGGATTTGATGCTCAAAAGTGTCTGCACCTCATAGGAGGACTCATCAAACAGGCCAAGCTCCCTGTCATAATGAACAGATTCGGAAAGCTCTTTTTCGAACTGACGGACTGCGGGCAGAATATCTTTTTTGAGCATATCCAGCATGGTCAAAGCTTCAATGTTGACCGTCTTAGTATATTTTTCCAGGTAGATCTCATAGCGTGAGCGGTATTCTGTTTCACTCATGACGCCGTTTTCAACAAATACCCGGATGTTTTTCGGGTCCAGATAGTGTGCGAATGCGTCAGGCGTTGAGGCGTAATTGCTCAGCCCCCGTTTCTTTGCTTCTTTGATCCAGGCAGCGTCATATCCGTTTCCATTGAAAATGATCCGTTTGTGATTCTTAAATGACTGCTGGATCAGGTCATGGACAGCGGTATTCAGGTCTTCCGCGCCTTCCAGTTTATCCGCAAACTGCTTCAGCGCTTCGGCAACGATCGTGTTCAGGATCGTGTTCGGCGTTGAAATGGATGCGCTGGAACCGGGCATGCGGAATTCGAATTTATTCCCGGTAAAGGCAAACGGTGAGGTTCGGTTGCGGTCCGTGTTGTCTTTCGGGAAAGACGGGATGGAATGGACCCCGATCAGCATTTGATCCTGCTGCTTGTTCACATACTGCTCATCTGTTTCGATGCTTTCCAGAATTTCAGTCAGTTCATCACCGAGAAATATGGAAACGATCGCCGGCGGCGCTTCCGAGCCGCCCAGACGGTGGTCATTTCCGGCGGAGGAGATGGAAATGCGGACAAGATCCTGGTAATCATCCACGGCTTTGATGACTGCTGTCAGAAAAATCAGGAACTGCGCATTTTCGCGCGGGGTTTCACCGGGATCAAATAAATTGACACCGGTATCGGTTTTGATGGACCAGTTGTTATGTTTGCCGCTTCCGTTGACGCGCGCAAAAGGCTTTTCGTGAAGCAGACATTCCAGCCCGTGTTTTTTCGCGATTTTCTTCATGATTTCCATCGTCAGGTTGTTCTGATCGACGGAAACATTTGTGGTCAAAAAGTTGTTTGCCAGTTCATGCTGGGATGGCGCGACTTCATTATGTTCGGTTTTTGCCTGGATCCCGAGGGACCAGAGTTCCGCGTTCAGATCCTTCATGTATTCCGAGACACGGGTTTTGATGGAACCGTAATAGTGGTCGTTCATCTCCTGGCCTTTCGGGGGCATGGCTCCGAAAAGTGTCCGGCCGGTCATAACAAGGTCTTCGCGCCGGTCAAAGTACTCTTTATCCACCAGAAAGTATTCCTGTTCAGCTCCGACAGTAGTCTTCACATGACCGACATCCTGATTTCCGAACAGCTTGAGAATGCGCATTGCCTGGGTATTGATCGCTTCCATTGAACGGAGCAGCGGTGTTTTGTGATCCAGAGCTTCTCCGCTGTAGGAACAGAAAACAGTCGGGATGCACAGAATGTTATCCTTGATAAAAGCGTAGGAGGTCGGATCCCAGGCTGTGTAACCGCGGGCTTCAAAAGTATCCCGCAGTCCGCCGGACGGAAAAGCAGAAGCATCAGCTTCCCCGCGGACCAGATTGTTTGGTGAAAATTCCAGTGTGATCTTACCGCCGCCCGCTGTGGAGACAAAACTGTCATGTTTTTCCGCGGTAGCTCCGCTGAGCGGATGGAACCAGTGCGTAAAATGGGTCGCACCGTTTTCAATAGCCCATTCTTTCATGGCGTTTGCTACTTCTTCAGCAATATCGCTATTCAAATACTCACCGTTCTTGATGGTGTTGTTGAGTTCGCGATAGGTGGATTCCGAGAGCCTTTCCCGCATAACGGTGTCGTTAAAGACCTTCTTGCCAAAAGTTTTCATGATGTCTGTCATAGGCTGTTCCTCTTTTGCTCCATTTCGGTTGAGCGGTTCCGTTATTTCGGAATATAAATAAAAATACCTTTTGGGATTATAAAACATGATTGCTTTGATTCAAAGCAAGCGGAACTTTTTCTGTGATATGTTGTGTAAAAATGCGGACAATCGCGGCAGAACCTGCGGCAGCTGCTGTCGATCACTGACTGCTGACTGTATTGCATTTTTATGTGTCTAACTGTATTGTATGTTTCCTGTCGGAAGGAATTGGAAAAAGATTATAATCATAATGGTAGAAGTATACGCTGGCGGAAGGAATCACAAAGAGCATGGAAAAACGAAACCGTATGACAGAAGGTCCGATCGGAGGTGCGATCATCCGATTCGCCGTGCCTTTGTTTCTCGGGAACCTGTTTCAGCAATTATATAATTCCGTCGATTCGCTTATTGTCGGGAATTATTTGGGAAACAGTGCCCTGGCCGCGGTAAGTGCGACCGGCACACTGATCCAGCTCATGATCGGTTTTTTTCAGGGGGTCTTCCTTGGCGCCGGTGTTTTGGTTGCGCGGTATTTCGGAGCACAGCTGGATGAGCCTTTGCAGCGTGCGATCCATACGACCATCACGATCGCTTTGACTGTCGGAGTATTACTTTCACTGATAGGTGTAATATTTACACCGACGATCCTTGATTGGATGGGAACACCTGAGGATATATTTGACCAGACAATTTCGTATATCCGTATGTATTTTGCCGGCTCTCTGGGCTTGATCCTGTACAATGCCTGTACCGGTATCATGCAGGCCGTAGGTGATTCCAAACACCCTCTCTATTTTCTGATCATTTCTTCCATGACAAATGTCTGTCTGGATTTTCTCTTTATTGCTGTTCTGCATTTGGGTGTGTTTTCCGCGGCGCTTGCGACGATCATCGCCCAGTTTCTCAGTGCGACGCTTTGTCTGATAAGGCTGACGCATACAAAAGATGTCGCCCGGGTTCAGCTGAAGCATCTTGGTTATGATTTGGATATGATCCGTCAGATCATCAACTTCGGGCTCCCTTCCGGGCTGCAGAACTCGATCATCAATTTTGCCAATGTCATTGTCCAGTCAAATATCAATTCCTTCGGTACAATGGCTGTTGCGGGATTAGGAGCCTACAGCAAAATTGACGGTTTTGCCTTTCTGCCTGTCACCAGTTTCAATGCGGCGATGACAACCTTTATCGGACAGAATCTGGGTGCAAAGCAGTATGACCGGGCAAAGCGCGGATCCCGCTTCGGCCTGCTCTGTTCCATTTCTATTGCCGAGCTTATCGGCGGCTTGCTGATTTTGTTTGGGCCGACACTTATCGCCGCGTTTACCAATGAACCGGAAGCAATATCCTACGGGTTGGACAAACTGCACATCAGTGCCCCATTCTATTTTCTGCTGGCGACCTCCCACGGTCTGGCTGCGGTTTTGCGCGGGGCAGGGAAGGCGAAGATCCCGATGCTGGTAATGCTCGGATGCTGGTGTATATTCCGGGTGACTTTCATCTCGATCATGGTCCCGCTCACACATTCCATCAATGTGGTGAACTGGGTTTATCCGATCACCTGGTCCATGAGCGCGGTTATCCTTGTGATTTATTATCTGAAGGCTGACTGGGTTCACGGTCTGGATTTAAAAACTCTGTAAAGTATAATTAAAGCTATAAACCGGGCGGTTGCCGCCGATCAGTGTAAAGTTCATGAAAGGAAAAAGTATCAATGGAATCAAGCTTTGATGAAAAAACAGTCCGCTATCTGCAGCTTCTCTCACAGACCTATCCCAGCATACAATCTGTAGCCACTGAGATCATAAACCTGCGTGCAATACAAAATCTGCCGAAAGGGACCGAGCATTTCATCAGTGATATCCATGGTGAATATGAAGGGTTCCGGCACATTTTGCGGAATGCTTCCGGTTCTGTGCGCTCCAAGATCGACCAGACACTGGGTGATTATGTCTCTTCCGCTGAACGGCGTGAGCTTGCTTCCCTGATCTATTATCCGGAACTGAAGCTGAAGGAGCTCCGGAAAGAGAACGCGCTGACCCGGGAATGGTACACGCTGACACTCAAACAGCTGGTGGCAGTCTGCCGCATCACGACCTCGAAATACAACGCTTCCAAGGTGCGCAAAATGCTGCCGCAGGATTTTGAAAGCATTATCACGGAACTGATGACCACCGGCAGCAAGGATTTCAACAAAGAAGAATATTACGGACAGATCCTGGACGCCATCATTGATACAGGCAGTGCGGATAAGTTCATCAAGGCGATCTGCCACCTGATCCAGGATTCTGTTATCGACAAACTGCATATTGTGGGCGATATTTATGACCGGGGCGACAGTCCGCATCTGGTGATGGATGAGCTGGAAAAGCACCGCTATGTTGATATCCAGTGGGGCAATCATGATATCCTGTGGATGGGTGCGGCTGTAGGAAACCTCTGCTGTATCGCCAACGCGGTCAGGATCTGCCTGCGGTATAACAACTATGATTTTCTGGAAAACGGCTACGGGATCAACATGATCCCCCTCACGCTGCTTGCGCTTCAGGTATATGCTGATGACCCGTGCAGCTGTTTCCAGCCGAAAAGCGACGAGAATACGGAACATGAGGTCCAGAACCGGTCGGTTATCGCGAAAATGCATAAGGCGATCTCCATCATTCAGTTCAAACTGGAAGGACAGGCAGCCCTGGACCATCCGGAATACGGGATGAATGACCGGCTGCTGCTGGATAAAATAAACATTGAACGCGGCGTTGTCACCATCAAAGGGAAGGAATATCCTCTGCTGGACCGCAGCTTCCCGACGTTGGATCCGAAATCCCCGTATATGCTGACACCGCAGGAACAGGAAGTCATGGACGCGCTGCGCAGTTCCTTTATCGGCAGTGAAAAGCTGCAGCGGCATATCGATTTCCTGTATAAAAAGGGCTCCATGTATCGTTACTACAACAATACGCTCATGTTTCATGGCTGCATCCCGCTGAATGAAGACGGGACCTGCGCGGATGTGGAGATTTACGGACAGCATGTCAAAGCCCGCAGCCTGTTTGACCTTTGTGAGGATATGGTGCGGCAGGCACGCTTCTCCAAGAGCCAGGAACAGAAAAAGCTCGGGGCAGATTTCATGTGGTACCTGTGGTGCGGCAGCAAGTCACCTCTTTTCGGTAAAGATAAGATGGCTACTTTCGAACGCTATTTTGTGGAAGATAAGCTGGTGCAGAAAGAAAACTCCGATCCTTATTTCCATCTCGCCTGCACAGACGAGCTGGTGGATGTGGTGCTGAAGGAATTCGGTATCGATGATCCGGATGCTGTTATTGTCAACGGACATATTCCGGTGAAGATCAAAAAAGGGGAAAGCCCGATCAAGGTGCCCGGACGTCTGGTTCTTATCGATGGCGGTATGAGCAAGGCTTACCAGTCTGTTACCGGCATCGCGGGATATACGCTGGTCTATAATTCCCACCAGATGTATCTTTCCGAGCATGAGCCCTTCGGTACTGCTGAAAACACGGTGAGGACAAATTCCGATATGGAATCCAGGGTGATTCCGTTCAAAACCTTCCAGGAGCGGATCAAAATCGCAGATACAGACGACGGAAAAGAAATTGCCGCGCGCATCAGCGATCTGGAGATGCTGCTTGAAGCCTACCGTGACGGTACCGTGAAACAGGGAATCGGCTGAGTCTGTGTAAAGCTTTCAATGCTGCGGCTGCCCGAAGCGGCGCGGCAGATGAGTTAAAATAAAACCCCGCAGTGTACTATCATTTCGTATAGCATTACTGCGGGGTTACTTTTAATATATTATTACTTGCCGGAACGCTTCTTGTGATCTTCTTCGATCCTTCGCTTCCAGCCTGCGCCTAAGCGGGTGCCTGTCGGTGCGCAGCGCATGAATGAAACCGCATCCCCAAGATCTTCATAATTGGTCTCGATTCCTTTGCTGTCGTTCAGGAAAGAGGCTGAGCGGTCTGCCGTGATGCCGATCCTTCTCGCTTCTGCGATAGCGTCCATATTGGCGCCGAGGAAGATGAACTCCCAGCCAAGCTCCTTCTGCTGGCTTTCGATCAATTCTTTCAGCCGCGGATACGTGTATTTTTTGCTGGCGTTTTCCAGCCCGTCAGTAGTAATCACAAAAATCACTTTCCCGGCTTTGTTTTCAGGGCTTTCAGCTTTCTGAATATCGTTGATGCGTTCAATAGTCGTGCCGACAGCGTCGAGCAGAGCGGTCATGCCTCCTACAGAATAATCTTCTTCAGTTATCGGTTTGATGCAGCCAAGCGGAAGCCGGTCATGAATAATTTCAACTTTGTTATTGAAAAGGACCGTTGTGATATGTGCGCTTCCTTCCTCTTTCTTCTGTTTCTCGATCATCGAATTATAGCCGCCGATCGTGTCTTTCTCCAGTCCGCTCATTGATCCGCTTCTGTCAAGAATAAATACAAGTTCAGTTAATTTGTCGTTCATGATAACCATCCTTTCTGATTGCGTTCTTTATTATATGATATCGGGATTATTTTTATTTTGGTCGCTTTCCGGGCGACATTTAAAAAAATATCGGGAGGAAATGCTGTTGTTCAGCACTCCTCCCGATGGCAAATTCATCGGTTGTGAGCCATGAAATATTTTTAACGATGTTCCTTACTTATTCACCTGGAACTTTGTGCAGCCGGATTCAAAGTAATCACAGATCTGGCGGGCAGCGGCAAAACCGGCATTGGCATTGGCTTCGGCGGTCTGTGCGCCGGCTTTCTTCGGTGTGAAGAAGAAGCGTCCCGGGAATTTTTCGGCGATTTCAGCCTTGTTCTTCGGGGCGACATCAGCCAGATATACAAAGTCTTCCCGCTTTTCGAACATCTCGACGATGCCTTCCTCGTCCACCACTTCCGCGCGGGCCGCGTTGATCAGGCAGCCGTTTTTCGGCAGCTTGGAAAGCAGCTCGTAATTAATAGATTTGATGAGGTTCGGCAGTGCAGGGAAGTGCAGGGAAACATAATCGCAGGTCTTGTAAAGCTCGGGGACATCCGTGATGCGGGTCACACCGGCGTTTTCAAACACAGAATCAGGGACCTGGGGAATATCATAGGCATATACATCCATCCCAAAGCCTTTGGCGATCGGGGCAACACAGCGGGCAACCGCGCCGAATCCGTGCAGACCGATCTTCTTGCCGCGCAGTTCCTTGCCTGTGGTTCCGTCGAAGAAATTGCGTGCTTTGTAAACCATCATTCCCATGACCAGTTCCGCGACCGCGTTCGCGTTCTGACCCGGGGTGTTTTCCACCACGATACCCTTTGCGGTGGCTGCTTCGAGATCGACATTGTCATATCCCGCACCGGCACGGACGACCAGCTTCAATTTCGGAGCATGTGCCATCACGTCTGCCGTGATCTTGTCGGAACGGATGATCAAAGCCTCCGCGTCTGCCACTGCTTCCAGCAGCTGCGCCGGATCAGTGTATTTTTCCAGTTTCGCGACTTCATGACCTTTTTCGGTCAGAATTTTTGTGATCCCTTCAACGGCCGCTTTTGAAAACGGTTTTTCGGTTGCAATCAAAACTTTCGCCATTATTTACCTCTCCTTTCGCTAAGCGCTTAATGAGCCGCGTCCCAGTCATGGATGGTGGCGACCAGCGCATCGACGCTTTCCATCGGCAGGGCATTGTAGCAGGAGGCGCGGAAACCGCCCACGGAACGATGGCCTTTGACACCGACGAGACCGCGGGCTTTAGCCAGTTCGAGGAAGTCAGCTTCCAGATCCTTGTATTCTTCCTTGAGGCGGAAGCAGATATTCATGCGGCTGCGGTCTTCCGGATCTTCCACGGTGGGGTAGAAGGTCTTGGAATTCTCAAGACATTCATAGACTTTCGTGGAGCGGGCGATGGCGCGCTTTTCCATTTCCTTTACGCCGCCTTCCGCTTCCATCCATTCCATGGTCTTGAGTGCGGTGAAGATCGGCAGCACCGGCGGGGTGTTGTTCATGGAGTTCTTCTTGGCGTGGACACGGTAATCCGCCATGGTCGGGACCGGACGGCAGACCGCTTCATTCATGAATTTGTCATTGATGATGACAATGGTGACACCGGCAGGAGCAAAGTTCTTCTGTGCGCCGCCGAAGATCATGGCATATTTGGAAACATCTACCGGTCGGCTGAAGATATCCGAGGACATATCGGCGATGAGCGGTACGGGGCTGTCCATATCCTTGCGGATCTCGGTTCCTTCAATGGTGTTGTTGCAGCAGATTTCAAAATAATCCGCGTCGGTCGGGATGGTGTAATTCTTCGGAATATAGCTGTAATTCTTATCTTTGGAGGAAGCTACCACATCGACTTCACCGTAAAGCTTTGCTTCCTTGATGCCGCCCAGCGCCCAGGTGCCGGTGTCCAGATAAGCGGCTTTTTTGTTTAAAAAGTTGTAGGGGATCACATAGAACTGGGTGCTGGCACCGCCGCCGAGGAAGATCACATGATAATCATCCGGGATATCCAGAAGCCGCTTTGCAGCAGCAACCGCTCCATCCATCACCGCATCGAATTCTTTTGATCGATGGGAAATGGAAAGAATGGAAAGACCGCCGAAATCCTGGATCGCCTTGATGGTTTCATTGATCGCGTAATCCGGCAGGATCGCCGGCCCGGCATTGAAATTGTGTTTCTTCATAACAAACCCTCCTAAATGACTTGTCGTATAAATACAGGCGGTCTCCCGCCCTGGATAAAATCTTAACCTGTATTTATTGTAGCGCAAAGAGAATTTAAAGTCCCGTGACATTTGTCATACAAATGTCATTTGTCTGACAAATTTAACCGGTCAGGACGAGCCAGGGCGATCTTCTGCTTATTTCTCTCATTATTGTATCTGTTCATTTTGTTTGTTTTACGGTAAAATGAAAACAGGTGCTGCGGTAAAACCGAGGGTATTGAGCGGCAGGTAATGACGAAATATGTTTGAAGCAGTTCTGGACCCGTCGGATAAATACCAAAGATACAGTTTTTTGATTGATTTATTCAGAAAACCGGAATATCCGTTGAAAAGCTTGAAGAAAAAACTGCAGCATTGGCCTGAGTAACCTATGAGTCTGAAAAACGCGCTTTATATTGTATCTATACCCATCGGAAATCCCGATGATATCACGCTCCGGGCAATCAAAGTATTGACCGAGGTCGATATACTGGTTTGTGAAGAATACCGCAACGGCAGCCGCCTGATGAAGCAGCTGGGTATCAAGGATAAGCAGATCATCACGACTAACGAGCATAACGAGTCGCATCAGATCGATACTCTTTTGATCGAACTGGCACAGGGGAAAAGTCTGGCACTGGTTTCCGACTGCGGTACGCCGCTGTTTTCCGACCCGGGACACCGCCTGGTGGAGGAAGTGATCTCCGCCGGATTTCAGATCATCCCCGTTCCCGGTGTGTCCGCGCTTACCACGGCAATTTCCGTGACGCCGCAAAAGCTGACGCGTTATGTCTTTGGCGGGTTTATGCCCCGGGCGCCGCAGGACCGCATCAATGAACTGAAAAAACTGAAGATGATGCGCCTGCCGGTTATCCTGATGGACACACCCTACCGCATGACGAACCTGCTGGAAGATGTTAAAAAGGTCTTTGGCAAAGGCCAGCGGATCACCATCTGCTGTGATCTGACGCTTCCCTCAGAACAGATCATAACGGCAAGTGTTGAGGAAGTGCTGAAAAAGGTCGGTGGGAAAAAAGCGGAGTTCATGCTGGTGATCATGTAGTCCTGCAGAGGACGAAACAACAGTTTATACACAGATTCCGGCGTATTTCAGAGCGGAGCATCTAAGGCATGTCTATGGTATCCGGATCTTTCTGCTATGGATCAGGATCGGCTGCCGCCCCGAAAGCTCCGCGGTTTTCGATCATATTGCCCCGAAAAGGTTGGGAAATCTTATGAAATGGAATGATTTATTTGATATATTTCAGAAACAGGGGCTGAAGCTTCTCAGCGGACTCCTGGTGCTGGCTGTCGGGTCTTTTCTTGTGCGCTGGCTGCTGAAAATTTCCAGACGTTATATCGAGAAAATAAAAATCGACCCGACGCTGGGGTCATTTCTCAACAATCTCATCCGTCTGCTGCTTTACCTGATCGTCATTCTCACCGCGGCGAATGTTATGGGGATCCCGCTGACTTCGATCATCACCCTGATCGGAACGGCGGGGGTGGCTATTTCCCTTGCGCTGCAGGGAGCGCTGAGCAATCTGGTCGGCGGAGCGATGCTGCTGCTTTTGAAACCCATCAAAGTCGGTGAATACGTCAAGATCAATGACGCGGACAGCGGTATTGAAGGTACCGTAAAATCAGTCGGATCCTTCTATACCGAGCTGGTGATGCCGGACAACCGGAGGATCTCCATCCCCAACAGCAGCCTGACAAACACGCCGATCATCAATTTTTCCCGGGAAGGGACCCGGCGGCAGGACCTGACCTTTTCTGTCAGTTATACAGCGGATATCGATCATGTCTTATCCACACTGAGAGCAGCTGCGGAGGATGATAAGCGTATTTTGCGTGATCCGGCTCCCGTGGTTTACCTTTCCGAGCATAAAGACAGTTCGCTGGCATTTCTGGTCCGTTTCTGGTGCAGAAATGAAGATTATTGGGATATCCGTTACGATATGATGAAAAACGCCAAAAAAGCGCTGGATAAAGCCGGTATCGAAATCCCTTACCCGCAAATGGATGTCCATATAAAATGAGCCGGGAAAACACCGGTTACGGCAAATATGAGCGGAAAATCGGGTGAATTACGGCGGAAAAACAGATTTGTAACGAATTTTTGTGAATTTCTTGACAAATCGAAAGAGAAGGGTAAAATAAACAATGTCTTCAGGAAATAGGGGCCTGTAGCGCAGTTGGGAGCGCGCTTCAATCGCACTGAAGAGGTCGGGGGTTCGAATCCCCCCAGGTCCACTTTAGTTGGCTCCTAAGGAAGAAGAAGGATAATGGGCCTATAGCGCAGTTGGGAGCGCGTCTCAATGGCATTGAGAAGGTCGTGAGTTCGAATCTCACTAGGTCCACTGAAAAGCCTCATTCTTGATGAATGAGGCTTTTTTATATCATTATCATTGAAGGAGGGGAAATGGAAGAGAAGAAAACCCCCGTGTATAATTCGAAAGCCATCGAAGAAAAATGGCAAAAAAGATGGGCTGACGATAAGTTGTATGAATCCAATATTGATGAAAACAAGCCGAAGCACTATGCTCTTACCATGCTTCCTTATCCCTCCGGCAACCTTCACATCGGTCACTGGTATTCCATCACGCCGTCAGACGCTCATGCCCGCTACATGCGCATGAAGGGCTTCAACGTCATGTTCCCGATGGGCTTTGACGCTTTCGGCCTGCCGGCTGAAAATGCCGCGATCAAGCATAACATCCATCCGGCATCATGGACCTTCGCAAACATTGACCATATGCGTGACCAGCTGAAATCGATGGGATCCATGTTTGACTGGCGCCGCGAGATCATTTCCGCAAAACCGGAATATTACCGCTGGACACAGTGGTTCTTCCTGCAGCTCTTCAAGCATGACCTGGCTTACCAGAAATATTCCGCGGTGGACTGGTGCCCGACCTGCAATACCACCCTGGCCCGTGAACAGGTCTGGGGTGATGACCGCCACTGCGAACGCTGCGGTACCCCGGTGATCAAGAAAGACCTGAACCAGTGGTATTTCCGCATTACCAAATACGCTGAAGAACTGCTGAACTTTGACGGAATCGACTGGCCGGAACGGGTCCGCACGCTGCAGACCAACTGGATCGGCCGTTCGGAAGGTGCTTCCGTTCACTTCAGACTGGAAAACGGTGAGGATCTGGAAGTGTTCACCACCCGTCCTGATACGCTCTGGGGCGTGACCTTTATGGTCATCGCGCCGGAACATCCGATGGTGAAAGAGATCCTGGCGGAAGGTGATCATCCTGAAATCGCCGCATACGTCGACAACGCTGCCCGCTCTTCTGAAATCGAGCGGTCCGCTGCCGACCGTGAAAAGACCGGTGTCTTTTCCGGACGCTATGCCATCAACCCGGTCAACGACAAGAAGATCCCGATCTGGATCTCCGACTATGTCCTGATGGGTTACGGGACCGGCGCCATCATGGCTGTTCCGGCTCATGACCAGCGCGACTTTGAATTTGCCCGCAAGTTCGGTCTGGACGTGATCGTCGTCGTTCATCCGGAAGGTGAAGAACTGCCCGACGGTGCGACCATGACACAGGCTGCTGCGGCGCACGGTACCATCGTCAACTCCGGTCCGATGACCGGTGTCCCGGGTGATGTGGCATTCGAAAAAGTCTGCGAATGGCTGGAAGAAAAAGGAATCGGTCATAAGACCACGACCTACCGTCTGCGTGACTGGCTGGTTTCCCGCCAGCGCTATTGGGGCGCTCCGATCCCGATCATCCATTGCCCGCACTGCGGCGCTGTTCCGGTACCGGAAGATCAGCTCCCTGTGCTGCTGCCGGATGATGTGGAATGGAAACCGACCGGTGAAAGCCCGCTGAAGCTGCACCCGACCTGGAAGAACGTCAAGTGCCCGGTCTGCGGAGCGGACGCCGAACGTGACACTGATACTATGGATACGTTCATGTGTTCCAGCTGGTACCATCTGGGTTACCTGAGCCCGTATTATGATACATATCCTTTTGACAAGAAGGAATATGACTACTGGATGCCGGTGGATGTTTATACCGGCGGTATCGAACATGCGACGATGCACCTGATCTACACGCGCTTCTTCCATAAGGCCTGCCGCGACATGGGCATTACCAAAGGCGATGAACCGATGCTCAAGCTGCGCAACCAGGGTATGGTCCTGGGCGAAGACCAGCAGAAGATGTCCAAGAGCCGCGGAAACGTGGTTGATCCGGACGCGCTGGTAGCCCGCTACGGCGCTGATACTGTCCGTGCCTACCTGATGTTCTTTGCCCGCTGGGAAATGGGCGCGCCGTGGGATTCCAAGGGCATCGAAGGCTCCGCCCGCTGGGTCCGCCGTGTCTGGTCCATGTTCCTCGAACCGGCTGAAAAGATGAACTGCGCGGATGCCGATACGCTGCGGACACTGCGCCGCAAGGTCCATCAGGCCATCAAGGCAGTGACCCGTGACATGGAAGCTTTCCAGTTCAATACGGTCGTTTCCGGGCTGATGGAACTGCTGAATGAGATCGGCAAGGCAAAATCTGCCGGTGCCATGGGCTCTAAAGAATGGGACGAAGCCGCGGATATCTATCTGCGCATGATGGCGCCGGTCGCTCCGCATATCACGGAAGAGATCTGGGAACAGCTCGGCAAGCCTTATTCCATTCACACCCAGCTCTGGCCGGAAGCGGATGCCGCTGCGGCCAAGGATGATGTTGTGACCTATGTCGTCCAGGTCAACGGCAAGCTGCGCGACCGTGTGGACCTGCCCGCTTCCGTCAGTGATGACGAAGCCAAGGCGGAAGTCCTTGCCCGTCCGGCAGTTATCGCCGCACTGGAAGGCAAAGAGCCGAAGAAGATCATCATCGTTCCGAAGAAGCTGATCAATATCGTGAAATAAAACGGCTTTCCTGTTATAATTTCAGAGTCGGGTATACATTCCCGGCTCTGTTGTTTTATATGGAAACAGATCAGGCGCAGACAGATTGCTTCAATGCAGACAATCACTTTGCCGCAGATGCCCTGTACGTGATCGTACGATATAATAAACCGGCTGCAGAAGGTTTACGGCCGATAATATTCAGTTCAGATTATCTGGTGTGTTTATCAAATGAAGAAGCTTATGACAAAAAGAATTCTCCTTCATGTATGGCAGGCACTTTCCGTGGTGCTGCTGTCGCTGGCAGTTTTCCAGTCCTGGGACGAGCTGCTGACACGCCGTGAAGGAATCCTGGCGCTTTCCGCAGTTCTGGCAGCATGCCTGCTGACCGTGCTTTCGTTCCGCATCCTTTCCGAAAAGGACCTGACCGCCGGGCTGACTGTTTCTGCATTCATTGCTTTCCTGTTCTGCCTGGGGGCGGAGTATGTTTCCCCTCTGCCTGTTTATCTGAAAACGGATATCCGGATCGATATCGAAGCTTCCCCGCAGAGTCCGGCGGAGCTGATCTGGGCCTATTGGAGCAGTCCCGATCGTGAAATGAGTGACGAGGTGGAGTACTGGCCCGCGGCCGGAGATATTTCGCATAGTGATTTAACTTTTCAGGGCGAATGGGATAATGGTGAGACCGGGACACGCTGTATGGGCGGATGCAGCCTGACGCTGAAAAAGGCTCTCAGTTTCCATCGACCGGTTTTCAGCTTCCTGTCCCCTTCCGTAGTGACCTTGCGGAATGGCTCTGAGTTTTATTCAACCACGCCGAATACGCAGCTGCGTTTTTTTGCGGCGGGAAAGGGAATATCCCGGCAGAGTGTCTTCGCGCTTCTGTTCCTTTCCCTTATTGGTGTACTGTGTATTCCCGCTGCGGTCTTCCGAAAAGCGCTCCGGCGCTTTGACGGAAAAGCGGGCTCCTCATTTATGGATTCGGATTGGTTTCTTTATCCTGCGTCTTTCTTTATTCCGGTTGTCATCTTGTTTGCTGTCTGCCTGGTCATCCGCATCTTTCCTTTCGGGGAAAAGACCTTTCTGATCTCAGATATGCAGGCGCAGTATATCGATTTTCTGCTCTATTTCCGGAATGTGTTGAATGGAAGCAAAAGCCTGCTTTATTCCTTCAGCAAATCCATTGGAGATGATTTTCTTTCTCTCTATGCTTATTACCTCGGGAATCCGCTGAATTGCCTTTCAGCTTTGTTCCCGATTGAAAAATATCCGATCGCGGCCGAATTGCTGATCATGCTGCGGTATGGGCTGTGCGGTCTGACAAGCGCACTTTATTTTCGCAAAGTATTCCATACCAAAAGGGATTCGCTTATTTTTTCGACCGCTTATGCGCTCATCGCTTTCCATTTTGTGATATGCGAACATATCCAGCTGCGGGATGGGGCGGTGTTGCTGCCGGTGATCCTGCTGGGAATCGATCAGCTGATTTCGCGGGATAGCGGGAAACTCTATATTGCGGCATTGTGCGGGATGCTGCTGATCAATTACTATTCAGCCTACCAGATCTGCTTTTTCTGTGTGCTTTATTTTATCTTCCGTGTCTTTTTGGAGAGCAGTTTCTCCCGGAAGAAGCTGCTCTCCTTTGTCTGCTGTTCGCTCATTTCCGCCGGGTTTGCTGCATTTCTGCTGATCCCTGTCGCGATACAGCTGACGAAAGGCATGAAATCCGTCGATGGGAACGTGATCTCCTTTGCATTCAACATGAGCCTTCCCGAGCTGGCGGGAAAACTGTTTTACGGAAGTTTTGACCTGGATCAGACCCTTTCCTCCGGTCTGCCGAATATCTTTTGCGGTACCTTTGTGACTGTCGGACTGCCTCTCTTTTTCCTGAACCGCAATATTCGGGGAAAAGAAAAGCTGCTTTGCGGTGCCGGTCTGCTCCTTTGTGCCGCTGTAATGATGATCCGCGGACTGAACCTGATCCTGCACGGTTTCACTGAGCCGGTGTGGTGGCCTTACCGCTACAGTTATATCATTTGTCTTTTCCTGCTCTCCCTTGCCCTGCGATGCTGGCAGGAACGGGAGGGCATTACCCTGCCGCGGATAGCCGCGGCAGCGGTTTTCGTATATTTTTTGCTATGGATGGTTTCGGGGAAACAATTCAGCTGGTTTTCCGCCGAAACCGTACTGCTCAACTTCGTTCTGACCGGCTGTATGCTGCTGGTTTGGGCTTTCTCCGTCCGATCCGCATCGGGATTTCCGGTTTGGGTGCTGATCTTTTGCTGTGCGGACCTGTTCCTGAACGGCTGGATGATCCTCGGAGAAAAAAATGCCTATCAGCGTTCGGAAACGCCCGCTGATTTTCAGGCCTTTTTCGCGGACAACATTCCGCTGATCCGGAAGCTGAAAGATTTGGATGACGGCTTTTACCGGGTCGAAAAAACCTATGCCAGGGATGCCAATGACGCTATGACGCTGGATTATCATGGTGTGGGACATTTTTCCTCGACGCTGAATTATGAGTTGATGAAGTTTTTGCCAAAGATGGGGTACCGTTTATATCCCTGGCGTTATCTTTATGGAGAGGGCTCCGATCTGGCCGCAGACAGCCTGATGGGCATCCGTTACCTCCTTTCCGACAGTGAATCGATTGCGAAGCCTTATGAGCGCGTGTACACGGAAAACGGGTATTATGTTTTCCGGAATCCTTACAGTCTCCCGCTCATCTTTGCGGCGGAGCGGATCGCGCTGGACGACCCTGCACACATTACTTTTGAACTGCAGAATGATATTTTCGCTGCTCTTACCGGTTCGGAAGACGCTGTTTACAGCAGAATATCAGAAGGGACGCCTGTGCTGCGTAATCTGCGCCTTTCCGGAGCCGGATCGGGAATCTATGAGCGTATCGATGCGGAGCAGGAAGCTTCGATCACCTGGAATATATCCGCCGGAACTGATGATGTCCTTTACCTCTACCTGCGGAATGACGCTGATCTGCAGTATCCGCTGGATCTGCTAATCAACGGGGAAAAGCTGATGAGCTGCTTTGACGGGACGGGAAATCCGATCATAGCTTTGCCTTCCGGGCTGACGGATCTTGAAATCACCCTGCGCCTGCAGAACGATCAGGCATCTGTGAATGAGCTGCAGCTCTATTCGGAAAATCTTTCCGTGCTGAAAAGGTATGCGAGTCAGCTTCAGCAGAGCGGTGTGTCGGTCAGGAAGGATTCCGAGACCGCGGTTTCCGGGACAATTTCCGCGGAAAAAGCCGGCTATTTGTTCTTTACGATCCCATATGACCGGGGATGGCGGATCGAGATCGATGGGGCACCCGCGGCTGCCGAAAAAGCTTTCGGGCTCTTCCTTTCCGCGCCTGTTTCGGCCGGGATCCATACATTTTCGATCAAATACAGGCCGGAAGGACTGTTGGCAGGATGTGCTGTTTCCGGCGGGACTCTGATCCTTTTGGTCATGGCGGCGATGATCAGAAAAAAACGTGCGGGGAGTGTGCGGTAATATGAATGTTCGCCGCGAAATCACTTCTGCAGATTTAATGAACAGGTAAGTACCTGGAAAACTGCAGCATACGGACCCGGTTTGCGTTTATTATTTCTGATCAGCTGAGGTATTTGAAATTTCGTATACCCTTATAATGCTGCTCATATTTTAGAAACCAAAATGGTGATTTTAACGCAGCAGTGTGAATTTTCTTGCAAACGAATGAACTTATGCTAAAATATGGTGTGAAATATTCGTAAGGAATACTGTGGGAAAATAAGCTTATGCGAAAAACCTGGGTAATGCTGCCTTGTTATAATGAAGAAGATAACATCATACCGCTGACTGAAAAGTGGTTTGAACTGGAAGCGCAATATTCGGAAGCAGGATATGAGCTGATCGTGGTTTGTATTGACGACAAAAGCACGGATCATACCGCGGAAAAAATCCGGATGCTTACAGACCGCTTCCCGAACTGCCGTATGATCTGTCATGAACAAAACAAGGGGCTTGGCGGCGGACTGAATACCGCTTTCCGGTATTTTCTTGATAACGGGAAGGAAGGCGACCTGTGCGTTCTGATGGATGGTGACAATTCCCATGATCCCCTGTATTCCCTCAGTATGCTGCCGAAGATCGATCAGGGGTATGACGTTGTGATCGCCTCCCGGTACTGCGAGAGCTCCGAGGTGAAAGGGGTTCCCTCTTTCCGGCAGTTCCTGAGCAATGGAGCGGGGATCTTTTATAAATTCCTCCTTGGGGTAAAGGGAGTGAAAGATTATACCTGCGGCTACCGCATGTATACGTATGAGATCATCCGGAAAGCCCGGGAAACATACGGAGAGGCCATCGCGGAACGCAGGTCCTTTGCCTGCATGATGGAAGTCCTGTACAAGCTTTCACGAATCGGAGCAAGATTTGCTGAAGTTCCATTCACGCTGAGATATGACTGGAAACGCGGCACCAGCAAAATGCGGGTGTTCAATACCGTGAAAGAAAGTGTCCTGACTGCCTTTTCTCTGCGTTTTCATTAATTCTTTCTGTCTGCTGTTGATTTTTGATAAATATCCGGTACTGCTTCCGGTTATCCTGCGGTTTTCCAAATGATCTCCGCGGGATGGCTCTGTTATTTCACACTTCACACTCCATTCTTCACCTTAAATAAAACTTTGAGGTAAAATTTTATATGTCATTTTTACGAATGTGTTCAGGAGAGAAGATAACATGTCTGACGAATTACACAAAGGAATTAACATCGAAGTCGATGAGGATAATACCACGCGGGTGCCGCAGGATGCTTTTGAAAAAGCGGAACTGAAGTTCCCCTGTGAATTCCCGATTTCCATTATGGGATTGAACGTTCCCGAATATAAAGGTATCATTTTTGCCATTTTGAAAAAGCACGTTCCCGAAGTGGAAGAAAAGAACCTGGCGACTGCTTACAGTGCCAACAAAAAATACTGCTCCCTCAAGACAAAATTCACCGCACAGTCACGGGAGCAGATGGATGCGCTGTATAAAGAACTGACCGCCAATGAACTGGTGAAGTGGGTGCTCTGATGCCGACCCTGCCGTCTAAAGTCAGCCGCCGTGATTTTCTGAAATATGTATCTGCCGGTTTAGGCGCACTGGCTTTCCGTCCTTTCTATCAGACAGATCCGGAAGTCAAGGAAGAAAAGGAACGCGTCGTTACTCCCGGAACGGGAAAGGTCGTGCGTGTAGCCACGGCCAATATCAGCATTTATAAAGAACCCTGGGACGAAAGTCAGATTCTCTACCAGCGCTTCCGCAATGATCTGCTGAACGTCTACTATGAAGTGGAATCGGAATATGGTCCCGGTTATAACCCGAAATGGTACCGGGTCTGGGGCGGTTATGTTCATTCCGCTCATATGCAGGTCGTAGAGACGCACCTGAACGAAGTGGATTATTCGGTGCTCAGCACTCCCCTGCCCGGCAGGCTTGCGGAAATAACGGTTCCCTTCTCACAGGCACGCGTGAATCGCACGGGGAAAAAGTGGGAAGATATCTTTATGCTGTACTATCAGTCCGTTTATTGGGTCGTCGGTGTCATCAACGGTCCCGATGGCAGGCCCTGGTACCGCATCAAAGATTCCACATACGAGTATGATTCATGGGATTATTATGTCCCTGCCGAACATATGCGTATTATTCCCTGGGAAGAAATTGCGCCGATCACACCGGAAATTCCCGTAGAGCATAAGCATATCGATGTTTCACTCGGTATGCAGACGATGACCTGCTACGAATATGACGAGCCGGTAAAGACGCTCAAGGTCTCGACCGGTATCACCAGCATCAGGCGTGAGGGTGTGATCCCGACCCAGACTCCGAAGGGACAATTTAACATCATGAATAAAGTTCCTTCGCACCATATGGGAGAAGGCCAGATGACTGCCGATCTTGACGCCTATGAATTTCCCGGTACGCCCTGGTGCTGTTATTTTGAACCCAAAACCGGTGTCGCATTTCATGGCGCTTACTGGCACGATAATTTTGGGATGACCATGAGCCATGGCTGTGTCAATATGCCCTGTGAAGAAGCCAAATGGCTGTTCCGCTGGGCAAAACCCATGATCACCGGGGACATGAAACGCGAGAATATCGGCTTCGGTACGGCGGTAAATGTAATTTAGGATTTTAATAGGGTATAGGGTTTAGGTTACGGGTTTGATTCTCCGGATACAACAATCTGTCTGATAATGATCTCTCAAAACGAATAACAATGATTTCAATAAAATATAGGCTGCTCACAAGGCAGCCTATATTTCTTATTTCTTACTTCTTATTTCTTATTTTTTCTACAGCGGTTTTGCGAAGACGGCGCGGCGGTTCTGGTAGCCGCCTTCAATCATCTCGTTTTCACAGGTGACGAGGATGATTGAGTCATCTTCAAGATGGGCAATGGAGGAGAGCTTCTCCATGTCGTCCGGTTCCAGCAGTTCATTGGCGTATACGCTGTAGATCTGCAGGCCGCCATCCGCGGTGTTGATGAAAATACGGTCATTTTCGCTGAGAGAGAACAGCAGACCGAATGGTCCCATATTTTCCGCGTCAAGATGGTTATGAGCCGCGATCATCGCATACCCGTCACCAGGCATGGCAGACCCGCTCAGCAAACCGGCACGTTCGCCAAGCCATTCCACAGCCCAGCTGTCACCAAATGCGGGCACGCCTGTCAGTTCTGCGTCAACATTGATCGTCGGAATCTGGATGCGCATTTCAAGTCTGTCATAGGTCAGATCTCCCGGCTGGACAGCCAGCGGTTTGTGGAATCTGGTCGGGAAACCGGTACCGGGCAGATAATTGTCATTATTGAAAAGGTCATCTTCATTATAGATAGGCCGGAGCGGCGGAATGTACGGTCCGGGCTGCGGACCGGGACCTGGCTGCGGACCGGGACCGGGGCAAACATTTGCGCCAATCGATACCTGGAAACTGCCGCTCGGAGCGGTGGAATCGGCAGGAGGATTCATACCGTTGAACTCGCTCAGCAGAAATTCAACAACGTAACAGCCTCTCGCCTGTCTTTGGGGAAGAGATGTCTGCCATGCGGTTTCCGGCTGAACGCGATAGAAAAATCTGTCATTGCCTTTGGCTGTCCCCGGGTGATTGGGATCGACCAGATCCTGTGCCACACCCTGTATGGGTTCAAGCCCCGGATTCGCCTGAGGCTGATCCAGCCATTCGATCGTTACGGTTTCTTCTCTCACACCGCGCAGGTTTTCAATGGTGTTGATATCCTCTTCGCCTCTGTAAAGGACCCAATAGGCTTTATAAGTTCCGGGATATTGTTCCGAAGGAATGTCCTTCAGCTCATTGCTCCACCGGCCGGTATATTTGTTGAAATAAAAATAATTCGCGCTGTCGTCACCGCTCACACTGCCAGCTGTCAGCAGGTTTTGTTTAGAACCATCATAAACCAAACCTTTTATTGGCTGCGGATCGGTGTAGCTTCCCTGCGCAAAAACCCCTTGCGCCAACAATAACAGGCACAACAGTGCCATTACAATGACAGATTTTTTCATTTTCTCTCTCTCCTTATACCCTTTGCGGGATTATCCTGTGGCGGGGCTCCCACCCCTGACTTCTCCGGGTCATTCCACCGGGATAATATCTTTATCTATTATAATGCAAGATTCTGAAAATTTTAAGGAAATCTGTAAATTAAAGAAAAATTGACAACGGTTTTACCAATGTTTAAAAATTTCTTTTCTCGATTTTCCGGAAAAATCTGTTTTCCTGTGCTGTACAGCCCCATCCGGGACCCTTGCGGATGATATTCGGATGTTGATCTTTAAAGAAAACCCGCATTTGAAAATCGCTTCATTGATTTGTCGTTATCTGAAAGATGTATCCCACCGGTGGCCAGACAAAAAAGACCGCATACATTTTTTATGCGGTCTTTTTTGATCTGCGAAACATGAAAAACTCGGATTTTCACGTTTCTCCCCGGTACATCTCCGGTTGGGTGTAAACCGTCGGAGATGTTACAGCGCCCCCAGAGGGAGTCGAACCCCCAACCTCCTGATTCGAAGTCAGTCACTCTGTCCATTGAGCTATGAGGGCATCAATTAGGCATATTATAGCACGAAACGATTGGTTCGGCGGATTTTCAGGAGTTTTCAGGACTTTTTCTTTTCCTTTATCCGAAAATATATCCCGGGCCTCTGCTGAAGCAACAATTATCACAACCGGGAAAACAAGATTAAGTGAAATTATGCCGGAAATAATTGGTTATAATTAAGACAAAAATGAATTTGCTAATGAATTTAGATCATTGATCAGAAAGGAGCGAGTACGATGGTTAAACTCTTTCACACATCATGGCTAAAGAATAAAGAATACCTTCATTGGGACGATGATTTTGGTTACTGGGTCGTAAATGAAGACGCTCCTGAAGAAGTTAAAGAAGAAAGCCGCTTGTATTGGGAACAAATAGAATATTACAGTAAGCGAGAAGCTGAAACGGGAGCAAAGATTATCTAATGAATCTGGCTAGCCAACTTTCAATTTATAATTAGTTAACGATCGTGGAGGCTATAAAAAAATGATAATTTATTCACCTTATTGGCAGGAAATAAGATCTTATGTTTCCATTGGAGATGACGGTTATCACCAATTAGCCGAAAATGCTCCAAAGGATATTGAAGAAAAATTCTGGAAATTTGAAGCTGATTATGCCGATGGATTAGCTATTGAATGGGTCAAAGAACACATTCCACCGGAATATCATTATATTATAGAAAATAGGCAAAAGTTTACCTGGTAACGCATTAGCATATGCTATTTTAAAAGCATACCGGAAAAGAAAATAGTTATTATGATTGATTATTCTGGACCAATATTTCAGGAAATTGGACATCTACTTGATGAATTTACAAAAATTGACCCTGACCGCTATTGGGATGATGCGGAATGGGAAAAATACGTAAGAGAACATGGGTCCGAATCCCTTAAAAAATACATAGACCGTAAGGGTAAATTCTGGTTTACGTGTACGCCAAATGAAGATTGTCCTTAGGAGCCCCCAGAGCAGCAATGAAGGGATAGAAGAGAAATAGAATACCAATTAGCATTATACGGAATTGCAAAGACCGAGAAAAACAAGCCTGGTGAGATAGTGTCATATTCAGCCGAATTATGCGCGGTAGGCAAAGGAAGCCCGTTAGAAGCTATTTATAAACATTACTGAAGGAAAAGCAGAAGAAAATGAGAGATTACTCTGATCCAGTATATGAAGAAATCGGAAATATATTGCAAGAATTTACAGATATGGATCCGCATGGATTATGGAATGAAGAAAAATGGCAAGCCTATGCCAAAGAACATGCGTCTGAGAGGCTTCTGAAATATATGGAAAAAGAAGGCAAATATTGGTTCGATTGTGAAAAAGGTGAGCTTGATGATTGATTTACAGCAAGAGACTAATTTTGATAATGACTGATTATGAGTTAGTAATTTATTATCTCAGTCTAATGCAGAAGATGGATTATCTGGTATAAGTCGAATGGATAATGCTGATTTTTCGAATTGGGCATTTGAAAAGAGGGGCTCTAAATGATTTCATTTGAAAATGCTTGCGAAAAAGCATACAAAGAAAAAATGGAATATTTTGATCATGGTATAAATGCCGGATTGATCCGAGCTTTGGATTGTGGGGATTTCTATACTTTTCAAATAGGCTTATTTGATGAATATGGAAATCAGTATTATCCAATGGGGGGAAAGCATGATTATGATATTCGAAAATCAGATGGCGCATTTATCGATTTTCCCCCTTATTTTCCAAATACAGAGTATGGTGATCTTATTGATAACGCTCAAGAGATTGAAATTCCTGAGAAGTACAGATCATGAACCAAGTTCATATTGAAATTAAAAAGACAGGAATGAAGATCCAAGAAGTCTGAATTAATGGAGAACCCATACAAGGAGTCCGGGGGTATATTTCAGCCAAAGATATATTAGTGAATGTGCGGAGGACATAGAATGATTACATTGAACGAAGCCTGTGAAAAAGCGTATTCACGCCGGGAAGAATTCGAAGCTGTTTTTGAGCTCGGTATTGATGTTGCTTATGACAGAATCACCTATTGGACTATTGGCTTTGATTACGTTGATCCGGAAGCTCATGATTCTCCATTGGCGCTCCATCCAACTGGGCGCTGTTTGTGTTTTTGCTTCGACAAAGAGACAGGAGAAGAAGTCGATGGCGAAGATTTCAGCCTGGATGATATTCTTTCAAACAATATTCCGGGACATGAAGTAACAGTTCCAGATAATTATTACCGTGTGCCCTGGTATGAATCAAACATATGATATATAAAATTCAGCGGAGTGAATCCGCACTGAGCTTGCTCTCGGAAAGCGCTCAATGTCTTTTATGGCATTGGGCGTTTTTTTTACGTCGGTGCCGGACGTACGCGGCAGAATCTTAGACGGGGACGCTGCCCCGGAAAAAAGCGTATAAGGGGAAAAAAAGAATCGCGAATTTCTGAAGAATGCGGGAGTACCGGAGGATACCATCGATAAGATCATGGCCGAACACGGGAAGGACAACCACAAAGTGCCACGGGATCGTTTCCCACCGGCGCACGCAGTGTGACCGGTGGTGAAATGATCCCTCGCGGCACGTCGTACAGGGGAGCCCCGCCTTGCGCTCTGTGTAACTGCCGATAAGGAGTATTGTTCCCTGCATGGAGGGCGGCGCCGGTGGGATCATTTCTCCCGGACACGCTGACGCGCGCCCGGGAGAAACGATCCCGCGGCACCTTCGCAATTATCAGGAGACTTTCGAAAGCATCCTGGACGCTCTGGTCGAAGGCGTTGCCCGCGGCAAAAGCTACCGGGAAGTGGCAAAGGATATGCGGGACGCGATGGGGATGGAGTATGACCGCTCTCTGCTTATTGCACGCACGGAGATTAACCGCAGTTACCGCCTGGCAAACGCGGAGCAGTACCGGCGCTCCGGTGTGGTCGAGAAGGTTCTGAGGCTGTGCTATAAGCCTACCGCCTGCTTCGCCTGCCTGATGCTGGACGGTGAGGAATGCCCGAACGGGGTCTGCGACGACCATCCGAACGGGAAATGTATGACCATCGTCACAACCACCGGAGGCATCACGCCCGAATGGCAGACGGGCTCCGAATGGCTCGAGGAGCAGTCCCCGGAAAACCAGCGCAGGATCATGGGCGCCGGACGCTATGAACTGTGGAAGAATGAAAGCGTGAGTCCGCGGTTCATGGTCTGGATGAAGCCAAACCCGGTCTGGGGCGGCAGTCCCCCGGTGAAGACCTTCGACATGATGAGAGACCAGGGTTTGACGAATGATCAGCGCAATGGGGTGCAGATAAATAATTCGTTGAAATCAGTTACCGGTGTCGATGAGAAAGGGAAGCCTTTGCATTCCACAACAAAAGAAATTCAAGAAGATCAATCCTTTGAGAACTTGAAAAAGATATTTGTAAAAAAACATGTTTTAGAAGAATATCCCCGTATTATTCTCGACGATTCATTCGGGAATTATCCTCTGGAAATTCAAAAAGATATTGCAGAAGGGTTTTTGTGGGCTAAAAAGGATTTTAATATTAAGTTTTGGCCGGAATCAGTGACTCGTGTAAGTTTACCAAACAATGTATTGGGCGATTATAATAATCATGATAAGTGTTTTACAGGGAGACATATTGACGAAATAATTAATAATTATCCAAGTTCGGAATGGGATGATTTGTTCAAAAGTCTGATGTGGGAGTTCAATATACCATGGCGCAAATTATAATCGAAGAAGATTATAGAAATATTGAATGGACTGAGGATTGTTATTATCCAAAACCAAATATACCAAAAGAGGTAATTGGTAATTATCTTAAAACGCTTACTTTCTTCTGTAAGAATTCCACACAGGAGGAACGAGAACATTACTTTACTATTATTAACAACAATGTTTCAATTATTCCGGCGTCAAAATACAAGGGACAGTTATAACACATCTGTTTATTGAAATAAAAAAACGATTGGAGAAAAAATGAGATTTGATCCGGAATGCGTGAAAGCGGTATTACAGGCTTATGAGAGTATACAATAGAGAATTGACAGATCTTGTTTCGGATGCTGTCGAAAACCGTGAGAATAAATGATGAACATAAAAAATATTAGCATTGAAGAGCTTACTCGCCTTATTGTTGAAAAATATGGCGAGGATTGGAATCCTAAAAATGTTGATTCAAATGATGAATTAATTCAAGAATTTATGTATAGAATTTCGCAAGGAGCATAAATTATCAAAATGCCAATGGTAGATTGGCTAATCAGTGAAAATGGAAATTACCAGAGTTGACGATCATAAATTTACGGGGTATACAGAAAGAACTTGTATCCAATGGAAAAAATTGTAATTGAACATGATCTTAGGTCTGTTGAATGGGAAGAAGATGGCGGATTTGATTTTAGTATTCCGAATCTTTCTGTCAAACAGACAGAAAATTTCGAAAAAGCTATCAGTTTTTATTATAAAAGTGTAAAGGGTGAAGACTTACTTCATTACTTCATTATCATCGATGATGACAACATTTCAATTATTCCAGCATCTAAGTATGACGAAAAGAAAATTGGTAAATGGCATGGATCAAAGGAAGAGCATATTTATTACAGGAAAGGCGGCAATGTTGTTGTCTGTAAAAAGAATAGTGAGTTTGTGACGGTGTTAGAAAATGGAAAAGATAATTCGTGGTTTACAGAGGCAAATTCCTGACGCAACAGATTGGGAAAGTGAAGAAGAACAGAGATTTATTCGGTTCTTTGAAATAGTACAGGAAGCAGCTGCTTCTTTGTCAAAAGTCTTTTTCTTTGACAGCATAGAAGGCCATTCTGCAAATTTTGATGATCCTATCGATTACGAAGATATTACAGGATGGTTGGTACCATTTAAAAAGGCCGAAGAATTCGAAAAGGAATGGGAGCAAAACGAACCATCAAACCAATGGAATGATTTTTATTACGATGCTGACTGGGAAAAAACACACGGAAAAACAAAAATCATTTTTACAAAATTGAATGTAATTTGATGCAGAAGATCTGAATTGATGATTGTGACTATTTACAGCTGAAAATAAGGTATAAAATTATGTGATGAGAGAAATGCACTCTCATCGCACAATCAACCAAGAGCCTGAGCAAGTCGGTTGAGGATCGTCCCTCGCCGGCTTTTTTTTTGATAACTTTTTACCGGTCAGGGAACGTCCTTGACCGTTTTTTTTATCTCCTGGACAATCTCCGTGGTCGGGGAGTACGCTGACCGAAAACCTCACGCGGAGCGGGTCTGCGGCAACAGCACCGTAAGGGAGACAAAAAATGAATCGCGAATTTTTGAAGAATGCGGGAGTACCGGAGGATGCCATCGACAAGATCATGGCCGAAAACGGGAAGGACATCCAGGCGGAGAAGGACAAAGCGGCGAAGACCGTCAACGACCTGACCGAAGCCAGCAAGATGATCCTGACGTGTAAAACGCAGGCCGCGGAGCTGCAGAAGAAAGCCGGAGAAGTTCCTGACCCTCGGGAAAAAGAAAAAGAGCGGTTCGCCCGCTCCGGAGGATTTTGAGGATGAGAAAATTTGATGTCTTCTTACAACTGTCCTGTACAGCTTTTGATGAGAAGAATAAATATCCATCCAAAAAAAAGGATGATCAGGATCAACAAGATGTTGTTTTCAATGTCTATGACCTTATTCCGCATGTGCTTTGGGAACATTCCCAAAAATAACCTCTGTCTGATTTCGGCATTGCGCATGCTCCGTTCAACCCGTTTGTCAAACGCGTCGGCTTCCATCTCCTGCCGGATGAGATCCCAGTCGTGGTCGTTGTGTGCCATATCAACCTCCTTTTCTGAAGATTATAAAGCAAAAGAAGACGGAAAACAAGGTCGATCGGCGCAGGATATAAGAATTTATTTTGTCAGTTTGTGTAAAACAGAAGGCTCTTGAGCATGGATGAAAAATCCGGGTTTACATCGGCTGTTGAGGATGAGACGGAACATCTCGTTCGGGAAAACGCGGTGATCAAAGCCGGCGTGAAGACAATGATCTGCGCTGAACAAGGTCACAGCCGGCCGAAGATCAAGCGGCGGCGCCGGTGGGATTATTTCACTGCGCACAAACGGTGGCGCCGATGGGATCGTTCACTGCGCACAAGCGGCGGCGCCGGTGGGATCATTTCACTGCGCACAAGCGGCGGCGCCGGTGGGATCGTTCACTGCGCACAAGCAGTGGTGCCGGTGGGATCATTTCTCTGTGCACAAGCGGCGGCGCCTGTGGGATCGTTTCTCTGTGCACAAGCGGCGGCGCCGGTGGAATCATTTCTCTGTGCACAAGCGGCGGCGCCGACGGGATCGTTCACTGCGCACAAGCGTCGGCGCCGGTGGGATCGTTTCTCTGCGCACAAGCGTCGGCGCCGATGGGATCATTTCTCTGCGCATAAGCGTCGGCGCCGGTGGAATCATTTCTCTGTACACAAGCGGCGGCGCCTGTGGGATCATTTCTCCCGGACACGCTGACGCGCGCCGGAGAGAAACGATCCCGCGGCACCTTCGGGAGAAATGATCCCGCGGCACCTTTGTTCTATATCGCTACCACAAATTTTGCGTTTTGTCAACCGACAACATTGCCGGTTTTCTTTTTTCTAATTGTAGTGTAGACTGTTTTTTAGAATCAGATATTCAGGAAGTAGGAGGTAGGCTGTAGGAAGTAGAAATAAGGTGTAATTAAGGTGAAAAGTGAAAGGTGAAAGGTGAAAATGTTGGTGGCTGGTAGTTGGTGATCGGTGATCAGTGATTAGGGGATCATAATCGGAATAAAGATGCGGCAAAGCCGCTTCCTATTTCAACTATACCCTATCCCCTAAACACTACACCCTGCATACCACTATATCCTACCCACTACACACCATATAGCCAATACTACACTTTTTCACCTTTCACCTTTCACTTTTCACCTTATTTCTACCCCTGTGACTGAAAGGAGCTAAACAACATGACAGACAACCCGTTCGACAACCCGGAATTCGGTATGATGTACAATGACGCGCTGTATTCGCTTTATGCGGGCGCGGTCATGCCGCATGAACGGGAGATCCTTGCCATGGCTCCGCTGCCGACCGACGTGGTCGACCCCTTCGCTTCCCAGGATGTAGATCCCCGCCAGATCATGGGCTTCGCCTATAATTCCCTGGTGACCTGGATCGACGAGGCGAAGAAGGCTAATTATTTTTCCAAACGATTTACAGATCTCTCCAAACTGGTGATGAAAGGCGTCATGACCATGGGACGCGGACTGGTCACCCTGCACAACCGGGGTGAGGACCTTTCCCAGGCTCCGATGCAGATCGGGGAGCTCATCAGCGTCTCATCTTACCATTTCCGCAAGAGCTATCTCGGCGTGATCCAGACGGCGAAGTCCCATCCGGAGATCAGCGAACGTCTGCTTATCAATCAGCTGAGCTGGACGAATCTGCTGCTGCGGCTGTATAAGACGCGGGACAAACTCGCGTCAGGGGTCAGGGGCCGGGGATCAGGGATCAGTAAGGATTCAGGATTTAGGATTCAGGGGGCAGAGAATGCGGAATGCGGAATTCGGAATGCAGAATCATTACCTGACTCACAGTCTGCTTCGAATCATGGGCATGCGCTGCCGGATGTTGCCGCGCTGTTTGAACCGGCGGCGCTTGCCGCACCGCGTGCGCTTACTTCGCTGGACGGGGCAAAGAGCCCCTCCGTCAGCCGCAGACACGCTCTTGGCACTTCCAATACAGAATGCGGAACTTTGTCCAATGCGGAATGCGGAAGGCGGAATTCGGAATACCGTATATCGGAACCGGAAGAGATGACTTCTGAAACGGAAAGAATGGATGAAATAAAAGAAGGAACCGGAGATGAACCGGAAATACCGGAAGTCCTGACAGGGGAAGCGGATGAGAACAGGTCCGTAAGGAAAACAGCGAATGGGCAGACGGAAGAAAAAATCTCTGAAACGGGAACTCAAGAAATAACGGAAAATCCGGATGTCCTGACAGAGAAAGCGGAAGAGAACAGGCCCGGAAGGGAAACAGCGAACGGGCAGACGGAAGATAAAATCTCCGAAACGGGAACCTCCGGGATAACGGATGATCCGGAAGTACAATCCAATGCGGAATGCGGAATTCGGAATTTGGAAGGTGAAAAGACCGACCCCGAAAGGACAATCCGGGATGATCCGGAAGCACTATCCAATGGGGAATGCAGAATTATGAATTCCGAAGCCTGTAAAGCGGAACCGGAAAAAGATGCTCCCGAAGCAGAACGCACGGAAGATGGAGAACCGCCCGGCATCTTGCCTGAGCCGGGGCCATCCCCCGGCGTTCCGGATGAAAAAACCGGAGCTGAGCCTGCTTCGGGAGACCGGTTACATGCATGCATAGAGTCAGCAGATGATCCTCCGCGGAACGATTCCGGAGGTATGGACGGACCGTTTTATCTTGAGGTCTTGAGACATGCCTTCGCGCGGAGTGCGGATAACGAGGATGGCAGGGTCATCTTTACTTCGGATGAGATCTGTTACCTTGCCCATGACCCGGCCTTCGCTGAGATCTATCCCGATCAGGCTGCCGATATGCGCCGCATCCTCGCGCAGCTCGATGGGTAACCGGGAATGGAAACGGGGACGGTTCCCGACGAAGGAGGGGAACTGCGAAAGACCCCGCTCTGCATAGTGCGGACTTCGTCCGATTGGATTCAGAGCAGGAGCTCCGCCCTCCAGCCTGCAGGAAAAGAGCGCTTGTTTTCGTTCAGAGCGGGAGCTCGGATACCCGTCCCAGGGCACAGGCCCTTTGGTCCAGTCCGGTTGATGTGTATCCGCGCCATTGTTCAGTGCTTCATTCCCCCTGTCCGGAGGTATATTGGCACCTGATACAAGTGTCCCTGCTTCGCGACGGGACACGTTGTATCAGGTACCGATGTCCCTTCGATAATCAATGCAGGAGATGGGACGGGTCTATAAAAACAGGCTTGCCTGGGGATCGATCCAGCTTTCCTGTTTGACCTCATAGACCTGATCTTCCGGATGCAGGTGCCCGATCAGCAGGGGAGATTCTGGATCATGGCGGGACATGTTCATTTTGACAACATTCGCGTCGTAATTCGCATAGCAGTATCGGCACAGATGCCCGCAGGTATTGTATGCCCCGATATCTCCGCCCAGGTAACAGGCACATTCCTTCCGGAAAGGCGGGCGGCTTGGGATCTTCAGCCGGCGGTGAATGGCATTTTCACAGGTTTGGACAGTCATGCATCCGCGGCAGTCCGCTCCGAATTGAGCCAGATCATTTCCTTCGGCGCAGGGTTTGATCGTCATGCCAAACTGCCTGCCGATTTCGGTAAACGCTTTGCCCAGGAGCAGACGCTGATCCGCCGGTACGGTTTTGACTTCAGGAAAATTCCGCCTGGTCTTTTCGTACAGGTCGATGAAGCTGATCACAGCGGTGTGGGTATATCCGGAAAGCGTTTTTGCCATGAATTCAAAGGCTTTGATATGTCTTTCAGCCGGGTAGTGTTCATTGAGAAAAACCGGATCGTACCGCCAGCCGATGCTGTCCGGACCGACAATATCCGATAAAGCTTTGAAGCTTTCGAGCACAGCCGTTTTCTCCGGGACCCGCGGTTCGATTTCCTTCCCGTAGGGGGTGATCGTTACGAACCAGTACTGCCCGAACGGCCGCAGCAGATCCATGTGCGGCAGCATGGGCGCAGGATTTTTGGTACAGAACCCGATCATGTCAACCACATCCGGGGTCAGCCTGTAACGGGCAACCCGCTGCGGATCATACGGATTCCGCACCAGCACAAATCCCGCCCTGAGCCGGTTGACAAACCAATCGGAATAGAAGGCGGGGATATCAGTCCGCTGGCCGGTGTTGATGATCACGGGCGGTTACCCTGTCGGAGATCAGCAAGGACCGCACTGATATCTCCGTTGATACAGATCGAGCGGTCTTCTATTGCCTCCGGGCAGAAGGCTTCTCCGTAATTGATGCAGGAATATACCGATTCGGGATTCCGGATCGTCATATTCCAGAAAGGATATTTTATGATACCCGGGGTATTAAATCCGACGCCGAGTTCGATGAACAGTACTTTCCCGCTGAGATCTTTCAGAAAATCCGCATACCGCTCGGATGCCTTATGCCATCCCTCATCCTCGACGAATTTGTCATCAGAGCGCAGGTTCATGGTCATGGGTTTACCGCAGACCGGACAGACCGGCAGCAGTTCAGGGGGAACCGTCATGGATGGTGAAGTGCCTTCCGGCACCGACAGTGCACCGGCCGGACCGATGGTCCAGCCCTGTGCTTCGGCCATCTTCCGAATTATGTCCTTGTTATCATAGGTTTTCCGGTGGCAGGGAACGCTGCATTGGAACAGACCGTAATCACCTTGCGTGTAGAACAGACGGGTTTTCTCAAAGCCCGCTTTCTGAAAGCAGTGATCCACGTTGGTGGTCAGAACAAAATAATTCTTATCCCTGACCAGCTCCAGCAGCAGGTCATAGACCGGTTTCGGCGTGGCCGTATAGCGGTTGATCCAGATATACCGGCTCCAGTAAGCCCAGAATTCCTCTTGCGTGGGATATGGATAAAATCCGCCTGAATACATATCCGTAAACCCGTATTTATGTGCGAAATCGGAAAAATATCTCTCAAAGCGCTCGCCGCTGTAGACGAACCCCGCAGCAGTGGACAGTCCCGCACCCGCTCCGATGACGACGGCATCCGATTCGTAGAGCGCATTCCGGAGCTTTTCGATATTATCCGAGTAAGTCCCGGTAGATCCTGTAATCGTCATCCTTGAATACATTGAAAATCACCTCAGGAGTATTGTTTGTTTGGTACCGTTCAGCATCCGATATGTTTGTTTTTTTCCGGTACTGCCTTACCGTCTGTATCGCGATCTCAGCTGCCCGCTGCTGCGGGAATCCGAAGAGGCCTGTAGAGATGCAGCAGAAGGCTATGCTTCGGATGTTATTCTCCGCGCACAGCGCCAGACAGGAACTGTAACAGGAGGCAAGCAGCGTCTCATGTTCTTCCGTCAGAGGTCCGCTGACGATGGGGCCGACGGTGTGGATCACGTATTTGCAGGGCAGGTTGAACGCCGGTGTGATCTTCGCCTGACCGGTCGGTTCTTCATGACCCTGCTTCTCCATGATCCCGGCGCAATAATTCCGGAGCTGTATGCCCGCCCAGGTATGGATGCAGTTATCGATGCAGTTGTGGCAGGGCCGGTAGCAGCCGGTCATGCCGGAATTGGCGGCGTTCACGATGGCATCGCAGCGCAGTGTTGTGATGTCTCCCTGCCAGAGATATATTCCCGGTTCGATTGGGGGCAGTTCACTCAGGTCCGTGATGCCTTTCCGCCGGGACTCTTCCTGCAGGTATTCATCCTGTATCCGGAGAAAATCCGCGCTGATTTTCCCCGGCATCCGGACATTGACAAGGCTCCGCAGCAGACGCTTTTGCTCTGCCGGCTCCGCCGGTATTTGGGTATCCCGGTACGCCGGCTGTTCATCCAGCAGCGTCCGGATCAGATAAAGTCTTTTTTCTTCCTGGTTCATGATCGTCCTTATACTCTGATGATAATTATACACAGATGTCCGGAACCATTTATAACAGGTTCCTGCCTCAGCCGCGCCGGGCGAATTATGGGGGCGTGGTGCGTATTGATCAGCGGTTCCCTATATTTTCATGATCAGCGTATTGATCCCGGCATTGTTGTAATAATCGACATAAGACGCCAGTTTCGCGACCATTCGCAGCCCGATATTCTTTTCGGGTGTTTCAGGGTTGAACATGTTCATACGTTCCCGCGGGTCAAATTTCCGGCAGTCATCCTGGATCCGGATGGTAAGATCATCTCTGCAGACAATCCTTACGTCCGCCTGGATCTGCTTTCCGCCTGAAGCACCATGTTCGAAAATGTTGCTTGTCATTTCTTCGACGCACAGTCCTGCCCAGAAAGCTTTTCTTGCGTCCATATTTCTCCCTTTGCAAAAAGCGATGACCGCTTCCGAAACGGTGCTGACCTGATCTCCGGAAAGAAGGGAATATTCCGCGGACTCGTCCGGTCCGGCTCCGAAATTCTCAGGAAGCTTCAAAAGATCAGGAACGGACAGGCTCACCCGTTTCTTCCATGCGAATACCGAGATGAGGACGATCAAAACCGACAGGATATCGCTCCAAAGATTTGCAAGCCAGGCGGCGTCGGTGCCAAATGAAGGGACAGCTGCCCATATGATCAGGCCGGTCATGGCTGTTTCGGCAAAGGATATGACATTCATAAGCATCATCTTCCCTTGTGCCTGATAGGATTTCAACAGCATGTTGATAATAAGGTTCAGAGGGAAGAACCAGAATCCGATCAGGAACATCCTTTGCCCCATATTCCAGACCTCTGTGCCCGGTTTGAAAAAGATCCCCGTCAGCGGCGCGGAAAAAACAGCCATCAGTGTGACAATCAGGAGAAGGCTGAGGAAACCCATACGGAGAGAATAACGGAACAGATCTGTGAATCCGTCGCGGTCATCTTCTCCGTAAAACAGACTGGCCAGCGTTGAATACGCATTGCCATAGCCGCCGCAGAATGTTCCGACAATGCCGCAGACGGATCCCAGTACATTGGCAACGGCAATTCCGTCGTTACCCGCATATGTCATCAGCGTGTAGTTGGTCAGGGAGTTCTTGACCAGCATTCCTCCGCTAAACAGCAGGGAAGGCAAACCTCTCCGGGCTGCCTCTGCCTCCAGCGAAAGATCAAAGGCTGCTTTCTGAAACCGGAAGGTCTTCGATTTTCCGATAAATCCCGGTAACAGGATCAGGAAAGCCGCAAAGCTGCTGATAGAATATGCCAGACCGATCCCCAAAAGCCCCAGCGGTTTTACCAGCGTCAGGTCAAAGATAATGTTCCCGCATAGCATGACGGCTGAGCTTATATAGGAGCGATTGATCTCGTTATTGAAGGGAGCAAGGGAAAGCAGATAAGATGTCAGCGTTGAGAACAAAACACCGGGCGCAAATCCTGTCATAAAAGCTGCCAGCAGTTTGCGTACATCCCCCTGAGCACCCAGCAGTGCGGAGAGCTGATCCCTGAACACTGCAAGGACCAGTCCGAAAACAATGCTGTAAACTGAAAGGATCCAGAAGGAACCTGTGAAAAGGGAATTTACCTTTTCGTTCTGACCGGAGCCGATCAGATTCCCGCAGACAACTACCGTACCCAGAATGATAACATACACAAGTCCTGCCAGAACCGAGACCGGAGAGAAAAAGCCGACAGCTGCCAGTTCCTGCGTCCCGAGAAATCTGCTGATGACAATATTGTTGATGAATCCGCAGACGTTGGTGATCATCAGTACAGCCATATTGACCATAGAAAGTCTGATATAGGATTTCTGTATGATACGCAGCTCTGCAATCCGATTCGTTTCCATAGATGATCCCTCTTCTCTTTTATTCGGGCTGCCCCGGGTAAGATGATATAAATTTCTCTTAATACCATTAATACCATATTTTTCCCGTTTAGGCGAAATTAAAAAACAGCGGAACTGCTTTATTGTACGGGCAATATGGTGAGCAATGTTCTGACATAGTTGGGATATAATGCCGAAATCCCGTTGACAGGACCGGGAAGGGTATGAATTATGTCACAGAGGAATCTGCCGGTATCCGTACCTGTCTGGTCCAAAGCTTCTGTGTCCGGGACATACTGCCGCGGGTCTCTTTCAATTCTGTGCCCATACCTTTCAATTCAGCTTTATGTTTATCAGTCCTGCGGCTGAACATGCCGGCGGGATGTTTCCATAAGCTTTCCATCCTTGATATGCGGCTGACCGATATTACCGGGGTATCCACAGCCAAAGTGCTGCCAGTGAGAAAAATAAAGCACAATGCCGGAATGCAGAAGCCCGGAAAGTATTTTCCAGGTATCCTGCCTGGCATTGTGCCTGCTTCTCTATTATATGATTACCAAATTTCTACAAGTTATCGGTTTGTGCTCACATAATTTTACTCTGTCACATTTATCATGGGACATTTTTCAGCACGCCGTCACCATAAATCGTCTTGAAATCATCCCGCATGGAAATGACAACGATCCCCATGTCCTCATAGGATGCTCTCTTATCAGCCGCACCGGCGGAATCCCCGTATTCACGGGCTTCATCGTCAGCCAGCACCATGTACGCCGCGCTTCTGTAGGGATTGCCGGAAATGGTGTAGATCTCCATCGCCAGGTCGCCGGAAGAGTTCCCAAACGCGAGCACAGGCTGCTGCCCGATTTCGCGGACAATGGCATCCACCTTGCTCGTCTTCGCGTTCTCTCCGTAATAATTTCCGTCGAAAACGATCTGATCCGTCGGCTTGAAGGTGTAATCCGCATCTGCTGCAGGGCCCTGTCCGGTCGCTGTATAACCATATTCCGTGCCGATGACATGTGAAGGCGGGATGTTGAGTGTTCCCTTGATCACTTCCCGGACGATGTTGCGTTCAGTCGCAGTGACAACATAGACCGTAAAGCCGTTTTCCTGCAGTTTTTCAAACAGCTCGACCATTGGCTTGTAATAGGCTTCGCCGCGGGTCATCCCGGAGAATCCCCAGGCTTCACTGGTTTTAAAGTTTTTCACAACTTCTGCGAGTTCCTGCATGGTCATGCCCTTATAGGCGATTGCTCCCACGGCAGCCTGTCTGGTGCTCATGCCGTCCGGTTTTGCCTTCCCCGCGGCATCCATGATCTCCTGCGCCACAGCCCTGAACTCATCCGTGATGGTGTCACTTCCGCTGTTCAGCGCGTAATCCGCGAAGACCATATATTCAAAACAGAACGGGTAGGTCTCGCTCATCAGCGTTCCGTCCAGATCAAACACGGCGATCCGGTCTTCCACCGGAATATAGTCGGGTGACGACACATCGGTGACAGCCCGGAGATAGTCATTGATGTTTTCCGCTGCAGCAGAGCCTTCCGTCCAATATTCAGAGAGCAGCACCGGTTCTGATCCGGCCGGTTCGGAGGCTTTCGTATTCTTTTCCGCAGTATCAAAGCGTCCCGCAAAGCGTATATTATCCAATGCGCTTACCGTGCTGATCTGTTCGTCTGATATTCCTGCTGTGTCTTCAACTTCGATCACATAATAGTAATTGCCAAGGCGGCTGCCTTCGGGACGGTCATGCAGGGAAACCAGCTCGAGTCCCGCGTCGCTGACGGAGGCAATGATGTCGCTGATCTGACTGCCCTCGCAGGCTGCTACAAATACAGCCCGGGGCAGGCTTTCGTCTTCAATCGCCTGATCGGAGAGAACATAGAAGCGGGTCTTATTCGCGTCAGTGATCTGAACATTTTCGGCGAGGATCTCCAGACCGTAAAGCTGCGCTGCACCCGGAGCCGCAATGGCAGCAATTGATTTATCCTGCTGCTCCGCCACGTAGCTTGCCGCTGCCGCTGTGCTGGGCATTTCTTCGGTGATTGCATCCGGCAGGTTTTCCGCTCGCCACTGTGCGCTCTGCGTCAGGCCTTGTACATGGGAGCAGACGGTTTTGATATCATCGAGCGACGCACCCGGTACGCCCATCAGTGTCTGGCTGATCGGCAGCACAACTTCGCCAACGACGTAAGCATCTTCCGCACCGATCAGCGCGTCCACATAGCTCACGACGGCACCGCCCAGGGTGTTTTCCTGAGGGATCACGGCATAATCCGCATCGCCGGACAATACGTCTGCAATGGCGTCATCCACCGTTTGCTTTGGGTTCAGCTGTTCATCGCTCTGAAACCAGAACTGCGCAGCCTCTTCGGTATAAGTACCTTCAGGTCCCAGGAAGCTGACCATAACTGTTTCCGACTCTCCCGCAATGGGAGCTTCAGTTGAAGATGCAGCAGAAAGCACAGATTCTTCGTCACTTTTTTCAACTGTGACGGTCTGAGCATTCGGCGCAGCATATACCCCGGTAACCAACATTGCGGCTATAACGCACAAAAGGGTCATTGTAAAAATTTTCTTCATAGCAGTCTCCTCTGTTGCTCCAAGATTTGATTCTGGATCCAAAGTATAAACATTCTTTCTCATCAGGCGGTAATACGAAGCTTTACGTGATTACCGTATTCATCCGTATCCACGGAATAATTCATTTCCGCTGCGGCACTCTTCAATATTGACAATGACAGGGCATCGCCTTTTTGGGTTACGTCAAAGGGCTCGCCGTTATAACTGACAGAAAAATCAGTGCTCTCGTTTGATTCGGAATATTCTATCACTACATGAATATGAGGCTCATTCAGCGTCGGGAGCAGTATCTGCTGAACCAGTTCCTCATATACCTGATGGATGTGATAGGTCATTTTCGTCGGGATCTGGTTCTTATGGCAATATTGTTCGATCGCGCTTATTGCCACAAGGAAGTCATAATCTTTACTGTCGATGTTCAGTTCGAAAACCTTCAGCTTGCGGATAAAGCGGCGGGTGTTTTCCCTCTGCGGATTATCAAAGATCTGCTCCGGCGTACCGTCTTCATAGATACCGCCCTGGTCCATATAAAACACCCGGTTGGAGATAGCGCGGGCAAAGTTCATTTCATGAGTGACGATCATCATGGTTTTTCCGGTTTTTGCCAGATCACGGATCACCGCCTGGACCTCTCCCACCATCGTGGGATCCAGAGCACTGGTCGGTTCATCCAACAGAATAATATCCGGATCCATCGCCAGAGTCCGGGCGATCGCGATACGCTGTTTCTGTCCGCCGGAAAGTTCATCCGGGAAGTTCAGTGCCTTTTCCGCCAGCCCGACCATCCGCAGCAGATTCATGCCGTTCGTATAGGCTTCCTGCCTGCTCTTTTTCAGCAGTTCCATAGGCGCCAGCATGATGTTTTCGATGACCGTCAGGTGTCCGAAGAGGTTGAAAGACTGGAAAACCATACCCATTTTCTGACGCACTTTGCCCAGGTCGCATTTCGGGTCGGTTACTTCGACGTCATCTACCCAGATGTGTCCGCTTGTCGGCTTTTCCAGCATATTGATGCTGCGCAGCAGGGTACTTTTTCCTGTTCCCGAGGGACCGATCACGGCAATCACATCCCCATCGTTGATCTCCACATTCACATCCTTCAAAGGGACCGCGTTGGGATATTCTTTTTTCAAATGTTCGATCTTAATCATTGTCCTTTACCCCTTTCAGAATGTTGTTGAGATTCCTTTTCTTCGGATCGACCCTGACCGAGATCCAACGGATGATCAACCCCAGAATGGCTTCCAGAAGGAAATATATGATCGTTACCGCGATAAGCGGGAAGAAGGCTTCATAGGTCCGGCTACGGACAATATCCCCCATCTTTGTCAGGTCCTGCACCGCAACATACCCGACGACCGCGGTAGCTTTCAGCAGACCGATGATTTCGCCTTTGTAAGCCGGCATGACGTGCGGGATCGCCTGCGGGAGAATGATTTTGAAGAAGGTCTTCGGATTGCTGAACCCCAGCGCGTAGGCTGCTTCATATTGTCCTTTATCTATGGCTCCGACTCCCATTCGCAGCAAACCGAATACGGAAGCTCCGAAAGTCAGTGTAAAACCGATCACAGCGACCGCGGCACCGCTGATGGAAGAAGAGCCAAAGATCACATAATACAATATCATCAGCAAAACCACCATCGGCATGCCCTGTACCAGCCACAAACAGACAGCTGTTACTGCGTTAGCAGCCGGGTTCCCGTTACGGCAGAGCATGAAGAGCAGAAAACCGAGTATGGTCCCGAAAAGGATTGAAAGCAGCGTGATCAATAGTGTCGTCAGGATCCCCTGCAGGAACAGCTTCCAGCGGCTTTCCCGAATAAAGGTCTTGCTGAAGCTTTCCTGTGTACCTGCCAGGAAGGTCTTCAGCGGTGAAGGAGCTTTCTCTGCAGCTTTTTCTTCCGCTTTTTGTACTACCAGAACAGTTCCTCCGTGATAATACGGTTCAGAGAACAAAACACTGTTCGCTCGTTCATCGGTCACTGTCAGACCCGCGGCACCGATCTCATATTTTCCTGCCTGGATGGAGGGCAGAATGGAGTCATAACTCGTGTTGATGAATTCCAGTCCGTAACCATATTCCTTGCAAAACCGGACAATGATGTCATCTTCATACCCGACGATCTCGCCATTGTAGATAAAACCAAAGGGCTCATACAACGGTTCTGTCACGACATGAATAATTCCCTTTGGTGCCGGGAATGACTTGTAATCATCAACTTTCCACCCGCTCTCATCGCCATTGATCCATTGGTCTTCAATTTTTTCGAGCGTCCCGTCGGATTTTATCTGTTCCAGAAATTCATTTACCTCTTTTTGAAGTGTCTGTCCTTTCTCATTTTTTACGAAAACATAACCAAAATCGTATGTATCCAGATATTCCGGAATATAGGTGAGATCAGAATTTTGCCTCATTTCAAACCGGATCACAGGCTCATCGATCACGTAAGCATCGATTTTCCCGGTCTGCAGGGCACCGACCATATCAGCTTTGTTGTTGAAATAAAGCACATTGGCATTTGGCATCTCGGCAAGGACCATGTCATCGAAATTGGTTCCTGTCTGCACTCCGATCTGTTTCCCGTCCAGTTCATCGAAGGAGCTGTATTTTCCCGCCGGCACCTGATCGAAATTGTCAGAGATATCGGAATCTGAACCTGCAGCCTTTTCAGGATTCAGAATTGCCATCACGACACCTCCGGAATAGTCCGGTACGGAGAAATAAACGCTTTCCGCCCGCTCTTCGGTAATAGTGAAAGCGGAACAGCCAAAGTCATATTTTCCTGACTGTATCGAGGGCAAAATCGAATCCAGGCTCATGTTTTTGATCTCAAGTTTGTAGCCGTATTTTTCACAGAAGCGTATGGCCAGATCAATTTCATACCCAACGATTTGATTTTCATTAACATATTGGAAAGGCGGGTACAGCGCTTCAGTCGCCATCGTCAATTTACCGTTCGGACCGGGGAGTTCCTCAATGTTCGGCAGGACTTTTTTGCTCTCATCAGATCCGAACCAGACGTTCTGCAGTTCATCAAAAGTACCATCCTTTTGGATCTGTTCGATAAATTCATTAAATTCATCGAGAAGTTTTTTCCCTGCATCATTTTTTCGGAAGATGCACCCAAATTCAAAGGGGTCTACATATTCAGGAATAAACGAGATCCTGTCATTTTCGCCCATGATATAGCGGATGACGGGTTCATCGACCGGAAAACTTACGATTTTATTGCTTGTCAGTGCTGTCACCAGATCTGTGTTCGAATTGTAATAGGAAATTATCGAATCCGGAAAATTCGACTCCATCATCGGACCAAAGCTGGTTCCGGTCTGGACTCCGAGCGGTTTCCCGTTCAAATCGTCCAGAGATAAACCTTTCTTTTCATCTGACAAAGCTTTTGAGTCTGTCTCCTGATCTGAAACGCTCCTTACGACCAAAACGAATGCGGCAGGATAATAGGATACAAAATCCACAGCTTCTTCCCTCTCCGGCGTGATTATAATGGATCCGGCACCCAAAAGTGCTTTGCCGGATTGTACTGAAGCAAGAATTGCGGAAAATTCCATACCGGTAAATTCAACATGGACGTCCAGTTCCTTCGCCATCAAAAGGATCATTTCGATATCGAAGCCCATGAGCTGTCCGTTCCGTCCGATGTAGCTCATCGGTTCCAGGGTATCAACCACTGCTGCTTTTACTGTTCCGTTCGAACCCGGCCAATCCTGTTCGGGAAGAATTTTTACGCTTTCATCCGCGCCCGTCCATTTTTCCCATACAGACCGGATCGTCTTTTCATCAAGGGAATCAAAAGCGGCCTGCCATTTATCCCTGTTGGGGTCGCCGTCCGCAAAGGCAATACCAAAGGTGCTCTCCTGCAGACTTTGAGGAAACAGCGCGATTTTCGGGTCACGGTTTACAGCTAACTGAGCAATCGCGTTGTTATTTAAACAGGCATCTGTTTTTCCGGATTTCAATGCCAGGATGATATCCGCCATGTTGTTAAAGTAAGAGAAGGAGCCGACATTCGGCACCTTGGAGCGGATAAGCTCTTCAAAAGGCGCACCCGTCAGCATGGAGACTGTTTTGCCGCTCAATTCGGAAAAATCTTTGTATTCAGGAATAGCGGTTCCGTTTTCAGCATGCTCCGGCCCGGGTTTCTGTTCAGAGGTATTATCCTCAGCTTTATCCAGTTTCCCGTCCGCATCCAATACCGCGATGGTCAATCCGCCGCGATAGACCGGTTCCGAGAAAATCACACTTTCCGCCCGTTCCGGTGTGACGGTGAAATTACTGGAGGCAAAATCACATTTTCCGCTGACCACAGCCGGAATAATGGAAGCAAAATTCATCGGCTCGATCTCCAGACGGTAGCCGTTAGCTTCACAGAAGCGGGCCGCGATATCCACATCATACCCGACGATGCGGTCGTTGACCATCATGACAAAAGGCACCTGTGAAAGATCCGCTGCCATATGGAGCGTTCCGTTGATATCGGGAAGGTTCTCATAATCCGGGATGCCAGAGGACTCCTCATCAGCTCCAAACCAGGTCTCGTCAATTTCCTCAATGGTTCCATCCGCCCAGAGCTTTTTCACAAATTCGCTGTATTGGTCGGCAAGTGCCTGCCCTTTTTCGTTTTTCGGGAAAATCGGGGCATATTCAGACGAAACCAGATAGCCATCCAGAATTTCCAGGTTTTTAACTTCTAATTGCATAAACTTGAAAACAGAATCGTCATAACACATCCCGTCGATTTTCCCGGCCTGCAGCGCGGTCAGCATATCTGTTATGGTGTCGAAGTAAAGCACTTCCGAATCAGGAAAGTTCTCTTCAATTGCGGTGCCGCCGATAGAACCGGTCAGTGTGCCAATACGCTTCCCGTTCATGTCTTCCATGCTGAGGTCCGGAGAATTGTCTTCCGTGCTAAGAATCGAAGAATTGTTTTCAGTGATTTTTACCGATTCCTCTGAACGAATGGCAAAAACAACTCCGCCCGAATAATCCGGTTCAGAAAAATAAACATTTTCTGCTCTCTCTTCCGTAATAGTGATGGTGGCACAGCCAAAATCAAACTTTCCGGATTGAACCGAAGGAAGAATTGCATCAAACCCCATATCCTTGATTTCAAGACCATAACCGTACTTTTCGCAGAAACGCGCGGCAATATCGATCTCATAGCCGGTAATATTTTTTCCGCTGATGTAATCAAACGGTGGGTTCGCGGCTTCTGTAGCCAGCTTCAGAACACCGTTCTCTGCAGAAAAAGACGCATAGTCCGGCAGAACTTTTTTGCTCGCATCCGCACCGAACCAAATCTCTTCCAAATCGTCCAGCGTTCCGTCCGCTTTGAGCTGATTCATGAATTCGCTGATCTGGTCACGCAGTTTTTTCCCGTTCTCATTTTTTTTGAATACAAAGGCGAAATCAAACGGATCCAGTTTTTCGGGAATATAGACGATTTTTTTGTTTTCTCCCATGATATATCGAATCACCGGCTCATCGATTGGGAACCCGTCGATCTTGTTTCCTGTCAGCGCTGCAACAAGGTCGGGAACCGAGTTGTAGTAAAAGATTCTGGAATCGGGAAGATTTGATTCAACGATCTGCGCAAAACTTGTCCCGGTTTGTATACCGATAGGCCTCCCGTTCAGCATCTTTTGCGATAGACCGTTATAATCTTCAGCTCCGCAAATTCCGCTGATTATGATAAGCATTATTAAACTGATGAAAAATATTGTTTTTTTCATTTTTTCCTAAACCCTTATACCTGTTACTCCATCTTCAACCTGAAACCGTTCAATAGGGATTTGCATGTTACATATCGTATTCTATCTTAATTACCGACGAAATATCAAAAAAAATGCCAAATCGGATATATAAGCAGGTTCTGCTCAATGATCGTCTTTGGCATTTATATCAGCGGATTTTTCCGTTTCTGAATTGATTTATCCCTGTACAGGGAATTAATTATCAATATTCTGCCTTATACCCGGCAGAATATTCAGGCTCAGTCATCAGCCCATTTCCGGATGAAGAGCGGCCAGACAGCCACGGCGAAAAACCACAGGATGAAGCGGGAAATAAAATGTCCCCAGTGACCGCCGAGAGCCGCGACCAGTGTTGCCGGGGCGAATAATTCCTTCCAGGAAAACGCGATCATGAATCCCACAAAACCCAGGATCGGCAGGTTCTTTGAGCCTGTCGGGATCTCATAATGGATATAATGCCGGTCAAGGTAACTACCCACCAGGAGTCCGAGAAACGCGCCGCAGGCTTTAAAGGTATCGTTCATCATTTTCTTCGGATCTACAAGAAGCTTATCGTCGACATAATCCATCGGGTAAGACTTTTTTGTGATATAGAAGAGCGTGGCGATGACGGCAATTACACCGACAATCGAGAGAATATCCAGTTTTTTGTCATCACCGTTGATTTTATTCTGGCAGAGACCGACGATAAAGATAACGATGCAGGCTTCCAGAAATCCGATAACCACATCCTGCGGGGTGTGCACTCCGAGAAAGTTTCTTGAAAAACCCGTAAGCGCGATGAGCACAATGCAGATGACAGCAAGCCATCTCCGCTTGATCCACTGCCACACTGCGGTTGTTCCGTAAGTGCTGGTGGCGCTCATCGTATGCCCGCTTGGGAAGGAATATCCTGTGGCGGCTACCTTGGAATCTCCGGCAGGCTCAATGAGTTCCGAGCGGATCCACGGACGGTAAGCACAGACCGTCAGTTTGACGATACCGTTTATTAATTCACCGATTCCGAGTGTTACCATATACCGGTAACCCCATTTTTTGTTCACACACCAGAAAATGAAAAAAGGCAGAAACGGCATGATGTCTACCGCGACCTTGGAGAGTGCGTTGAAAAACTCATCGAAAATACCTCCCGTCGCGACTCTGAGATTTTGTAAAAAAAGCAAATATTCAATATCCATAAATGTTGTCTCCTAATTTCATAATGTGACCATAATTCAATTTGGCCGTGTTTATTTTAATAGGAAAAATCGGATTCCGAAAATTAACAATACAAAATAAACCGCAGTGCCTTGTAATTCCGGTCAACTTAATCCTCATCCTCATCGGAACCTAGCAGATCGAATTCATCTTTATATGGGTAACCTGCCGGGAATGGTCTGCCGGGTTTGGGGACCCAGGGCTCAGAATCGAATTCCTTCAGGCCTTTCCACTCAGGATCCAGGACCTTTTCCGAAAACTGCTTGTCTGCACTGTTGGGTTTGTAGTCTTCCTCTGTACTTTTTCCATATAGATAATAGTACTCTATTTTACCATAACGAACTGCTGTGTAGACATCCTCATCACTCCGCGGATAATGCCCCAGGTATCCGTAAGACTCATGGGTACGCAGGTTCAGTTTTTGGGAAATAAGCCCACCGAAGGCATGTTTCCGATCTTCGCTGGTTTTATAATATGCCAACATCAGATCATACCTTCCCACGGAAGGTTTTTTCGGATCGGCGGAAAAATATCCGGTATGTTCCAGCGCCTGGCGGCAGAGGTCCGGATATAATGGGTCATCAGGCGAGGTATAGATCAATGTCGGATATCCGGACGGTTCATCAGGGATGCTGTTCTTCAGTCTGACGATCACGGTCTTTTTTTCCAGCAGACCAGCAAATTCATGTGCAAGGGTTTTTGTCAGGGAAAAATGATACCCCGGTGCGTTGATTTCAAAAAAAACACTGCAGCCTTCGATCGCTTCGCTGATTTCGCCCGTCCAGGGACGGCCTGTCAGCATCTTTTCATTGTAACGGATCCGGCATCCAAGCCCGTTCAGGATGGAAAGAGCGGCAAGCCCTTCCTTCAGATCATAAGGTTCAAAGCTCAGATAAACGTAAGGTTCGTTCCCTTCATAAGAGGGACTGGCTCTGTGGTTCCAAAGTTCTTTCATACCATTGTTCCTTATCATTATGCCTCAAAAATCTGCACCGCAGCCGGCTTTGTTGACCGCTTTCAGAATCAGATATCTCAAAATGTGTATGGATTGAACCCGTTGGCAGCCATGATAAACCAGGCGGTCGGAGCCACGTGCGCGTCCGCTTCGTAATTCCATGATTCGCCGGTGAACAGGAAAAACCCTGTCGGCAGTTCATCAACCGTGGCTGCGGGGAACAGCCCGTTCTTCAACTGGACATTCATCAGGGCATTCATTGAAACAGCGGCGGTGTCTTCCTCTCCGAGCAGACGGTACATGAGGGCTGTGAAAGCAGTGCCTTCCGGCCACCAGCCGCCATTGTCGTTCCCCATGGAAAACGGATAGCCGCCGTCAGCGGTTCTCATGGCTGTGACAGTCTCCAGTGATCCCCGATAGGGCTCAAATTTTTCCCCAAGCGCCAGTTGATTCCAGACAATGGTATCCAGCGCAATAACACCTTTGTTGTGAGTAATCCCGTCGTTATCGGTTCCGGTGTGGAAATATTTCTCATCCAAATCATACATCTCATAAACGAACTGAAGTGCTGATTTGGCCGCATCCGCGTATTTCTGTTCGCCTGTAAGTTCGTAAAGACGAGAGAAAGCCGAGTAGGCATCAATGTTGTGCTCGATGGATTTGTATGTAAATTCATAAACTACATCAGCTTCCGGCCAGCCGTCATATCCGGCGGTAAATCCGTACCATCCGTCCGTGTTCTCTTCCAGAATGCGGTCCATCAGGATTCGCGCTGTTTCACGGTAGGTTTCATTCCCGTATAAACGGTCATACTGCAGCAGAGCCAGCGCGGCATAAGCGGTGTTGCCTGTATTGGAGCCGGTCTGGTAACGGTCCTCATACCAGGATCCAGCTTCCTGATCCCACCAGCCGGGAATATTAATACCATGTTCCCAGCCCGTATAAGGCTCGATCGGTCCGCCCATATAGGCATTCCGGATGCGGTCCGGTTTATAGCGGTCGTGGTTCACTGCATAGACAAAACCGTCCAGGATTTTCGCAGCCGCGTCTGCCCTGCCTTCCGAAAGGAAAGCCATCGCCGCCAGTGCATTATCGTAGGTGTAAGCGGCATTCAGGATAAAAATGTTGTCGGTATCATAGGACCTCAAAAGGGACAGCCCGTCAGTCCAATGGGAATATCCTTCCGGTACAAAGCGGATCTCATCCAGATAAAAGACATTCTTCCCTTTGTTTGAATATTGGGAACTGAGAACGAAACCGAATCCGCAGATGATATATCTCATATCCGCGCCTCGCAGGTCGATAACATATTCCTTCCAGTCGTTTGTCAGCGTGACATAACCGAGGCTGTGTTTTTTTGTGGAATCCGGGTATGGCACCATGGTGTCGCTGCTGTCCCCGTAATAGCCGAATCCGGCAGTGAAAAATTCTACTTTTTCCCCGCCTTTTTCACCTTTGGCGAAAAATCTGAGCTCAGCGGCACCGCTCAGGTCAATTCCCTGCCCGTCTGTTTGTCCGTCATTGATATGCGGATTGGCTTCACCTTCCGGGAGGTAGCCGTTGAGAAACATCCATCCGCCCCAGTCATCTGTAAATACATCCATTTCGCAGCGGATGGCGGTTCTGCCTGATTTGACATCCTCTTTCCAGTTTTCATCCATATCTTTCAGATTTTCCCCGTAAAATCCTACCATCTTTGCTTTTTGTGTGAAATGGTTCAGCGACAGGGAAAAATCACGGTAGACATATATAACACCGTCTCCTTCATCGAAACGGTCTAAAAGGGCATTTACCGCCAGATCTTTCGCGGCGTTAATATTTCCTTCTTCCTGTGCGGATGCCGGCAGAATGAAAGCTGCCATCAGTATCCCAAGAATAATACCCCAAAAGACTTTTTGTAAGAATGCAGTATTTTTCACAAAACACCCCCTGTTGACCAAGTGATAATCATTCATTATAACGGGTGATTATCAAAACATGTGGGCAGAATGCCCGCATATCCTCTGAACAAACAGTTTTTCAGTATATTGTAAAGAGCCATATAGTGTGGGAAACCCGGCTGCATGGCTCTTTTTTCATTGATGATTAGGAATAAACGCTTACTTTCCGGCGTTGATGAAAACAGTATCGTCCGCTGCATGTCCGGTTTCATCATTCCAGACAACTTCATATGTACTGAGCAGATTGAAGGTACCGCTGCCGTTTGTGTAGACTTCTTCTTCGGTCATGTTACCTTCGGACTGCCAGGTCAGGATGGAATGTTTCCCGTTTTCATAACGAAGTTCTGCGCCGTTCCCGGTGGCCTCGGCGGTCATTTCCCAGTAAGCCATCTGCCAGGCGCTGGATGACCAGTGGATCGCGATATTATACCTTCCTTCTTTCTCGCTTTTTGTGATCTCAATCGAACCGCGTCCTGCGATCTTCTCCGCCCAGGTACCGGCCATGTCATCAGGTGTGTACCCGAGAGAATTATTCAGAACGATCGCGTGATAGAAATCAAGCATGACATCAGCGGCCTTGACCGACTCATCGGTGAATTCAGCTTTGTAAATCAGTTCATGTTCTTTATCGAACCAGACCTGACGGATGTAGTTTTCTTTTCCGTCCGTCAGGAAGAAATCGTACCGTAAATCGATATCCGGGAATTCCAGTACAACATTTTCACCATCCGGGGTTTCCACATCAAATACGGGGGTAAAAATGACATCGCTGCCGAGAACTGCAATATAATCGGCTGCTTTGATGCCGTTGGGTTTCTGCGGACCGTATTCCGTACTGCTGACCGTGTAATTCACATCTTCATAAAGCACGGAGGCAATGGAACTGTCCAGCACGGTATTGCTGTATTTCACAGCGGTCAGACCTTCATTCTCCGCGATAAAGGTATCGCGCATGCTCTGGCTCCATTTATTGAGTTTTGACCATACTTCCATTTCCGCCGGGTCGTCGTAATTTTCGCGGACAAAGCGGACATCGGTGGGATGATAGTAAACATAATAGTTGCTATTCATATCTTTTGCGAACAGGTTATACCCCGCGTGACCACTGCAGCGGAGCTGATGCATTTCTTCTTCATTCAGGCGGCTGATGCTGAAAAGCCAGCCGGCGCCTTCCCGGGTATAACGGTCTGCATTTGCAATTTTCATGGATTTTATTTCGGCGGCAACAAAAAGAGTGCCCTTTTTATCGTTTTCGGGGGTTTCGACGAACACCTGGTCCGCGTATTCTTCAGGAACGGTCAGGGTCATTCCGCCATTTGTATAAGTTGTCTGCGCGAAGCAGGAAACTGTGATGATGAGAGTAAACAATACAAGCCCAAGTAACAAAATTTTTTTCATTTTGCCATTCCTTTCTCCTTATTACTCATAACGCAGTTTCATTATTTTTTGTTTCATTATATTTATTATATTTACTGATGTTATTCTTTTATCCGAAATTCCAAATCTGCTCATAAAAGACCATCTTTTTCCGATCTTCGGCTCCTGATCCTTTCATCAAACCTGAATGAATATGATTTTTGACGGCTGCTGTGTAAAACCGGAATACCTCATATATTCTTTGTAATGGCATAAAGAATTTAGTATAATTCAGAAATTATACGGATTGGACATACAACAATATCCGGGAGGTTTTATGCAGAAAACCGATACAGTTACAAGAACAAAAAGCTATGATTCTTTTGATTTATTCAAATTTATCGTGTCCTTTTTGGTCATGGTCCTTCATACGAGAATATTCGGAGATTCGCGCTTTCACTGGCTTCATCCCTGGTGCCGGATTTTGATCCCGGTCTATTTCATGATCAGCTCCTTTTTGTTTTTCAGCAAATATGACCGGCTTCCCGATGGTGAAAAGAACGCTTATCTGTGGAAATTAGTGAAACGGGATCTGATACTTTACCTCTTCTGGTTTATTGTTTTCCTGCCCTTTACCACCATTTACCGGGACTACCTGCACAAGGGAATCGTCTTTTTCTTTGGTACCATCCTGCTTGGCTCTTCTTTCCCCGCTTCCTGGTATTTGATGGCTCTCGCGATCGGCATCATCTTCGTGGCGAAGCTGGACAGAGGTATCGGAAAATATATCGTTCCCGTTATCGCGTTTTTGTTTTTCTTCTTCTGCCTTGGTCAGAACACATGGCGGGTCATCGCCGATAAGACTTCTCTCCTGCCGAAAATCTATAAAGCGACGGAGATCAGTTATACAGCTTCATTTGTCATTTCCATTATTTGGATTTGGATTGGAAGGCTTTTTGTAAAATTTAAGGACCGTGTGCTTGCGGCCGATATCAAAGCAGTTGCCACGGCTTTTGTATGCTCCCTGGTCCTTTTGTTCTTTGAAGACAAATGGCTTTTTGACCGCGGACTGTTCACGATGAACAATGATGTCTATTTTTTCTGTCTTTTCGCCGGACCGCTGTTTTTCTGGCTTATCCTGAAAATGGATATCCACATTAAGCATGCCAAGACCATGCGCTGCATGAGCACGCTCATCTATTGTATCCATGCGACGATCGCGGAGCTGCTTAGGGTCTATGTCGTCATGCCGAGGCTGGGTAGATATGAGATGCCCTGGTCGACACTGTGTTTTCTCGTGACTGCTGCCATTACTTTGCTGTTCGGCTGGCTGATCCTGAAATACAGCGAAAAAATAAAGATCCTGAAATACGCGTATTGATTTCATATTGCAAAAAACGGTGAAGGATGCATTCATGATATCCGCGGGAACAATCAGGTTTGTGAAATTCATCATACTCATGCTGTCGGTGCTGTTTGTCTTCAGCGGTGTTTTTGCTGCGGAAGATAACACGCTGCAGGCTGTTATTGAGAACGATGCTGCGGCAGACCTTCAGCCTGGCGATGCTGACAGCGGCCTGCCTGAACATGATGTCCGGACAATCACTGTTGATAATAGCGGTGGAGAACAGGATATTCAGACAATTACTTCTGACAGCAGCGGTATCGAGCAGGATATTCAGACAATAACCTCAGATGACAGCAGCCTCGAATCTGATGTTCAGATCATCACCGCTGATAACAGTTGGATCGAATCAGCTGTTCAAACGATAACTGTTGAGTACAGCGGGGCCGAGAAAAATAATCAAACGATCACCGTTGATTTTTCTGATGGCTGGCTGATGCAGCCGGATGACGTGTATAACCATAAACTGATGCAGGCTTCTTTTGCACTGGCTGCCGCAAGCTTCCGTGACAAGACGAGGGATATTGCCCAAAGGGATTTCAATATACTGGATTTCTTTGCCCAGGCAGGATTCACTGATCCCCAGACATATGATTTTCATGTCATACCGACGATCGATACGATCGGCACCGCGATCGCTTATAAAAATGTCGGGGATGCCACACTGATCGCGGTTTCGATTTCCGGCAACAACTATCAGGGGGAATGGGCGGGAAACCTGACAGTCGATGATGAAAACCGTGTGAAAGGCTTCAATGATGCCGCGGATAAAGTGATGGGACGTCTGAATGATTACATCCATGAGCGCCGCCTGCACGGGAATCTGCGGCTCTGGACAGCGGGATACAGCCGTTCTGCCGCGGTGACAAATGATTTCGCCGCGGATGCTGTGGACAGCGGTCTCTTTGAAGCTGTATATGCGTATACCTTCGCTACACCACGAACGACCCGGGAAGAAAACGCGGATCAATATCATACGATTTTCAACCTGCTCAATCCTTTTGATATGGTTCCCCTGTCGCCTTTCCCCGAATGGGGATTTCATCGTTACGGGATCGATTTGTTCTTTCCTGCCATTGAATCGGACAGCCGGTGGTTCATGCTGCAGGAAGATGTTTTTCTGAATTATTTTGAGCTATACGGTGAAAAAATCGTATTAAATCCGCAGATCAATAAAAATCTTCATACAGTTTTTGATTATCTGGCTTTTTTCATCAATTCCGCTGACAGCTACAAAACAAATGTTCAAAATCCGCTGGTGGAATTTATACAAACCCGCGATTTGCGTACTTTGATTCATGATATATCGAAACTTATCAGTTTTAATACGATCCGCGAATACATGCTCCGTCGGGATACGATTGCCCGCTATCAAATGCATGAACTCTATAATTTTCTTGATTTTATTACACAGTTTGTTTATTTAGGCCTGATCGGACAGCATGACGTGGATGCGGAAAATATTTACTGGGATCCCACACTTTCTGTTCAGGAAAACCTTGCTTTCAACCATTATGACAAAACATACCGCGCATGGCTTTTTTCAACCGATAACCCTGAGGATCTTCTGTCGCGTGAAGCAAATTACGCCCACGTCGTGATTCAGGGGGATGTGGATGTAGACGTATTCGATGAAAATTTTGATTTTATCGTGAGTATCAGCAATAAATTTGATTCTTATTCCTATGAGCTGGATGATGTCCACATGCCGGATTATAAAGGTGTCGACAGTGATACATTTGTTTACTTCGAACTGCAGAAAGGGCAGACGCTCATCATTCTGCCGCTTGATCAGGTTTTTCATGTCGGCATTTATTCGAATCAGGACCAGACGATTCGGGTTTCCTACGTGGAGTTTTCAGCGGATAGACTCCGGGGAGATGTCCGGTATATTTATCTTGATGACTACGATGCGGGAGAATATTATGTGGAAACCTTTGACCCGGAAAAGGAACGGGAATATACAACTGAAGATCTTCTGAACATGGGTGTCCTGGTCGAAGAACCCTGGAGCAACAATTTCGTTTACTCCCCGACAGCCATCATGCGTCTGGAGAACGAGGGCATTCCCCATCCTTCGCCGAGGATCCTGATCGGGCTCATACTGTTTGTTTTGCTGCTGTTTCTTATCATTTTCATCCTGATCATTATCTTGATTTGTAAAATTCTCAAAAAGATCCTGAAAAAACGCCCTTCTGGTTTAGCTGCTAGCCAGAATTGATGAAAGGCGGTTGGAAAACGTGATACCATGGAGATATGGAGGTTTATGAAGCTGAAAAAAATAAACGCGGTGGCGGGGCTTTTGGCGTGTTTGACGCTGCTGATCCATGTATGCTATAACATTTATGCATACCTTACTTTTTATTACAATCCCACACTGAAAATACTCACGGCGATCCCTTTTATTGTGATCACCTGTGTCCACGCGGTCTGCGGCATGTGCGCGGTGTTCCTTCATGGTGACGGGACGCGGCTTGATGTGTATCAAAAACAAAACAGGCAGACCATCATCCAGCGGGTCTCCGCGGCTTTGATATTTCCGCTGCTGATCCTGCATATCAGGACCTTCGATTTGCTGAAGACGAGTTCGGGTAATGAAAACTGGCTTTTCTTCGCGCTTCTGATCTTCCTGCAGGTCATCTTTTACGCGGTGGTAGCTGCCCATGTATCCGTCTCCGTTTCGAGAGCTTTAATTACCCTGGGCATCCTGACAGAACGGGAAAAACAGAGAAAACTGGAACGGTTCATGCTTGCCTTTTGTGCTGTTTTGTTTGCTGCCGCGGTGTTCGCGGTGATCAAGGGGCAGCTGAAAATGTTCCTACCGGATTGAGGCGGGCTATGAAAGAAGTATTGGTCATCGGAAGCGGAATCTCCGGCCTGGCATGTGCCGTTCGCTGTGCCGGGCTCGGTGTCCGGGTATTGCTTGTTTCTCCGTTTCCCTCCGAACGGTCCCAATCCGTGATGGCGGCAGGCGGTATCAATGCGGTCACAGATGAACATGAAGAAGGTGATTCGGTTGACTGCCATATTGAAGACACCCTGAAAGGAGGAGCATGGCTCGGAGGCAGGAATGCCGTCACGGGATTGTGCTCTCACGCGGGAGAAATCATCCGCTATCTGGAAGGAATCGGAACGGTATTCTCCGTTGATGAAAAAGGCCGCCCGCTCACAAGAGCTTTCGGCGGACAGTCTCATAAACGGACACATTACTGCGGCTCTGCCACGGGAAAGCAAATCGTTTCCGCGTTTGTTATGGAAGCACGCCGATATGAGGCGGCGGGGATGATAACCCGCCTTCTTCATACATCATTCCATTCAGCGCTGATCAGGGACGGCGTTTGTTACGGTGCGCTGCTGTTTGATGACCGGAAAAGGGTACTGGAACCTGTATTCGCGGAAGCTGTTGTTATGGCTACAGGCGGACAGAATACACTTTACGGCAAAACCACCGGTTCAAATCAATGCGACGGATACGCGGCGGGAAAGCTTTTTATGCAGGGAGCACTGCTCAAGAATCTGGAATTTATCCAGTTTCATCCCACAACACTGGAAACCGCACAGAAGCGAATGCTCATATCCGAAGCTGTCCGGGGCGAGGGAGGCAGATTGTTTACCGTGGAAAACGGCAAACGGGGCTATTTCATGGAGGACAAATACGGTCCGAACGGAAATCTTATGACCCGTGATGTTGTTTCCCGGGAGATTTATGCCGCGAAAAGCCAGGTGTACCTGGATATATCCTTTCTTGATAAGTCTCTTATTGAAAAGCGGCTTCCGGAAGTTTCCGATTTATGCAGAAAATACCGGAACATCGATATTTCCAAAGAGCCCATTCCTGTCGCGCCATCGGTACATTTTTTCATGGGCGGACTGGCGGTACATCTGAACCATGAGACCAGCATCCGGAATCTTTATGCCGTGGGTGAATGTGCTTCGATGTATCACGGAGCGAACCGTCTCGGCGGAAACTCGCTGCTGGCAGCGGTGTACAGCGGTTTTACCGCAGCCGATGATATATCCGGCAGGGCAAAATCGGGAATTTCTCCGGATTTCAGCCGGACCATCGAAAATGAGAATGAAGCGCTTGCGCGGATGTTCAGATCCAAAAGCTCATTCCCCGGTATATATATAAGAGACATGCTGGCGGAAACCATGCATAAGTATCTCGGCATTGTTCGGAATGAAGATGATCTGAAAAAGGGTATCGGGGAGATCGATTATTATCTTTCGGTCGCGGAAAAGATCCGGTATGACAGCAGTGTGTCGGCTTATGCCAATTACAGCCTGAAGGCGATCCTTACCCTGGCAAGGGCTGCCATCACCTGTGCGGAAGCCCGTAAGGAAAGCCGCGGGGCTCACTATCGATCCGATTATCCGCAGTGCCTGGATGCCTTTTCCGGCAGCACGCTGATTTCTTTTGACAGCGGCAGTTATCATGTATGGCAGGACAGGGAGAAATCCTATGAAAATTAAAATATTGCGCCAAATGTCACCGCATTCCGAGCCTTACTGGGAATCATTCGATTATGACGGTCTGGATGACATTTCAGTGGCCGGTATGCTGGATCACCTGAATTATAACGACGATATCATCAATGATGCCGGGGAAAAAACCACAAGGATCGGTTGGGAATGCTCCTGCCTTCAGGGCATGTGCGGCGGGTGTGCCATGGTGATCAACGAGATGCCGGCCCTTGCCTGTGAAACTTTTCTGAGTAATCTGAAAGGGGATACCATCATCCTTCGTCCTCTGCGAAAATTTCCCGTGATCCACGACCTGATCGTTGACCGGAGCTCCATCCATGAGAACCTGAAGCAGGAAAATGTCTTTATCGGTGAATATCAGCCCGTGGGAAGCGAAGATCATCAGCATCAATATGACGCGGCGAAGTGTCTGAAATGCGGACTGTGCCTTGAGGTCTGTCCGAATTACACGAACGGGAAAACCTTTTACGGCGCGGTTTTTGCGAATGACTGCTACCTTGTTTCAGCCAGGAACCGCGAGCGGGCAAAAGATATCCTGAAAGTCTACGGCGAACATTTCGGAAGCGGCTGTTCAAAATCACTCTCCTGCATGGATGTCTGCCCGATGAAGATCCCGACGCTTGCTTCCATGGCAAAGCTGAACAGAAAATGATCGCTGAGAAACGCCTCTGAACTGATTCCCGGTTTTCGAAAACCGGGAATCAGTTTGTATATGTTATATTGTTTCTGTGAGATCCAATATAACAGGAGGCGGAAAATGATCAGATTGATATCCGTGAAATGCCCCGACTGCGGGGCGGCGCTGCAGTTTGAGGAAGGGCGGCAGACGGCTTTCTGTTCCTATTGCGGTGCGAAGATACTCCTCCATAACGAGAACGAACATATCATCCGGAATATCGATGAAGCCGGTATCAGACAGGCGGAAAATGACCGCGCGTATATGATGAAAGAGCTCGAGCTGGAAGAAAAGGATGAGAAGCATCATCGCTTCCTGACATTCGTCTGGCTGTTTTGTACCATCCTGCTTTTTACTGTCGGATTTATCAGGATCAGTACCGGAACGAGAGATGGTGATGATTGGGGCCATATGATGATCGTTTTTGGAATGCTGATCGGAGTATGGGGATGGCTGATGCTTTCTCTCGGAACGAGAAAACACAGGAAAAACCGGAACCGTCCCGGTTACGCGAAGATGCCGGACCAGGCGGTGAACTGTGAAAACCTGCATTTTACCGCGGTGCGGGATGCGCTGAAGGCTAACGGTTTCAGCGATATCCGGCTCATCAACCTCGGCGACCTGCGCCTGGGGATCTTCCGGAAGAACGGCTCTGTTGAGTCTGTCACGATTGACGGAGACTCCGTCTCTTCTGATGACTGGTACCCTCAGAATGGCAAAATCATTATTTCCTATCACGGGTTTCCTGAAAATTCGTAAAACACCGGATATTGTCTGTCTCATAACAAATGAATAAAAGCGGCCTGTTTTGTTGACTCATAATAAGTCAATGAAAACAGGCCGCTTTTTGCAGCGCCGGATTTTCCTTGTTCATCCCTGCTTATGAGACGCACAGGAGTGCGGTTCTCTTTTGCCGGCTGCGCGGCAGCAAGAGAGCCGACCTCTTGTGCGTCTCTGTTTTATCGTTGTATAGTGCATGACGATGATCAAAGTCATGGCGGACCGGCTTCGTTTTATGTCATAAACCGCCCCCTTTCCACGGAAAAAGGACTCGATCTGCCGATATTATGAGATAATTTAAGGACAAAATCCTTTAGACCCGAAAGACAGATGCGGGATACGAATCGCGTATTATGGAAATATACTTTACGGAAGGGAAGAAAAATGAGCAGATACCGTTTTATTATTATCGGTTCCGGCTGGCGGGCCCAATATTATGTCAGAGCTGCCAAAGCGCTGCCGGATTTGTTTGAGCTGAGTGCCATGTATTGCCGGAGCGAAGAAAAGGCAGAACAAATGCGTTCCGCCTACGGGATCCCGGCATCCGTATCTGAAGATGAGTGCGCAGCATCGGACCCTGACTTTGTCGTTGCCGCAGTCAGTAAGGGCTCCGGTCCGGAAGTGGCCATGCGCTGGATGGACAGAGGCTTCCCGGTCCTTTGCGAAACTCCGGCGGCTTTGGATATCAAAACACTGAATGAACTCTGGATGCGTCATGAGCAGGGACAGAAGCTTGTAACAGCCGAGCAGTATCTCCTTTACCCGTGTTACAGCGCATTGCTGAAGCTTGTCAGGAGCGGTATTATCGGCGAGCCCGATTGCCTGAATATATCCCTGGCTCATGAATATCACGGCGCAAGCCTCATGAGAGCGCTGCTGGGAATTCCTGCCGATACAGCGTTTACCGTTTCCGCGAAGGCCTTTGAATTTCCCGTGACGGAAACACGAAACCGTTATGAGGAGATCAGGGACGGCAGGATCGCGATAAAGAAGCGGGTGCTTTCCACATTTGAATTCGATAACGGGAAAGCGGCTTTTTATGATTTTGATCCGGAACAGTATCACTCAAAAATACGCAGAAACTCCTATAAACTCAGGGGCGTCAGAGGCGAGATCGCGGACGGGCGTGTCGTTTACCTGAATGCCGGTAATGATGCTGTGGAAGCTGAGCTGCAAACCGAGACCAGACGTATCGGGAGAGATTTTATCAACCCCAACCCGGAATTTACGGAGGAAGTAACAGGGATTTATTTTCAGGGCAAACAATTATACAAGCCCGTATTCGGTCTTTGCGGCCTTTCCCAGGATGAAACAGCAGCCGCGCAGCTCATGGTTAAAACTGCTGAATATGCCAAAGACACCGCGGAAGCGCCATACCCGCTGCGGGAAGCCCTTCAGGATGCGTATATGTCGATCCTGATGAAAAAATCAGAAGAAACAGGCAGACCTGTAAGCAGTGAGCGGCAAAAGTGGATGTGAATCACAGACTCTGATATGTTACAATTTGTATTATCTGAAAATTGAAGAAAGCGGGAGAAAGGAGCCTTATATGCCACATTCAAGCGGAGGCGGAAGTTCTCATGGCGGCAGTCATGGCAGCAGCCGCAGCAGCAAATCTGATATGCGGTACGGGAATAGATATTACCGCGGAGCAAACAGGTATGTGTACTACCGCAACGGTGCCCCTGAGTATTATTACAGTGAGAAACCATTAACACTTCATGAAGCGAGGACCCAAAAGATCAAAGCCATTTTCACGAATATCATCATGGCTTTAGTCGGTGTTTATTTCGCGATTTCACAAATATTTACGTTTCCGCATAAATTGGAGATGGACTACGAAGCCGATATTATCATCAATGATTCGGCACAGCTGCTTTCAACAAGCGAAGAAAGGGAGATGGCAGACACTTTTCGTGCCTTTCAGGACAAAACAGGTGTAACCCCGGCATTTTACACGATCGTCGATAATAAGCTTGCAGGTCCGGGCGGTGATATCCATGATTATTCTTACAGACTTTATGTCAATACATTCGATGATGAAAAGCACTGGCTCGTCGTATATTGTGTCGATGACGGGAAAGAATCCTGGGCATGGGAAGGCATGATCGGTGATGACTGCGGAAGCATGATCACGACCGATCTCGAAAACGAGTTTACCAAACTGATGCAGAAAAATCTGGAGAGCGAACCCCGGGATCTCTCGGCTGCGGTTATCAAAACTTTTGATACGATCAGCGGAAAAGCAGGAAAGCTCCCGCTGAAAAATCTGGTCTTCCTGGCATTTTTCTTTATTGCCGGGGGATATGCCGTGTTCATAGCAGTACAGAAAATAATCAGTGTGTTAAAAACAAAAACCGAGGACGATCCGAGACTGAACGCGGTAGAATGCCCCACAGCTGAAGCTGAGCCTCAGCTTACCAAATGCGAGTACTGCAATGGTGAGTTCGTTGCCGGGCTGCATACGAACTGCCCTCATTGCGGCGCTCCGACCGAAAAATGGGAATAAATTACGGGAAATTCGGGACAGCGGAAACGGCATATTGATGACCGGAAGACTGCTCCCGCACCTAACCGAAAAAGCTCCGGCAGAGATCAAAAAATCCGCCAGAGCCCTTTTTTTCTAATCTCCGCCGCTGAATTGCTTGAGAGCCTCGCTGACGGAACGGGTCATTTCCCGGGAAAAACCGGAGTTGTATTTCCGCTCACAGAAGGCCTTGATCCATTCTTCATAGGGTCTTTCCCCGCTTTTGGACGAAAGCATCTGCTGTAATTCATCAGGCGAGTGCCGGTGGTACCTGTTCTCCTGAACGATGTATTTCAGGTCTGCCCGCTGCGGCTTGTTCCGGTTCATCTGCTGTTCTGTCGGATATCCGAAGACAAGCATTGCCGTGGGAAAGACATACTCCGGCAGGCCCAGGATTTCGCGCTGGGTTTCGATATTTTCCATAATGTCACCGATATAGCAGGAGCCGATCCCGAGGGATTCAGCGGCAGTCACCGCGTTTTGCGCGGCGATCAGGGCATCATCAATGGCGAGCACCAGGTCACCCTTTCCGGGATCGCGGGGATCACATCCTGCATAACGGAAGGCGTCATACCATTTGAGGCAATCCGCGCAAAAGACCAGCAGCAGTTTCCCTGTCGCGATAAACGGCTGGTGGTCACAGGATTCGCTGAGCCGGGCTTTGATTTCCGGGTCCGTGATGCGCAGGATGGTATAAAGCTGCTGATTTCCCGCTGTCGGCGCGTTGACAGCAGCCGTCAGGATCATTTGAACGATATCTTCGCTGATTTCCCGGTCTTCAAAGACACGGACTGATTTCCGCTGAATCAGTTGTTGGATCACAGTGTTCATGGGGTGCCCTCTTTTCTTGTTTTCGCCTTGCTGATTTTCGGGGTGGATTCTCCGGAAAACCGGGTTTCTTTCCTTAACCATGATAACATTATTTATGGTGAAAGTACAAGAGAGATGGCTGTAAATCGAAAAGGACTGTGCGTTATGGAAAGATTGCGAACAGAAGCGGGTTCTGATCCCTGTGAAATTCCGTGGGATCAATATCCCCGCCCGCAGATGGTGCGGAAAGAGTGGCTTTGTCTGAACGGTATCTGGAAACTGACCTTCGGAAACATGAGCGCGGATATCCGGGTCCCTTTTTGCCCGGAAAGCCTGCTTTCAGAAATGCCCCGGATCCCCGAGTATGGGCAGGAGATGGTCTATGAAAGGACCTTCGCCATTCCGGAAAGCTGGACCGGCAAAAGGATCCTGCTTCATTTCGGCGCGGTTTCCCGAATCGCGGACGTTTCCGTGAACGGAAAGCTGGTGATCCGTCATGAAGAAAGCTTCTTTTCGTTCTCCGTGGATATCACGGAAAACCTTCTGCCGGGAGAAAATAAACTGACGGTTCGTGTGATCAATGATGTCTCCCATCAGCACCCGTGGGGCAAGCAGAAAATTGACCGGGGCGGTATGTGGTATACGCCGGTTTCGGGTATCTGGCAGACGGTCTGGCTGGAACCGGTCCCGGAACGTTATATCCGGTCGCTTTCCATCCGTACAGGTTCGGATTGGGCGGAAATCCAAATCAAAGGGATCGATACCGGAACGCTTCTTCTCGGGGAGAAAGCTTTGCCTGTCCGGAACGGTTCCGTCCGGGTCGCTCCGGAGAACCCCAGATATTGGAGTCCGGAGGACCCGTTCCTTTATCATTTTGAGATCCGGGCCGGAGAAGATCAGATCAGCTCCTATTTCGCGCTGCGGACACTTACTGTGGAGAGCGTGAACGGCCTTCTCCGTCTGTGTCTCAACGGGAAACCTTATTTTTTCCATGGTCTGCTGGATCAGGGATATTGGAGCGACGGACTCTATACGCCGGCAGATTCCCTGGGCTTTGAGCGGGATATCATGGCTATGAAAGCGCTGGGATTCAACACGCTGCGTAAACATATCAAAATCGAGCAGGAGCAGTATTATTATGACTGCGACAGGCTGGGGATGATCGTCTTTCAGGATATGGTGAACTGCGGCGAGTATCATTATTTCCGTGATACGGTGCTTCCGACGATCGGTCTCCTCAGCAGAGATGACCGGAACCTTAACCCTGACGCTGAAGCACGTTCCAATTTTCTCGGAGCAATGGAAAGAACTGTGGAGCAGCTTGGCAATCATCCCTGTATCTGCCTGTGGACCATATTCAACGAAGGCTGGGGGCAGTTTTGCGCCGATGACGCTTATGACAGGCTGAAGTCTCTGGATGGTTCCCGCTTTGTTGACAGCACATCGGGATGGTTCCGGCAGCAAAAAAGTGATGTGGAAAGCCTTCATATTTACTTCCGGAAGCTTCATGCCGGAAAGAGTGACCTGCCTCTGCTGCTGTCTGAGATCGGCGGGTGGAGCTATAAGATCCCGGAGCACAGCTTCAATCGGGAAAAGACCTATGGCTACAGAAAATATGAGAACCGGGAGAAGTTCAGGGACGACCTGCGCGCGCTGTATCTGGAACAGGTGCTTCCGCTGATCCCCCGGGGCTTATGCGGGACGATTTATACGCAGGTTTCGGATGTGGAGGACGAGACGAACGGACTTTTGACTTTCGACCGGAAAATCAGGAAAATCCTTCCGGAGGAATTCGCCGATATCGCTCCGCTGCTTCAGAAAGCCGTCGGAGATACGCCTGACCGCTGACGGCAGTATTCAAAACCGCAGCCGGCCGGAAAGCAATGAATTCCGCAGCTTCCCATCGGAAAACACTCATAAAAATCCTCATAAATTTTCAGCGGAAAAAAGATTTTTGAGTAAAATATTCTGCTGTATCACAAATAAATTCATTGAGGATCTAATGTTATGCGGAATACAAGGTCGTATTTGGTTCCGGATTATTATCCGTATTTTCAGTGTAAAATGGGCGCCTGCCGTCACGCGTGCTGCGACGGGTGGCCGGTTTCCATATCAATGAAAGATTATTTCCATCTGATCGGGATCCAATGCAGTCCCCTTCTGCGTTCTCGTCTTGACACTGCCCTTCATATTCTCCCCCATCCGGACGCGGTAAAATACGCGGTGATCAGTCCCCGATATGACGGAACCTGCCCGCTGCGCATTGAGGACGGACGCTGCGGTCTTCAGGCTGAATTGGGTGAAGAGTATCTCGCGCAGGTCTGCCGGCTTTATCCGAGGGGCGTCCGAAATACGGACCTGCCGGAATGCTCCTGCGCCAACAGCTGTGAAGCTGTTCCGGAACTGTTTCTTGGACATCCTGAACCGATCCGATTTATTTCCCTGCCTCTGAATTTTGACGTCCCGGAATCCCCAAAGCCTGAAAACTTTTTCGAAACCGCCGGAAAGGGACAGGAAATCCGGCTTTATTATATCGGGATCATGCAAAACCGTTCATTATCTCTCCCGGACCGTCTGATGACCCTCGGGACCGCTATGCAGGAGATGGAAAAGGCGCTGCGGGAAAAGAATGCGGAAAGGATCAGCGCACTGCTGGCACAGGCCCCGGAGCCGTTTCACGGTACGGAAGAGTTACCTTCACAGGAACATCTGGACGCGGGTATGCAGATCGCGGTCGCCATGCTGGAGCAGGTGGATGAAAAGAGCCAAAGCGTGCGCGGTTACGGTGAAGAGGCTCTGGAATGGTTTGCCCGCGGCGATAACACCATTGACCGCTATAAACACGCCATCGGCGATTTTGAGAAAGTATTACCGGATTGGGAAATCGTTTTTGAGCATCTGATGGTCAACCATATGTTTTTTGAGCAATTCCCGTTTCAGGACCGTCCGGTTTCCGTCGCGGATGAGTTTCTGGCTGTCTGCGCTGTTTATACCCTGCTGCGGTTCCTTTCTGTCGGATGGCTTGCTGTTCATCCGTCCCGGGAGGACTTTATCGATGTCTGTTCCGCGTTATTCCGGCTTATTGAGCATACAGCTTTTGACTCATATGGCGCGGGTCTTCTCAGGCGGCTTGGCTGCTGCAGCCCGGAACAGGTGTATGACCTGATCCGGCTTTAACAGCGATGAGGTGCTGCCTTTTCTGAATAGTATGGACACACAGGGTTCGCATACAGCATGGTCATGGCGTAAATTCGGGACGATCCGGCAGCTGAAGAATTAAGGCTCAATCCGCCGGTTTTTTCTGCCTTTCACATTCCGCATACATCAGGGTGATCCGCGCCGCCATTTCTTTGCTGAACGTGACATGCCAGCCGTTTTTCTCCAAAAAGTTCAGGTATTCTTCCGCGGACCATTGGTGATCAAAACGAACGCCCGCCAGGGTGAGAATTCCGGACCACAGGCGGCTCCCGAAGCCGGATTTATGCTCAACAAAATTCGGCGCGATCAGGATGCCGTCTTTCCTCAGCACGCGGTCGATTTCCGCCAAAGCCTTTTCAGGCTCCGGAATGATGTGCAGTGCGTTGGATATCAGAACAGCGTCAAAGGAATTATCCTCGTAAGGCAGGGCTGTTGCGTCTGCCACTTCAAATTTCAGGTTGGCGGGACATGTCCCCTTTTTTGCTTCGGCAATCATGCCGTCGGAATAGTCCGTGGCGATTATCTGCCTGGCTGCCGGAGCGACATGTTTTGCCAGCAGACCGGGACCTGTCGCGATCTCCAGTACTTCTTTTCCCCGGATGACTGTCGGGATCCGGTCATACATGTATCGATAGATTTTTTGATCCGAGCGCATTGCCAGTTCATAGATCGGTGCGTATAGATCCCATATTTTTTTCTTCATAGCTCTTGATCCTGTAAAAATGCTCTGTAAAATCCAATGATCCTTTTGTTGAGGCATCATTTCGTTTGTTTTGGTTAATTATATCTAACTTTATTGTAATCCCGACGGGCATGGAAGCTTTGAAATGACAATTCAGCTTCGGACAAATGATCCTGAGTGCCACCGGGGACTGGACCGAAGGGCCTGTACCCCAAGCTGGATACCAGTGTATGGGTACAGGCCCTTCGGTCCAGTCCCCGGTCCGCAACCAGCAATGGCGCTGAAAGCTCTGTTTCAGCGCTGTTGGCGGGATAGACTGCCGGGAAAGCTTATGTCTCTCCCGGGTCGGGTGTTTCGGCCATCATTTCTTTGATGATTTTTGCGAAAACTTTGACATAATCCGGATACTGCCGGCAATAGGCTGGGTCCTGAAGGTGCCCGAAAATCTCATACCAGGCTCTTTTCTGATGCTCTTCGATCAGATACCGTACTTTGCCTTCGAGGATCGGGTCGGTATCGCTTGTATCGATCTCATCAATATCGACCGCGAAATGAATGTCCTCTTCATTTTCCGGCTCATCGGGATCAGCGGTGAGCGGTTGCGGACCTGCGGCAGCCTCTGCTGTTTCTTTGGTTTCAATGTCATCTGCCGGCTCAATAGTTATAATTTCCGCCGGATCCTGTGGTTCCGCTGCCGGAGCGGATCCGAGTAACGACACATCCGCCGCCGGTGTGATCGCCTGCACGGTTTCGGAAATATCCGCTTCGATCACTTCTTCACACACAGCCGCCGCGCGGTTCCTTCTTTCGGCTTCTTCCATGGCGTCATTGCGTATAGCATAAGACGGCGCACTGCGGAAAGGCGCATCCTTGCTGTAACTGTCGACATACTTTTTGCAGCCATCTTTTTCTGTGAAAGACAGCGCGTTTTCAGCGTCACGGTGGGGCTCGATGAACCCCAGGTTCATGTCGTAAGCCCGTTTTTGTGTGGCACGCAGGCGCTGCATGGCTTTGTCAAAGGTCAGCAGCATTTTGAAATAATTCAGGTCAAATTTATGCTCGGTCTGCTGCAGTTCGGTCAGCGCCGCGTCGCATTTGCGGAAGTTAAAGGAAAGCATCCGGTTCAGACGTTCTGCCGTCAGTGTTTCGACCTGAGTCGTGGGATACTTCCGTATATGCATGGCGGTTTTGGTGATGAACGCGCTGCCGAGGTGGTTGACCGCTGTGACCAGGGTCTTGCAGTAAGAAAGATATTCGGGATCGAGACGATTGCATTCGCCGGTGACGATGAAAAGTTTTTCGGCCTGTTTCAGAATGGCGGCGGAAATGTCAAGATAAGACATGTTCTCTGTGCTGAAGTCCGAAAGATGTTCTTTCGGCAGCTTTTCCCCGCCGGCCGCAGCCTGGTTTCCCGCGCGTTCCAGTGTTTCGCCCAGTTCGGACAAAACCTTTACGTCCTGCTCAAATGCCATCGCTTTTACCCTCCCTTCTTTTGATATTTCCCGCGGATGAAGCACACGAGGTCAGCTCTGCTTCATCCGAAATAATTATCAATACATTCCAATATACAGTATGTAATGATAAATATATTCTATATCAACAACCGGGGAAAGTCAATAGCTAATTTCAAAATATTAGAAAATAGTGACAAATATCATAATATTGGAAAATGTTTATCAAATAAAGCTGCTGACAAGATGGCGGCGCTGAGCAAAATTGAAAATCTGCGATTGAGTTTTTATCGAAGTATCGGTATCGGTTGATCTGTTATTTCTTCGGGGAAAGTTTTTTGTATCCGCAGTCGCAGTACGGCCCGCCGGAGGCGAGGGTATACTTCCTTACAAAATCAGACGCACCTCCTGCTTCGCTCATGGTGTAGTCCAGACGGCACATGGCCGGGACAAGGTCAAACAGTCCGAGCTCCTTCATCAGCGTGCAGATCCCGCATCTGGAAAACCTCGCTTCATATCCGCTGCCATCCGCATAAGGCAAAAACTCCATATTCCAGGAATAAGGGTTCCTGTCCGCTGCTTTCAGCGACGCGGTTTTCTGCATGCCCCGGATATCTTTTTCGGAAAACTTATTCTTACCGCTCATCCGGCAGAACCAGCGCATCGGTTTGTTCATCATGGCTTTTGCGTAGAATTCTGCTGCTTTTTCAACCGACGGACGGTTTTTCATGGAAAGGATAAAGGCAGAAAACAGCGCACAATTGACGATGTTCATCTTGAACCGGTCCGCTTTTTCGAATTCCGGGAGCTTCCCGATGATTTCCCTGTATTTCGGTTTCGCTGCCGCAGCGACGGCTGTCGCTTCTTCGGCGCTGAACCCGAGGACAGAAACCAGATGGTCCTGAAATGACTTTTTGAAAAGGAACCACATTCCCAACGGCATTCCAATGTATTGCATATTTACGCTCCGAATCCCAAATCCCGAATCATGATTATGATTAGTTATATATAACTATTATTTTACACATTTAAAGCCTTTTTGCAAAGCTTCAGATTATTTCTCATCATTTCATGACACGCCGGCAGTAGGAACCCGGGAAGGGACAATGCTTTGGCTCCGCCGTGACTTTCAGAAGCTGCAGATGTGTTTCCGCTGTAAAATGATGGAACATCGTAAAGAGAACGCACTGCGAAGAAAAAAGCGGATACCGTGAATTTTCCGCGATATCCGCTGTTTTATATCCAAAATGATCACTGAGGATCAGTTAAAGAAACCAAGCCAATTTGAAAGGAGCCAGAATACGAGAAGTACGCCAAACAAAACCAGCATCATCTTCCAGGAATTTTTGATAAATTCCTTTGACTCTTCAGCCTGCAGCTTTCTGTTTTCCCTGCTGCTTTCACGGCTTTTGTCAAGCTCCCTTTCGATCATCCCGACAACAGACTCCACACTGCCCTTCATATCGACGGTCACTTTGTCGACATGGTCGATATGGGCATTCGCGATGTTGTAATTCTGTATCGCTTTTTCCACAATAAAAGGAGTTCCGCAGTATTTGCAGATTGCCGCTTCCTGCGTAGGGTCTACCTCCAGCTGTCCGCCGCATTTCGGGCAGGCGGCGGGAACAAATTTTACGGATTGTCCTGTACTCTCACTCATGATTTACTCCCTGATCATTCAATATCAATAGGAAGATTTCGTGTGCTCCGGACCGGGACACACAAATCATCTTATTAATTATAAACCCAAACCTAATCACTTTATTTAAACCCATGTTTGATCTGCATGAATGTGCCGGAAATCTCCTGCGTATGATCCGTTTTGTAACTATATCTTTTGCAGCCATTCCGAAGGCAGCACACGGAACTGCCTGCCGCATTGCATTATTTCATGGCGACGTATGTTTCTTCAAGCGCGTCGCCGTTCAGGCCGCTTGAAAAACCATGTTCAAAGCGGTTGTATATTCTCAAAAGTCCCTTTTCATGCTGGAAGGATGTGCCGGCCCACCGCATGGCGTTGACTACCGTCAGTTTACCTCCGTTCATGACAAACTGGATCCCGTTGTGGTAATCCGAGGAAACGTTGATCGCCGTTACATTGCTGCTGTCATGGTTCATGAGCATGTTATGTCCGCTGACCATTGCGATGTTATAGACCAGTTCGCCGGAGGCATTTTCCAGTATCAGAAAATCGCTGTAATCTCTGGCGAGATCCTCATAGATTCTATTCTCATTGCCGCGGGCTCTTTGCACATACGGGGTCGCGGTAACGTAAAATATGTAAGGATTTTGAAAACAGTTGCTCACGATACCGTCTTTCCCGCCCACCTTCAGTAAATTCCGGTAGCAGCAGCCTGCGAGATTCTTTACCGTGTGATGATCACATCCCGTAAAATCCACGCCATATGCCGAAGAGGTGATATATGAATTCACGATATATACATCCGGCGCGGTGCCCTTTACGGCGTAGGCTGTATTCATCATATTATTGGCGAACTGATGGCCTTTGATATGGTTTTCCGCATAGCTGATCCGTATACCGCTCAGTCCGGCTCCTTTCCCGTTCAGCGTGATCAGCGCCTGATCATCCGGTCCGCTGCCTGTATAATAACTCAGGATCGTCGTTCCGTTGTAACCGAACTCGTCAGGAAAGTCTTTGGTCGGAATCGCAGAGGTCCCCTTTAGTTCCACGCCCGCGGGCACAACGACAGGGGCGTCCAGCCGGTATATTCCTCCCGGCAGGTAGACGATCCCGCCGGTGTTTCCGGCCCTGTCAAGCAGTTCCTGAAGCTCTGACGAGACATCCTTCGTGCCGCTGATGTCCAACGCAGCCGTATATAGGATCGCCTTCGGTTTTGGATATCTGTAATCAGATTCAGGAACCGGAAGTTTCAGGCTGATATCAGCATCGCTTCGGAATCTTCCTTCTTTGGGTCCGTTTATCTTTACATTGAACAGTCTGATGACTGTTTTTGTCGTGTTATAAAGGCCGCCTTCGATATTGCTGTTGGCAAGGACCATTCCGTTATCGATGTACATCGCGTCCGCGACAAACCCCCTGCCGCAATCCTTTGTGGTTATGCCGTAAAACAGCCCCTGGAAATCCGTATAATTTCTGATCCCGTGGACCGTATGAATGCCGACCGCACAGCTTTCAACCGTGATATTATTCAGCGATTCCCATTCCAGGTCCCCGAGGAGGAGCCCGGTGGTGTGCTCTTTAGTATACTGCTTTAACCTGTCCTCATCAACAGGCGGAATGATCCCCGCGCGGGAAGCGTCTGACCAGTATTTGCTGCTGATTTTTACGTCGTCCCAGAAGCCGAAATCAGACTGGTTATAGGATTCAGCGCCGACCGCGAGAAAAGTCCCGCGAAAATTGTTAACGTACATGTTTTCGTGTCCGTCTTCATCTGAATCCGGACGGGCAACAGGCTGTGTCGTCGCGCCGATCCCTCTGTATCCGTTCAGGACAGTGCAGTTGATTATGGAAGGCATGAGATAACTGTCTGAAGAATGTCCGTCAACATAAAATGTGAACGGGTAGGTCTTCACATCGTCAAGAGACTGGTTCGGATAATATATGGTCAGTCCGTATACGCCGCCGGATCCGCCGATCGTGAAAGTTCCCGTATTTCTTCTGTTCTGCGGCGGAATATCCGGGATAATGATCGTTCCGTACTCAGCCGATGTATCAGGGTCTGTCCAGTCTCCGCGAAGGGTCACATATGCGGGAATTCGTATCGGTCCCGTGATCCGGTATTTCCCGGCGGGCATCCATACTGTTCCGCCCCCGTTCAGGCTTACGTCATAGAGCGCGTCCTGTATAGCCTCTGTCGAATCCTTTTCCCCGGTTGGATCAGCGTTGTACGGAGCCCATGTAACATTCGCCAAAGCGACGGGGACATCTTCGGTTTCAAATAAAGTGGTGGGTATGAAGGGTTTCAGATGGGCATTGGCAGGATCAATGCCGTCCCTTGCAGAAAACTTCAGGTTCGCGACCCTGCAGCCCGGCGATTTTCTGTTTGCACCGGCTTCATTCCAATACCATCGGATGTAGTTGATCCGGGAAAAGTCAGCCGCGCTTTCTTTGGGCAGGTTCAGCCTGACATGGTTCCAGCCATCCGCGAACTCCAGCCCATTCCGGGCAGCTTCCTGCCATAAGTCATATCCCGACCAGGCATATTCCTGTATATCACAGGTTCCCGAGGATGTGATTTCAAATTCGGTCTCCCCGGTTTTCCACTGCTCAACCACACCGGCGTCAGGAAGGTAGATATCAAATTCCAGATACTCCATCTTTTCTATGTTGACCGGATCGAAATGAAAGGCATGTGTGTAATCGCCAAATGTGAAAGAATACATCCCGGATTGATTCCTGCTCACAGCCCATGGCATGCGGGGCACTGCATTATATTTGGTTTCCCCTGTCTCGGCATGCGTCTCCGGGGGCTTTGCTGCGGATAATACCACGGCAGCGAATATCATTACGGTTATAAAAATTTTTCTCAGAAACGTATCAGCTTTCATCTCGGCTTCTTTTTCGTTATATTGCTCATATTCCTATATTATTTTTGATGTGAATAAAGGCTTTACCCTATACAGAAATTATCGATATGCATCGGGATACGGCTCCCTGCCGACATTTCTCCTAATTCATTTTTTCCATTGATTCAAAATCCAATTGAAATTATAATTGGTTTGGACATGACAATTGTCCGGAAAGGAAAGTATGATGAAAAAACTGTTGTTTGTTTTGTGTGTCGTTATGATGTTTGTGTTTGGAGTCAATGCGGTTTTGGCTGACGCGGACTACCTGGAAACCTCTGTTCCTTCTACGACCAGAGAAGCATCCATCCCGGCTTATTTTCTTGTTCCGGAAGGTGATCCCCAGGCTGTTGTCGTTTTGATCCATGGTCATCATGGGAATCATAATGAGTGGGGCGGCTATGATACCGTCGCGAACGGTCTGGCTGCGAACGGCGTTTTGGTCGCGGAGCTCGATTTCCCGGGCTGCGGCGCGTCCACGGAAGATTATCATTTGAATGCCATGTCTTACATGTGCAATGATGTTCTGGACGTCATCAACTATGCCAAAGATACTTATGGCGTAACCAAAGTCGGCGCCATGGGCTATTCCATGGGCGGACGCATTGTCTGCCAGATGCTGCTTGACGATATGATCAAGTTTGACTCTATCGCTTTTGTCGCCCCGGCTGTCAGCCTGGAAGATATGGTCGTCATGTTCGGCGGTCAGGAAAATTACGATATGATGAAGGAAACCATCAAGGGTACGGATGATATGTATCCCTTCCCCGGTGCTTTTGGCGAACAGCTGCTCTCCAACGAATTCTTCACTGACCTTGAAAAATACGGTGAGGATATGGCCGAGCTGGCTGCTGAAAAGTATGACGGCAATTCCCTGACCATTTACTCAACGGATGACTATATTGTCAGCCCCTCGGTTTCACAGTCTGCTGCCGATGCCTTTGATTCCACTGTTATCACGGTCAGCAACCTCGGCCATTCGTACAATTTCTACGGACAGGATCCGACCACTGTCAAAGCTCTGAATGAAGCTCTGATCACGTTCTTCTCCACTGATCTGGCTGATGCCGAATAAGCATTAATTCTGATAACTGGTAACTGAAATACAGCACACGGGGCAGGACCTGTGCAGAATGAACTGCAGCAGACGTCCGGCCCCGTGTTTTATTGAATCTGGGAAAGCTCTTTCGCAAAAAGCGGAAGAAGAAAGAATTTGGAATAATAATTATGAGCCTTTTTGCGATTGGGGATCTGCATTTACATTTTCAATCCGAGCTGAAAGCTCCGGGACAGCTTTATGGCCCTGTGTGGAAGGATCATGAGGTAAAATTCCGTGAGAACTGCGTCAGGATGCTCAGCGGGGAGGATACTCTGGTCCTTGCCGGCGATCACAGCTGGGGAAAGAAACTCGCGGAATGTGAGCAGGATTTCCGCTATATCGCCGGGCTTCCGGGACATAAGATCCTTACCCGCGGGAATCACGATATGTTCTGGGAAGCAAAGAAAACCGCTCATTTGAACAAGCTTTTTCAGCCGGAGCTGACCTTTCTTCAGGACGGGTATCTGCCGTATCGTGATCATGCACTGGTCGCCACCAAGGGCTATACTTTTGAAGGCCCTTTCTATCTGAACCGCAGCCGGCAGGTTATCGGATGGGATGAGGCGGAGGCAGCACATGCGGCAAAACTTGTGCTTCGGGAGCTGGAGCGGCTGCGCGGTTCTTTTGAATCGGCACGGGCTGACGGATACAGGAAATTCATCATGTTTCTGCATTATCCGCCCACCAGCATCCTGGAAGAGCGCAGCGGATTTACGGACATGGCTGAAGAATTCGGCGTTGAGCAGGTGATTTATGCCCACTGTCACGGAGAAAGCCGTTTCCATGACAGCATTGAAGGGACCTTCCGCGGTATACAATATCATCTTGTTTCCGGTGATTATTTACGCTGGGTACCCAAAAAGATCCTGGACTGACCCGGATAAATGAATTCCGAATCGGGTATAATAAAACAGTAAGAAGGAAAAATGTTTCCGGAAACTTTCCGGTTTATATTCAGAGCAGAATCAAAAATGTGAGGTCTTATGCCTTTTCAAATAATCCGTAATGATATAACAAGAGTAAAAGCTGACGCTATCGTGAACACGGCAAATCCGCAGCCCGTTATCGGCGGCGGAACCGACAGCGCGGTCTATCATGCGGCAGGAGAAGAACGGCTCCTTGCAGAACGAGAAAAAATCGGCGAAATCGCGCCGGGAAGTGCAGTGAGTACCCCGGCCTTTGACCTGAATGCCAAATATATTATCCATACGGTCGGTCCGATGTGGATCGATGGAAATTACGGCGAAAAGGATGTCCTGCATGCCTGTTACGAGAATTCTCTGGCGCTTGCGGCGGACCTGAAGTGTGAAAGTATTGCTTTCCCGTTGATCGCGACCGGTGTCTACGGATTCCCGAAGGATGAGGCGCTGGATATAGCACTTGAAGAAATCGGAAAGTTTCTCCTTACCCATGAGATGGAGGTCATTCTTGTGGTGTTTGACCGCAGCGCGCTGCAGCTTTCCCAGGCTCTGGTCGGAGATATTGAAGAATACATCGACGAGCATACGGCAGACCTGCTCAGGGAAAAGGAATATATAAGCTTCAAATCAAAAAACAGGCGGCGGATATTCGATGGTTTCCGGCATATTGTCGGCAGAGAAAAACAGTCTGAGGATTTGATGTACGAGGAAGCTGAGGAAATCACGAGGGATACCGAAGCTTCACTCATGGAATGCTATACAAGTCCGATAACGGTATCACCTGTATCGGCTTCCGAAATGAGTCTTGATGATATTCTGGCAAGAAGGGGCGAGACTTTCCAGCAGCGCTTGTTCAGGCTGATCGATGAACGTCACATGACAGATCCAGAAGTCTACAAAAAAGCAAATATTGACCGGAAGGTGTTTTCAAAAATCCGCTGCAACCCGGAGTATCATCCGAAGAAAAAGACAGCGGTAGCATTTGCCATCGCGCTCGAACTGGACATGCCCGCGATGCAGGACCTGCTTTCCCGGGCGGGGCTTGCGATTTCCCCCAGCAGTAAATTTGACCTTATCGTTTCCTACTTTGTCGACAGGAAAATTTACGACATTTTTGAGATCAACGCCGCTTTGTTCCGGTACGATCAGGAACTTCTCGGATATTAAAGGCAGGAATTTCCTGCATCATTTCTATATGAACTGTGGAAAACGCTTCCGGATTTGGCCGGAGGTGAAGCTCTGCTGTTTTTTTCCATCAAAAAAGGAGCGGGAAAAATGAACGATTTTGAAAAAACAAATTGCGCTGAAAATTCCGGAAATGAACTGGTCGAAAAGTCGATCGATCGTTTTTACAGGGAAACTACCAAAGAAAATCTGATCGATGTATTGGAATCAATACGGAACCGGATGCATGAAGACGGGAAGTGGATCGTTCCTGTGATTCCGCCGCAGGAATTATCGGAAAATATTGATATTGAAAATATTAAAGCCGGAGATACGATCACCGCATCCCAACCGCTGCATTTCAAACTGCATCATCTGGAGACAACTGACGGGAAAACCTGGCTGGCGGCATTTACCGGTATGGACGAAGCGGAAAAAGGTGAAAGCACCTCGACCATTACAGATGATATCGGTCAGATGCTGAAGGGCTGCCGGAATATGCACGAAGCGGGGATCATCATCAATCCCTGGGGCAAGTCTTTTAAATTGACAAAAGAGTTGATACAGATGGTTCTGGATGCGGATATACCTGAAAATCATATTTATTGTCAGGAGGGCGACATCACAAAGCTGGATGTCGACGTGATCGTAAATGCCGCGAATAATTCCCTGCTCGGCGGAGGCGGTGTTGACGGTGCGATCCATCGGGCAGCAGGTCCCGGCCTGCTTGCGGAATGCCGCACACTGCATGGCTGTAAGACCGGCGAAGCGAAGATCACAAAAGGTTATGATCTGAAGGCAAAATATGTGATCCATACCGTCGGTCCGGTTTATAACCGTTTGGAATCTGAAAAATGTGCCGGGCTTCTTTATGACTGCTATCGGAATTCTCTGGAACTGGCGAAGCAGTATGACCTGCATACAATCGCCTTTCCCGCGATATCGACCGGAGTTTACGGATATCCGAAGCACGAAGCGGCAGTGATCGCGTTCATGGCGGTTTCCGGATGGCTGGACGAAAATCCTGATTACGGTATGGCTGTGATCCTGTGCTGCTTTGATCAGGAAACGATGAAAATTTACCGTTATATCTTAAAATCCCGCAGTCAGGAAAAGGATTCGTTTATTCACTGAAAATGTCGCGGGGCAGGCGACCACTTTTTTTCTAATTTGTTTTATACTGCGTTTATCTGAAAAAAATAGGAGGTCATATAATGTACGGAGCGATTACAGGTGATATGATCGGAGCCCCTTATGAATTTGACAGGAGCCCGAAGGTGAAGGAATTCCCGCTTTTCAGCCGGGAGTCAGATTTTACGGATGATTCCGTGATGACTATCGCTGTGGCAGAAGCGCTGATGGATACGATTGGGGCAGATGATGAAACGGTGAAGGCAGCGCTGGTGGATTCCATGCAGAAATGGGGACATAAATATCCTTACGCCGGGTATGGCGGTATGTTTGCCCAGTGGCTGCGGACGAAGAACCCGCAGCCTTATGGAAGCTTCGGAAACGGGTCCGCGATGCGTGTATCTTCGGCAGGATGGCTGTATGATACACTGGAAGAAACAAGGCATGCAGCCCGCCTTACGGCAGAAGTGACGCATAATCATCCGGAGGGGATCAAAGGCGCTGAAGCCACCGCGTCCGCGATCTTTCTCGCACGGAACGGGAAAGGCAAGGATGAAATCAAGGCTTATATCATCCGGGAGTTCGGCTATGATCTCTCACGGACCTGTGATGAGATCCGCCCGACGTATTTCCATATCGAAACCTGCCAGAAAACGGTACCGGAAGCCATAACGGCATTTCTGGAAGGGACGGATTTTGAAGATGTGATCCGCACCGCGGTCTCTCTCGGCGGAGATTGCGATACGCTGACCTGCATCGCCGGCGGTATGGCGGAGGCTTTTTACGGTATGCCGGACTTTATCAAAGAGGAATGCCGCAGACGTCTGCCCGATGATATGAAGGCGGTCTGTGAGCGCTTTGAACAGAAGCTGGCATCTCAGGCAAAGCATTGAGCCACCGGTAAAAACCGCCGGAAGACGGTCTGAGCCGGCTGAAAATCTTCGGAGACAAGAACAAAAAAACGGGAAAGAAGCTTCCCGTTTTTTTCATTGTTGTTTTGAGGGGTGTTTACAGGACGATTTGCTGCCCGTTTCCGGCTTTTCTCCATGCTGAAAAGTCGTTCAGTTCCTTCCCGGAAAGCTTCAGGGCAAGGCCCAGGACGGCCAGGTCGTCGGCAATTCCCAGCACGGGGATTTTATCGGAGATCAGGTCATTTTTCTTTACGAGGTAAATGAATGACCCGAGCAGCAAAGCGATAACCTTGGGCGATACCTGATCATACTGCTTTGTCACATAGCCTTTGACCATCGCGATCATCAGCGGCAGGTCTGAAAGCGTGTCACCGATCACCGGGACTTCCTTCAGTTTTTCTTCCAGTTGAATCAGAATTTCGTCAACTTTGGAAGGATCGTTCAGAATGCTTTCTGCCTGTGCGGCACTGTTTTCCAGCAGGTTTTTCGCCTGATCCATATTAATATTCATGTCAAAACTCCTTTTGTGTTCAGAATCCGGATTAATTTTATCATCGTTGCGGGAAAAATGGGAAGGGGTCTTTTTATTTTAAAACCTCCGGACTGTTCGGAAAAACGGGGATTATTGCGTTATACTTTTCTATAAGGATACAGCAGATGAAGACTATTTGAGAATATGAGGTGCATCATGCGGTATAAGTATTGTCCCGAATGCGGAGCCCGGTTGAGTGAAATAAGCGCGGGTGATGACGGCATGGTTCCGTATTGTGAACACTGCGCCAAACGCTGGTTTGATACCTTTCAAAGCTGTGTGGTGGTACTGACTTATAACGAATATGATGAAATTGCGCTTTCCAGCCAATGGTACCTGCCTGATGAGTATCTTTCGATAACCACCGGTTATATGAAGCCCGGAGAAACGGCGGAAGAAGCCGCCGTCAGAGAGGTCAGGGAAGAGCTTGGACTTGCGTTGGAAAATCCGGAATACGCGGGAACGTACTGGCTGAGTGAGGTTGACCAGCTGCTGCACGCGTTTATCGGATTTGCCCCGAAGCGGGATTTTGTCTTATCCGATGAAGTGACCCGTGCGGAATGGGTCTCGGCGGATGAAGCTCCGGGAAAATTTTTCCCGGACAAACCCGGCGGAGCTTTATCCGGGATCTATCAAAGATATCTTGATCTCCGCAAACCGCGGGAGAATCTGTCCTGAGTATATATTATTCATGGGAAAGGCTTTTCGCCCTCCCTCTCCGATCTTTTAGTGAGGTTATACATGATGAAATTGGATCAACCGGTCAATGTCGGAAAAACAGTAATTCAGAACCGTCTGGTCATGCCGCCGATGCAGACAAACAAGGCAGACCACGGACATGTCACGGAGGAACTCGCTGCGTATTACCGTGAGCGGGCGCTGGGCAGCCGTCCGGGGATCATCGTCACGGAACACAGCTATATTTCAGCCAATGCGCGTGCTTCCGCAGGTCAGCTTTCCATTGCGGCGGATGACATGATACCGGAGCACCGGCTGCTGACTGCAGCGATCCATGAAGGCGGCTGCAAAGCGTACGTCCAGTTAAATCATGCCGGAAGCAACGGCATTGATGAGCCGGTTTCGGCAGGCAATATCAATATTCCGGTGTCAAAACAGGTCAAAACTCCGCGGGCTCTTTCTGTTGATGAGATCCGGAAAATTGAAGAGCAATTCGCGATGGCCGCGGTGCGGTCGGTAAGCGCCGGATATGACGGCGTGGAGATCCATTGCGCGCACGGTTACCTGCTGAACCAGTTCTATTCCCCTTTGACCAACCTGCGGACAGACCGCTATGGAGGCCCGCTCGAAAACCGGGTGCGGTTTCTCACGGAAGTCGTTGCCTGTGTGAGAAACGCAATCGGTGCGGATATTCCGATCGCGGTAAGGCTCGGCGGGGCAGATTATCTTCCGGGAGGGTCAACGGAGGAAGACGCCGTGCAGGCCGCGGTCATGTTGGAGGAAGCGAAGGTCGATCTGCTGGATATTTCCGGCGGCATGTGCTTTTATTCCCGTCAGGGTCATACGGAACCGGGCTTCTTTTCCTCCATGACTGAAAAGATCAAAGCGCATACGAGCTTTCTGGTCCTGCTGACCGGCGGCATCAATAAAGTGGCTGACGCGGAGAGGCTTTTGGAGGAAGGCAAAGCGGACCTGATCGGTGTCGGCCGTGCCCTTTTGAAAGATGCCGGCTGGAGAATGAATTCCTGAACGCAGCGGATCCGCGGACAGATTCTGTCCGCGATCCGGTATGTTAGTCTGTTTGGAAAGAAAGACCGGGTTGTCAGTAAATCTTGCTGACAGCCCGGTCTTTGTTATTCGGTCTCAAATTATGTCTCAGGCAGGCGGTGTCCATTTCCCTTCATTGATCGCCCGGATGACATCACAATCAAATTTCGGCTGATGATCATAAGTCAGCAGCCCGTTTTGTTCCTGCATTACATCCGTCAGTTCTGTGTAACAGAACCCCTGGAGCGCCGGTGATTCCAGGAAGGACGAAACAACACCATGATACAGTTTATAAAATTGATTCATACTTTCAGCGTTCGTATACCCCCAGCCGGATTTGTCTTCAACATTGAAAAAGATCCCGCCGCACTCTGTATTCATGATCGGCTGTCCGGCATACGCATATCCGGTGGCAAACAATGCCCGGCCGGCGGAGCGAAACTGCAGCGTGGATTCTTTTGAGGCATACCTTTTTGAAAGGACTGCTTTTTTCGGCTCGTAGTCATGAATTCCCAGCACATCCGGGATCGTTTGTTCCCATCCGTCATTGGACATGACAAGCCGTGTGCTGTCAAGGGATTTTGTCAGTTCCACCAGAGCACAGGCATGATGCGCCTGCCGGGAATCACTGCTGATGTTTTCAACACCCCAGGATTCATTGAGCGGTGTCCAGGCGATGATGCAGGGATGGTTGTAATCTCTCTTGATGGCTTCCATCCATTCAGCGGTAAACCGGCGTACATAATCAACAGAGTATTCGAACGAATTCGCCATTTCGCTCCATACCACAAGTCCCATCCGGTCCGCATGGTAGAGGAAGCGCGGGTCTTCGACCTTCTGGTGTTTGCGCACTCCGTTGAAGCCCATCTTTTTGCAGTATTCAATATCGCTGATGAAAGCCTCATCCGAGGGAGCCGTCAGAAGGGAATCTCTCCAGTAGCCCTGATCAAGCAGCATCTTTTGATAGAACGGATAATTGTTCAGCAGAATGATCCCGTTTTCAATCGATATCTTACGCAATCCGAAATAACTCTGAACGGTATCCGTATTTTTGCCGTCTTTCCAAAGCCGGTAGGTGACATCAAACAGGTTGGGACGTTTCGGGCTCCACGCGCAGACTGTTGTGTAATTGTCACGGCCAAGCAGCTCTTTATCCAGATTAATGACCATTCTGCCGCTGCTGCGCAATGCGCCGGTGCGTTCTTTTGCGATCAGTTTCCCTTTGAAGCTTACTTCGATCTCCAATTCCGTGTTTGCCTCTGAAAGAGTGTAATCGAAGGTCGCTGTTCTCTTGTCAAGGTCCGGGGTAATATCGATATTCCTGATATGAGCTTGCGGTACAGCTTCCAGCCAGACCGTCTGCCAGATACCTGTTGTCGGCGTATAGAAGATGCTTTCCGCTTCTTTCCAATACTGCTTCCCGCGGGGGATGGTCATGTCGGAGAGAACATCTTCGGCCATGACCGTAACCGTATTTTCTCCTGTATGGACCGCATCCGTTATATCAAAAGAAAAACTCACATGTCCGCCGGTATGCGAACCGATAACTTCATCATTGACCCGGACTTTGCAGCGGTAATCCACCGCGCCGAAATGGATCAAAATTCTCCGGTCAGTCCATTCTTCCGGAATGTCGAAAGACCTGCGGTACCAGACCACATCGTGGCGGTCCGTACTGCCGATCCCGGATAATTTTGACTGAAACGCAAACGGTACAACGATCTGGCGGTCGAACACCGGCTCATCAAAAGAAAACTGCCATACTCCGTTGAGATTGAACCAATTGTCACGCACGAACTGCGGACGGGGATATTCAGGTCTTGGGATTTGAGTCATTTTTTCTCCGTTCATTGTGATATCCTGTGAAAGGATCTCTGTTATATTGACAAACACATTCCGTCATAAGACGCGATCATCCCGCGGGATTCCGCCTCCCGTGAGATTTCCTCATGCAGCATTCCGCCGTTATGGGAAAAATGGTTTACCACGAAAATGGTGCGGGCATCTGCCAGTCCGCGTTCCAACAGCATCTCCTTTTGTTCCGCGGCATCAGCGAGTCCCATATGATATTTGCCGTCCCTGATTTTTTGCTGGGTACAGTCAAGGCTGACGAGTGTGAGCGGGGTAACCAGGAGGGTGAGCGTTTCAAGGTTTTCTGCTGTCAGCGCTCCGGTATCATGGGCGTAAAGGATCGCTTTTTCATCCTGCGCGATGTGATAAAACAGGCAGGTCTCATCTTTGGCGTGAGTCGCCCGGAGCGCAGTGATGGTATAAGGACCGGAAACGGCTGTTTCGTTGGGCATAATTCGGTGGAATGAAAAACGTTCCCGATCTCCGCCGAGTGTCCTGCAGGATGCTTTGATTTTCTGCTCGACGGCATCATTCCCATACACCTGCATATTATGCGTATAGGTGTGCGAATAAGGCTCCCGCAGAAGCTCAAGATCAGCAGTGTAGCAGTGATCGGAATGGCTGTGGGTGAAAAGGAGCGTCCTGACTTTTCCGAGCTCCAGCCCGTAATACAGCGTGTGAAGGTAATTGTCCGGCGGCAGATCCAGCAGCAGGTCGTCATTGATCAACGCCTGGGAACGTGTGCGGATATTTTTCCCTCCCAGTTCACGGGCTTTTCTGCACAGCTCACATTCACAGAAAACACCCGGCCAGGCTTCTCCTGCCGCTGTCCCGTAATATGTGATCTTCATCTGTTATCTTCCTTCTCCGGATCCGAGATCCTGACGCAGTGGATCCCATAAGGACGGATGCTCAGCGTCAGATGCTCCATTTCCGGCTGCCCACAGGGACGGTGCCACAAGTCGGTTTCACACAAGGCTTTCCCCGGGAAGTGCAGTGTCTGTTCCTCCGACGAACCGCTGTGGTCACGAAGAAGCAGATAAAGCATACCCTTATCGAAAGCTGTTTGTACCGGTTCCAGACCTTCCGGAATTCCCGGGATCAGGCTGAATTTGTTTTGTTCGCGCAGCTGGATTGTACCATCCGGCGCGGAGGGGCGAATCGTAAACCGATAGCTGAAATCACCCTCGATCCACTGGGGAAAATTTGTTCCCCACATGTTGTTGAACAGGTTGAACCATAATTCCGGAGCGCGTCCTTTGGGAAACTCCGGCTCATATTCATATAATCCCGAGGTTCCGATGGAGACTAATGGGGTATCCTGAGGGAAAACGCTCACATCTGCGCTGCTGCCAAGTGCCGTTACTTCATTTTCAAGGCAGAAATATGCATGGTTAGCACAGCGGATGATCTGTGTTTCCGGATCAACTGCCGCGCAGGGGCGACCGATCAGCCAGTGCTTCTCTTCAGCAAGCGGGATAATGAAGCTGCCCGCTTCGATGAACGGTGAAGCCTGCTTGTCCCGCAGGGAGAGTTCTGCTTCGATCGTGCCGTCCTCCGGGAAAGAGACTGTCAGCGTCAGGAATCTGCAGTCACCGTAAAGGCTTTCGCTTTTCCCGGTATGGAAATAAAAACGGACCGCGTCCGGCAGCATTTCGTATTTATCAAACAGCGGCTGAAAAGTCAGATGTCCGCATTCGGGGTATTTGAGCCTGCCGTAATCCAGCACACCCCAGTCCGTAAAGCGGTATCCGTAGGAGCGCAGGAATTCCGTGACATCTTCGATGCCCGCCCGGTCATACTGATAGGAAAAGACACCGTGACCTCTGCGGCTTTTCAGTATCGAAGCGTGCAGGTCAAGGTCAAATATTTCATCGATCTGTCCGGTGTTCTCATCGAATGTCATCCGGAAATGTTCAGTCGTTATGGTGACGGAGCTGCCGGATTTCGCGGACTGCAGCCGGCAGTACTGTTTTTTCACTTCGGGAACCGCCGGCAGGAGCTCACTGATCTTTTCCAGCACGTCTGACGCGCGGACCATGCGTTCCTGCTGCTCTGCCCAGGACCGTTCCATAAACTGATACGGTCCGGTCTTCCTTGCCTTCAGAAAATCCTCTTTTTCATAAACACGCTCGGGACCGAGACCGCGTTTGGTGTCCGCGCCCCAGGTATGTTCCTCAAACAATGCAGTCTGTTCATAATACTGTTCCCACAACCCGTTCCATTCCGGGATCGGAGAACCATTCTTCATGAGATGCTCCAGATACGCCCGGTGGAGCTCACGGGCACGCAGTCTGTTCCTGCGCAGTACGGATACTTCTTTCGGATAGGATCCGATGCCATGGATCCATGTGTCGGCGAGGTCCTGCGTGATCACCGGGACAGAACTGAGGTCATACTTTTCCAGTTCTATGCAGAAGTCGTCCATCGTCCCGCAGACGATCTCCGCGTCCGGACATGACTTCTTTGCCTTTTTGACAAGGTCTTCAAGGATCCCGGCGGTCTGCGGACCGCAGTTGTCATTCGTATGCATCAATGCCATCCAGACAGGGAAAGGCCAGTCTTCCGGCGGAAGCAGGCTGGTTCCGTATCCGCCTTTTGAGTACATCGTCAGCACCTTTCCTCCCTGCGGACTTTGCCAGAAGAAAAGAAGGGGAACGTCCGGCGGGGTGGCGAATTCGTTGCAGCCAAGATGCAGGAACCGGATCCCTGTACGGCTCAGCAGCTCCGGCAGCATCAGCCCGTGTCCCGGAACATCGGTCATTTTACCGGCGATGGGGAGAGGTTTTTGATACTGCTCCGAAAGCTCACGCGCATATTGCAGGGCTGCGGCATACTCCTCCGGTGCGCAGCAGTCTGTGTGTGAGGTGAAAGGCAGCGCGTGCCAGACGATCTGCCCGCTCCGGATCAGACGGTCAAGTTCCGGTCTGAGCTCCGGTTCACAGTGGTCGATCATATAGCGCAGCGGCCAGGCCGGCATTGTCCATACATATCGGAGCTTCCCCATATTTTCTGTCGCGCGGCAGGTTTCGATCACCTGACGGAGCATGGGTCCGCTGTAATCCCGGATCACGTTTTCGGAAAGGTCCGTAAACCCGATATCAAAATGCGATTTGAATACGAGGATGATCTTTTTGGGTTTCATACAGACGCCTTCTCTTCCAGCTGCTTTTCGAGCCGGTCCACAAGCGGCAGCAGCTCTGTCGGCTGGTGAATGCAGAAGGTAGGTTCTTCCTCCGGTGTGGAAGCAACTGTCGGATAGTGGGTCGACCATGCCATATGGACAGAGCGGATCCCAAAGCGGTTTGCCCCGACCATATCTCTTTTGAGGTTATTCCCGACCATGATCACCCGTTTTTTATCGGAATCCGTCAGACCCATTCTGCCCATGGCTGTTTCAAACATCAGCGCATTCGGCTTTTCGACCCCGAGCTGTTCGGAAATCACCCATTCCGAGAAAACATGGTCCAGTCCGTTTTCTTTCATCGTGTTGCGGAAAGACTGCTCCAGACCATCTGCGACCATTACGATCCTGTATCCCTGCTGATAGAGGGACAAAAAGGTTTCCTTGGCTCCGGGAATACAATCAGCACTGTATACGACTCCGTATTGCTGTTTCCGCACCTCGGTGGTTTCATCGATGATGGTATCTCCGATATCAGTAAAAATAATCAGTTTCTTTTCCATAATTAACGCATCCCGATCCTGATAGTCTTAATTTCTTTCTTTCCGGCCCTGATCCGGACCTGACGGGTTTCATCTTTCCCGATCTGTTCTCCCTTGCTTTCAGTCACATCGCTGTCAAAACAATCCTGATTTTCCGGAATTCCGATCTGCCAGACAGAGGAATCTTCCGTGACATTGACCGCACGCAGCACCAGCGCTTTTTCATCCTCGGAAGGCTTCAGCGAGGTCACCGCCATGCCCTTCCCTGCTGAGTTCAGGAAGCTTCCCGTTTCCGGAAGCGTACCATGCGCTTCCGTGAGCTGGAAAGCTCTCATATCGGTCTGGAATTGGACCGCTTCCCGGCAGCCGTTTTCGCGGAACGTGTTTCCTTCGTAAACGAGGATCCCGAGGTCCATCGAAACCGGTCCCGGACATTGTGCGTCAGGGGTCGGGAATACACCCCAGTCACCAAGCTCACCGATGCTGCGCAGCAGCGTGACCGCGATCGTTTTCCTTTCGGGCAGGATCTCATATTCATAGGTCCCTCGGTTGAGGACTGCGATCCCCGCCTGTTCATCCTGTGCCGCGGCGAAATATTGCATCCGCTGGCACAGGCTCGGGTTTGTCCAGTCCGGTCCGGGCACGTCCGGGCGTTCCGTGACATCGAATACGGAATCAGCAAAGTGTGTATTTGTGTTCAGATCACAGGGGAAAAGCATCCGCAGTCGGTGATCTTTCACGATGTTATTGAATTCCGTATGGATCCGCAGCACTGGGTCATCCCTTTCCAGTGTCAGATATGTGATGATCCGAAAAGCGGCTTTTTTGCTCGCTCTGCCGATGTTTCTCTGCAGAGGCCGTGTCATCGCTTCACGAGCTTCCTCCAAATCGATATCCGCGCAGAGGGGAAGATATATCAGATGTTCAATTTTATAGACAGTACTGCTTTCGTTGTTTTCCTCACAGATGATTTCTGTATCCGCGTTTTCGGTCGTGACCGGTGTACCTGATGCTTCCCGGAAAATGTATTCATTTCCCACGTCACCCGCATCTTCGTAAAGCCCCAGCCCGCGGAAAATGCGCCCGCTCTTTTTTTCTGTCACGTCAAAGGTCCCGTTTTTATGGATCCTGACTGAGATAAAGCGGTTTTCCATGCTGTTATTGCCGCTGCTCAGTCCTCGTTCAGGATTCCTTTTGTGCGCCTGTTTCAGGTAATAAACAGCATACCCGAACTCCGGGATCCGGACAGCGGAAAATGTTATGCGGATCTTTTTTTCAAAATAAGGTCTCCGGAAGGAATCCTCCGGTAATTCATAACCGAACTGTACCCCTTGATCTTCGATTTCAGCAGGGATTCCCCTGCCCGTGGCGTCATAAAGACGGTAGTCTTTGATTTGCTTTGTCAGTATTTTGGGGCGGGCTTCTTGCGTCCCCCATTCCCTGTCAATTCCGACTTCAACGCTCATGGTTTGAGAGCGTTCCCAACCGGAAGTGTTGAACACCGCGAAAGCTGCTGCCGCGTCGTTGATTTCCGGTGCCCGGATCTGTTTCGCCAGGTATTCTCCTGCCCGCTGAACAAGATATTCACCGAGCTGGATGCTCTTTTCGTATCGTGTGACTGTTTCCCTGTGAACGGCATCGATGCCGCAGCCGCAGATGCTGTCATGCGGATGGTTCTCCATCAGCAGCTTCCATGCGCGGTGCAGCAGGGCGTTATCGATCTTCATCCCTGCCATCGCAGCCATGGAAAGCAGCGGCTCTGCGGTCAGTGAGAGCAGAGATTCATTTTCCCGGTTCAGTTTCTTGATCGGCGCGCGGGATGAGGCGGTATTGCACAGGGTATTCGTCCCATCGGATTCCTGTCCCGCCAGCTCACCGCAGACCGTTTCCGCTTCCGATCCGCGGTCCTGAAGGACACAGCGGATAAACTGTTCAAAACCGGAGCAGACAAATTCAATATCCGGATAAAGAGCCCGGGCTGTTTCCAGGGCTTCGGCAAGATTTCTCTGTACCGGCTGATGGTCCGCCCCGTTGAGGAACAGCAGATGCCGGGATGAAGCGAAACGCCTCGCATGGGCAAGCCGTTCGTCCCAAAAGACTTTTGCTTCCTCCGGATCCGTCGGGATCTCCTGTGCGTTGTTGTACCAGCCGGAAAAGAATATTGCGGGAACCGCGGAGCCGTCGGGACTCTGCCAGAGAAATTCGCTGTGGCGCGGAAAGTGTCCTTCCGGGTCCGGATTTTCCGGACGCAGCGTGACACCGCGCCCAAAGGCAGCGGCTTTCATCCCTGCCTGAGCGAATAACTGCGGCATCTGACCGACATTGCCGAAAGCGTCCGGCAGGTAACCGATCCGGCAGCAATTTCCGAATTGTCCCGCCATGGCCATGCCGTACAGCAGGTTGCGGACATTCGCTTCCCCGGAAGTGAGAAATTCATCCTGTAAAACATACCAGGGACCGATAAAGAGCCTGTTCTCGCTGACAAAGCGTTTGATGCTCTCTTCCTTCTCGGGACGGATCATGAGATAATCTTCGACGGCGATCATTTGTCCGTCAAGGTGATACGTATAGGATTTGTCCTTTTCAAGAAGCTCCAGCACACGGTCCATCTGGTCGATCAGGCGGGCACGGTGAACTTCCAGCGGCATATACCATTCCCGGTCCCAATGCGCATGCGGAATAATATGAACGACTGTTTTCATCTTCGCCCCTTCTCAGAATTCCGGTGGTTTTTCACCGGATGCCGGTTTGCTGAATTGCTGACGGACGCGGTCTATCGGCGATTCAAAACGCCATGAAGGATCCTCTGCCATTCGTTTCCTGCATTGGGATGGGGTCATCCCCACGTTCTGTTTGAACTGTTTCGAAAAATAAAACTGGTCATTGTAACCGGTTGAAGAAGCGATCATTTCAACGGAAAGGTTTCTGTCCCGCAGAAGGTCGACTGCTTTGCTGATGCGGTAATAGATCAGGTAATCCTTCGGTGTAAATTGCGTCAGGTCAGAAAAGACAGTCGTCAGTGTTTTGCGTGAAATGCCGACGCTTGAAGCAATATCCTCAATGGTAATATTTTCGAAATAATTCCGGTCAATAAAATCCAGCGCCTGCATCAGATAGAATTCCGGCATGGTGGTTCCCAGTTTGTTTTCCGGTACCGCGTTATCGATCAGAAAACTGATGATCCCGTATAATTCCGACATGATTTTACAGTAACGGTTCGGGAAGGTCTGGGCAGCCGCGAGCATCCTCGCGAAATATGCCCGGCCTTCTCCGGGTTCGTTATCCGTAAAGACGGGGTCGTAGATCGAGAGGTTTGCCCGGGTCAGATAACGGTCGACAAGATATCCCGAAAAAGCGATCCAGGTAACATTCATCACATCCTTGTAATGCGACTGGATCCGGGTGTTGACACCGGGAAAGACCACAAAGCCCTGTCCCGCTTCGATTTTATGCGAGACCCCGCGGACGTTGACCGATCCCCGTCCTTCATTGACAAAATACAAAATGTAATGATCCGGCTTTTCTTCATGTTCCTGCGCAATATCCTGACAGCCGCAGTTGTAAACATTCAGTGTCAGATTGTAATGTGAACGGTCGCTGATATGGATACTGATATTTCCGTTCATGGCACCTCCGAATCCAGATTTATTTGATATTCCAGCACGCGACCAGACGTCCGTCATATTCCTTCAGCGGCGGCATTTCTTTCCGGCACTGATCTGTAGCATAAGCGCAGCGGGGATGGAAGGGACAGCCCGAGGGCGGGTTTGCCGGGTTCGGAACTTCACCCTCCAGCACGATCCTGTCTATTGTCACATCCGGGTCCGGCTGCGGAACCGCGGAGAGCAGCGCTTTGGTATAAGGATGCAGCGGATTTCTGAACAGATCCTCTGTTTCACCCAGCTCAACCATTCGTCCGAGGTACATGACCAGTACGCGGTTCGATATGTGGCGCACCACACTCAGGGCGTGTGAAATGAAAAGATAGGTCAAATCATATTCCCGCTGCAGGTCCTCGAGCAGGTTGATGATCTGCGCCTGGATCGAAACGTCCAAGGCTGAAACTGCCTCATCACAGACAATGAGCTTCGGCTGGAGGATCAGGGAACGTGCGATCCCGATACGCTGGCGCTGTCCGCCGGAAAACGCGTGGGGATAGCGCCGCAGGTAGGCTTTGTTCAGCCCTACCTGATCCGTGATCCGGTCGACCGCCTGTTCGATCTCGCGGTTACTCATTTTTGTATTATATCGCAATGGCTCGCTGATGATGTCAAAAACGGTCATGCGCGGATCAAGGCTTGCGTAAGGATCCTGGAAGATCATCTGGATATCTTTGCGGTAGCGGCGCATCTGAGCCCCTTTGATCTTCAGAAAGTCGATGACGCCTTCATCGGTATGGAATAAGACTTCACCGGAAGTGGCATCGATCCCACGGACCACACAGCGTCCCAGCGTGGTTTTTCCGCAGCCGGATTCTCCCACGATCCCGATGGTTTCTCCTTTTTTTACTGTCAGGTTGATGTTGCTGAGCGCTTTTACATTCACGCCTTTGCTTTCATATACCTTGGAGAGATCTTTGATTTCCAACAAAACGTTATCCATGATGCTTCACCCCTTGTTCCATAAGTTTACAGCGCACCATGTGACCGGGCTCTGCTTCATATTCCGGAATCTGCTGTGTGTCGCAGATCCCCACAAGGCATTCTCCGCAGCGGTCATGAAAACCGCAGCAGGGGTGCATATCTACCGGAAGCGGGACGACGCCATCGATGATATAGAGGCGTTCGTCTCTGTTCTGGTCCATCCGCGGCAGGGAGCGCAGAAGTCCTTTGGTATAAGGATGGCACGGGTTGTGGAAGATCTGGCGCACGGATCCGAATTCCACAATTTCACCCAGGTACATCACTGCCACGTTATCGCACATGTTCGCGACGATCCCGAGGTCGTGCGTGATGAAAAGGATCGACATGCCGAATTCTTTCTGCAGCGACCGCATCAGCTCGAGGATCTGAGCCTGGATCGTAACATCCAGTGCGGTGGTCGGTTCATCCGCGATCAGCAGATCCGGGTCGCAGCACAGCATCATGGCGATCAGCGCCCGCTGCAGCATGCCGCCGGAGAATTCATGCGGATATTGATCGATCCGCTTTTCCGGATTGGCGATGCCGACTTTCCGGAGCATCTCCAGCACACGCTCTCTCGCCGAGGCTTTTGTGGCGTTTTTATCATGCAGCAGGATGATCTCCGACAGTTGGTTCCCGATCGTATACAGCGGAGAAAAGGCTGTCATCGGTTCCTGGAAAATCATGGAGATCTCCGATCCGCGGATCGCCCGGTAGGTCGCCCCGTCGTGTTCCAGTTCCAGTAGGTTCAGTACTTTCCCGGACTTGGTCCGGTAAAGGATCTGGCCTTCGGACTTACAGTTATCCGGATTGATGCCGAGAATTTCTTTGCTCGTCACGCTTTTGCCGCAGCCGGATTCTCCGACGAGGCCAAGCGTTTCTCCCTTCTTCAGGGAAAAATTGACACCCCGTACCGCATGGAGCAGGTAATCATCTACAGATATCCGCACATTCAGGTTTCTGACCTCCAGAATATGTTCCGGAGATATTTCATAACTCTGTGCCTGATCTTTTTTGTCTTTTTTCTTAAACATCCTGCCTCCCTATTTATACGGATCCGCAGCGTCGCGAAGGCCGTCGCCCATGAAGTTGAACGCGAGTACACTCAGGAATACAAAGATCATCGGGATCAGTTTCCAGTTGTAAAACATGATGGTTTCAAGCTTGTTCGTTTCCTGAAGCAGAACGCCCCAGCTGGTAGCAGGTGAACGCAGGCCAAGTCCAAGGAAGCTCAGTGTTGTTTCACCGATGATCAGGCTCGGGATAGACATGGTCATGTCCACGATGATATAGCTCAGGAAGCTCGGGATCATATGCCGTGTGATCAGTTTCGAACCGGGCGCACCGGAAATCCGCGCAGCCATAATGAAGTCTTCTTTCTTGACAGAAATGAACTTCGAGCGCACGACACGCGCAAGACCCGGCCAGGAGACCAGCGAGAGAATGATCGTCATCAGCATAAAGACCTGTGCGGGTTTCATTGTCTTCGGGATCGCGGCAGAAAGCGCCATCCAGAGCGGGACCTGCGGGAAAGAACGGACTACTTCGATCAGACGCTGGATGACCGTATCGATCCAGCCGCCAAAGTAACCGGCCAGTGAACCGATCGCAAGCCCCAGTACCACCGTAAGGAGCATACCGACCACGGGAATGAACAATGAAATCTGTGAACCGAGGATCACCCGGGAGAATAGGTCTCGTCCCATGTTGTCGGTTCCGAACAGGAAGATCTTCCCGCCATCTTCAGCTTCAAACAGATGCAGATTGGATGGGAAAAGTCCCAGCCATTTATATTCACCGCCGGGATCACCCTGCGTGAAGAATTTGATGCGGCAGATTTTTTCTCTGTCTTCCACGTGCTGTGCCATAAAAGTAACCGGATCCCGCTCTGTCTTCATGCCGTATACGAACGGCCCCACGAATTTCCCTTCATGGAAATAATGGACCGGGGTCGGCTTGCAGTTGACGAATTTCCCGTCATACTGCTCAGTCCCCTGCGGGGCGATAAAGTTTCCGAAAATCGCTGTCAGGTAAAAAATTACCAGAACGAAGGTGCTTCCCATGGCGAGCTTATGCTTGCGGAATTTCCGGGCCATGAGCCCCCATTGTGAAGCGTAATAGTATTTGTCGCTCTTTTTCTCATCGGAGTGCGTGTTATTTTTAGATTTGAAAAGTCCCATGACGCCCTCCTTTATCCTTTGAGGTATTCCTTGCGCGCTCTGGGGTCAAGCCAGGCGAGCAGAACATCTGAAATGAATGTACCGATCACGGTAGCGATGGCCATAAGGAACAGCCAGCTGCCCGCAAGGTACATGTCCTGATTGATCAGCGCGTTGTACATGACTGTGCCCATGGAAGGCAGGTTCAGAACAATGGCTGTAATTGTCGTACCCGTAAAAATATTGACCAGGGACCAGCCGATGGAGGAGGCAATCGGGTTTACTGCCGCGCGCACACAATATTTATAGCGAATGGCAGCGGCTTTCATGCCTTTAGCTTTCCCTGTCATTACATAGTTTTTATTGAGTTCATCAAGCATTTGTGAACGCATGGTGCGGATCAGTCCGCAGGTATTGTTGAGACCGATCACCAGCACCGGGATAATGCAGTGCTTCAGCAGATCCAAAACCTTTTCCCAGGACCAGGGTGCATTCTGGTATTTCGGGGAAAAAAGCCCAAGCATTGTGTCGCCTGTCATTCTGAAAGCAATGAACATCAGAAGGATCGCCATCAAAAAGTTTGGTACAGCCTGCCCGAGGAAACATACGGTCGTGAACAGGTAATCACCGAATGAATATTGATGGACAGCGCTGTAAATACCGACCGGTATTGCGATGAGATAGGTGAAAATCATTGTCGTGATGGACAACGCCATTGTCGGGCCGATATAAGCCTTTATGACAGCAGTCACCGGCATGGAAAGCGAGAAGGAATAACCGAAATCACCCTTGAGGATGATCCTGCTGAACCAGCTCCAAAACTGGACGAAAAACGGCTGGTCCAGAGCATATGTCCGCCGCAGTGCGTCAATTTCTTCCTGGTTGACCCGTTCACCCGCCGCAAGCATCCGACCGACGTAGTTGGTCATAAAGTCTCCTGGCGGAAGTGTGATGATAAAAAATACAGCAAGGGAGATCAAAAAGACTGTTAGCGTCATGATCAGAAGCTTTTTTATAATGAATTTTGTCATGATTTACCCTCGGGATGTGACTGCCGAAAGAATAACGGCCGATAGAGGAACCTTCAAAAATCGGCCGGCAGTCCACACGGGCTGCCGGCCAAAATCAGAACGTTTATTAATCCTGAATGAACCAGGTGTAGGGTCTTGTGTTACCCAGGAAGCGGAGTTCGTCGCAGCTGACGAAACCATCGCGATAGTTATGAACACGGTTGGCAACGGCATCAAACGTCTTATTGGAAGCCAGAATACCGATGACCCAGGTGTTATCATAGTGGGATTTGACGATCCGGGCAGCAGCAGCCTGCATATCTTCGAGTTTGCTGGCAGAAATCAGTGCCTTTGTCGCATTGACCATTTCTTCCATGGCAGAACCCGGTTCCGGAGTCATTGCATCAGCATGTTCAAGACCGTATTTCCCGATGAATGCGCAGTTGTTGCGGTTGGCGGCAACTGCATCCGGGCGTAGCATAACGTTGAATGAACCGGAGCTGGAGTTGACAGCAGCCATATAAACGTCACCGGCATAATACTTTTCGTTGCGGGCGTTGTTGTCGGTGTTGTTGGATTCAACGATCTGGAGACCGAGCGGTTTGAAATATTTGGCAAGCAGGGCAACGAGCTGGGCATCGTTCGGAGCGTCGGCACGGGTCTCAAATTCGATGGTGATGGCCTGACCGTCGTGTTCTCCGCCGACGAATGTGCGGTAACCATCAGAATTGCGTTCGGTGGAAATTCCTTCGATCCCGTCAAGAAGAGCATTGGCTTCATCCACATTCAATTCGATCCATTTTTCGGGGCCGCCTTCGATATATTCAGCGGTACCGGCTGCCGGGGCGAACTGTGCAGGAGTCATCATGCCATTGTACAGGATCTCATTGACTTCTTCGCGATCCACAGCGATAGAAACAGCATGGCGGAAATCGAGATTCGCAAACAGTTCCCGGTACTGAGGATCTTTGTACCCCTGATTGAATTCAAAGCTGACATTCGCCCAGGAAGGAATGATATCGGTATAAACAGTGTAGTTACCGATAGCTTCACTGGATTTGTAGATCGGGAAATCAGCCGCATCGAAGCGGACCAGATCCAGATTGCCCGCGATCTTTTCCTGTGCGTAGAGGCTGGCATCCATGCTCACATATTCGAAGGTGTCGATATAAGGAAGCTGACGTCCTTCAGCATCGACCTTCCAGTAATACGGGTTGCGGACGAAGACGAGGGTCTGGTCGGTCAGAGGGGAAACGATGTTCCACGGGCGGAGGGTCGGACGGCCGGCATACTGCCAGTAGCGGTAGCCGAGCTGGTCACCGAGCTTCGCGGCGTTTTCGAAGTTATAGAGTTCGCTCTTGGCAAGGGCGTTGGCCAGTGCCTGTTCTTCGGTGATGGTGGGAAGTCCTTCGCCGCCGATGAGCTTCAGATCGGATTCACCGCTCCAGTGGGCAGCGGAAGCATCGTTGACCATGATGTCCTTGTACCATTCTTTCGGGCAGAACATCCATTTGTTGTCGATGGCGATAGCCTGCAGCAGGGTCGGTTTCGGGCTGTAGAGGGTGATGGTGAAGGTCTGGTCGTCGACATAGCGGACCTGAGCCGGGCGCATCACACCGTTTTCGTCAGCTGTCATATACCAGTTGTAGTAGCGGCCGGCGTTGGATTTTGTGACTTTACCGGTTTCGTTATCGACATCGGTAACGAGAACATAGTTGTAGTAATAGACACAATCTGTCGCGGTGAAAGGTGTGCCGTCAGACCATTTCATTCCTTCACGGAGGTGAATGGTGTAAACAAGACCGTCATCGCTGAGGTCATAACTCTTGGCGACGTTCTGTTCTACGGTACCGTCATCCAAAAGGCGGAACAGCGGTTCTTCAGCATTCGGGCCAAAATACCACATGCCGCCGTTGTTTGTGCGGATGGTTCCGCCATAGGAAGGTGTCTCTTCCGGCGTGTATTCGGTCTCGACATAAACATCCGCTTCGACCGGAAGACGGTCTTCCAGCGGGGGAAGTGTTCCTGCAGCGACCTGTTCAGCAAGCATCGGGGCTTCTTTCCCGGTGTCCGCGCAGACAGCTCCTGCCATTACACTCATAACCATGCATAGTGTCAGAAACAGTAATGCAAATCGTTTGTACATTTCATACCTCCGTGAAATTATATGCTGATGCCGGTCCTGAAATTACAAAAATTAACCGGCTTGTATTTCCATTTTATCTGAAACAGTTTCAGCCGAACATGGAAGTTTGTGAGTATTTTTTGTAAAAGTAAGCGATTATGATTATGAAATGTTCGTATTTTTCTTCATGAAATATACTTTATTATATACGTATGGAGAAACAATTAATAAATATTATTGAAACAGTTCGAGTAAATTATTGCCAAAAACCAAATATAAAAAATACAAAACCAAAGTAAAAAAGTTCATTTTTCAAAGAAAAATTTATACTGATTGTTATATCTGCCTTTGAGCGGTTTATTTCCATTTATGGTATAAATGAAAATGTATGAAAAAGACAGAAATCATTTTTTATATGACTTTTTTGTTTCTTCTGTGCGGCTGCTCTGCCGTAAAAGAACGTGTTGTTCAAATTTTATGGGAAAACTCCGGTGTACCGGAGGATGCTTCTTACATACAATACCGGGAAATGGAAGAAAAAAACGATCTGAATGAGGAAGGATTGTATCATTCAGATATTATTGACACATTAAATGCTGATAATGAACCGCCATCCGGTTCAGTTCATGTCAGTTTTGCCCGCAATGATTTCCTTCATCTTGATTATTATATAAATGAAGCGATGGATGAAAAACCGGTAAACACGGGCTGTTATGTAAATCCCGGCGATACGATTTATGTTTCCGAGGTACAGTCTGCGAATCCCAATAATCCGTTATACAAATTTTCTGAAATACAGGTCCGGGAAATTGATGAAAACGCGGATTCAAAAATAATAGCTGTCATCCGGGATGTTCCCGGGCTTCTTTTCCATATACCGGAGGATTACAAAGGGACTGAATTATCTGTTGTGCCGATTGGTAAATATGAAGACAGGACCGTGATCCTGAACGCGGTCTATGTTCACCCGGACGGAACGGAAACCATGTTGGAGAATGGCGTCTGGGAGATAAACGGGAAGCATTACGGAAATGAAACCGTAAAACTGAATCCGATGGAATCCTACCGGGTCGTGTTTGATTACAGCGCTTATAAAGATGGCTGGTATTTTTCCGGTTCAAATCCTGAGGCATACTGGGATAAAAGCAGCGACGCGACAATTACTTTTTTGTCTGTACCTTCCAACTTGGAAACTGTGGAATATAAAGTCAGGCTTCACCCTTATGGCACAATGACCATTAAAAACGGAGTGAATTATCAAAACCCGGTGGATTCTTTCCTCGACAGTGCGGCAACGATTTTCGGAAACAAAAGTATTATTGATACACAAAACATTATTGAACTGCTTCAGGTGAATAACATCACAAATGCGAATAATTTCAGTGATACGGAGATCACACTGTCAAAACTGAAATCCGGTGATGAAATTCTGATCCGTGTTCCGGAAGATTTGAAAATAATTGCTGATGGCTTGAAACTTCCGGCTTCGGAACATCGTGAAAAAAGCAGCCGGGAATATCTGTTCGCGATACCGGATACCGAATCTATGTCTTTTCAGCTGAGCGTTACCCGTCGGAACAGTGATCCGGACGGGGTATTCCATCAGCTTCCTTTGCAAAACGGCGAGCTTGCGATTTTTGATGCTGCCGGGCTGCGCTATACTGACGGAAGTGAACTGCCCTCCGAGTCTGAAAAGATCACCGTGACAATAACGCCTGTTGATCAATACTGTATTTACGGGAAAAATGTCAACGCAAAAGATAATGTGTATCGTGCTGAAATGAAATATTCCGAATTTGAATCGAATCTTCAGTCTATTCTTGCGGATCATCCGATCCGTCCGGGAATTGTTGTCACAATTGATACTGAAGATGATTCAGGCAATTGTGTGTTTTGGACCGGCACTGAAATGCTTACCGGGACTGTCGTTTTGAGAGAAGGACAGGACCTTCAGTTTGATTATGTGCTTGATCAGAATGCCGGGTATGAAATTGTGCTGTCACAGGAAGAAAGGGTACAGCTCATCAATGTATGGAGCCCTTACGCGGCATCAAGAACGCTGGAAGTGACAGATGATCTTCAGGGAAAGGTGCTGCGCTGCCGTGATTTCGTTACCCTGAAGGAAGGAGTAAAAACAAATGATTTTGCGGATCCTTACTAAACCGCCTGTTTTGCTGTTGATCGCGGTCATATTGGCTGCAGGAGCGGTATTTTTCTGGTATCAGGCCGATGAAATCGGGAACGGAATTGGTGCGGGCGCCGGGAAAATGACCGGTTTGGCTGTCGGTTCCTATAAAGGTGTTTCAAAAGGGCTGGAAGAAGGTGCCGAAGCGGGAAAAGAAGCAGGACTGAAATCTGATGACACGACTGTGGAAATCTCACAGACAGTACAGGAAGTCGGAAATCTGGAAGTTCTGGTCGCTAATGTGGAAATTCCGGATTACCATGAAGTCGGAAACAAGTACGCTGCGCTTTATTTGTTCCGGGGCAGTGCTGTATTTTCTGTTGACCTGGGGAAGGCTTCCGTCAGTAAATCCTCTGACGGGGAGATCATCATTCTTCTGCCGGAACCAAAGGCAGTTGTAAATATCAACGATTCAGAAACAGAGCTCCTGGCTGAGTATCAGCGAAAGTTTTTCGACGGCAGTGCGGACGATGGCTTCCAGGCTTATTTAAACTCACTGCGTTTGATCGATACAATTTCTGTAGATAAAGTTTCCAATTTTGAAATGTTGATGGATATGGCAAAAGCCTCCGCCAAAAAACAGGTGCTGATGCTTTCGAAGAATGTTTGTGTGGATTGCCGCCAGATCACTGTGGTTTTCCGGACGGAATCCTGAACGGAGGTGAATGATGCCTGAAGAAAAGAAGACTGAATCCAAATTGAAACTTCCTTCAAAACCGGAAATAAATAAAAGCTCCGGAAACGGCAGAAAAAAAGCACGGGGAAACCTGATCTGTCTGGCTGCGGCTCTCCTGATTTTTCTCGGCGCGGTCGGGTTTTATTTTGCTGCCTTCACAAGGGGAACCCATGCGGTAAAACAGGCCTTTGACAGGGAAAAAGAAATCGCCGAAGATGCCGTTTTTCAGAGCTTTTACGAACAGGGTTTCAGCGCTGCCGAGAAGGAATATCATGTAAAGAACCGGGCTGTTATTACCCTGGGAAATATCCGTGAAACAGCAAACCTTGAAGTGCTGAGTGTCAGTGACATAACCTTTATGATAGAAAACCCTGACGGCAGCAATAAAAACATACAATCCTGGCTGGAAGTCCCCGGCACCGGTGTTTTTACCGTGAATTTAGCGGCGGGGGAATTTTTGGTGGATGATGAACGGGAAATGGTTTTTGTCCGTTTGCCGAAACCGGAGCTGCTGCCGATGAATATCAATATCGATCATGCCAATGTAAAAGTTCTTCGTTTTGTTTCAAACCGTTGGCAAACCTCTGTACGGGACGGGGAGTCCCTCGCGGGAAAACAGTTAAATGAAGCCCGGACGAAAATATTGGAAGATATTGGTTCTAACGTACAGTACTATGAATTTGCAGAAAATTCAGCACGCTCATTGATCGAAAATCTGATAAGAGCTCTCAATACGGAAATTCCGGATTTGAAAGTTGAAATAGAGTTTTTTTGATATAAATAGTGTGTATAATAAATAAATTACAGATAAAAACCGATACTGAATTGTCATAATGAATTGAGGAAAAAATGCGTTTTTCAACCTGTCAGTTTACAAACCCCGGCGGACGCCAGCCGAATGAAGATTCCGTAGAGTCCTTTAATATTGAAAACAGATATGCATGGATCGCCGCAGATGGCCTTGGCGGACATATCAGCGGCGAGGTCGCTTCGGCAGAGGCTGTAAGCTCATTGAAAAAGAGTTTTTATACAGCCGGGAAAATCGATCAGAGCTTCGTTGAAAAAACGTTTCAAAATATGAATGCCGGTATTCTGGAACTCAAAGGACCGCTCACCACTGCTGTCTGCGCTTTTTCTGACGGGAAAACCTTGTGGTATGGGAATAACGGTGATTCGCGTCTGTATTTTATCCGGGATAAAAAAATAATGCATCATACGAATGATCACAGCCTGGCATATGTGGATTACTTATGCGGGAATAATACATATGATGAGATAGCGCTTCATCCGGCACAAAACAGGCTTTTCCATTCCCTGGGTACTGATGTCGGTTTTTCCGGTGAGTTTTACGCGCCTGTTACTCTGCAAAAGGGTGACGCGTTTCTGCTTGTTACGGATGGCTTTTGGGAATTGATCAGTACTGAAGAGATCATAAGGACGTTAAATATTTCGCGCAAGTCGGATGAATGGATGGGTACGATGCTTGATATCGTGGAATCCAGGCTAAAACCGACTTCGGATAATTATTCCGCCGTTTGTGTAATGGTCGAAGAGGATTGAACAGGGTCCCAGTCTTTACTGAACCATACAAAATAATCTCCCAGAAGGGATTTCCAATAATCCGTGTCATGATTACCCGGCTGAATGTTGTATTCATAGGGATAGCCTATGAACGTCAGTTGGGCTGCGGCATTTTTCCCTTCATGGCGGTATTTGTCTTCGTTTCCGGTGTCCATTCGTATGCGCAGTAAATTATCCGGTTTGTGCTTTTCGGAAAGAAAATAAAGACTCTGATCATCAATAAATGTTCCCGGCATGCTGAGCATTCCGATAGAGCCGAAATATTCAGGATGTTCAAACGCGATCTTTTCAGTCCACAGAGCCCCTCTTGATAAACCTGCAAGGGAGCGGCAGTGCCTGTCTGTACAGGTGTTGAAATGTTCGTCGATCCAGGGAATCAGATCATATAACAAAGCATCTTCAAAACCGGATAAAGCCGTACTCAATAAATATTGGTCTTCCTGGGGAACGACGGTTATAAACAAGGGGATATCTTCCTGATTGAGCGTTTCCCGCATGATTTCCCGGAGATCCATTTCCTGCCAGATTTCAATTCCCATATCCTGTCCGTGGAGCAGATAAACGACGGGATACCCGCCGATGATCCGATCATCAATACAGGGAGGAACGTAAACATCAAAAAACAATTCGCCATACAAAGCTTCAGACGGGATCGAATAGTGCTCGACCGCTGCAGGCTGTTCAGAACAGGTCTGCCCTGATGCGGGAGATAAAGAAATACAGATGAAAAAGGCGAGCAGAATACTGTATAAATAACGTTTCATATCCACATTTTAAGACAATTTACAACTTTTTTCAGATAATTTCATTGAAATGTGAATGTACATTATAATCAATAATATGGGTAGATTTTGTTTGAGCATAATGGGAATTGCCATGCTTCAATAAATCAGCTCTTCAAAGGAATCTCATAACAGTATTTGTTATTACCAGGTAAAAACAGGAGGATCTTATGAATCACTGGACTCGTGCCAGATATCAGGTGAATTTGCCGCTGTATGCGGATCGTGCCAAAGTAACCGCATCGGAAGAACATCTGGCTCTTGCCAGACAGGCAGCAGGAGAGGGCATGGTCCTTTTGAAGAACGACGGTAATGTGCTGCCTCTCCGCGGCGGAACCCGGATCGCTTTGGTTGGCAAGGGTATTTTTGACTATGTAAAGGGCGGCGGGGGTAGCGGTGATGTCACCTGTGCCTATACCATCGATTTGTATGAGGGATTAAAACAACAGGAAACACCGCCGGAAATCTTTGAACCTTTATGTGATTATTATCGGGAAAATGTGCATTCGCAAATGAAAAACGGTGCCCAGCCGGGGCTGACGGTGGAACCGGATGTTCCTGAAAACCTGCTTGATGAAGCAGCGGCGTTCACGGATACGGCAGTGATAGCGGTCAGCAGGTTTTCCGGCGAAGCCTGGGATCGCAACCCTGTTTCTTATCCCGGACAGGAAAAATGGGAGAAGGAATTTTCCGACCTGGCTAAAAGCATATTTCCGGACAGTGATTTTTATCTGACTCCGAATGAATTGAAAATGGTCGAGGCTGTCGTCAGCCGTTTCAGCCATGTGATCGTTGTGCTGAATATCGGCGGCCTGATGGACGTAAAATGGTTCGCGGATAATCAAAAAATTCAAAGCGTACTTATGGCCTGGCAGGGCGGCATGATGGGCGGTCTGGCTGCCGCGGATCTGCTGATGGGCAAGGTTTCTCCCAGCGGCAAGCTGCCGGATACAATGGCAGATGACCTTTCCGCTTATCCCTCTACAGAAGGTTTTCACGAATCACCTGATTATGTGGATTACAAAGAAGATATTTATGTGGGGTACAGGTATTTCGAAACCATAAAGGATGAAAATTCAAAAGTTGTATATCCTTTTGGCTATGGACTTTCGTATACTGATTTTGTTATTGAACCCTTATCTGCGGCTTTAGCGGATAACACAATAGAAATCGATGTAAATGTCAGGAATACCGGGAAATTCAGCGGAAAAGAGGTCGTACAGGTTTATTACAGTGCGCCGCAGGGAAAGCTCGGTAAACCCGCAAAAGTTTTGGCTGCTTTTGCAAAGACAAGGCTTCTGATGCCGGGAGAAAACCAGAATCTGTCATTTTCCGTAGCTGTTGATGATATGGCGTCCTATGACGATCTCGGCAAAATTGCCGCTTCCGCGTATGTTTTGGAACAGGGTGAATACCGCTTCTTTGTCGGAAATAATGTACGGGACGCCAAAGCGCTGGATCTTGTTTACCATAATTCGGAAGATCGTGTAGTCAAACAGCTGGCTTCCAAACTTGCTCCCTCCCAGCTGAAAGAACGCCTGTTATCAGACGGTTCCTATGAACAACTTCCGGCAGCTGAACCCTGCGATTACCATGAAAATGCCCTCGGATGGGAAGGCTCTCCCGCAGGTGTTGCGGAGGGTCCGGAAGTGCGTTATGTTCCGCGGCTGAAATTCAACGGCAAAGACAGAGAAATTCTCTTTGATGATGTTGCGGACGGAAAAAATACGTTGGATGAATTTATCGCTCAGCTTACCGTCGATGAAAAAATCCATCTCCTTGGCGGCCAGCCGAATACGGGTGTGGCGAATACTTTTGGATTCGGAAATATTCCGGAGTACGGTGTTCCTTCCGTGATGACGGCGGATGGTCCCGCCGGTTTGCGGATAAGGCCGGAGTGCGGTGTTTATACGACTTCTTTCCCATGCTCGACTCTGCTCGCTTCAACCTGGGATGCCGAACTGGTGGAGAAAGTCGGATTTGCCGCCGGTGAGGAAGTGAAAGAGAATAATATTTCGGTCTGGCTCACTCCTGCTGTCAACATTCACCGCAGTCCCCTGTGCGGCCGTAATTTTGAATATTATTCAGAGGATCCGCTGCTCGCCGGAGTATTATCCGGTGCCATGATCCGCGGTATTCAGTCAAACGGTGTTTCTGCGGAAATCAAGCATTTTTGCTGCAATAACAAAGAATCAAACCGGAGAAACAGCGATTCACGGGTCTCTGAAAGAGCTTTGCGCGAAATCTACCTGAAAGTATTTGAAATTGCCATCAAAACAGGTGAACCCTGGGCACTGATGACATCGTATAACATTGTGAACGGCAGACGCTGTTCGGAAAGTCATGAACTGCTGCAGGAAATTCTCAGGGATGAATGGAATTACGATGGGGTGGTGACTACGGACTGGTGGAATTGCGGAGAGCAGTACAAGGAAATCATTGCCGGAAATGATATAAAGATGGGATGCGGATATCCCGAACGGGTGAAAGCGGCTCTTGAAAAAGGGCTGATCGAAGAGAAAGATATTGATATTTGCGCGATGCGTGTCCTGAAATTGATCCTGCGTACAGATTGGTAATGATACTGCAGATAAGCGAAATCGCTTAATCGAAAAGACTGCCGTTTGCCCGTATGATTGTCGAACGGCAGTCTTTTTTTTGTGCATGTCGGAAAAAAATTATTCGGCGCTTTGTTTTTTCGCACGGGCTCGTGTATTTGAGTAAATTGATAAAAATATTGTTCCCAAAATCGTTATGGTAATCAGGTTAGATGCCGCGGCCGTAAGTCCCTGGAGAAAAACCTTATCCGCGGGCTCTTTGTAAATCAGAATATCCAGTACAGGAGCAAAAACTCCCCAGCCGATAATATTTGCCGCAATTTGGTACAGATTGAAATACAGTAAATCTTTTATGTCCGTACTGCCGTCTTCGAGATTGATTCTTTTCCGGCCCAAACCGATTGCAAAACCGACAAATCCGGAAACAATGATCCAACTCCACCAGATCATTCCTCCTGAAGGGATACTGATAATATCGGTCAGTAAATGCCCTGCAAACCCAATAGCGGCACCGACTGCAGGCCCGTAAACTGCTGCCATAAAAGCCAGAAATGCATATGCGGTATTAATAGTTGTATTCGGGATCCCGCTGGGAATAGAGACATAGCGGTTCAGCAGGAAAAATATAATAATGCCGATCAGAAGCGCGGCAATGATTTTCGCTGTTTTTTTCATAATCGACTCCTTACTCTTTAAATTAACTCTCGTAAGATTATATATCAGAAATTGTCACAAAATATCCGAATCAATAATAAAGATGTGAGTGATAAAATAAAATCGTTATTTCCAGTCAGATTTGGATGTTTTCGGCAAACAACAATTATAATTATTATCAGGGTAAATTTGTGTGAATATTATTCCTGCAAAATTATCTTTGTCGGATAACACTTTCGATATGCAACAGTTCAAAGAGGAATTATGCGTTTTGGATATTTTGATGATGAAAAAAGCGAGTATGTGATCAATACTCCGCAGACGCCATTGCCATGGATCAACTATCTGGGGAACCAGGGCTTTTTCACAATTCTTTCCAACACCGCGGGCGGGTACAGTTTTTATCAGGATGCCCGTCTGAGAAGGATCACCAGATACCGATATAACAACAGCCCGTTAGATAATGATGGATACCATTTTTATATCAAAGATGGTGAAACAGTCTGGAATCCGGGCTGGCAGCCTGTCCAATGTGAATTAGACGCTTACAAATGTCATCATGGGTTGGGCTATACGGTAATTGAATCCGAAAAAAACGGTGTTTCCGCTGTACAGGAAATGTTCGTCCCCCTGAATGAGAATTGTCTGCTGATGCGTTTGAAAGTTGAAAACCGGACCGGTTCGGAAAAGGAACTGGACGTTTTCCCGTATATGGAATTCTGTCTTTGGGACGCGAATGACGATGCGACAAATTTCCAGCGGAATTACAGTATCGGTGAAGTTGAAATTACGGAAAAAGCAATTTATCATAAGACAGAATACAGAGAAAGACGCAACCATTACTCGGTGTTCTGGGCTGATCAAAAGCCGGATGCCTTTGATACCGCGAGAGACGCTTTCGTTGGTGTCTATGGCAGTCCCGCTCATCCGCAGGCGGTGTTCAATGGCGGCTGCACCAACAGTGTCGCACATGGCTGGGCACCTGTGGGCGCAATGCAGTTCCATATGGTCCTCAAACCGGGTGAAAATAAAGAATTCCTCTTTGGGCTTGGTTACATTGAAAATCCTGTTGAAGAAAAATTTGTTGCTCCGGGGGTAATAAACAAATCCCGCGCGGAAGCACTCATTTCCCGCTTTTCAAAACCAGAACAGTTTGATGCGGCACGAAAGGCGCTGGCAGATTTCTGGAAAGAATTGCTTTCCAACTATACAGTCAGTTCCGAAGATGAAAAACTCAACCGCATGGTCAATATCTGGAACCAGTATCAATGCATGGTGACCTTTAACATGAGCCGTTCCGCGAGCTATTATGAAAGCGGAATGGGACGCGGTATGGGCTTCAGAGATTCCTGCCAGGATCTGTTGGGGTTCGTCCATATGATCCCGGAACGCGCACGGGAACGGATCCTGGATATCGCCGCTACCCAGTTCCCGGACGGAAGTGCTTACCATCAATATCAGCCGCTGACCAAGAAAGGCAACCTGGCTGTCGGGTCCGGTTTCAATGATGATCCGCTCTGGCTCATTGCCGGGACAGATGCTTACCTGAGGGAAACCGGAGACTGGTCAATTCTGGACGAAGTTGTTGATTTTGATAATGATCCGAAACTGGCTCAGCCGCTGCTTGAACATCTGCGGAGAAGCTTCAATTATACTGTTACCCATCTGGGGCCTCACGGTCTTCCGCTTATCGGCCGCGCTGACTGGAATGACTGCATGAACCTGAACTGTTTCTCCGAACATCCGGGTGAAAGCTTCCAGACGACCGGACCGAGCGAAGGTCCTGTGGCTGAAAGTGTATTTATCGCGGGTATGTTTGTGAAATACGGTAAAGCCTGGGCTTCCATATTGAAGCATCTCGGTCTGGGCACCGAAGCTGAATCAGCAGAAAAAGCGGTTTCCGAGATGGAAAAAGTGACGCTTACAGCAGGTTGGGACGGAGAATGGTTCCGCAGAGCCTATGACGCGAATGGCGATCCAGTCGGCTCTTCTGTTTGTGAAGAAGGTCAGATTTTCATCGAACCGCAGGGCATGTGCGTTATGGCCGAAATCGGTAAGGAAACCGGCGAGGCTGAAAAAGCGATGAAGAGCGTCAAAGAGCGTCTCGACAGCAAGTATGGCATCGTACTGCTGCAGCCCCCGTTTACACGGTATTATCTGAACCTTGGTGAAATCTCAAGTTATCCTCCGGGATATAAGGAAAATGCCGGTATATTCTGCCATAACAATCCCTGGATCGTCTGTGCGGAAACGGTGCTTGGTCACGGGAACCGCGCTTTTGAAGTTTATTGCCGCACGGCTCCTGCTTATATCGAGGATATCAGCGAGATCCATCGGACCGAGCCCTATGTTTATTCCCAGATGATCGCGGGGAAAGACGCCCCGACTTTTGGCGAAGCCAAAAACAGCTGGCTGACCGGGACCGCTGCCTGGACATTCCTGTCTATCAGCCAGGCAATCCTTGGCGTGCAGCCGACTCTGGACGGCCTTATGATCGACCCATGCATTCCTTCCTCAATGAAAGGATTCACCGTTGACCGTACTTATCGCGGGGCAAAATATCACATCACTGTTGATAATCCCAACGGGAAAGAAAAGGGTATTGCCCAAATCAGCGTAAACGGAAAGGCTTGTGATGGGAATGTTATTCCGCTTCAGCCGAAAGGCGCTGAGGTGGATGTCCATGTCGTTATGGGCTGAAAACAATAAATACATTCATGTAGAGCTGTATCAAGACTATTGATACAGCTCTTTTTTTAATTGTAAACCTTGCTGTGAAGTTTGGTTTACAATCAGCGCATTCCTTTATATAATTTACCGCAGCTGACAGAGGTATGGTATGAAGACAAAAGAAAAACTACTTCATATTCTGGAGACGAATAAAAACCATTGGGTGTCCGGTGAGGAAGCTGCCGGTATGTTGTCAATATCCAGGACGGCTGTGTGGAAAGCTGTGATGAGTCTGCGCAATGACGGATATGTCATTGATGCGGTGCAGAATAAGGGATATCGGCTGACATCAGAAGCCGATGAGCTTTCCGAACTGGGAATATGGAAATATCTCGGTCCGGAATGCCGGAACCTTGATATTCATCTGCTCACGGAAGTGGAGTCGACCAATGTCCTGCTCCGGCAAAAAGCGGACACGGGCTGTCCGGAGGGGACTGTTTTGATCGCTTCGAAGCAGACCGAAGGGCGCGGCAGACATGGCAGAAGGTTTTATTCTCCCGCGGATACCGGCATCTACATGAGTCTGCTGCTTCGGCCGGAAAGAATCGCCCCGGAATATTCACTGCGATTAACTACCATCGCCGCAGCGGCTGCAAGTGAAACGATCGAATTGGCGTCCGGTAAAGCAGCATCGATCAAATGGGTCAATGATGTTTTTGTGGAAAATAAGAAAGTCTGCGGCATTTTGACGGAAGGATCCATGAATATGGAGACCGGACATCTGGATTCGGTAGTCCTCGGGATCGGGATTAATGTTTATGAGCCGGAAAAGGGATTTCCGGATGACATCAAAGACACGGCAGGCGCTGTTTTTGACAGAGTGGTCACGGATGGGAAAAATATCCTGGCTGCAGGATTTTTAAATCGTTTTATGCGATATTATCTCTCAAATGATTTTTCCTCCTATATCGCGGAATACAGGAAACGCTGTTTTGTGATCGGCAGAAAAATCGAAGTGATCAAACAGGATCAGGTATATAAAGGTGTTGCTGTTGATGTGGATGAAAATTGCCGGCTGGTCGTACAATATGAAGACGGCTCTTCCGAACGGCTTTCCGGCGGAGAGATCCGATTGAATATATAAATGAATACCATTATAAAAATCAGAAAACGAGGTGAAAATAAGTGAGAAACCAAAGGACGAAAAAACTGGTTTTGTGTGCGATGTTTGTGGCGCTGATTGCGGTGGGTGCTTTTATAACGATCCCGATCCCGATCATCCCGCTGTCAATGCAGGATATGTTCGTCATGCTGGCAGGCATTCTGCTTGGCGGAAAATGGGGGGCGATCTCTGCATTGATCTATGTTGTGATGGGTCTGATCGGGCTGCCGGTATTTACCCATGGCGGCGGACCCGGCTACGTATTGCAGCCAAGCTTTGGCTTTATCATCGGCTTCATCCCCGGCGCTTATGTCGCGGGGACGATCGCGAATAAAGTGGAACGTCCCGGATTTAAGCAGATTTTGATGGGAAACCTGGCTTCGATCCTTGTGATTTATTTTTTCGGAACAGTCTATTTATATTTATTAAACCGGTTTTATCTGGGCAATACCATTGCGCTCTGGCCGTTGATCCTTGCCTGTGACATCCAGCCGCTGCCGGGGGATATCATCAAAAGCATACTTGCCGCGATGATCGGAGTACGGCTGATCCCGTTGATTCGTGACGAATTGATCTGAAATAAAAAAACGGTCCGTTCAGGAGCATATTATCTGCTGACAGACCGCCGGTGATTGAAAAATAAATACGGATAATTACAATATTCTCTAATAATTGTAATTATCCGTATTTGCTTAGATGATCAACAACTCATTAATAACAGCCGTTCGGGTTCAGAAGTCTGATTTCTCCGGCGCCGAGACCAAGCCCGTATTTGTTATACCAGCCGTATATTCTCATATTTGCACGTCCAACAGTGGTTATGGCAGAAGCATTTTCCGTATACCCGGAGCAATAGACTTCGTTGGCAGTCCCATTTACGACCACGGTAGCATTATGGACAATAGTTTCACCCCAGATGGCTCGTCCGCCTGCATATACGCGGTCTACCTGTCCGTTGATGATCACCAGGGCTTCCTGAACGGTTGAGCTGTGCCCTTCCCGATCGGATTGTCCGCCCGCATATACCCAATATGCTCTCCCATTAACCACAATGGTGCTCTGCGGCGCTTCTACATTATGTCCTGAGTATGTCACGAATCCACCCATGATCATGCTCTTTTTTTCGAAGGAAACGGTCCTGTCGATGACCAGAGGGATACCATTGCAGAAAAACCAGACCGAGCGGTCTGCCGGCCAGACAGAACGCGGCGATTTCTCATCATTGGCTGCGATGCGGACAGACGTGATCTTTTTCCCGATCGGGATCGAGATCCCTGCCTGCGGTTCTTCCGTGTCACTGACCAGATATATGGTCAATTCACCGGCATTATCCGGAACGTGTTTCATTGCTTCGGAAATGGTAAGATACTGACCGGCATCGCCGACATAGATCGCGGTGGTATGACGGTTGTAGGGAATTTTCCATGTCGGCGGCGGACCGGAGGGAATAGGAGGTTGGGCATAGGATGGAAAGTTACGGGGAGTAATGATGTTTGCGGGGTTATTCGAATAATTATACGGTGTAGGGGTCGAATAATATCCGGAATTCTGCTGCCCCCAGTTCCACATCCCGTCATCGCCGCTGTTTCCGGAATTACCGCTGCCGTTCTGACCCTGCAATGCGTCAAGTGTCTCCTGCAGGCGGAGGATCTCCAGCTGGGTTTCAAGGTATTGTTTGGTTGCTTCCAGATTTTGAGCAATGGAAGGATGTACCGTAATTAAAATCGCGATGATCAAAAGAAATAATACTTTTTTCATATAACACCCCCTTTAAAGATCACAAAAGTTTTTCTCCTGAGACCGATTATTATAAAAAAGCATTTGATCAGTAGGCAAGCTTCCATCAGCTATCGAATCTGAGATTTCAGCAGCCGATTTTGGTACATAAGAACAGAGGCGCCGCCGGGTTATTCTGAAGATGGTTCAGAGCCCGATAAACCGATGCTTTCAGCGCATTCTCTCATTCCGAGGATCGTTTCCCTGATGACGTCATCCAGCGGCATTCCCAAACGGTCCGCGCCATCCTGTATTACTTTACGGTCGACGTTGGCTGCAAAATTTGCTGTTTTGAACTTCTTTTTGACAGATTTTACTTCCAGGTCCATAACGCTCCTGGAAGGCCGCATCAGTGCGCAGGCATAAATCAGACCTGTTAATTCATCCACGGCAAAAAGTACCTTTTCGGCATTGGTTACCGGTTCCACGTCTGAACAGATCCCGTACCCGTGTGATTCAACCGCGTGAATGAACTCCTCATCAAAGCCTTCATCACGGAGGATCTGAGGCGCATGAGCGAGATGCTCTTCCGGATATAATTCGAAATCGATATCATGGAGCATACCCAAAACTCCCCAATCATCCTCATTCTCATGATAAAGACGGGCAAAATGGCGCATTGCGCCTTCGACCATCAGGACATGGCGCTGCAAATGGTCGGTTGTCACATATTTTGTCAATATATTCCAGGCTTGTTCCCTGGACGGAAGATTATTCATTTTCCCTCTCTGTTCCGTTTAACTAAAACTCATCATCAGCATGAACAGCTGCATAAATATATTTGACGCGATTTGGTCGTAATCACTCTCATCCATCTGAGAGGCTGCCACAGCATCTGAAGGGCTGAGGGCGGACAATGGTGAACTCATGCTGCTTTCGGACGTTACGACAAATGAAAACAGCGGATTTCCGTCTGAAACATGATCGTAAGAAATCTGCCTTGTGCTGTCATATTTCCCAAACTCGTTCGGAATTTCAGTCGTGAAGATTTTCCCGCTGCCGCTTTCCTTATTCCATGCAAACTGAATATCCGAATCGGAAACACGCGTCATCGTCGATGCAACGTAACGCGAGGAAGTCTGAGCATATTCAAGATGGTCCTCATTCTGAATATCAAAAATGAAGTTTACTGTATTCGTATCGTTTTCTTCGCTATTATGCGTAGTGGTCGATAAAAGACGGAAATACGGCTGGATGGTATTTTGTTCGCTGAGATCAACCGCTGCTTCGGTGACAGTCATTACGTCGTCTTTTGTGCTGTGCCATTTGATGATGATGCCTGAGTCGGGGACGGAACTGTTATCGTTCGCTGTGATTCTGATGGTGGTCAGAACGGTATTCCCGTTCTCGTCCAGATCCTTTTTCACATTTACGACCGTAGTTTTGAAATTCTTCAGTAAAGAATTCCTGATTTCATTGATCATTTCATCCAGGGAATTGACGCCTTCTTCCCGGGCAAGTTCAGGATTGGATTTCGCTAAACCGGCTTGTAACTGCTGGTTCAGGAATGCCGCATAGTCCGGATTGTCCTCAAGAAAGCGGTCCAAAGCGTCAAAAATTGTTTCGAGATCCGGCGCCGTATATTCAGCCGCAACGGCAGAAGCGGGGACGGTAAATGAAGGCAGTGTATTTATTTCCGGCCATGTATATTTCCGGCTCCAGCGCGGAAAATCAGTATAGAAGTAGTTGTTCTGTTTTTCCGGTTCGGCTTCTTTGAATCTGGATAAGAAATCGATCAGAACAGGAACGAAAGCGCCGGAATCCGGTTCCTTATCAAATGAAAGAGTTTCATTAGAAATCGGTAAGGTGCCGAAGCCGGTATTGATATTGCTTTCACGTATCGACCTGATCAAAGCGTAGACCTGCTCGATATCCGGTAAATCCGAATTGGACCCGGAAACTTTTTCCATCGTTTTATAAAAAGCCGATACTATTTTTTCTTCAAACTGATCTTCCGGATAAACCATGTAGGTTTTATCTCCGAGATAGTTGCTGCTTACGAAATAAGGCGTTGTGATCTGACAGTTATAGGTAAAAAATTCTTTTCCACCAAGTTCAATTCTGACAGACCGCATCGGAACATCCCCGTCCTGATGGGAACCGGAGAGCACGAGCCCGTCGAGCATTTGAATCAGCGGCTGAATTTTTTCATCAACCGTACCGTGGTACTCAAAAGAGTCGACTGTTAAGGTTTCTTCGATACGATAATTATTGTCATCGTTTGAAACAGATGTTTTTGACATCTCAGTCAATGTCCCGTTATCGGCTGACCCTGATAAAAGTAATTCTCCCTGAGCCTCAGTGTCTTTGACGCGTTCCCAGAAGGAATCATAGGCGCACGCATCGGAAAGTATACACAGAATGAGCAGTGTAATCAATATGAATATATTTGCTTTTTTCATCGTAATGACTCCTGAAAAAAATATGAACAAATTAGGCTTGTTCAAAACAGTCTGAAAAGATAAATTTCCCTGATAACTGCCGTAAAAGAACATCCGGCAGCTGCAGACAACTTAATGCAAAACACCGTAAATAAAGTTTACCTTATATCCGTTTCTTTATCAAGTATGGAAAGAAATCAAGACCGGGACAGAATCACTGTCCCGGTCTGTTTATCGTTATGACTAAACGTCCAGATTTCTGACTTCAGCCGCGTGTGTCTGGATAAACCGGCTTCGCGGCGGGACTTCCGACCCCATCAGCATGGTGAAGGTCTTGTCGGCTGCCATGGAATCCGCCAGATGGACCTGCAGAAGCGTCCGGGTCGAGGGATCCATAGTGGTTTCCCACAGCTGTTCGGGGTTCATCTCACCCAGACCTTTGTAACGCTGGATGTTTGCCTTTTCCGCGGCGGCAGCACCGAGCTTTTTGAGAATATCATCTCTTTCTTCATCGGTATACGCGTAGCTGACTTTCTTCCCGGACTGGATCTTGTAAAGCGGCGGCTGCGCGATGTACACATGGCCTTCTGTAATCAACTCCGGCATATAGCGGAAGAAGAACGTCAGCAGCAGCGTGCGGATGTGGGAACCATCGACATCAGCATCGGTCATGATGATGATGCGGTCATAGCGCAGGTTCTTGAGCGTGAAATTCTCATTGATGCCGGTCCCGATAGCTGAGATCATCGCTTTGACTTCATTGTTCGCGAAAATCTTATCGGTGCTGGCCCGTTCCGTATTGAGGATCTTACCGCGGAGAGGCAGGATCGCCTGGAATGAACGGTCGCGTCCCTGTTTCGCGGAACCGCCTGCGGAATCACCTTCCACGATATAAAGCTCTGCTTTGCTGGGATCGCGTCCGGAGCAGTCTGCCAGTTTTCCCGGCAGCGTCATGCTTTCGAGCACGGATTTGCGGAAGACAAGATCCCGGGCGTGCTGTGCGGCATCGCGGGCACGGGCAGAGGTCTGGCAGCGCTGGACGATCGCTTTCCCGGCGCTGGGGTTGTTTTCCAGAAAATCCTTGAAGCATTCACCGACGACCTGCTGGACATAGGTGGCGACTTCCGTGTTCATCAGTTTGACTTTTGTCTGGCTTTCGAACTGCGGATCCGGATGCTTGATGGAAACAATGGCGGTGATGCCTTCGCGGGTGTCATCTCCGGAGAAGTTCTTGTCATTTTCCTTCAGCATGTTTGCTTTGTGCGCATAGTCGTTGATCACGCGTGTGACCGCGGTGCGCAGACCTGTCATGTGCGTGCCGCCGTCGATGGTGTTGATGGTGTTCGCGAAGGAGTAAACCGTTTCGTTGAAAGCATCGGTGTACTGAATGGCCACTTCAATGCCGACATTGTCAATTTCCTTTTCCCCGTAAACAACGTTATGGAGCGGTTTGCGTCCCTGGTTCAGGTAGTGCACAAACGAAGTGATCCCGCCGTCAAAATAGAAGGTGATCTCTTTCCCGCTGCGTTCATCGACCAGATGGATCTTGGTTTTGCGGGTGACGAATGCCATCTCGCGGAAACGGTTGACCAGCGTGTTGTAATTCAGTCCTTCGGTCTCTTCTTTGAAAATCGTCGGGTCAAAGCGGAAAGTGATCTCCGTTCCGGTTTTCTCCTTCGGGCATTCGCCGATCACCTTTACCCGTTCATCGGGGTGTCCCTGATGATAGCGCTGGAAATAGATCTTTCCGTCCCGGTAGACCCGTGCTTCCATCCATTCGGAAAGGGCATTGACAGCAGAGGAACCGACGCCGTGCAGACCGCCGGATACTTTGTACCCGCCGCCGCCGAATTTACCGCCGGCATGCAGTGTGGTGAGGACAACTTCCAGTGCGGAAATCTTCTTTGTCGGATGAATGTCTACCGGAATACCGCGTCCGTTATCCGAAACGGTGACGCTTTGATCTTCGTGGATGGTTACTTCGATGTCCGTGCAGTATCCTGCAAGCGCTTCGTCGATCGCGTTGTCGACGACTTCATAGACCAGATGATGGAGCGCTTTTGCGTCCGTACCGCCCACGTACATACCGGGGCGGCGACGAACGGCTTCGAGGCCTTCCAAAACCTGGATCTTGCTGGCATCGTAATTGGTGTTAACGGTGGTCAGATTTTCTTCAGTCATGGGTTTCAGGTTCCTTTTTTATGATTCGTCTGATACGGAGATTGGCTTTTCTCCATTCAAGAAAACTTCTGTTTTCTTTCTGCCATTTGTCAAGTTCCCGGAACAGAATAAACGACGAGGCAAGCAGCGCCGTCGAAACAAATGCATGCCCGAAGATACTGACAAGGATCAGCCAGGAGGACTGAGCCGGAATTGTCCAGATCATATCCAGCCCGAGCGATAAAACAAGTGATAACAGGATAAACCGGATGGTCAGCGTGCCGCTCCAGGATGCCAGCTGAAAACTTTCTTTGACAGCATGCGGGAAATCAAGCTCGTTGACAAATATTCCGTGAGGAATGTAAAACAGAGGAATGAGGATCCAGCAGGCAAAGACGATGATGACCAGTATCAGGATCTGATAGATCAGCGGTGAGGTCATAAACGCAAAAGTCGTCAGGCAGATATACGGCACCGAGAACAGCGCGAGGAGTATGACGAGCGCGATATAAAGCAGCACAACGTTTATCACCTGCTTCAGGAAGGTATTGATATTAAATTTTCTGTTTTTGACAGCCAGCGCGGCTGCGGCGTAATAAACGGTTCCGAGCATCACGCCGAAAAGTACGCAGGCGATAATGATGACAATGATCCGGAAAGCAGAGGTTACCTGTACCTCAGCAGATGTCCCGAATGGTGTGGCTGCTGCCGCGGACCCCAGCATTACACCGATGCCGATCGGATAGGTCTGCAGAAATCCGAATAAATTGACAGAGGACAGCGCGTCGGATAAAACCGCGATGGCTGTTTCCAGCTGGCGCATGCCGGTGTTCCCGACAGTGGTAAGCATTTGCCTGAATGTTGCCTCGAAATAAGGCTCAAGGAATTCATTGATGCGCAGCTTCGGCCCGAACAGCAGAAACAGGTCTAAAAGCGCGGGAAATGCCAGCAGATAGACCTTGTTCGCAGCCAGGTTGCATCCATCTCCGAGTATCCTGATGATGCCCGGAAGCGGTGTTGTTGAGGGTATTTCACGGTTTTCCATAACCCTTTAATTATACCATTTGATGGCGAAAGTCAGCTCGATTTATTATTCTCCCGGTCCTCTTTTCTCCAGCGGATGCGCAGGGAGGATTTCCTTTCATCGCCTCTTCTCAGCCGTTTGAAGTTCGGCTGCAGGGAGATGAGTACGAGGATCTCAGCACCCACTGCATAAAGCAGGAACCACCAGGAGCATTTGCCCAAAATCGCTCCGACAACATAACCAATAAAACCGAATATATTGAAGCAGGCGACGGTCACGGACGCGTAGCCGGTGAACAGGTAGATGAGCAGGCAGGGCAGCGGCATCGCGAACCAGAATCCCCGCCACAGGGCAACCGCGGCACCCGCGGAGGTAAGACCGCCTGCGCCGCCTCGCAGATAAAATTTCCCGTCCCGGCGTTTTTCAATGAGAAAAATGGAATAGATATGCCCGAGTACAGCTAAAATCCCGCCGATCGAAAGCAGCCAGGGTTCGGGTACCGGAACAAACAGCGGTGCGATTTTGACTGCAGCGTATCCTTTCAATACATCAAGGACCGCGGTCACGATCCCCCAGAATGTCCCCGCTACCCGCATGACATTGGACATGCCCATACGGCCGGAGGCGATATATCGGATATCTTTGTGTTTCAGCAGTTTTACGATGAGCCATCCGAAAGGAATTGCTCCGATCAGGTAGGCCGCGATCAGGTACAAAAAATGATTTATGGTAAGATTCATGCCAATTTCCCCCTCTTTATAAGCGGATCATGGAGTAAACCAAAATAGAAAGCACCGGAATACCGGCCGGCAGAATACGACGCATTATATTCCTCACCGGCTCGTCCCGATCCGCTCCGATGATCAGATTTGTAAATATATAATACCAGAGAAATATAAGAGAACCGTAAGAAACGATATTCACAGGCAGGTAATGGAGTCCGGTATCTGCGCAGCAAATGACGAAACCGGTAACACAGCCAAGCAGCGGAAGGCTGCTTCCGATGACATGGAATGAATAGATTTTCAGGCTGACGCCCAGGCAGAGGATAAAAATCGCGGGCAGTGTGATGATCAGACGGGAAACATTCGCCCTTAACGCGATCGCGAACAGAAGAAAGACAGCGTAACACAGGCTGTCCAGGACGATCATGGACGCGGGCCGGTAAGGGGAATCCGGGTCGCAGGAGATATATTCAAAACGCAGGACCAGGTAATGCAAAGCTCCGCTGACGAACAAAAGCCCCCAGCCGGTCATGCCGGTGTTGAGATTGCGCAGCGTGAAGCCGATGGTCAGTGTGACTGTGAACGGAAGAAACAGATGCAGGATGATCTGCTCCCGGGGGATCTGCAGCCATGTGCGGAGCGCGTGATACATTCCCAGTACCGTTACGACCGCAGCCGGCGGGATCAGCAGCTCCATGGCGTTCACGCCCATACTGAGTGAAAAACCGAATATATTAAACTGAAAACGGAACAATTCCCGGTCGGTCAGGGAAGCCATAACGAAAATGGCGGTTACGATACCGGTCAATGTAAAAAAATATATCTCCGGCTTTTTGTTGTCCATAATCAATAATTATAATTCCATTTCAAACTTCAGACCGTTTCTCCATGAGTCATGTCGGCGACAGTCTCCAACGTCCATCGCCCGTATCGATCACCGAAGGGACATCGGCAAATGTGTACCGTCGCGCAGCAGGCGAAGCTCCTGCACCGAATCAATAGGCGCAGCCTGTTCCTTACGGTGCAGGCCAGTATCAGGTGCCGGTGTCCCGCTGATCAAAGCATAAGTGCCTGCTCTCTGAAGATATAACATCAAATCTCCCGCTGTGGATACAAATAAGCGCTCATCCGTTGAAAACGAGAGGGCGGAGCTCCCGCTCTGAATCTGATCGGACGAAGACCGAACCTGACAGAGCTGGGTCTTTCGCAGTTCCCCTCGGCTGTCGCCTCGGGCGAACTGTCCCCCAACCCGTCCCCGTTAAAAACAGACAGCCGAAATCCTCCGGATCCCGGCTAACTATTCCCTATATCCCTATAATTCCGAATTCCTCATTTCCTCCGAAAGAGCCCCGGTTCACTTGCTTCCTC
>CADACE010000004.1 GCA_902786265.1 uncultured Chloroflexota bacterium | reverse complement strand
ATACCCGGATCCGGTCGCCGTTGATATTTTTCAAATCATTCCCGCTCATGTCGCTCCTTTCTTGCAGTGTGAAGTGTGAAGCGTTCAGAGTGAAGTTAAAACTCCTGCTTCCTGCTTCCTGCTTCCTGTTTCTTATTTACTCTGAGTATATATCGGGAATTTAAAAAAGAAAACCGGCAATGTTGTCCCTTGACTTTTTGAAAATTTGTGGTAGTGAAATAGAACAGCGATGGAAGCGGTACAAAGGTGACAGGTCATAATGTACCGGTACAATTTGACCTGTCCCCTTTGTACCGGCTGACAATATAAAAATCCTGTTCATCTATGACCGATGCTCAGGATTTTCTTCTGCTGTATATTAAATAAAAAAAGCGGACAACGAGAATCGAACTCGTATTAGATGCTTGGGAAGCACCTGTTCTGCCATTGAACCATGCCCGCAATAATTACAAACAATATTATACACTGTTTTTCAAATTCACCAATAAAAATCGTGCAATTTGAAATTTTTCCGTCAGATGCGGCATTCGTACAAAGGAATGATCCTCCTTTGTACGAATGCCAGGAAATTCACTGAATGATCTTGAAGCCTTCCGACTGCAGGGTCTGTGTGATCAGATTCACATGATCCCAGTCGCGGGTTTCCATTTCGATGCGCAGGAAGCATCCGTTGATGCTTTCGGTATATCCCTTTTCATAATGGACACCGGTCACATTACCGCCGCAATCGGCGATGATGCGGGCGATTTCCTTCAGCTGTCCGGGCTTGTCGATCAATTCGATCAACAGGCTTGAGGACCGTCCGGACTTGCGAAGACCGCGGTCGATAACACGGGAAAGGCTGGTCACATCGATATTCCCACCGGAAACAATGCTGACGACACGTTTTCCTTTGAGGTTGAATTTATCGAACATCGCAGCAGCGACCGATACAGCACCCGCGCCTTCTGCAATCATCTTTTGTTTTTCGATCAGTGCAAGGATAGCGCTGGCGACCTCATCATCCGAAACGAGAGCGATATCATCCACATATTTGCTGACCAGTTCAAAAGTATTTTCGCCCGGCTGCTTTACCGCGATCCCGTCCGCGATGGTGGAAACTGAATCGAGGCATTCAATTTTGCCGTCTTTAATGGATTTGAACATGCTCGGAGCACCTGCCGCCTGAACACCGTAGACCTTTACGGCCGGTCGGATCTGTTTGACGGTATAAGCGATGCCGGAAATCAAACCGCCGCCGCCGACAGGGACGATAATGGCATCGATGTTATCCAGATCATGGTAGATTTCCAGCGCGATGGTGCCCTGGCCGGCGATCACATTTTCGTCGTCAAACGGATGGACGAAGGTATACCCTTCACTGTCGCGCAGTTCGAGTGCTTTCTTATAAGCGTCATCATAAACCCCTTCGACCAGACAGACTTCAGCGCCAAAGCCTTTTGTGGCTTCAACCTTGGAAATCGGAGCACTGTCCGGCAGGCAGATCAAAGATTTGATTCCGTTCTTTGTGGCCGCGAGAGCAACACCCTGGGCATGATTTCCCGCGGAACAGGCAATCACACCTTTTTTCCGTTCTTCTTTGGAAAGCATGGCGATCTTATAAGCAGACCCACGGACTTTGAAAGAGCCTGTGATCTGCAGGTTTTCAGGTTTCAGATAAAGTTCGCACTGCGGAGCGATCCCGTATCCTCTCACCACGTGGGTTTCTCTGATAATATCCTTCAGCACCAATTGTGCATTAAATACTTTGTCAAGTGATAACATTCAAGCCATCCTGTAATCTTTCGTAAATTTTAGAGAAAAAGTCTTCTGACGGACATTTCAGTTTGTTATTATAATCCTAAGGATTTAAAAATGTTACAATCCGCAGAAATATTAAACAAAAAATACCAGAAATATCTTTCTGGTGATAATTTTTTGTTTGTTGGTTTTCGATCAGAACCTTCGGTTCCCGCTCAGGCTGACTACAATGAACCCGATCAGCAGCAGATAATAGTTATATGGAGTCACCCACGGGATCCATGTGAATCTGCCGATAATACCGAGAATTCCGATAAAAAATCCTAACACCCAGCCAATATTCATAAATCACCTTCTGTTTGTTTATTGTTTTATTATCCGGAGAATTTAATAATTTCCATTTTATCCGTTACCCAGTTCCATCATCCGAATAATATATTAGATAAAAAAGATGCAATGAATATGCCAGATCGCTATTTATTTGATACAGATCAATAATGAATTTCTGCTTCATCAGAATTCGGTCAAACATCGTTGAAATCCGATATTTATCATATAATTATTTACAATAATGGAGGAATAATATGGAATCTGTAATTAAAGTTGACGGAATGCATTGCCAGCACTGTGCGGCAAGAGTAAAGAAAGCCTCAGAATCAATTGCGAACGTAACAAGTGCCGTGGTCGACCTTGAAAACGGCAAAGCCACCATCACGCATGACGGTGCGGATCTGAACGCGGTCGTTGACGCCATCAATGCGCTGGGGTTTTCCGCTTCGCAGAACTAAAATCTTGTTCGTATTTTTTAGGGACTGTCCCTTTATGGGACTGTCCCTGCCTTAATGATTGAAAAATATAATCAAACAAAGGAACTGTTCAGTACCCGGAGCCGCAGCATCAGGGCTGACATTCAGGGCTTAATTCTGAACAGGTAAATTATTATTTCGGATATCAAACCAGAGGGAATATGTCAGAACGGTATGTCATTGTCATCAAGCGGGTTCCAAACGAAGATTTTACACCGCTGGAACCGGAATTCAAGCTTGTTTATATGGATTCATTATCCGACACGGAAAAGAACAATTTATATTCTGAAATATTACCCAATACGGAAGCCATTATCGCAACCGGATCTGTTACATCCGAATTGATCGCCAAAGCGCTGAAGCTCAAAGTGATCATGGTCAATGGCGCAGGCTATGATGACATTGACGTACGGGCAGCTTCCGCGCTGCATATCCCGGTCTATAACATTCCCGATACAACCGCCGTGGCTACTGCCGAACTGGCTTTTTCCCTGATGTTTTCCGCTGCAAGAAGGGTATCCGAATTGAACTACAAGATCCGCTCGGACCAGAAGCATTACAAAGATTATTTTGCCATCGGCATTAATCCGGGCATTTCCCTTTACGGCAAGACGCTCGGGATCATCGGCATGGGCAATATCGGCTCAAAGCTCGCCCGAATGGCTCTGAGCATGAACATGAAGGTTGTCTACACACAGCGTCACCAGCTGCCGATCGGATTGGAGCAAAACAAGCGTTTTCTGTATTTCAATGACCTGCTGTCTGTTTCGGATATCGTTTCGATCCACTGCCCTCTGACGGATGAAACCCGCGGGATGTTCAACGAAAAGGCTTTTATGCGGATGAAATACGGCAGTATCCTTATCAACACCGCCCGCGGAGAGATCGTGGATCAAAAGCAGCTTGTCCGCTTCCTGAAAACCGGGAAACTGTTTGCTGCCGGGCTGGACGTCTTTCCGAATAACAGTGATATCGACCCGGAGCTTTTCACCCTGCCGAATGTTGTCATGACCCCTCATATCGGTTCAAATACGGAAGAAACACGGAAGGAAATGGCGAGCAGGATCGTTTCCATCGTCAAAGCAGTTTGCGATAATGAAGCTGTTTTGAAGGGAAATCTGGTAAATCCCGAAAGTATTAAACCCAGAAAGAACTGAAATGAGAAGCAGTTTCCAGTTGATGGTGCTTCTTGTCATCATATTGCTGCTCAGTTCAGGCTTAGGATGCGTATCCGCGCAATCCGATGATATAACATTGATAGGGGACTCTTCCCCTTTATTTTTCCTGGAAAAGTCATTTTCTGCTTCTGTGATCACTTCGGAAAATGAAGATATAACCATATCGATCCATGACATTTCTGTTGAACAAGACAGGGTGCTGCTTCGCTTTTATGCCACAGGCCTTGGTGAGACCTGGAAATCAAAAATAACGGATAATAACAGGCTGTATGGATCTTACCTTCCTGTCGCTGAAATTGTTTTGGATAACGGCAAGATCTATACTCCTTCAAGTTTGTCAAAATACAGTTTTCTGGAATATAACGGAGAGCTCATTATCGGCGGTCTGCTGGTATTCTTGACAGAAGACCGACCGCAGGCGTTTTACCTGAATTTCAACCAGATCCCGTTTGATACAGGACCGCTTTCCGAGGGATTCACTAAAGCGGTAATTCTTTCGTCTAATGTGAAAGAAAGCAGCACAAACGCTCCGGTAAAAACCTGGTCGGTAGCTGGAGCCGATCTTGAATTTACCCTGGCAGCTGCAGCACAGACACCGGAACTTACCATGCTCCAGCCGACGGTCCGATTGGAACGACCGGATGAGATCCTGTCCAAATTTGGGTGGATAACCCTTACCGACCCGTCAGACGGAAAACGGTACGCTGTCACGCGGGGAAACCTTTACGGATTCAATTTAGCGGATGATTCTCTGTATTCCCCTGCTCATTCCTATGTCTTTTCCGCATTGACCGCACTGGCTCCGGTTCAGATTTCAATGGATCACGCCTACATTGTCCGCGAATTTGAACCTGCCGTAAATACTGTTATCGACCTGAACGGAGTCGATAACCACGTTATTCACCTTGATGAAGAATTTGAGCTTTCCGTAAAAAATATCCGGAAAGAACCAGATACAGACCGCATCCGGTTATATTTCGATTCCGGATCGAAACCGGTTGCTGATATATCTTTCAAATTTGATGGTATTTCCGATATCATCAAACCATCTGTAAGCTGCGGAATTGATCCTGAAAACAATGAATTTGCCTGTGATATCTATTTCGATGATATCAGTTTTCCGCTGGATACACTTACGGTCGGTATTGATGCCGTTGAATATCGGAAAGAAGGTCCGTGGACGATCTTCTGGACACCGGTCCCGATGGAGAAACAATCGAATACATCCGATAGTCCCGCCGCGGATTTCCCGTTTATCTTTTCCAATCCTCCTGACAAAATTCAGCCGAAAGAAATCCGGAACATTTTAGACCGTATCGAAGAGAAAAACACCCAATTGACAGAAACAGCCGGATGGATACACGAAGTATTTAAATTAAACTATGAATTTTCAGATAATTACCGGCATGATCTTATCCCTGAAGATCAATATGAGATGTATTTTACACGGTATATCTCGGAAAACTGGTATCAAATTGACGAAAAAGGTCATATACACGCAATATTAAACCTTGTAAGAGATCCGGACAATGAACTGATCCAAACCGCGCAGATACAGCGGAATAATGATGTTATAGATCTGATCCATGCTCTTTATGTCAGGACGAACCAGCCGATAGAGACAGCTTATAGCTGTTTTACAGACTTTATTGATATCGCAGATTCATCCGCGGTTTTCCTTTCGGAAGAAAGCTGTTCCCGCGGAAATACCTGTATCAATTTTTTCCAATCTCTTACCGGACTGCCCACTGCATCCGGCAGCCAGATGATCACCTTTGAACTCGACCGAAGCAGCGGTTTGATCACGCGTGAGACGATTGATTACGATTCAGGCAGGCTGAAGCTTACGAAAGACTTTCTGATGCCTGAAAAGACTGATACGCTGCCGGAAGAAGTGCTTTTGCTGATGGATTCTGTAAAATGAAAATCTATTCCGCCTCTTACAATTATCCGCCCGGATTTTTATGGGGAATTTCTCCCGGTAAAGATTTTATTTCCGACCCTGAAAACTATACTTATCTTTTTGACCTTCAGGAAACCGGCATTAAAGCAATTTCTATTTATATTCCATGGGCTGAGTTTGAACCGCTGAAAGGCAACTATGATGAAAAGAGGATCGACGCTGTCCGTCTGCTGCTTTCCCGGATACGCAGCCGTAATATCGAACCGGTCGTCATACTGGATGTGGGTGAAATTCCCCAGTGGCAGAATCTCGAAAAATCCGGAAAAAATGAGGGCTTCATCGAAGAACGCTATCAATTTGCTGCGAATCTGATCGATGCTTCCGCGACCTACACGAACTATTTTGCTGTCAGCTGTTCCTTTTCTTCGTTATCATCCGGAAAGCAGATGCAGGCAGAACTCCGGATGCACAAAGCCATTTGTGATTATCTGCATTCCATTTCTGAAAACAAATTCGCCGGTACCGTGATTCCTTCAATCACAGCTGCAAAAAAAAGGGGCGGATTCAGGAATCTTTTCGGCCGCATCCAACTCTCTGCTCTGAAATCGAACGAATCAGACTTCATTGCCATCCATATGGACAATGACTCATTCAGCGATGTACAATCCGCACTTGAAGAGAAAAAGGAGCCGATACTCTTTTTATATGAAGGACTGAAAACAGCCGCACCCAATGAGAAATCGAATGATTTAATGGATAAACTATTTGATATCTGGCAGATTTACCAAAGGGGATGGCGTGTGCTCGGGCTGCTTTCTGAAATGGATATAAAATCTCCTTCTAAAGAGAAGGAGCTATACGCAATTTCAAGTAAAAACAACGCGTTTGAAATCTCGACAGAGAATCCTGAATTACCCGAAAAATGGGTACGTTTTCTGAAGGATTGACCTCTGCAGCTTTTTCAATTGCCGGTCAGCGGTTATCGTAATAAAGATGGAAGATGCGGTTATACATCCCCAGCAAAACCTTCTTGACCGCGGGATTCTCAGCGATCGTGTTTTTCTTTTCTGCCCTTTTTTCCCGATTTTCAGCAGTTTTCACTGAATCATTCAGCGTATTGCTCATGTTCATCGCGCAGGGTGTATCGGTCATCAGTCTCAGATAGCCTTTTTCATTCATACGGGTATCCAACTGGCGGACCTGCCCCATCGGGCGGTCCATGCGGAACGGTAAAAATCCGGATAATCTCTCTTTATATGCGGTAAACTGCCAATGGGAAGCACCGACGAGCGCACTGACACCCTGATATGTCAGCTTGTGATCAGTAGTCTCTTCGTAATGCTTTTTTATTTCCTCTTCAGACTGCCCGAGGCTTAAATCGAATTCACGAAACACTTCAAAGGGGATGATGTCTCCCTGTTCGTGCTCCACGCCGACATTGGTATCCGCCCAATTCAAAGTGGAAGTATACAATTCCGGCAATGTCCTGAACGGACGAGCCGTCACCATCCCCGTATTCGGATAGGTCTCAAGTATTTTTATTGATTTCGCAAGCCAATCCGGAGTAAAGAGACAGTCATTATCCGTATATGCGATGATTTCACCGGGAGCACCGGTAAAAATCATGTTCCAGGCACCGCCCTTTCCCAGATTTTTCTCAGAAAGGAATAAATACTGTATCCTGCCTTCAGCCTGTTCTTTGAGCAGATATTGCTTGATCTCATCGCAGCTGCCGTTATCAAAGACGAGAACATCAAACGGCTCATCGATCACGGTGTTATAAATCGAGTTCAGGCAGGCTTTCAGAACGCCATCCATCTCCGCGTAAAACCCGCTGAGGAAGGGGATGTAATTCAGCACCGCAACCGTGATCCTGGCAGGTTTGGCAACTTCTTTTACAAATTTAGCCGGGTTTTGACCGATCCTTGTCATGATTTGCTCCTGTTTCTGAACTCAGAATAGGCCTTTTTGGGATGGAAGAGCGCAAAAGCGGCATCACCCAAAACTTTTGATTTCAAGCTGACCAGAGGAAAAATTTCCATTTCCCGCAAAACTTTTTTCTTGTTCATTGCCGGCCTCAAAATATTCCCCGCCTCATCGAGTTCATAATTGCAGTCCAACAGGGTAAAAATGGTACGCTTCCCACCCGCAGCTTTTACATTTTCGGCCGATTCCGGCTGGCGATAATGAGGCAGCCCGTTTGGCAGATGGGCGTAATCATGGTCCTGATGGATTATATTGATCGCTTTGCTGCAATTGATCAATTTCCAACCCTTTAAACGCGCTTCATAAAACATCCAGTTATCCCAGCCGCTGCGGCCGATCGCAAAAGCAGGGATAGATGTAAAAACATTTCTCGGATACACGAAATAATCACTTCCGCCGGCAGGATGTCTTCTTCCGCGAGCTGCCAAATCAGCGTCAAACTCTTTTTCCCAGTCTCCCTCAAAACAGAGATCTTTCCGGACGTCGAGATCCCAGCGCTGACCGACAAGCAGAAATTCTTTTTCCTGTCCCATGATTTTCCTGGATATTTCCACAAAATCAGACTTCAAAATAATATCCGCGTTCACGTAAGCCAGCAGCGGACTGTCGGATTCTTCTCTCGCTATACGAAATATATCGTCAAGCATCGGTGTCCCCGATGAATTACGTTTTACATCTTTTACATACCGGACATCCAGAGCTTTGGCATTTTCTTCAACACCCGGATCGTCACCGATCAATAATATATCTACGTCATTCCCAAGCGCTTTCCAGGAACGGATAGCGTTCCTCTGGATCATGGCGATATGATCGCGGTCGAACCCTTTCGGCGTTATGAATATTGTTATCAGACTCATAAATTCTCGTTTTTCGGCGTTTTTTTCAGCTTCTGCTGTCGATCACTTTTACATTTTTCGCATGAGAATCAGCGTTGATCATTTCCAGCTCCGGATTCTTCTCAATAATGTGCAGAATATCCATCCAGCTGTCCGTAAGCGGATCTTTCAACTTCCCGAATAATGCCTGCATCATATGGTAATCTTCGGGTGTGTCAACTGTCCAGCGATGCATGCCGTAATCAACGGGATTATCAAGGATCGCGACTTTACAACGGCCTTCCGTATCGTAAAACCAGGGCATGACATGTTCCCGTTCAAACTTTTCTTCCGCAGTTTTCCATGCCGTTTCCAGCATTTTCATGGAAACGATCTCAGCGTCAAGTCCGATCGGATAGGTTCTGTGCCACGGGGGCGGAAGCCGGTTCGCCGCAAAATCCGCTTCTTCTTTTTGATAAAAATAATAAAGTTCATCGATCAGATCCGGATCAATGAGAGGACAATCCGCAGTCACTCTGATGATCGTTTCCGCATTTGCTTCTCTTGATGCCTGATAATACCGGTCCAGAACATCATATTGAGATCCGCGGAAGACATTAAAGCCATGTTCACGTCCCCATGCTTCGATCGGATCATCCGAACTATCTGTCGTTGTGGCGACAATACAGTTGTCAATCACTTTTGAACGAGATGCCCGCGCGATCACCCACTCGAGCATCGGTTTACTGCCCAGCGGCAGAAGCACCTTTCCCGGCAGCCGGCTTGACTGCATTCTTGCCTGAATGATCAATACTGTTTTCATTTTTCACACGCTTTTTTATACGCAAAATTTATTTTTGTTTTGTTTTTATTCCAGTCTGCTTTTTCTTCGATCAGTTTCCGTGCAGCTGCCGCGTAATTGTGTATGGTTTTCTTATCGATACAGCAGGAAACCATTTTATCGGCAAGGAGATCGACATCCTTTACAGGGAACAGCAGACCGTTTTCTCCATCTTTTACCCATTCAAGGTTGCCGGGGATCGAAGACATCAGCACGGGAAGTCCGCAGCCCATAGCTTCAAGCAAAGAAACTGACGACCCATCGACGATCGAAGCACTGACATATAAGTCACAGGAGCGGTAATATTCAACAAGCATATCGTTCGGCTGTCTGCCGAGAAAACTGATCCGGTCTCCGTTTTTATCCCGGGCAGCGATCTCCTTCAGTACAGGCATTTGACTCCCGTCCCCAAGCAGGACCAGGCGCATTTCAGGCTGCGTTTTAACCGCTTTCAGGAATGCCCGTACGACTGTTTCAACATCGTAATTTGGCTCCATTGTCCGCAGGGAAAGGATCAGAAAATCACCCTTTTCCGAAATGTTATTTCTGATAGTTCCTTCTTTGGGAGAAAAACGTTCAACATCGATTCCCCACGGAAAAATCGCTGCACGTTCACGATCGTAACCGAGTTCAGCAGCCTTATCAAGCTCCACATAGCAGTCGCCCAGGAACCAGTCTGCCTGAGACAGGGCAAATTTCGTTCTTTCTTCAGCACCGGGGATCGTATCGATTTCCCGTCCGAGGTCAAATCCCCAGGACATGGCGATATGCGGATGCAGCCCCGCTTTTGCCGCAAGATAGGAACAATCGGTCAGCGGTCCGCTGTGGATCACGTCGGGCTTTAATTCACTGAAAACATCCTTCAGTGCTTTTACGGCTTTCTGCCCGTCGGACTGAAGATCAAAAGGAGCTTTGCCGAATTGCCAGTCAACAACATGAACAGCGTCCGGCAGCGGACGGCTTTCATAGACGTTTCTGGTTTCCAGGCGTAAATACCAGACATCATCACCATTCTCACATATCGCTTTCAAAAAGCGATAATCATGAGGGGTGTAATCACGTGTAAAATACAGGACTTTCATCGCTGATTTTTCCGCCTTTACGCGACAAGATCTGTCCAGCGCAGTTCAACACCGAAAGGCAGGTCTTTCACAGCTTTTGTACCGACAACAGCTGTGATCTCGTTCGGCAGGATCGCGCCTTTTACGGCTGGACGCAGCACATCGATCATATCGCGTGTGATCGTTTCTCCGGCTTTGATATCCCGAGCGGCACGCAGACAGCGTCTCTGGATCACGCAGGTTTCCTGCTCATTCCCGGCGATAAATTTTTCCCGGGAACCAAGCGCTTTTTCCAGCTGCCTTGTGTTGACGACCATTTCTTCCCAGCTTTTCGGGTTCATCGCGAATTTATGGTCCGGTCCGATACGATTATTGTCATCGGTGAAATGTTTTTCAATTACCCGTGCGCCCAGCGCGACTGCTCCCAGAACTGTAGCGTGTCCTGAGGTATGGTCGGAAAGGCCGAGGATCAGGTCCGGCCAGATCTGATGGTAGGTCTCCAGCACACGCAGATGAATATGGTTAAAGTTATCATCCTCTGCTGTATAGTTGGTGTTGCACTGCATCAGCACAAGTTCCGGATTGATCGGCAGGATCGCGTCAACAGCCCGCTGAACATCCGCCAGGTTTGATGCGCCGGTTGCCAGAAGCACCGGTTTATGTTTCCCGGCAATTTTTTCCAGCGATTCGATCCAGTCTATATCTCCGGAACCGATCTTATAGACATTGATAAAGGGATCCAGCCAGTCAATACTTTCAAAATCATAAGGCGCGGAAAAATATTCGATGCCTTCCTTATCGCAGCATTCCTTCAGTTCCGAGGACCAGCGATCCGGGACTGAGGCGTCCTGATAGACTTCAAAAACGGATTTTTTCCATTTTGATTGATGGCTCTGCTGACCGCCCATATGGCGGAAACCGTAATCGGAAACGATTTTGGCTGCCTTGAAATTCTGGAATTTCGCCGCGTCCGCGCCGCTTTCTTTCGCGACATGGATCAGCATTTTTGCCCGGTCAAGATCTCCGTCATGATTAGCGGCTATATCAGCCACAAAATAAACCGGTTGGTTGTATCCGATCAGCTTATTCCCGATTTTTATTTCCATAATTCCGTCCTTTATTATCCCTGAACCACAAAATCCTGAATCTTTTGCCGCAATCCGCTTTCCGTATCCTGATAAAAATAATCCAGACTTTCCTGCTGTTTAGGTAAATCATGTCCAAGGAATCTGCGCAGTTTGTCTGTATTCATGATCAGGTTTGGTGAACGTTTTGCAGTGAGTCCGCTGTCTTTCCAGGAGACCGCCCGGACAAGGTCCGGATCAAAACCGAATCTCCTTGCGACAGAAACGCCGAAATCATATTTACTCTGGTGATCCGCGCTGAAAACATGATAGATCCCGCTGGCATCAAGTCCGATCAATTCATCCAGAATATCGGCCAGATGATGGACATACAGCGTACTGAAGAAAACATCACTGAAGCCGTTGACCTGATTGCCGGCTGAAAGATTATTATAGAAAAACTCGACAAGGCTTCTTTTCCCGCCGGTACTCCAGCCGTAAAAATTCACTCTGGCTACCAAAGCATCCGGATTGCTGTCGAGAACGAATTTTTCACCTTCCAGCTTTGTTTCAGCATAGCGGCTGATCGGATTGGTCGGATCTTCCTCCCGGTAACCGGTTTGGCCGCAGTTTTCTCCATCGAATACCGCGTCAGTGGAGATATGAACAAATTTTATATCCCGCTTTGCGGCCTGAGCAGCAAGAAGACCCGGATATACGGCGTTGATCGCTTCTGCTTCTTTCGGATTTTTTTCACACTGGTCAATGTTTGCCATCGCCGCACAATGCAGCACGATATCGGGTTTTGCCTCGTCCAGCAAATCGCCGGCCGCATTTGTGATCAGATTGCACCTGATGGTTTTGAAAGGCAGACCGGCTAATTTTGATGTGTTTACGATACCGAAAACATCATATTTCTTGTGAAAGAAACAGCAAAAGTTTAATCCCAACAACCCGGACGCGCCGGTGACAAGGATGCGCTTCACGTCAGTTTCCCTGTTCGTAAGCATCCCGGAAAGGCTTGATCATTTCTTTTACGCCTTCCAGGTCCAGCCATTCGGTATTGGTGTTGCTTGCGTAGCGGAATCCTTCCGGAAGTTTCTTCCCGATTTTTTCCCATTCTTTCCCAAACCAGAGCGTTCCGGTGGGCTGTACGACATACATATCATCCAGTTCAACGGTAGAACGTGCTTCATCTTCGGAAACCAGGACTTCATGCAGCTTTTCACCGGGCCGTATGCCGCTGTAAATAATTTCACATTCCGGAGCAATGGCTGCGCCGAGATCTTTAACGGACATGCTCGGGATCTTCGGTACAAAAACCTCTCCGCCGTGCATCTGTTCAATGCAGCGGATCACAAAGCGAACGCCCTGTTCCAGTGAGATCCAGAACCGGGTCATGCGTTCATCGGTGACGGTCAGTTTTCCGCTTTTCCGCTGCTGGAGAAATACCGGCACTACGGAACCGCGGCTGCCTACGACATTTCCGTACCGTGTGCAGCTGAAGCGGGTATCATGCCCGCCGGCATAGGAATTGCTTTGTACAAAGAGTTTTTCCGCACCGAGTTTTGTCACGCCGTAAAGATTTACAGGGTTTACTGCTTTATCTGTGCTGATCGCAAGCACTTTTTTGACACCGCAGTCAAGCGCCGCGTCGATCACGTTTTGGCTTCCGAGAATATTTGTTTTAATTGCTTCAAAGGGGTTATATTCACACGCCGGCACCTGTTTCAGCGCCGCGGCATGAACAACGATATCCACTCCTTTGAATGCGCGTTTCAAGCGATCCAGATCGCGGATGTCTCCCAAAAAATACCGCAGGGACGGGTCATCATACCCGTTGATCCGCATTTCATGCTGTTTCAGTTCATCCCGGCTGAAAACGATGATTTTCGCCGGATGATATTCCTTCAGCATAATTTCGATGAATTTTTTTCCAAAAGATCCGGTACCGCCGGTAACCAATACGACCTTATCGTTCCACTTCATAACATTAACCTTTCTATTTCTTCTTCATAATTATCATCGGATATTGGCCATATTCGCCATAGTAATTCGAATCAGCTTCTTCTTTCGCAAACAGGCGGCGCAGAGCCGCTTTCCCGTACGGAGGATGGATCAGTGCCCGCAGCCAGCGCACACTTACGCTCCTCCAGCAGCGAATTTCAAATTCAACCTGCCCGTTTCCGAGACCGGAAAGCTCTTTCCTGATCCAGTCCGCGTCCATTTTACGGACAAAGGTTCCTGTCGCTTTTTCCTCTGATTTATCTGCAGTCTTCTTTGCCGGTTTTGTCTCTTTTCCGCGCAGACGGGCGATAAAATGACCTGCCTTTTCCGCGGCTTCCATACGGCTCTGCCATTCATTCATCATTTTTGATTCAGTCCAGCCATTGACTACGACAGCAGTCTTCCCATGATCCAATACACGGTAGGTTTCCTCCCAGGCTTTCTTTTGATCTTCCGGGTCTAAATGATGAAACGTATGGAGCGAAACCATCCCGTCCATACAATCAGCTTTGAAAGGCAGATTTGCTGCGTCACAAACGACAAAAAACCCTTTGTCTCCGATCCTTTTCCGCGCTTCCTTCAAAGCGGTGAGAGATATGTCGGCACACACCCGTTTTTCGTATTTTTCAGAATATGTTAAATATTCTTTATATTGGATAGGACCGCATCCGACATCCAGCAAATATTTACCCCCTTTTGAAAAATAGGGGGTTATTCTCAAATGGCATTTATGAATATATTCAGCAGAAACCGGCCGCAGGTCTTCATACCGGGCATTCTGATAAAAACCGGTGCTTTCTTTGCTCCAGCCGATTTCATCATAAAATTCACGGACTTTTTGTTTGTTTTCCGTCTGGGTCATTTCAAACCTTTTTCGTTAAAAATTTCATTCCAGTCCAACGGTTTGCCGATCATATATTCAAAGGTACGGGCAAATTCAGCCTGTCCCGGCTCACTCAGAACATAAGACATCGGCCTTTTTTCATAATCATCCCACATCTTCACAAGATGCCACGGGAAAGGCCGGGCATATTCAAAGAAGAATGAATACGCATACTGCCATGCAAGTTTTACCTGATTTTCCGTCAGTGCAGCACTCGCAGGGTTGTCCAGCACATTTCCGATCATCTTATAATAGCTCACCCAGCTGTCGGGGTCCATTGTAAACCCTCTGCCGCGGTAATGCGTCTGCCCGCTCACAATAACAGGTACACCGCTCATCGGCATTTCCAGGCCCATGGTAGTCGTATAAACCAGACCTACAGCCGCAATATCGACCAAATCATAAGAATTGATTTTGTCAGTCGGTTTGATCAGATGAATATGGCTTGGCAAAATCGGCATCAGATGATTCACAACATCAACCATCGACTGCCCATGCGTCAGTGTTTCGCCCGGATGAACCCGGATCACCAGCTGCGCGTCTTTTCTTTCCGCGAAATATTGTACAGTCCTTTCGATCCATTCAGCCATATTTTTGGAAAACTTCTGCCGTCCGAGTGTCAGGCTGTCTCCAAGTACATTGGTTGCCAAAAAAACGATCGGCCTGTCATCAAGTTTAAGCTCTTCTCTGATTTTTTCAGAGCCGACTTTTTCCGTACCCTGCCAGCGCCGGGTGAAATTTTCCCACAGGTCCGCGCGCTGTCTTGCGGAAAGCATATTGCGCATTTTCTCAAATTCCGCATCATCCAAAGGAATTGCTTTCCTTGCTTCCCACAAATCATCGGTTTCCTGTCTCATGACCTCACGATTCTGAGCGATCCAGATGCGTTTCCGCTGTTCACCGAATTCATAGGTAGTAACCGGGATCTCCATCCATTTCGCAATGCGGTAAAGCACGCCCATCTCCTGGATCGTACCGTTCGGGATGATAATATAATCCGGCTTGTTTTCTAAAAGCCAGGCATAAACCATACGCGCAAAATTTTCGTTTGCGTTGATCCGCATCTTATACAGAGGTTCATCTTCAGCGAAGTCTTCGACCTGCAGCGTATACTGAGTATCGAAAGAACTTACCTCTTTGACGATCTCAATGATTTCATCAGGAAGCTTTTTATAGGATGGATGAAGCGGGAGGAATGACTGGATATTGATATATTTCTGGGCAGCTTCAAGTACCTTTTTAGTGTAGATATCCTGCCGTCTCAGATCAAATTTGTTTACCGGTTTCTGCCAGTCTGAATAAGGCAGATAACCGAATGTCACATCATGCCCGAGTGCACCGAAATATAAAGCGACTGTTACTGCATGTTCGATCCAGTAATGAAGCGATGTAAAGACGAAAATCTTTTTAGGCTCATCACATGATTTTTTCCCTTTTTCGACATCCGCAAGCATTTGCGGAAGATTAGCCTGAATATTTTTCAGGGAATAACGGGTAAAGGGTTGATTTTTTTTCTTCAATTCATAATAGAATTCTGCAGTAAGCGGAATTTCGCCTAAAATATTTCTGATTGCTTCCTTATAATCGGGCATAAACTATCCTCCCTTTGATTCTATTTCCCAATTCAGACGGGGACGAATCATTCCGGTTCGGGGTTCCGGCCATTGTGTACCCGGAGCTCCTGTACCGTTTACATTAAACACCAGTGCCTGTTCATCATGAAAATAAGTTCGTATTTTGAAAATACTTGCGTTAACGCCGATAACAAACCTGCCTTCGTTCAGTAAATCTGCAGGAATCGTACATCTGCTGATATACTTCCCTGCTTTTCTGGTACTGAATTTTTCATAGTTATCCTGTTCATCGACATCAAAAGAAGTCAATATAAATTCACCCCGTGTGCTGATGATGTATAAGCCTACGCGCAAACCCGCGATATCTTCATCCAACTCATATTCAAATTCAACAAAGCTTCTTTCTGTCGATCGTACAGTATCGCTTACAGTGCCTGCCTCGGACAAAACTTTTATGCTGATGGGATGGAAAGGTGCCGGATTCTTCTCAAATTCATCTTCTTTCCATTCACGAATACCTTCCTGAGAAAAGCCCCGGGAAAGGTAATAATCAACAGCTTCGGCAGTAGGTGCCTGCAGCGCTACCCTACCCCGTTCCAAAACCACAGTCTGATCGGTAAGCCGCATAATAGCGGACATGTTATGGCTTACAAACAAAACCGTCCGGCCCTGATTTGCGACATCGCTCATTTTCCCGAGACATTTCCGCTGAAATTCCGCGTCACCGACAGCCAGGACTTCATCCACAACAAGGATCTCCGGATCAAGATGAGCCGCGACAGAAAAAGCAAGACGCAGATACATTCCGCTTGAATAACGTTTTACGGGGGTATCAACAAATTTCTCAACCTCAGAAAATTCGATGATCTCATCCATCTTCTTTTCAATTTCGGTCCGTTTCATTCCGAGAATCGCGCCGTTCAGGTAAATGTTTTCCCGACCTGTCAATTCCGGATGAAATCCGGTGCCGACTTCAAGCAAAGACCCGACTCTTCCGCGAATCAACGCGTTTCCCTCTGTCGGTTCTGTTACACGTGAAAGAATCTTTAATAAGGTGCTTTTTCCGGCGCCATTTCTGCCAATAATTCCAATAGCTTTGCCTTCTTCAACTTTGAAGCTGACATCTTTCAAAGCCCAGAACGAATTGTTTTCGTCCATTTTTCTGTAAATCCTGTTTTTGGGATTATGGACCAAACCGGTCAAAGTTTCACGCAGCGTATTATATTGCCTTGATGTTACACCAATGCGATATCGTTTTCCGATTTGATTCACTTCAACAGAATAACGTGTCACGTGCGCCTCACTAAATTATGTCCGCAAACTGCTTTTCCATGTGGCGGAAATAAAACAACCCGCCGACAAGGATCAGCAGAGAAATAATCAGACTGAAGATCATGCTCTGAATGGGAATTTGAGTATATACCCCCAAAAACGCAGAGCGGAACCCATTAACAACACCTACCATCGGGTTCAGATTGTAAATAAATGCCCACTTCGGGTCAGAAATCAAAGAAGACCCGTAAGCAATCGGGGTGATGTACATCCATATCTGGCTGACAAACGGTACAACAATACCGACATCCCGATACATGACATCCAGAGCGGAAAACCACAGACTTACCCCTAATGAAGTAATGATCGTCAGAAGAAGATAATAGGGAATCAGCAGAATATAGATGTTCACATGATACCCGTAAATGATCATCATCACGATCAGGATCGGCAAAGCTACAAAGAAATCCACAACACTTGCCAATATGCTTGACATAGGCAGGATCACACGAGGGAAATATATTTTTGTGATCATATTTCTGTTAGCAACAAGTGATTTGCTTGCAGTCCTCATGGCATTTTCAAACAGCTGCCAGGGCATTAATCCTGCTATTGAAAACAAAGGATACGGGATACCGTCAGAGGGAACTTTTGCCAGTCCGCCAAAAAATATGGAAAAGACAACCATTGTCATTACCGGCTGGATAACAGCCCATGCGACACCCAATACCGTTTGTTTGTAGCGGACTTTCAGATCTCTCCATGTAAGGAAAAATATAAGTTCCCTGTACATGTACAGTTCTTTTAGATTGACCATTTTCCAGCCTTTGGTCGGCTGGATCACAGTCTGTATTGTGTCTGTTTTCTCCGTGTTATTCACTTTCTTTGCCCTGTTACTTTTTTCTTTGTATCATATAATCTTTTTTTGTCAGCGGATGGTTTTATTCTTCGAAAATTCCATCCTGAGCACAAATAATTTCCACATCTTCTATGATCAGTGTCGGTATATTTCCGTCCGGCTGTTCGATTACCGCAATATTTTTTTCCAGACAGCTTAACCTGCAAATATCATAAACATCACCGCTTCCGTCAATAAATACTGCCGTTTGATTTTCCTTTTCAAGCCTTTCGGTGATATCTTTCATTCGTTCACGAATTGAACGGTACAGCTGCAATGAATTATTGATATATTCCTGCATCAGTTTATCTCTGAGAGCAGAACCCTTTGGTGTTATGATATATTTCGATTTTCGTTTTTCGCTGTGCTGAATTTTTACGCAATCCGATTCCACAAATCGTTTAATATGCCAATTCACAGTACCTACGGCGGCATTCAGCTTTTCAGCGATACAAGCCTGCGTAGTACAAGGATTGTTTTCTATCTCTTCAAGTATAAATAAATCATGATTCGTTTCAAAAACCGGCATATTCATTGCAATAATTTAAAGCCCTATACACCCATATTAAAATTCAATTGCTGAATTATAATCTCATTGTCAAAAAAAGTCAACTCAAGAAGGTTGTTTGACAACTTTCTCGTACCATCTTTGTGCATGCCGCTGAAATCAGCTGAATTATACTTTTTCGTAATTTTCAGATCAATTATCAAAATATAAAACGGTATAAGAGTTCGTTTGACGGCTGTACGGTAAACGAACTCTTATACCGCTCTTTATAAATCATTTTTTTCGTTTTATTGTATGTGATTTGAAAATCTATTCATAAATGTCAAGAAAATCATAATTATTTTGAATGAAAAGCGACGGATATGAACAGATCTGTTTTTAGTTCAAATGATCATTATAAAAGCTCAAAAATCCTTCGAACAAACTTTCATCAAGCTTATGGCACCACTGTTCCCGGTCAAGATTTTGATGAATATATTCAGCCTTATCTGCTGCAAAACGATCAATGTTTTCTCCTGCTTTGTAATCATAATCAAGGGTTTCAAGCCATTGATCGAATCTTGCGTTGAAATCATTGATATACGTCATATCATCAAATACATAATTATGCCCGCTGTTCTCAAGACGGATGAAACTGAAACGGGGATCATTTCCATATTTTTCTTGATAGATATCGTATCCGATCGAAATCGGCACCATTTTATCGTCAGCACTGTGAAGGATCAAAACAGCCGAATCCGAAGCGGCGAATCCATCCATGGCTGTATTGGACGCATATTTTCCATATCGGATCTTTTCATAAAGCTTTACAAACGGCATGAAAAGAGCTATCCCATCACCCGCTTCTTTTCTGCCTTCTGCTTCAAACATATCCGCAGACGCATTAAAACCGGAGCAGGAGATAACAGCATGGACTTCAGGATGCCATGCAAGCACATTCGTCACACTGTATCCTCCCCAGCTGTGTCCGAAAAGCATGATCGGCAGTTCCGGAAAATTTCCGCTTTTTTCCACGAAGCTGATCGCATGATCCAGATCGATCACACCCTGGGGCAATCCGCCAACGCCCTTGCCTTCGCTTTCATCACAGCCTGTCGCGTCATAGGCAAAGACCAGAAATCCGTTTCTCGCGAAATAATCCGCCACATCCATATAAGAATTATGGCCGCCTCCGCCAAAACCGTGTGCAATAATGACGATCCCCTTCTGATCATCACCTGTACTGTAAAGATATCCTTTCAGCATCTGGCCTTTATTTGACGGGAATTGATACATCGCACGCTGCAATCCGTCAAAATCTTCCAGGCGCAGCATTAACGGCTCATAGGTGTCAAACCGCTGATTAAAATTCTCGTTATAGATATGCACAGAAAGGATCCCGACACCGGCAGCAAGCAGAAAAATTATTGTACCTAAAATTATGAGTAAAACTTTGATCCATTTAGTTTTTTTATTCTTCATCTTTCATTTTCTCCATGATAAGTTTCTGAATTTATGATAATATCCGATTCGGATAAGTATTCCTGAAAAGGCTATAACAGCAACCCGAATTTTTGAATTTCACGATCCAGATTTTCATAGAATCTACTTATATGAATGCCATCGACAAGAGCATGATTTGCCAAAATGGAAAACGGCATTATGAACCTTCCCTTTTCGTTTTTCTCATACCTTCCCCACGTCAATCTTGGATTTGACTCTTTACCTCCGGCAACCGGCTGGATCAATGCTGTGTAATTCAGCCAGGGAACCACCGATACAAAATAAACGCTTTCAACCTCAGGATCCTCATTGATGCCATTTTCCCTGCAGGTTTTTCTTGCTTTTTCCGCCAGGGTGTAATACTCCTCGAGATCCATATGATGATGCAGCGTACAGTAACAATATGAAGAATCTTCCAAAAGTTCAACATGAGAGGTGGGACATTCTGAATACTCAACGATTTGTTCACCCCTGATCCGCTGACGAAATTCTTTCACACCATCAGCAGCCAATGCCGCTGCATGAAGGATCGTCAGATAAAAAGACCGTTTATTCTGTCTGCTGTATTGCAGCGCATCCGTAACATCTACATTAACTGTAATACCTGCGTATGGATACGGAAGTGAGCTGAAATACTCAAAATGGGCACGGCGTTTGTAATTTTCCATATTTATGATTTGAAATGACATATAAAGTCTCCTTTATTTCATTCTCTGCAGCAGAAATCAGCATTTTCTTTCTTAACCAGGTCCGCCAATTCATTTTGGCCATGATCTGTAATATATCGTATCACATCCTGCTTACACATGATTTTTTCCAGAAATGGTTTATCAAGGGTTTTCAGAAGCTCAATTGTTTTTACCCGGGACATCTCCCGAATTTTTTTCAGAATCATCGTATCTTTCAGTTTTCGCCCGGCATCAGCTTTGGGATAACCCTGTCCGAAGGGTTCCGAAAACAATTTCGCAATCGTTGCTTCACAATTTTCATATCCCGCCCAGGTATATTCTTCACCCAACGGGAGAGAAACCGCATTTCCGTTGTTGATCTGTGCAAATAAATATGCATCCATCGGTGTCGGTGCATATCCGCAAAGCACACCCGGCATATTGTTGCACGCAAGCATCATACCCTGACCGGACGAACAGCCTGTAACAATGAAATCAACAGCGCCACTCTCAAGCAGCAGCCCGATCAGCACAGATATTTCCACATAACTGTATCTGTATTTTTCATCTACTTTGCAGCCAAAGTTTATGACTTCAGCCTCAGGTGCATATTTTTTTACCGTGCTGAATAAAAACTCATTTTTATCTGTCTGTGAACTTGCCTGAATAACGCCGATTTTCATACTGTTTCACCTGTTTTTCAGAATTCTTTCAGATAACAGATCTCTTCATGATTCAATGCGGATTTTGTTTTGTTAATTACATGAAAGCCTTCCGATTCATAAAAAGCTCTGGCACGTTTGTTTTCCGTAAAAACCCATAACAGAACTTCAGAATAACCGCATTTCCTGATATCATCAAGAACCCGCTCCATCATCATGCTGCCATATCCCTTATGCCAGTTTTCCGGCAGGCTGTGGATACAGATCAGTTCCGCTTTACCATTCATATCCGCGTCTCTTGCAGCATCCCACCAGGCGATACAATGAGGTTTTTCGTTCAATGTAAGGAGATATCCGTTTCCCTTTTGCTCCTGAAGCAGAGACCTGTACATAGTTTCCGCCTTTGTAATATCTGTACACCTGAAGAGTGTTTCCGCATCAAGTATATCTGCGAAGGCAGCTTTCCAGCTTTCAGTCTGAACAAATGCCAGAGAAGATTCATCTCCTATACGAACTTTCCGGATACATACTTCCATTTTCAGGCCTCATTTTATACAGCGAATATTTGTTCCGGGAGCTTCAATTTTTCTTTGTAAGGAAACAGTGCGTCAAATGCCTCGAAAGCTTCCGGATTTTGTTCCGCGGAAAAATATCCTTCAGGCGGCGCATACACTCCGGTTATACCGTTCAGGAAACCGGGAACCAGTTCTTTACAAAGGAAAAAGGATGCGTCTGCATCTTCCGGCAGATCATGATAGCGGATCCCGAATTCGCGTGCGTATGTAAATCCGCTTTTACCGTAAAAATCAATATTCCCTTCAAAACATAAAGCGCCGCAGCCAAGCGCAGCTGCCCGGTCAACAGAAAAATCCAGCAGAATTTTGCCGTAACCTTGACGTTTAAATTCCGGGGCAATGCAGATCGGTCCCATAGTCATTATAGGAATATCCCTGCCATCATCAGATTTGATAACAGCCCGCATGAACATGTTCTGCCCTATCAGTTTTCCGCCCTTTTCCATGACCAGATCCAGCTCCGGTACAAAAGCGGGATCATTCCGCAGCTGATGCAGCACATAATGTTCAAGGCATCCCGGACGATATACGTTCCAGAATGATTCCCTGACAAGGTTCTCGACATCACGATATTCTACTTCTCTTTCCCTGCGAATAACAATTTCATTTTCCATTCTTACATATTCCTTTTCCGATCATTTCAGTCATTGTTCCAAAGTTCTTGATTCCATCCAATCTCTTTACCGGGATATACAATATTGGACCGGTCATCCCGTTCCAATCAATCATACACTTCTCAATATACTTATGTATCGATCCGTACCAGATCCGCAAGAGCTTTATTTCTATACGCAATATCTGTTCGAAGTGTAAACCCCTGTGACTCCCAAAAAGCATTACCTGCTTCGTTCCGATTGAACACAAACAGTCCGACTTTGTTGATCCCTTCTGCCTTTAACGCTGACAGCGCATGGTCCAGCAGATTAGACGCAACCCCCTGCCTTCTGTGATCCTCAGCAACAGCCATATGATGAATAAAGCCCCTGCGTCCGTCATGTCCGGAAAGGATCACTCCGACAATATTATCGTCCTGTTCCGCGATGAAACATGTGGCCGGATTGCGTTTCAGATACTTTTCGATCCCTTCTCTGGAATCATCAAGATTATTGAATCCCATATTTTTGCATGACATCCATAAAGCATAAACCTTATCATAGTCATCCATATCCATCAAACGGATTTTTATATTGCCGTTTTCCATCATCCGGGCTTATCCTTTCTGCAGCTTATACTGCATAAAGTTTCCGTTTTTCTCAAATCCGAAATCCGTGTACAGCAGCACACCCATGTCTGAAGCAGTGATCTGTACTGTTCCGCAGCCGAAAGCTTTTGCTTCATCAACTACTCTGGAGAGAAGTTCTTTTGCGATTCCGCGGCGGCGGTAAGCCGGATCAGTAAACATGCTTGAAAGCAAACCGATTTTCCCGCTCGGGCAGCCAAAATACGGCGGCTTTTCAACAAAAGACATCCCGCTGGTTCCGACGATTTTATCTCCATCCATCGCAAGCCAGGAAACAAAAGTCCCATCAGCCATATGACGATCATAGTAATCCTTCAAAGCCGGTACGAGATCAATATCTTCTTTCGCACCTTCCTCACAAAGCTGACGGATTCGCATTTGAATAAATGTATCCAGTTCTTCTGATGTCAGTTTTTTGTATTTTATTGATTCCATGACAGCATCACTTTTTATCTTTATATGCATAACTGAAATTGATCGGAGGGGCAGTTACAGAGATATAAATAAATTCACAGCCTCCGTCATTAAGCAGCCCGTGAACGTCTTTGGGCGCAAACCGCACAACGTCTCCGGTTCGGAATTCTTTTGTCTGCTCGTCAGCAAGCAGAAGACTGCCTTTTCCTTTCAGCGCATACCATATCTGTTCCGAGCCCTCATGGATATGCCTCGGCTGAACTGCCCCGATTTCAAGATGTACCTCCGTAATTGTGACCTTATCACTTTCGGAGTTTTCCGGATTCAGAAGCTGTCTCGAGACAACGCCCGGATTTGACAACGACTTTATATCTTCACTTTTGATAAATTCCATTTTCACAACACCATTAATAAAGTTCCCGTCCCGATCAGTATACAGCCGATAATAGATTTCACTGTAAACTGCTCATGCAGAAAAACGAATGCCATTATCATAGTAATAACCACACTGAGTTTATCAATCGGTACGACCCTGGACGCTTCTCCCATTTGCAGCGCTTTGTAATAACAAAGCCATGACGCGCCGGTAGCAAGTCCGGAAAGGATCAGGAACAGCCAGCTTTTCCGGTTGATCTGTCCGAGTCCCTGCTGAGCGTTTGTCAGGAAAACCATTCCCCAGGACATGAAAAGTACAACAGCCGTACGTATTGCTGTAGCCAAATTGGAATTGACACCTTCAATCCCGACTTTAGCGAGAATCGTTGTTAAAGCCGCAAACACAGATGATAATAAAGCAAGCACCAGCCACATCAAATCACCTCCATTGTTCAAGCCACTGCAGTCATACCAAGAGAAAGCTATGAATTCTAATCATTTCTTCTTTCATCGTGAACACCAATGATCTTTTCCATACAAATCATGTTATACCACCGATTAAACTTGCAGCCGCATTTATGGAATTCTCCGACTTTCACAAAACCGAGATGTTCATGAAATTGTTCACTGTTTTTCGTTAGATATTCATCTTCTTCTACCGGACTTCCTATACGGGCATATAAATTGAGAATTCCCATGGCTTTCAGTTTATTTTCAAGTGCTTCATAAAGCAAACGTCCATATCCTTTTCTTTTCGCATTTTTATCCAAATAAATCGTGACTTCACAAGAATGGCTGTAAGCAGCTCTTCCGACAAACGGACCGGCATATGAATATCCCTGTATCACACCTTCTGCCTCCAGAACGAGATAAGGATATTTTTGTAATGTGTTGGTGATACGGGCTGCGAATTCCTCCTGCTCCGGCACATCATATTCAAAGGTGATTGCCGTGTTTTTTACATAATACCCGTATATTTCCAGAAGACGTGCCGTATCTTCAATTGCGGCGGTTCTTATCCGGAAATCCGGCTTTTGTTCTGATGGCATCAGAGAAAAACGGGGACCTTCTTTGCCGTTTTTTCCATTCGGGACAAAACCGCATTTTTCCAGGACCCGCTGTGATGCTCTGTTATCAGGTTCTGTTTCTGCTTCAATTGCAGTTACCTTTGGATCCTGAAAAGCCCATTTTACAGCCGCTTTGACAGCTTCTGTGGAATATCCTTTTCTTTGATATTCTTCCAGAATTCCATATCCGATTTCCGCTGCGCCATTAGGCTCAAGTCCTTTAAAACACAGATCCCCAATATGCGTCCCGTTTTTCAGCTCTATGATCCACATCGCGTACCAGTTCCATTGATCGGGATGAGTCAGACAGCCTTCCAGCATTTCCGTATAAGCTTTCTTCATTTCCTCATCCTTCTCAGCAGATATATATGATTTCATTTGATTCTCTGAGGCCGGATAGATATGTAAACGCTCTGTTTCTATCATGATCATTTTGAACTCCCGATCAGGCATTATGGTTAGATTTTGCCTTAGTTATTTTTATAAAAAGTATTCCCTTTATGATCAATAACAGAAACGCTGCTGTGATAGCATATGCTTCTCTTGTCATTGCCAGAAAGAATACAGTCAGGATACCCGTCGCCATCGAACATCCCGTAACAAAGTTTTGTCCTTTTTCGATTTTACATTCAGTCAGAAGAATTTTGACTGTTCCGAACAATACCGGGAAAAGAAACAGGATCCAATGGATGATTTTGATCATAGAAGAGGTCTCGCTGTAATTCAGCAGATTTACCGCATAGACAAAACCATTGACCGGATTCGGATACAGAGGAAGGATAATCAGCATCAAAGTCATCAGATCTGTAATTCCGAACAATAATTCACATAGAGTTTGTATATTATGTCTGTTTTCATTTTCTGCAATCGTGATCAGTTTTTCACCGGACAATAATTCGTCGATAGATACCGAAAAAAACCTTGAAATTTCCTTCAGCGAATCGATCCCGGGATATCCTCTGCCTGATTCCCATTTTGATATGGCAGTTCGGGAAACAAATAAAGCCTCAGAAAGCTCTTCCTGTGTGAGTCCCCTGTTTTTTCTCAGTTCTTTCAGTTTTTCGTGAAATTCCACGGCAGAATCTCCCCATAATTATCATTTTTCACAAAGCGAAACCGACGCTTTATAAATACAGAACAATCCCATGCTCAATAAAACAGAACCGACAATATCCGTAAACCAGTGTACACCTGAAATCAGTCTGCCGAACACCATGAAGGCAGTATAGAGTATTGCAAGAACAGTAATGATCTGTTTCAGTTTTTTATTTATCATTCTGCGCTCCATCTGTTCGATCAATGTCGGCATTACACTCAAAACAAGAAGCGTTGTCGAAGACGGGTAAGAGGCTTCCATGTGTCCGTCAATGGGAATCGGGCGGTAATTGATCGGGATCATTTCAAAAATCAGGTAGCAGAATATCACAATAATATAATAGATTCCCAGAATCATCAGGTCATGATCCACTTTCAGGAGATTTCGCCGCCGGACCCATTGAACGAATCCGATCCCGCCGAACACCATGCAGACAGCGATGGGTACCAGGCCCAGCCAGTCTGTAATTGTATATATAGCCATATGTACACCGGTCAATTGATGAAACAGTTTATTAAATGCGGCAAAACCGATGTTTGTCCCGTTTTGTCCGACAGGCTGTACATCTATGATCTGTATCAATGCAGTCCAGATAACAAATGCTGTGGTAAACATGATCCCCGGTAAAAAATCCTTTATTCTTTTCTTTTTCATTTTTTATGTCCTTTCTTTTCAACCGTAAAGCTTTTTTTCAAAAATACCAAAGGACATAAAATTTCGCAAGAAACGCTCTGTCACATCAATGATACGATTCGTAACATTGTGTTTTTCGGGCGAAAATCATTCATACAGGCACCACTGTCGTTAGTTTCTTATGAATCCTGTAATAACACTGCCATGATACGAGTCAGCCATTTTCAAGATTTTGCTCCATCATTTCGTTTTTTCTTCCATAACACAAAAACAATAAAAAATGACAGCATCTGCGCGATCAGAACTCTGACGATCATCAGTTCATCGATTCCGTTATCAGTTACAACATGCAGAAGATTTGTGGCAATGCAATTGTTGCAAAAATGATCGGTCATGCCTACGTAAAGATTTCCGGTCATCCGGTACAGCAATCCCCATTTGATCCCCATCAATCCGGCAAGAATGATATATCCGATGCTCATCCCGGCGAATGATGCATAATTCATGTCACCGTCGATCAGATTATGCAGCGGTGTCACAACATGCCATAAACCAAAAAACAGCGCCTGAATCAGTATGGATATTTTCATGGAATGATCCGTCCGCAGTATCCCATAGAACAATCCGCGGAAAATGCCTTCTTCCATGATCACATTGATGATATTGAAGAAAATACACATCAGGATAAAACCGATACCATTATTAATAACGGTATCCCCTGTCAGGGAAAAACCGGTTACAAAGAATCCGATTCGGATATGATTGCCCTGCTTCATCAGAATAAAGATTTCCGCAAGGAACGCGATCAAAAACGATACCACGGCCAAAGAGAATCCTGTCAAAATACCCTTACCCGGACCTTTTCGAGAAAAACCGATATCATTCCATCCCCAATCCAGCATTTTCAGAACAATTGCCATCACAATGATCCCGAAAACCTTGTTGATGAAATTTTCAGCAAAAACAGTCTCGTCCATTCTTAAGACGATCGCTTCAATAGCGTGAACCAATAGCAGCAGTAAAAATATCAGCACACAGGTCTTTTTCGTATTCGTTAACAGTTTTGCTTTCATTTATCCTCCATCAGGCACAGAGAACTTTCTTCTGTTGTTTATTCAGACAGATGCCGCAGATATTCCTCAAATTCCGGCGTTTTGCTCCAGTATTTTATTCCCCAGTTTTCGAAGTTCCATTCTTCCATATAACCGCTGCATTCATAATCAACGTACCAGATCAAATCATTTCTTACAACAAAATTGGTCGGGAAATAATCAATATTGATACCGGATGTTTTCGCAATTTCCGCCATTTCCCGTACCTGATTCAGGTATAAATCCACTGATATGCTATCCCGAACAAGCTCAAAAATAGTTTTTCCTTCAATATACTCTTTTACGATCCGTTCTGCCCCGATATCAATGGCAAGCATTTTCGGAATTCTGATCCCCGCGTTTTTCAGCCTTCCATAATCATTGCGTTCGGCTTCTATTTTGTTACCGAAGGAATAATAATCACAGGGTTCGTGATGGATCTGTTTGACGACAACCATCTGATCCTCACACTCGGCGAGATAGGAATAACCGCCCTTCCCGTGACCGAGCAACCTGATAATTTTGTATTCCTTACCGCAGACGTCCATCTTTTCCATTTCAGCGTTTTTCAGACCGCATGGCGAGAAAGGTCGGAATGTTCAATTCACTCAAGCGTCCTTCCCCGTTCGTATCCTCATATAAATTTGTCAGAATAAAACCCGCTTCCAGTTGACCTCCAATCTGTTCTTCAAGAGAATGGGAAAACTGAACACCGCCGTCATCCTCCTGCAGCTGTTTCATCTGTTCCGGGTCTTTCAACGGGTTGAAGGGAAGATGATTTATGATTTTTTCTTCGTTGTTATCCACGATATAGTTCACATAATGGTCCGTTCCTGCAATCAATGTCCCGCCATGCTTCAACACACGCCAGCATTCCTTCCAAATCGGTTTTACCTCTTCCACATAGCAGTTGGAAACCGGATGGAAGACCATATCAAACTCTTCATCTTCAAAAGGGAAGCGCTTCGTCATATCTCCGCGGATGATCCGAATGCTGTATCCTTCACGCTCTGCCACAATACGCTCGCTTTTCAATTGTTCTTCCGAATAATCCATCACCGTACACTCCGCCCCCAGCGCGGAAAAGACTGGCATCTGCTGTCCCCCACCGCTTGCAAGTCCCAGTATTTTTTTACCGGAGATCTTCCCAAACCACTCATGCGGAACAGGTTTTGTCGGTGTCAGATACAATTCCCAATCTCCCTGTTTTGCTTTTTCATAAGCTTCATGGCTGATCGCCTGTCCCCATTCCCAGCCATCTTTCACCCAGCGGTCTATCGTTTCCGCATTAATATCCTGGTAATTCATATGCAATATTCTCCAACATCAATACAAAAAAATACCTTTTGGCCATAGTGACATTTTTTTTATCAAAACGATTTTTACACTCGCAAATTCTGAAGTGCATCCGGGTTATTTCCTATGATCATCCCGACTTTTTCACATTTTTCCAATTCGCCGCAGGAACCGCATGTCTCAACCTGTCTCTCAAGTGCACACTGTCTGATGGGACAGAGAGAATCACAATAAGGCGTTTTCACTCCTTCGATCCTGCAGCCGGAACAATTTATCATATCCGGTGTGATTTCAACTCCATTCAGTTCCGACCAAAGCTCAGCGACCTTTTTACGCTGTTTATCATCATTATTTATCGTCGCCAAACGGGCTTCACAAGTCTCACAATCCAAACCGCAGAAAGCAATAAATTTCTTCATTTTCAGCCTCATGATTAATCCGCACTGATTTAATTACCGGATATTAAACCCTTCAAATAAATACCATCCGAGCACAGCATTGAATCCCACCGCAGCGAAAACGCTGAACCTTTCAACAATGCCAAAATACGCCGGCGGAACAATACCGGTCCCGGCCGATCCGATCAACATCATCATAAAAGCCACTGCAGCCCAGATTGCAATACCTTTTATTCCGTTCTTTCTGGATCCGGCGATGATCAGGCAGATCAATGATGATATAGAAAGCAGAACGACAAGTACCGTAACGACAATATGCATCACTTCCTGAAAAGAAGCGATCTCTTTACCGCTGTCAGCCAGAGGGAACATCTTATAACCGATGCTTGATACCCAGTTCATAATGGTAAACAGATATATTCCGATCCGGAAGAGTTTTGAAGAGATTTTTTTATCGTCAGCATAAATTGAAACACATGTAGCACATACAACGCTGCAGATACCGTATAACGCCGCGAGTTGATTCCAAAGCATTTTCGACGGAGCGCTTTCAGCGGATAAATCACTTACAGCCTGCTCCATCCAGTTATATCCCGGATAAGCCATCGGGGAGAAGATCACTGCTGCTGTGTAGGAAATCAGCGCGATAATTCCGGTTAATCCAATCCAGTTGATCAATTTTCTCTGCATTTATATAATTCCTTTCCTAATTTATAGATATGGAGCACTCTTTTTCCGGGCACCAATTTCCTCAGTTATCTGAATAGTGATACTGTTTCAATTTATTTCTGAAAACAAGACACCATACGACGCCCGCAATTCCAAGAATAAACATCATGAGCGCTGCTCCGGAGCCTTTCCCGGTACCAAAAAGTGTTGATAAAATCTGGTTTGAACGGTTTGCTTCCATTACCGGTTCACAAATTTTATCGACCATCAAACCACCTAAAAACAAGCCGATCGGAATAGTAAAAAACTGAAGTGTGTTTCTGCATGCATATACCCTCCCCTGCAATTCAACGGGAACGGAATTTCTCATAATTACATTCTGATTAGCCCCCATAACCGGTACCAGTATCCACCCGATTATCTGTCCAATGCACCATACGACCGGATTCCGAGACAGCGCAAGCAGAAAATTCTCTATCCCGAGTGAAAAAAACATGGTTGAATAAATCACTTTTACCCTGTCTTTCGGATTGGGCATATGCGTAACGATTAAGCTTCCGAAAATCATGGCAATCCCGGAACAGGAAGTAACGATTCCCAACATATTGTTGCCGCCTCTGGGATTGGGAATGATCAATGCCGGCAGAACGGCATCAAATGCTGAAGCGATCAGATTCACCCCGGACATAAATAAAATCACATACAGTACCAATGGATTTTCTTTCAGAAACCGAAGACCTTCCGCTGCCATAGTAAGTACTTTTTCTTCTTTATGCTCTACGGAAGAAATAGCCGGAATTTTTATGAAAAATGCCAAAGCAGTAAAAGCGATCACAAAAGTTGCGATGTCAACCGCAATCACAGACTCCAAGCCAGCCAGTCCGTACAAAGCAGAGGCAATCAGCGGGCTGCCGATCGATATCAGCGATCTGGATAAAGACTGATAGCCGCTTGTTTTCTGATAGTATTCTTTCGGAACAATCAGCGTATAGGCAACTTCGGATGCCGGCTGCTGGACTGTATTCATCAATCCGGACAGTGCATTTATGAGATAAAGATGCCACACTGTCAGCTGTTCCGATTTATACAGATAAAACACCAGGATCGTGCCTAACGCAGCTAAAACGTCACAGATCAGCATGGTTTTCTTCTTATCAAATTTATCTGTGACTGCGCCTGCGAAAATACTCATGATCACATAAGGCGCATAGGTACAAATCGTCAGAGCCGCCGTACTCAAGGCCGATCCGGTTTTTTCATAAAGCCATAATGTGAGCGCGAATTCTGTCAGCGTACTTCCCAGCTGCGACAAACTCTGCGTGCTCCACAATATGTAGAAATTTTTCAATCCGTTTTTATTTTCCATTTTTATAACCCGAATCATGATTCACCAACGGATCATGAAACTCAGGATCTCTAACATCTGATACCTGACACCTGAATCCTTTACAAACTTACTTTACAGTAAATTCTGTCCACTCGATATGGCTGTACCGCATGACATCATCTGCCTTTTCCATGCCAAGCGTTTCATAGAACGGGATTGCATTTTCATTGGCAACAAGGTAAACAGCAATATTTTTTTCTCCTCCTGCAAGAGACAGCGCGGTTTTCATCAGGCTGGTACCGACACCTTGCCTGACACAAGTTCTGTCAACACCGAGATCCGTGACATACAGCCAGTAAGCAAAATCTGTCAAACCAAGTAAAACTCCAATCAGGCAGCCTTCTTCGTTTCTTGCAGCAAGACTTACATTGACATTTTCAAGCAATCTTCCGATACGTTCGTTAAAACGTTCTTTGGGATACTGTGATCCCAGGTCCGTGCGCTTCAGAAAGTCGATATATTCTTTTGCCGAGAGTTTTTCTTCTTTTATTTCGTACATATCATTTTTCCCCTGAATCATATTTTCTTACATCTGTTTTTCAATCAATTTTCGGAAAATTTCATCTCTGTTGAATTTCCCATCCGGCAGTCCGGGGATCTCTTTATATGCTTTGCATACAGCAAGGCTGACCTCAGTCCCAATCGCAAGCATTTCTTCGTCTGAATAAGGGCAGTTATCTGTAACGATCAATGTTGCGCAGCTGAAAGCTATAAGCCATATATCACGGAAATAGCTGTCCGCTGTATGCTCGTCCATATGATAAATTTTCATTATTGATTCCCGTGCCAGATCCTGTGAAAATTTCATTGCCTCCAAAGCACCGCCCGTGACATTATTCGGAGGCGTCAGGAAAAGAAGACGATAGAGATTCGGTTCTTCATGCGCAAAGCGAAGATACTGCTGCCAGATACCGAAAAAGGGAATGGCATGGGAAAGCCCACATTCTATATAATCCCGATAATGGCATTTCGCCAGTTCATATACATCACATTTAAGCTGCTCCATCGTATCGTACCAGGTAAATATAGGACCGACAGAAACCTGAAGCTCTTTTGCAATTTCCCGTGCAGTCACTGCATCGATACCCTTTTTTCGGACAACATTCAGCGCCGCATTAATGATTTCTTCTTTCTGAAATTTTACCGCAGGAGGCATGATCAATGATTCCTTCTAAACGTACCATATGTTATCTAACATGTGTTATATTATGAAAATTATTTTATACATTGTATAACATATTGTCAAGAGAGTAACATTATCCGAGAAAAGCATAATTGAGGAAAAATGATTTTTTGCGTCTATCTTTATAATGAAAACAATGATACAATTACCATATGTCAGAAACAAAAAAAACTTTAACTGTTATTGGCGGCGGTTTAGCCGGTTGTGAGGCAGCATGGCAGGCTGCTGAGAGGGGTATTTCTGTAAAATTATATGAGATGCGTCCTGAAGTTTCCACAGGAGCACATACCGGGGGAAATCTCGCCGAGCTTGTCTGTTCCAACTCTCTTGGGTCCAATCTGAAAGACCGAGCATCCGGTGTTTTGAAAGAAGAACTGCGGCTCGCAGGTTCACTGCTCGTGGATTGCGCCGAAACGGCTGCTGTTCCCGCCGGAAACGCGCTCGCTGTAGACAGAAATATTTTTTCTTCTGAAATTGAAAAACATATCCTGAGCCATCCGAACATTCAGCTCATCCGGGAAGAGGTTCGTCAGATTCCCGCTGATGAGACAATTGTTATTGCCTCCGGTCCTTTGAGTTCTCCTGCTATTTCTGATGAGATCACAAGATTATGCGGAACGGATAATCTGTTTTTCTTTGACGCGATTGCACCGATCATTGAATATTCTTCCATCGACCTGAATATAGCCTATGAAGCTTCACGATACAGCAAAAATCCGGATGACACCGGGGATTATATTAACTGTCCCTTTAATCAGGAAGAGTACGAAAAGTTCGTAGACGCGCTGATCAATGCGCAGCGTATCCCTTTGAAAAGCTTTGAAGAGATGATCAATTCAGGTGTATCAGCAGGAAAAATGAGCTTTTTCGAGGGATGCCTTCCTGTTGAGGTTTTGGCCGCAAGGTCGCTTCAGGCCTTAGCTTTTGGTCCAATGCGTCCGGTTGGTCTGATTGACCCACGGACCGGGAAACGACCATGGGCTGTGCTGCAGCTTCGTCAGGATAATTTGTCCGGCAGTTTATATAATCTGGTCGGTTTCCAGACAAATCTTCTTCAAAAAGAACAGGAACGGGTCTTCCGGATGATCCCCGGATTGGAAAATGCACAGTTTGTCCGCTATGGGCAGATGCACAGGAACACGTATATCTGTGCGCCGGGAATTTTGAATGCATCTCTGCAGATGATCAACCATCCTTCCATATTCTTTGCGGGACAGCTTTGCGGTGTTGAAGGGTATATGGGGAATATTGCCGCAGGCCTTTTGGCCGGCATCAACGCAGCAAGGATGATCAATGGACAGGATCTGCTCGTTCTGCCTGAAGAAATGGTTTCCGGAGCTCTTTTCCATTATATCGCTACCGCTGAAGCAAAACATTTTCAACCGATGAAAGCAAATTTTGGTATTCTTCCGCCGATCAGCGAAAAGATCCGATCAAAACGGGAACGTTACATGAAATATTCGGAAAGGGCTTTGGAAAAGGCTGAATCTTTTTTCAGAGAGACTCTGTAATCATGCAAATCAGAGAACAATCTTTGGAATTTCAATATAAATGATTTTTCTGTAATTCAGGGAAAGGAATCTTGGTAAAAATGGAAGAAAACGTACACGGAACAGTCAAATGGTTTAACACCAATAAAGGTTTTGGATTTTTACTGACCGATGACGGGCAGGAAGTTTTTGTACATTATACAGATATCGTTTCCGACGGGTTTCGAAATTTATCCGAAGGGGAAAATGTTCAATTTACGATCACGAATACAGGAAAAGGTCTGCGCGCAGCGAATGTCTGCCGTTCAGAATAACGGCCGGCTGATCATGCCGCCGACGATAAGAAATACGATACTGATCGCGGTTCCCCATCCCAGATTTATAACACCTACCCGCAGGACCTCCCTGCCGACGATGTTTCCAATGAATTGGCCTGCGAAAAATCCGGCAATTGCGATAAAAATATCAACGATCATTGTAAAAAAATTACCGCCTGTTATTAAATGAAACAAACAGCCATAAAAGGCGGAGATAAGAAGAATGAATAAAATTGCCTGTATCGTCATTTCTATTCCAAATCCGGTCCGGTTTTCATTTTTATTTAGAGTATTATAATAGAAAACAATAAATTTTCAAACTTTTTGAGGAACCTTTGGATACCGTAATAGCAAAACTAATTCCGATTTTTATACTGGCATTCATTGGTTTTTTTGCCGGAAAAACAAAGCTGCTGCCTGATAACACAAGTGATGCTTTGTGTTCCTTTTTATTTTATTTTTGCGCACCTGCGGTTTCTTTTGCGAATATTGTCACTTCCGATATTACTTCCATATTCAATTTACGCTATGCACTGGCGCTGATCGTCTTTGAATTGAGTGTTTTTTGTTTTCTTACATTATTTTATAAAAAAGTCTTCAAAAAATCCGGTTCAAATCTTATCGTACACAGCCTCTGCAGTTATTACGGGAATATATCCTATGTCGGAATTCCGGTTTTCCTTACATTATTCAATAATGTGATCCCGAACATCATAACGATCCTTGTACACGGAATACTGACATTCCCGCTGATGATTTTTTTGCTTGACTTGTTTTCCGGTTCGGATTCGCGGAACGGTGCGGTACATGCCATAAAAAGCGCCGTCAAAAATCCCAATATTTTTATTCCGCTCATCGGCGCACTGCTGCTTTATTTCAAGATTTCCGTTCCGAAAGTCTTCATTGATACCGCAGAACTTTTAGGTAAACCGACAACGACCGCAGGCATGTTTGCGCTGGGACTGACCTGCGCCCAATCACAGGAAAAAATCACCTCACCGAAACTGTTCCTTGAAGCTTTGCTCAGTGCGGTCATTAAACTGGTTTTCTGTCCTTTTGCCGCCTGGCTCATCGGAAAATATATCTTCGCTCTTGACCAATGGTGGCTGAACGCACTCGTGATCATCGCCATGCTGCCTGCGGCTTTAAATGATTACATCCTCAGCCAGCGGTATCACGCGGATGAAACCTATGCAAGTGTAGCAGTTTTAATGTCAAATTTATTGTTTTCAATTACAATCAGTTTGTATATTTTATTCAATGGGTTATAATAAGCAATTGAGGTGAAATATGGCAGAATTCTTTAACAATATCAATGCTGAAATCAATTGGTATCTTACGCTTGAGAAAGCAGATTTCCTTGGAGTGACCGCATTTCTGATTTGTATTCTGGGTCTTTTGTGCCTGTGTATCCGGCTGATCGTAAAGCTTATACGGTCATACCAGAAACCTCCTTTGGACATTACATTCAAAATCGAAGATGCGGCCCTGGAATCCTTCAGGAAAAGGAGTTTTGTTACATTCGACCTTTACCTGCAGAATACCGGAAGAAGGCAGATTGAAATCAGCAGAGTCGGATTTGTGATGGCTGACGGTTCGGAAAAAACATTCTACCAGGAACCGCACGTCATCAAAGTTCCCGATCGATTAACACTTGATCCCGGTGAGGAAGCATTTTATGACGACTGCGATTTATATTATTGCCTGAGCGAACGCCCGCCTTACTATAAAAAAGTTACCGGTTTGTTTGCGGACATTAAAGGGTATCCCCGGTTCACAAAAGTGGCAGACATACCCGCGGTGGTCAATGACCAGACGATCAGGCAGATGCTTACAGATCGGAAAGGCGTAAACGGATTCTGATAAATCATCCCATGTTATTTTGATAACATGGGATTTTTTTACACAAATCACCATTTTTGTTGGGAAAATATTTCAATTTAACAAAATTGTTATATAATTACAAAAAATTATTATGGCTTCATTTTTTAAACAATGAAATCGTAGTTTATATTTTGTCAGATAATTACCTGTATGAAATCTTTTTGAAAATCATATGTGAAAATAATGCCGGGGGTAAGATGATCAGAATATTCGGAGATACAACCTGCGGCCTGACGCTTGATCAGGCGAAGGAACTGGGAATCGAATATATTCCGCAATTAGTAATATTTGGTGAAGAAACATATCGAGATGATACTGAAATAGATAGTGAAACCTTTGTCAGGAAACTGAAGGAATCGGCTAATCTGCCAAAAACTGCCGCACCGCCGCCGTCTCTTTACACCCCGATTTATCAGGATATGGTCGAAAAAGGAGACAGCGGAATCGTTATTTGTCCGTCTGCTCAACTAAGCGGAACTGTTCGCAGCGCATTGACAGCCTTGGAAGATTTTCCGGGACTTGATGTTCGTGTTATTGACTCAAAGCTGATCGGAAGCATTCAGGCAGAGTTGCTCCGTATGGCCAAACAATGGGCAGACGAAGGGAAAAGCATCGATGAGATTGAATCCCTTGTAAATGAAAAAATGAGTCGTGCCAAGGTTTATGCCGTTGTTGATACGCTTGAATATCTTTATAAAGGCGGCCGAATCGGCGGTGCATCCAAGCTTTTGGGCGATATTCTTCAAATAAAACCGATACTTACCGTTATAAATGGACGTGTCGAGTCTTTTGAAAAACAGCGCACAAAGAAAAAAGCGCTTGCACGTATGATCGAACTGGTCGAAACTGAATGCAAGGATTATAAAAAAGGTTGTTTTTCATTCAGCACCACCGCAGATAATCCGGACATCCCATTTCTCGAATCAGAATTCAAATCAAAATTCGGAGCTGAAAACATCCCTTCTTTGAATTTGCCTCCGGCAATTATGGTCCATGCAGGTCCGTCAACCATTATTGTCAGCTTTTTCACTGAATAAATTATTTTTTTACGCGAAAATGCAAAAATATCGGGGAGATTTGAAATTTCCCCGGTATTTTTTTAAATAGCCTATTGATTTTTTAAAAAAAAGGTGTATTCTCTATAAGTAGGAAATTGAGTAAGGAAATTTATACGCATTTATGGAAGAAGAATTAATCAACATGAATACAGAAGAATATGAAAATGATTCCGCGATTTCGCAACTCATCGAGTATGGCCGTCAAAAATCGATTGTCACCATCGATGATATTCTTCGTTTTTTCCCCGATGCGGAACAGGATGTGGATCAGCTTGAAGAGGCATTTTCTGCATTACTGAATGCCGGGATCCAATACACCGAAGAGAATGCGTCAGACGATGTTGACGACGACGATCTTGACCTTTCCGATATTGATGAAGACGATGATGAAAACGCAATGGGCCTTTCGGACGATCTGTCAAATATTGATACAGACGATACAATAGGTCTTTATCTGAAAGAAGTCAGCCGTGTACCGCTTCTGACAGCTGATGAAGAGGTTGAACTTGCGCAGCGTATTGAAAAAGGCAGGATCTCTCGTGAAGAATTAGCCCGTGTGAATGTCACACATGAACGGCGTTTGGAATTACGCAAGAATATCGAAGACAGCTGGGCAGCCAGGGATCATCTGATCACGGCTAACTCTCGTTTGGTCATATCGGTCGCGAAAAAATACATGGGGCGTGGAGTTCCTTTTCTCGATTTGATCCAGGAAGGCAACATCGGACTGATTCGTGCCACAAAGAAGTTTGATTACCGGCGTGGGCACAAATTCAGTACTTATGCCACCTGGTGGATCCGTCAGGCTGTAACCAGAGCTATAGCCGATCAGGGCCGCACGATCCGTGTCCCTGTTCATATGGGTGACCAAATCAATAAATTACTGCGGTACCAGCATCAGCTGACACAGAAACTCGGACGGGATCCGTCTGTTGAAGAACTGGCTGCTGAGCTTGATGTGCCCATCAAAAAGGTTGAAAATATGATCCAGGTCGCCAGAAGGCCGCTGTCACTTGAAACACCTACTGATGATGAGGAAGATTCTGTTTTAGGTGATTTCATCGAAGATGATGACGCTCCGGCTCCTGCTGATTCGGCTACCTATAACCTTTTGAAAGAGCATCTGTCAGTCATCCTGAATGATCTGCCTCCGCGCGAAGTACGCATTTTGCAGCTTCGCTATGGATTGCTTGATGGGCAGGCATATACGTTGGAAGAAGTCGGCAACAAGATGGGCGTGACCCGTGAAAGAGTCCGTCAAATCGAAGCTCAGGCACTGTCCCGGCTCCGCCATCCATCCGTACAGAAAATATTGCGCGATTACCTCCGGGATGATCTGAAATAGTATCATTTCAAAAGAGGCATAATGCCTATCATTGAAATCGAAAATTATCTGAACAAGATCGACAACCTTACAGACAATGGAAACCTCGAACAGGCAGCTTTCCATTGTCTGTATTTACTGCGACAATTCCCCAAAATGCTGCGAATCTATGAAAAACTGGGGCGCACCTTTCTGGAAATGGATAATTATAACGGTGCACTCGATACTTATCTGCGTCTTTGTTCAGCGCAGCCTGATAATTTTCTGAACCACATCTCACTTGCATATACCTATGTGGAATGCGGCCGTACTGAAAACGCGATAATGCATTGTGAAACAGCAAAATGCCTGCAGCCGGATAATGAGACTGTTGAAAAAGATCTGTCCGAATGGATGAACGCGCACAGTGTTACGCTTTCTTCCGATGACCGTCTGTTGAGTGAGTTTTCCGCCGGGATCCGTGCTTTCCATCAGCATGATTACACAACTGCCTGCAAGCGTTTCCTTTCAGCTGAAAAAAAGCCAATGCAGAACCTGCCTGTTCTTTATCTTGGGCTTTCATATTACGAAAAGGGTGATTACCAAAAGGGGATCTGGCTGCTGGAATCCGTACTGAAAAGAGAACCGTATAACCAGACCGCACTGCGTACTTTGGCGGTTTATTATTCTGAACGCGACCGGATGAAATTCAATCAATGTCTGAATAAACTCATTGATCTGGATCCTCAATACCAGCATTGGGAAATTCGCGATGGAGAAATCGTCGGTCAGCATTTCCCCATAAACATCGCATATTATGATTGGACAGGTATTCCTGCCACACGTGTCAGGATCGGATGGCATCAGGCAAGTGAGAAACTGATCATCAATGACAATACAAAATTACCGGCATGGCTGGATCTGCTGCCGATCACTACCAACTCCTCGATTTCCGAAGAGACAGTTCAAAGCATAATCAATGACGGCGAATTGTTCTACCGAAATTCGTTTTTTACCTCCAAATCTTCTACAGATGATGCGGCATCGACCGATCAGCAGACAACGGGGAAAGTTCCTCTTACAGCTTCCAGTGAATTAGATGAAGCATTCAACTTTTTGGAACACATTGCTTCCAGAGGGTTTGAACCGATCGATCCGAATCCGGAAAAAACTGCGGTGCCACCGTCCGAAAATGAAGCGGAAAACAAGGATACATCAGATGAAGCTGAACAGTCCAAACAATCTCCTTCACCGGAAGAGCGGCAAATGATGCGCGAGGCATGGAGATGTTTCAGTACAGATCAGCAGGAACTTGGGGTACAATTATACAGGAAACTGATTGACAAACCAAATTGTTTGCCGGCAGTAGAAGAAGAACTTGAAAAGCTTGTGATTCTCTTCCCGGAAAACACAGATTTGGCTGATTTATATAACTCTATTAAAGAATAAAGGATATTGAAAATGGAAAAGACTTTTGTATGTGTCAAACCTGATGGTGTCCAGCGCGGACTGATCGGCGAAGTGGTCAAAAGATTCGAAAACAGAGGTTTTCAGCTTTGCGCCGCAAAATTTATGCAGGTAAGCGATGAACTGGCTGCGAAACATTACGCGGAACACGAAGGCAAACCGTTTTACAATGGTTTGATCTCTTATATTACCTCCGGTCCTGTTTTCGCTATGGTTTGGGAAGGTGACGATGTGGTCAAAGCCGTACGTCAGACTGTCGGTTCAACAAAACCAACAGAAGCGGCACCCGGCACTATCCGTCATGACTTCGCGGCAAAAATGGATCGCAACCTGATCCATGCCTCAGACGCGGTTTCTACTGCTGAACGGGAAATCGCTCTCTGGTTCAAACCGGAAGAGATCGTTGACTACGAAAAAGTAACGACGAACTGGGTTTTCGGAAAGAATTCATAATCAACAGCGATTCAAAACAGAAAACCGGACCGGTTCCATGGGCCGAACAATCGGCAGCGGAACCGGTCCGGTTTATAATTTAACCTCAAAGTCAAAACCTTTTACGAATTGCCTAAAATACCGCCGGTCGCGCCGCGTTCGCTGGTCTTCGCGTGAATGGTTTCGGCATCAGCTTCCTCGATTTCAGGTGTTTCGACAGGCAGGATCAGCATTTGTCCTACTGCCATTCCATATTCAATTTCAAGAGGCACGTCTTTTATATTGGCGATTTTTATCCGGATCTCACCCTGATAACCCGCGTCGACAACCCCTGCTCCCAAAAGGTGATCATTACGGCTTTTGGGCATCATCAAACCGACATATCCCTTCTGTATCTCGACAGTTATCCCGGTTTTCACAACGCCAAAATCATGCGGCGGTATCACGACAGGTTCAACGGCATAAAAATCAATTCCCGCGTCATCAGGATGTTTCCGTGTCGGCAGAATAGCGTTTTCACATAACCTGGCTGCTTTCAGTTTTTTCATACTCCTCCGATAAAGAAACTGCAATTTCTTTGAAATTATAACAGTAAAACTGAGACTGTAATTTCAAATATTTCCGGAAATCAGATTAAAATGTCATAAATTCGTAATGATTTCCCGATTTTATTTGACAATATCGATAAGCGGTAGTAAATTAGATTTTATGAGTTTGAAAGCTAATGAAACTATTATTGCCGCTATTATTACCACTACTACCGGTCGTGGTTTGTTTCTGGTACACTGAGGCAGTTGGGTCATTATAGCAAAGAACAGGTAACTGCCTCCAAAGAGGCAGTTTTTATTTTATAAAGCAATGTTAAGGCAGGTATTATTTATGAGTAATAAAATTCCGGTTGCAGTATTAGCAAGCACAGGCAGTGTCGGTCAGCGTATGATTTCCCTGTTGGACGGGCATCCCTGGTTTGAAGTAGTCGAAGTAACAGCTTCCGAACGTTCCGAAGGTAAAACTTATCAGGAAGCATGTCATTGGTTCCTTTCCAAGCCAATGCCTGATTATGTAAAAAACATGAAGCTTCTGCCTACCCAGGCTTCCGCGCTGAAGCAGGCAAAGATCGTCTTCTCTGCGCTTCCGGCAGATATCGCCAAAGAAATCGAACCCGATTTCGCGAAAGCGGGAATGTATCTCAGTTCCAACGCGTCAGCCTACCGCAAAGATCCGCTGGTCCCGCTGCTCGTCCCTGAGATCAACCCGGACCATTTGGATCTGATCGATCTCCAGCACAAGCAATACGGATGGTCAGGCGGTATCATCACGAACCCGAACTGCACGACCACCGGTTTCGTGATCCCGCTGCATGCCATTGATCAGAAGTATCATGTCAAACAGCTCTTCGCATTCTCCATGCAGGCACTTTCCGGTGCCGGTATCCCGGGTGTTCCTTCCCTGGACATCATTGACAATGTCATCCCTTATATCGGCGGCGAAGAAGAAAAGCTCGAATTTGAACCGAAGAAAATTATGGGTACAATGAACACAGATTCCCTGGTGCTGCACCCGATGGCAATTTCTTCCCATACAAACCGTGTCGCCGTTGTGGACGCGCATACCATCTGCTGCACCATCGCGACAGAAGAAAAGCCTTCTGTTGAAGAAATCATCGAAACAGTCAAGAGTTTCCAGGTGCCTGAAGTTACCAGAAGCCTGCCTTCATGTCCCAAACAGGCGATCATTTATCACGAAGAGCCGAACCGCCCGCAGCCGCGTCTGGACCGCGACCTTGAAAACGGTATGGCCACAAGCATCGGCCGCATTCGGAAAGACACAATTCTTGATTATCGTTTTGTTTCTGTATCCCATAACACCATCCGCGGCGCAGCCGGCGGTTCAATTCTCAACGGTGAACTTATCGCAAGAAGATTCTTTGGGAAATAAACGTTTCTCCAATACACACCGAAAGGAGCACTATGAAACTCGTAAAAATCGGAATGATTGGATTTGGCAATGTAGGTCATGGGTTTATCCAGGCTCTCATTGAGAAAAAGGCATTTTTCAGAAATGAATTAGGTCTTGAATTCCTGATCACATCTATCACGGATATTCGATACGGGACAATTTATCACCCGGACGGACTTCCTTTGAAAAAACTTGCTTCCGCGCATGATTTTTATGAAATGGACCCTTCCTATTTCAGAGACTGGAACACGATCCAGATGATCCGCAACGCGGAATCGGATGTGATTATTGAGCTCAGCTTCACCGATCTGAAGACAGGAGAACCGGCGGTTCTGCATTGCCAGGAAGCTCTCCTTTCCGGCAAACACGTGATCACTTCAAACAAAGGGCCTATCGCGCTGCACTACAGCATGCTGAAAGGTCTCGCGAGGGATAACGGCGTGAAGATCGGTTGTGAAGGTACCGTCATGAGCGGTTCACCGGCGCTGCGTCTTGCGATCGACAGTCTGCTGCCCACCGGTGTAACCGAAATCAAAGGGATCCTGAACGGCACGACGAATTTCATCCTGACTGAAATGGAAAACGGTTCCTCTTACGATGAAGCACTCAAGGAAGCCCAGCGTCTCGGCTACGCGGAAGCAGACCCAAGCGGGGATGTGGAAGGGTTTGACACCGCCGGGAAGGTAGCGATCTTGTCACACCTTGTTTTCGGGACCTTCATCAAACCCGAAAATATTGAACGCATCGGCATTTCCGACATCACCGTTGAGGACGTTCAGGAAGCATTGAAGAACAAGATGCACTGGAAACTCATCGGCTCTGTAAAAAAGACCGAAAACGGTGTTGAAGCTTCCGTAAAACCGATAATGCTCCATGAAGACAATCCTCTGGCAAACATCAAAGGCGCCGGAAACGCGATCCAGTACAGGTCAGACCTGCTGGGCGAGATCACGCTCATCGGTCCGGGTGCAGGCCGGAAAGAAACTGCCGCCGCACTGATCGAAGATCTGGTCCATATATTCCAATAAACAGCATATAATCTATACGCAACTATAAATAAACAGGCTTTTGACAGGTCAAATCTGACCTTCAGAAGCCTGTTTATTTTTTAAACCATGATGATTTATCGAATAAAACGGAAAAATGTTGATAGATAAATGGCTGCACAGCGAACCAGAACCACCCGATCAGTAATCCCAGGAAAAAACCGCCGAGAACGTCAAGAAAATAATGCACCCCTGTGGCGACACGGGACAATATCATAAGCACAGCCCACACCGCGAATATGGCGATGACCCATTTCTGCTCAAATGTATTGACTGCCAGCATCAGGATCAAGCCGCCGCGCACCGCGTGACCGGACGGAAATGAATACGGGTCTGTTTTCCGGTAGACATTTCCCCATTCCCCTTCGGGCCGTGTTCTTGCTATAACACGCTTCAAAACGAACACAAAGCATGCAGTCAGGGCAATTGAACCGCCCCAATAAGCGATCGTGCGTTCCCGATCTCCGGAAGAAAAAAGCCAGAAAATAAACAGAGCGCCGCACCAAAACCAGGAATCCCCTGAATGAGCGATGACGGCCGCGAGTTTGAATAGAGCCCCTTCCTGTGGTTCAATTCCCAGCGCGGCAGAAGCCTTCTCATCAAATACCGAAATGCGGTTGAAAAAGCTCACGGAACTACCGCGCATCCAAGACAGAAACAATGATCTCCCGCATGGATTCCAGATTTGCATCCATATCCATTGCGAGCTTGAATTGCGTACGGGCACGGACCAGGTTATGTTCCGGGTATGCGGTATGGAAATAAACATCGCCCTGAAGATAATCGGTCAAAAACCGCAGTCCGGTTTCCAGTGTGATCAGTTTTGCCGCTTCCGGGCAGAGGATCAATTCAGCCCGGCTCAGATTTTTAGCGCTGACACCGCAGAACCCTTCCGCAAATGTTCGGAACAGATCCATACGCAGGAAAACCTTTTCAAGATCCTGCTCATCTTCTGCACCGTTGTTACCGGCATAACGGATACAGTCTCCAAAATCCATTGCCGCAAATCCCGGCATCGTTGTATCCAGGTCTACGATGCATAACGCCTGATTCGTCGTTCGGTCAAACAGGACATTATTAATTTTTGTGTCATTATGGGTGACCCGCAGAGGAATTTCACCGGCTGCGGCTTTATCCAGGAGGAAAGACGCAAAAGGTTTTTCCGAGAGATAATTATCAATATCAGCTCTGACGCCGGAAACGCGTTTTGCCGAATCTTCCGCAACAGCCTTCTCAAATGCCGCATAGCGTACAGGCGTGTTATGAAAATTCGGTATCGTCTCGATCAAAGTGCTGACAGGGAAATCTGAGAGAATATTCTGAAAATTGCCGAACGCCCGGCCGCTTTCTTTGAACAATTCCGGCGTTTCAGCCGTGTCATAACATACGCTGTCTTTGACAAACACATAAACACGCCAGTATTCATCATCTTCCGTAACGATATAGGTCCTTCCGTCTTTTGCAGGGACCAGTTCAAGAACTTTACGGGGATCTTTTTCCTTTTCCCGCATAAAATTCGTCAGAAGTTCAATATTCCGCATTAAGCCGACCGGATCCTGAAAGACGTATGTATTGATGCGCTGCAGTACAAACAGATCCCCGTTTTCTGTTTCCACGCGGTAGGTCCAATTGATATGACCGTTGCCAAATTGTTCGTAAGCAGTCACACGGCTGCCAAAATCATATTTTGAAAGAATCCGGTCGATTTTTGCATCCATAATCAGTCTCTCTGTCAATATTCGGGAACAAAAATATAGAAATATACAGGGCAGAACAGGGCATTTCCGTCCATACGATCCCAATGCCCGTCATGAAGGGCATCCATTCCGTAAACGTTCCAGTTGCGCACAAGCGTATAAGCCGCGTAATACTTATCATCATCATGATACTTTTCACGAGGAGCGATCATGGGAAGCTTTACGCGTACTGACTGGCCGGGTTTTACGATGTGAGTATTGATATTCTCATTATTCGGATCAACGGTTTTCCATAAATCAAAAACGATGGAACTTGTATCCTGCTGCAGCTGATCCCCTGTGTACATCATCAAGTCGACATTGAAATCCCAGGTTTGTGTTCCGACATTCCGGAAAGTAATATCCAGTTCAAACGGCTCACCGAATTTGAGCTTTTGGAAATAGTAAGGGCGGTTCAGGATCGCTTCGCAGGCATACCCTTCTTTCAGGTCATCCCAGGGATCCGTTATCGGCCGGTCAAGACTCGGCTTGGGAACTTCCATACCGTCGGCGAACATTTCCTTTGCGTTCGGTAAGACAACGCTCTTCGGCTGATTGACATATTTTGAACGATCCCATAATGTGATCGTATTATTTCCAACACCCGATATAATGTTATCCCCCTGAACAACATTCAGGTGAGGATTGACGATGGTTATCGTTTCTTCAGGAACCTGTGTCGGCCGGGATATCATATCCTGAGCAGAGATAACAGAAAATAAACATAAAACAAACAATATGGTCAGGATAGAGATGACAGCATTTCTCATATTATTTCAAATTCCTTTCTCAAAGGTCTCGCCGAGTACAAAATCAAACGCTGTATTGACATTATTATAAATCTTAACGCCCGCATTTTTCAATCTCTGATTTTTCGCCTCAGTCGTACTGATCCCGCAGCATGTGACCTTGACGTCATATTTCCAGCGTTTCAGGATCTCCCCTGCATTGCGGACACTTTCTATACCGGAAACTGAATCCTCAAAAACAGCCAGTTCGATCTTGTCATCGCGGGAAAGCATCCCCTGCAAAGGGTCCTGCACTGTTTCAGGATCTGCTTCGCATAAAACTCTGGCAAGCTCCGATGCCTGTATTTCATTATTGCAGAGCCCTATCATGGCGGAAGCCAACGCGTGGAACGGATGCGGCTTGACATACTGTTCTCTCCGCAGATGATATTTCTCTTCGATATAACATAAACTGCCGGTGCCGATCATCGGGATCCTGCCGTGATCCCATCCCAGCATCTTCAGGGCGCACTCTCCCTCCGGTGTATTAACGAAATGAGAACTTCCTTTGTTCCCCTCAGAGGGGAATCTTGTCGGGCGATAAGTCATTACTGCCGGATAAACACCTTTTCCCTGAATTTCGGGAAGCAGCTTCCGGTAATATTCGGAAATCAGCAGCCGGTCTTTTGTTTCAAGATATGATTCGCAATCCAACGGCGCGGCCAAACCATAAAAGTCTTCAAAGGTATTCTTTCCCAGCAGGCGGTTCATAAGTTCCGCAAAAAAGGGAGATTTCCACGGATCCAGGGTATCGACAAAAAACCGGTCGCGTACCGGCTGATTCCATAATGCATCCAGCCCGGCCCCTTCACGGCTGATATATCCATGATAAATCGCGTCGATACAGGTTTCGGAAGAATTCAGCAGTGAAGCGTATTCACGAATTTGACCGAGCATCATCGATCGAAAATCACTGTTTGTAAAAGCACCCTTTTGTCCGCACCGGGGAGGAAATGAATCATCAGCAAATATTGTGCCTGTTGTTTCACAATACCGGTTCACAAAAGCAGCCAGGGTCAACGGAACCATGTCCCATTCACAGGCGATCCCGGATGCTTCATATACATCCGCGATTTCCCGGGTAATAAAAATATCCGGCTGTCCCATCAGCGAAATAAAATGATTGATGGTATCCACACAGGCAGCGCGGTATCCTTCGGCTTCCAGTAAAACGCCGTCAATATCCAGGATCAAAAACTGTTTCCGTTTACCCATATCGCGTTATTCCATCGGGATCCGCAGCCCGATCTGACGGTAAAATTCTTCCTTCAGTTCCGGTTTTTCTGAAAAGACACCTGTAAAACGTGTCGTTATCAGCTCCGCACTTTCTTTCTTTACGCCTCTCATGACGGAACACATATGTATCCCGTTCGTCAGCACGGCAATGCCTTTCGGTAAAAGGACACTTTCAATTGCGCTGCATACCTGTTCAGTCAGACGCTCCTGCACCTGCAGACGCCGGGCATACATTTCAACGATCCGCGGAATCTTTGACAGGCCGATGATTTTGCCATTCGGGAAATAAGCGACATGGATTTTTCCGTAAAACGGCAGCATATGATGCTCACACATGCTGTAGAAAGAGATATTGCGGATCACGACCATACTTTCGCAGGATTCTTCGAATATCGCCCCATGGACAACGGTATTCAGATCCATATGATATCCGGCACACAGCTCTTCATACATGCGCTGAACACGCTCCGGAGTGGCCAGTAAACCTTCCCGCTCCGGGTCTTCTCCAATACCGGTCAAAATGGTCCGAACCGCATTTTGTATTTTCTTCTTATCATTCATATACGTTATATAACACTCTGCTTGTATCGTATCGATCAAAACTGACTGTCATCAGGATCAGCCGTTATTTTTTCCGGTCTGCCAGTGAGGAAATCAATTCATCCAGTATCATTTGAAAATCGGTCTCAGAACGGAATTCCTTTATGGTGTCCAGCGCTTCTTCGGTATATTTTGTGCATTGCTGCTGCAAATAGTCCGCAGCACCCGCTTCGGTCATCATTTCGGCAAATTCGGAAACCTGTCCGGGATTCCCGTCATAAGCTTTCCATTTTTCAAGGAATTCCGGGCTTTTATTTGCTGTATAGACAACAGCAAGCGTATTCTTTTTATCCATAATATCTGCGGAAACAGATTTTCCAAGATCAGCCAGATTTCCCCAGGTACCCAGATAATCATCACGAATCTGAAACGCGATCCCAAGACGCTGACCGGCATATTCAAATTTTGCCGCGGTCTCATCATCCGCGTTCCCGGCTAATGCCCCTAACGTGAATGCACAGCCGATCAGTGCGGAGGTTTTCCCTCTCACCATTTGAAGATATTCTGCTTTCTCGATATCTGTACGCTTTTCAAACATAATATCACGATGCTGTCCGAGATACAGTTGTTCAGACATTTCCAGAATTTTTTTGAGTCCGTTTCTGCCGCTGATCTGATCAGCCTCAGCTGCAGCGGATAATGCGAGAGTATAGAGCATATCGCCCGCGTTAATTGCGAGCGGCAAGCCATATTTTTTCCATAACGCGGGACGGTTATGTCTGGTGTCGCTGTTATCTTCGATGTCATCGTGAACAAGCGTATAATTGTGCAGCATTTCAAGCGCAGCACCATACAGAAGGGCCGGTTCATAATGTCCTGAGATCATGCCGCAGGTCAGGCAGCAGAACAGCGGACGCAGCCGCTTTCCGCCGCTTAATAAACTGCCGTCTGTATTGAAACCCAGCGCGTATAATAGCATTTCCTGCAGGGTCTCATCGCTTTTCAATACTGCGTTATCGATCAAATAGCGGTAAATTGTTTTATTTGTATTTTCAATGATTTGCTGTTTCATTTCCGCTCCTATTCTGCTTTCTCAATTCCGGAAGAGAGAAATTGCGCGATCTTATATTGCTGCATAATGACGGATAATTCTTCCTTTACCGCTTCCGTATTTTTGCCGGACGCGGCGGGAAGGAGTCTTGCGGCAAAGCCTGCCAGTTTCGCTCCGATACGGATTGCTTTAGCGGCTTCTGCGCCGTTGGAAATTCCACCGGACGCAATGATTTCAATTTCCGGATACTTTTCATGGATCGAGCTGATACATTCAGCTGTAGGAATACCCCAGTCATCAAAAGGCTCCGCGATCCGCTGCATACGGATATTCTCACAGATGAAGCTCTCCACTTTTGACCAGGAGGTCCCGCCGGCTCCTGCAACATCGATCATGGAAACACCGATATCCGTCAGTATTTTCGCGAGCCGGCAGTTGATTCCCCATCCGACTTCTTTGACGATCACCGGCACAGGAAAATCGTGACATAATGCAGCGATTTTATTCATTAGTCCGGAAAAATCAGTATCGCCATTCTGCTGGATCAGTTCCTGGAGCGGATTCAGATGCAGTATTAGTGCGTCCGCATCGATCATTTCAACCGCCCGCAGGCAGTCATCCCGCGTGAACCCGTAATTCAATTGAACGGCGCCTAAATTGGCAAGGATCGGAATTGATGGGGCGATTTTGCGATATGGGACCCGGGGATTCCTCTTTTCCTGGATATAGATCCGCTGGGAACCGATTGCGAAGGGCAGATTCAATTCCGCTGCCGCTTCTGCCAGACAGCGGTTTATCTGTTCGCCTTCTTCCGTTCCGCCGGTCATGGAGGAAATCATGAGAGGAGCCGATATTTTTTTCCCGAGAAAACTGCTTTCTGTCGAAAAAGCCGTAAAATCCTCTTCCGGCAGTGCGTTATGGATCAGGCGGAATTTCTCGAAACCGTTCGTAGTTTTTGAACGGACATCTTTACTCAGGCAAATATCGATATGATTTTTTTTCCGTAAAGCAATCGACATTAAATCAAACTCTCCATGATGATTATTATAATATGAATACGGTAAAAAGTGGAATGATTCAGTATGAAGCTCAATTCAGTAACAAGGACAGTTTCACATCGGCGGATTCGTTCCCATCTATGATGAATAGCAACATTTCGTCAGTAATTATTTCAGCTGCCTGATAAGAACTTCATCAGTTATGGTTGAAAAAATTTGAATATATGTCTATACAATTATTCAACAGATTCATGAGGGAAAATTGTTTTTTACGAGGAAAAACCTTCAAATTTGTCTATACATTTTCCCGGTAATTTATCTTTTACCAAAATATGCAAGTATCGCACGCGTAATATTCGGATATGTCAGATCATCGGGGATATCTTCAAACAGACCTATCTCTTCCATCTCACTTTCCGGCAGATCACCTATACCTTTTATACTGACCTCGAAAACCTTTCCCTTTCCGTAATTATTTTTCCCCGGTTCTTCTCCGCTGTAATCACACAGGGGTGCTATATCAAACAAAACAGCACCGGATTCTTCATAAAGCTCGCGTCTCGCTGCGTCATCCGCGGTCTCGCCCGGTTCGATATGTCCGCCCTGCAGCTCCCAGGTCGTTCGACCCTTATGCCTGCTCAGCAGGTATTTCCCCTGATACCGGCTCAGCATGACCACATAATCATAGCATCCCAGCGTCCCGGGAGAATAAGTTTTGATCGTTTTATCGTCCATTTTTTTAATAGAGTATAGGGTTTAGGGTATAGGTTGTAAGTTGCAGGAAGCAGGATGTAAGAAATAATCGTTTGATCTTCCCGTATTTGCAAACCATAAACAAATTCTATTTCTTATTTCTTATTTCTCTCTTACCACTTTACCGGAACATACGCCGCGGCGACCGCCAATACTACTGCCGGCAGCATATTCGCGACACGCACCTTCTTTCCCCACACCAGATTGATCCCAACACAGAAAATCAATATCGACCCGATCAGGGAAAGATATTGTATCGCCACATCCGTCATGATCGGTGCGATCAGCCTTGCCAGAAGCGTCATACCGCCTTCAAAAACAAATACAGGAATTGCCGAAAATCCGGCACCTTTCCCCATCGAAGCCGTCATCATGATAATTATGATAAAGTCAAGTACGGATTTCACTGCCAATATGGAATAATTACCGAGAATACCGTCCTCAATCGATCCGACGATCGCCATTGCGCCGATGGATACGGTCAGAGACGCGGTTACAAAGGCATCTACAAACCCGGCATCTTTCGCGTTGCCGGTCTTGACCTTCAGCCATTCGCCAAACCGTTCAAAACCGTTTTCGATCCCAATCAGTTCACCGATAATTGTCCCCAGCACGATACATATCACGATCAGCATTGACCGTCCGCTTGTAAGTACATTATTTTCAACCTTCAGCATTCCTTCCATGGCACCGGCAATCGCGATAAACAAAACCGCGACACCGTTTGCTTTCGTTATGGAATCCTGCTGCTCTTGTTTGAAAAATCTTCCAAAGAAGTGTCCTCCGATCCCTCCTGCCGCTATTGCCGCTGTATTGATCAATGTTCCCAGTCCTATCATGTCAGAATCCTTATTTTTGGAATGTTATAAATTATATACAGTTCTCCGGTGATTTCTGAAAAATACGGTACATCTGATTATTACATCTTTGTTCATGATCGGTTCTTTATCATTTTTCTCTGAACCGGTTTAAATGGAAACAGACAGCCAAAGTGTACTCTCCGCTGAAATTCAATAATATTGAATTTTTTACCTTTATCTTTAAACCATTCAGAACCATATGTCAGCATATGTCAGCATATTTCAAGCTCATCATTCAGGCGGATGCCAGATGCTGTCGGGATTGGCTTCCAGATAATCAATCCATCTGCTTCCAAGCTGATCTGCATTTTCCGTTGGTATCTCCGAAAGGGCTTGTTGGTCACCCCTTGTTTCCGCATCCTCCATAAGTACCTTTCTGGCTTCTTCCGCCTCAAGGAACTCAGTCCGTCTTTTTCCGTCTTTCTCAACGGACATCGGAAAATTGGGTTCAACCTTCACCATCCCCACTAATTCCGGCGGGATTTCCGGTTTCTTCCCCCATATTTTATACAAATCGCAGAGCTGTTTTTCGTATTCTTTCTCACGCTTCTCCGCTTCCCGCTGTTCACGCAGCATCTGCCTCACCAGTGAACCTTCTACCGGCAGTGCGGCCGGGTTTACAGGAAGCGGACGAGAGTCCTGTACCGAAGCTGTCTTTGTACCTTCAGAACGGGATGTTACGGCTTCCCGCCGCAGTATGCTGTCAATGTTGACGCTGCCCGCTGCAATATTTTGGATCTTCACCCCGGTTGATTTCAGCCGGCTGCCGAGCTCAACCCAGCGGAATTCCCAATTCAGGTAGGACATTCCCAGAAAATTGTTTTCCCGGTAAATCGTCCGGAATGCCGCATGGCATTTGCGCAGATGAAAGGAAACCATCCCGATCAGCTTATTGATGTTCATCGCCTCAAGACCGGAAAAGACAAAACCTTCCTGTTCCAGTACCGCTTTGGTCACGCACATACTTCCGACCTGCTTGATGCTTTTTTCAAGACGTCCGCAGAGCTTCAGGTATTCTTCTGAAAACCTGTTAGACAAACAGGCATGCTGATAGGTGAGCTGCGTATCCTCCCAGAGAAAGGATGCTGATTCTTCAAATCCGAAAGGAGATGTGCTGAATTCATCCAACCGTTCAGGCGGTAGTTCCGCGCTGCTTACAGCAAAAGGATGCCCCACGCTGTCATCTCCCGCGCAAATTCGGGAATACTCATCAACCATCCGGCAGTTTCCTTCCGGAATTGATTCGGTATCACGAAAATCCATTATTCAGCAGCCTCCTTTCTGGAAATTATCTTTATAATAGATTTATTCTATATTTATATTATAGTACTGCTTTCTACTTTGTCAAGCTTTCTGATTTATTTCTAATATATTTCTGCTATAAGAGCTCACTTTGCATTCCGGGGGGAATGCTTTACAAAGCACGGGATCGAAAGTCCGTGTGTTTCCGAAGCATTCCCCTGCTGTATATTATGGCTCTTTTTCTGACTCACCAGTAAAATGCGTTAGTTACCTTTTTTCATATTCGCTTCTAAAACTTTATTATCAGGAATATATATCATTTTTCTGCAAATTTGTAATTATCCGGAATATGAGGTCCCGCAAAGAGCTTTTATTCATCAATTCTTTGGATATAATTTAGTTATGTTTAATAAGCTGCAATCATTTATTTCAAAAAATAATAAACACAATATATTGTTTTATACTTTTTCCGTGTTTTTTTTAACGATCCTGATGCTGTTTATTTCCCAGGGGACAAGTCCGGTATACCCGCATAATTTTTCATATGATTCCGCATTTTTCCGCTTTATCGGGAAAGAAATTCTCCGGGGAAAAGTCCCCTATACCGACGTCTGGGATCATAAAGGCCCGGTGCTTTATTTTCTTCAGGCGCTCGGCGCACTTGGGGGAACAACGAACAAAGGAACGAATATACTTTTCCTCATGCAGCTGATATCTGTCTGCGTTTCGACATATTTTATGTTCAGAATATACGGCATTTTTGAGGAAGGCAGCAGGTCTCTCACGAAGTTTACGCTGTTCCTGGTCTGCGTAAGCGCGGTATTCAGTATAACCATAGAAAGCGGAAACCTTTCCGAAGAGTGGTGTCTGCCTTTTACCTGCTGCAGCTTTTTTCTTCTGTCCAAATACGCCGTCCGTTCAAAGTCCGATCCAAAACACCCGCCTCTTTTCGCGTTTCTGCATGGGGTGAATGCTGCCCTGATGGTAATGATCCGCGCGAATAACGCCATTCCCGTTTGTGCGGGAGTTTTCGTAACCGGCATTTATCTGATCGTGAAAAAACAGTATAAAAATATCGCTGAAAATATCCTTGCCGGACTTTTCGGTATGCTGATCGTCATCCTGCCCGTCTTCGGCTGGTTTTATTCCCGCGGAGCATTTGACGAAATGTTTTACGCTGTGTTTCAATTCAATTTCGACTATACAGGTTCCAGAACTTTTGTCATGTTCAGAGGAACGGATTTTATCATCCGCTACCTGCCGGCTATCGCCGCTGTCATCATTTATCTGCTGTACCTTACCAGAAAAAAGTCATATGACCTTTCCGACGGCATCACAGCGGCAGTCCTCCTCAGCGGAACATGGATGATCGTAAGCAGCAATGCCTATCTGCATTATTTCACAACCTACCTCCCGGTTCTGTTTTTTGTCCTGAACCGCTGTTCGGTACGTATCACGAAGGCGGAAATTCTGATCCTGCTGTGTGTCATTTTATGGTTTGGATGGCTGAACATCCAAAGGGCTCAGGACCTGCTCAGTCTGCACCGTCAGCAGCCGATGTTCACCGCTGCGGAAAAGATACCCGAGGAAGAACGGAATTCCGTGATCGCGATCAATATGCCGCCTGAAATCTACCTGAATTACGATCTCGAACCGGTCAGCCGCTTTTGTGCCTACCAGCACATTCACCTGAATTATTCACCGCGGTTTAAAGCCGAATTTCTGGATACGCTCCGGAAGACTCCGCCTTGTTGGATCCTTGCCTTCTGCAGCGGCGAAACCAACATTCCTGAAGTCCAGGACCTGATCGACACCCGTTATCAATACCGTTTCGACCAGTCCGATGTCTGTTATTATCATTTGATTGAAACGAATTGAGGAAATATTTATTGATTCGGTTTAAGTCGAGAAGGGCTCACGCTAAAAAGCGGGCTAATTAATCAGCTGCTTCGGTATACATCCGGTCACAAAACAGCAGCATATCTGTGCATTTTTTCTGATAGGCGGCTCCGGCTTCCGGATCCCGCAGGGAATTGCTTACAGAGACCTCTCCCTGGCCGCCGAGGGCTTCCCGTTTTCGCAGGACATCCTCCAGATGACGGACAACGCCGTCGTTGCCGTCATACAGCCGGACTTTCGGATACATCCTTTGCAGCAGCGGACGCAGGAACACATAATGCGTACAGCCGAGGACCAGGGAAGCCATTGTTTCCCGATACGGTTCCAGTACCTCCCGCAGATAGGCTTCCGTTTCCGGTCCCGCGGGTTCCTTTTCCACCAGCTCCATCAGCCCGGGGCAGGGCATCGGGACAATATCCCGCCCTTCTCCATATTGCGCGAGAAGCTTCTGGAATTTTTCTTCCCGAATGGTCAGGGCGGTCGCAATCACCACGATCTGCCCATCGGAGGTGAGGACAGCAGGCTTTAGTGCCGGTTCCATCCCGATCACCGGGATCTCCAGCTCCTGACGCAGCACCGCAGCCGCCGCGGATGTGGCGGTGTTGCAGGCGAGCAGGATGGCTTTCAGCGGTTGATTTTGATGGAGATCCAGGATCGCATGCAGGCGGTCCCGTATTTCGAGCGGCGTTTTGTCTCCATAGGGTGCATAAGATGCATCGGCAAAGAAGCGGAAATTTTCATTTGGAAGTTTTTGATGAGCCAGTGCAAGTACGGAAAGCCCGCCCACGCCGGAATCGATCATCAATGTTATCCCATTATTCATTCTGCCTCCCCATTGCCGGAGTTAATTATAACAGATTTTTTGTTTATCATTATTCACGGGAACGGTTTCACGCAGTGGAACTGTCCCCTTAATTTGACAACTTATTGATGATATGGAGCATCTGTTCGTTTCTTTTGACTGATTCCTGATTGGCTTAATTCATCAAGGGGACAGCTCCGCTGACGCGAAACCGTCCCCCGTTCCTCAGTCGTACACCTTTTCGATGCCGCTGGAGAGCTCTGCATTGAATTTTTCCATAAGCTTTTTGGTAACGGGGCCGGGAACAGCCCTTTTCATTTCCACGCCGTCAATTGAACGGACCGGCAGGATGGCACGGCTGGTGCTGGATATAAAAGCCTCGTCCAGTGTTCCGATCGCGTCAATTTTGACGGGTGTAAAGCTCACCGGTATTCCGAGTTCATGAGCGATCCGCAGAATAAAGTCCCGGGTCGTCCCGGAAAGAACACCTTCTTCGGCAGTATAAACCGTATCGCCGATAATACCGAAGAAGTTGCTGCTCAGCCCCTCCAGCAAGTCTCCCTCCGCAGAATACATCAGGATCTCGTCAAATTCATCCTTTTCCTGCTTACGGATCCCTTCCGCGCGGCTGAGAAAACTGCTCAGCTTGGCTTTCGGATTCTCCCGATGCGCTTCCGCGGTCTGACACACGATCCCCTCTCTGTATTTTTCCGGAGAAGGCACGCGCAGCGGTTCCATGGCGAAGTAGAGCCGTCCGATGTTCCTTTCCAGGTCGATCGTGATCCGGATCCGCCTTTCCGGCGTGGGATCAGAACTGTTAGGCGTTCCGGCGATCAATGTCGTCAGTATATTCTTCAGGTCTTCCCGGTCAAGCTTTATATCATATCCTGCCAGGCGCGCGGTTTCTTCCAGACGGTCGAAATGTTTGCCCAGGTTCAGCACGCCGAAGCTGTCATACGTACGGAATGTCGTATAAGCGCCTGTCGGCGTAGATTTTTCTGTCTCCGCTATCGTTTTTGTACCCAGTTCGATCGTATCGATTTGCCCGTTCACGATCGTCCAGAAATTCGTATCTGACTGCCAGAAAATTTCACTCATATTTTTCTAAATCCTCAATTGTATCAATATCTCGTAATATGCCAGGATCTTCTACAGAAAGTACATGGTATCCCGCTTCTTTCAACAGCTTTTTTCCGCCTTCATCGCCCCCGGTCAGCTCTAACAGACGTTCATAATATCGGGAAGGAACAATGATCGGATTTCCGCGCTTCCCCTTATAAAACGGGACAATGATCTCATCCGGAAACTTGTCTGATTCTTCCTGCAACGCGCGGAGCGTTTCGGCTTTCAGGAAAGGCTGGTCTCCGAGCAGCAGGCAGACCCGGTCCGATGAATATTGTATGGCACGCATTCCCGCGGATAAGGATGTGGATTGCCCGAGTTCCCAAGCCATGTTTTCAATGACCCGCACAGGGAAATCTTTCAGCGCAGCCCGCATTTCATCCGCATGTGCGCCAATTACCGCGGCCACTTCATCAAAGCCGGCGGCAAGCACAGTTTCCAGCGTCCGGATGACCATCGGCTTCCCATTAACAGGAGCCAGCAGCTTATATTGTCCGGAATGGAAACGGCTGCCTTTCCCCGCAGCCTGTATTACGGCAGCACTTTTCATCGATCAAAACCTCTAAAATGTATAATCCGGCTTATTATATTGCCCCGATGCAAAAGTTCATTACAACGCGGCGCACCATGATTTTCGTTCTGCTGTGCCGGATCGGCGGCAGCGAAGCTTCTGCTCCGCATAAAACCCAGACGAAGTTTGAACTTCCCGAAGCAAGTAACAGAGCTGATCGCATGGCTTCGTTCTGAGAACTCACGTCCCGATTATAACAAAAACAGCGGCAATATTTCATGCCGCTGTTTATTATAACTCTGTTGCTGAATTATGCTTCGTAAGCCTTGATAACTTCCTGCAATTCAGCCGGAACTTCATCGAGAGCACATTCACAGACCGCGTCATTCCAGCGGATGGCATATCTGCCGCCGCCGAGATTTGCGAAGCCCTGATTGGTGCTGTCATCCAGAGAGGCCTTATCGCTGAAGACCGTGATCTTGTCGCGGAACGGATGCCCTTCGTACGGGCAGAAGACCGCACAGTTGCCGCATTCGTTGCAGATGCAGTCGATATGGATCACCTGCTTCTTCCCGTTGACTTCCAGATATTCGTTGCAGCGGTTCGGGCAGGATTCTACGCACATGCCGCAGAGTCCGCCGCATTCCAGACAGCGGGAAGGATCACACGGGTTGAAGTCCGGGTTGAGAACAGCGCGCTTGCTCAGACCGGCATATTCGCTGTTCAAAACAGTGTATTTCGAATAATTTGCTCCGCGAAGTTCATTCACAGCCTTCTGAGCAGAGGCAATAGCTTCGACGACTGTCTTCGGTCCTGTTGCGCCGTCACCGACGATCTTGATCTTACCGGATGGGATCGGCAGACCCTTTTCGCTGAGTTCAATACCGAGAGCCTTATAGAAGTCTCCGTCCACCTTTTCACCAAGTGATGCAATAACTGTATCGCACGGAATTTCGCATTTTTCTCCGGTCGGTTCAGGTTTCCGCCGTCCGGAAGCGTCCGGCTCACCGAGCTTCATTACTTCACAAACCAGTTTGCCGTTTTCCAGTGTGACCGGAGCAAGCAGAGGCCGGAAAATGACTCCGTCTTCCATTGCTTCTTCCAATTCAGTAAGATCTGCGGGCATATTGGCAATATCACGCCGATAGACGATCGAAACATCTTCGACGCCTTCAACACGCTTTGCCGCACGGGCAGCATCCATCGCGGTGTTCCCTGCGCCGACAACGGCAACATGTTTGCCGAGATCAATTTTCTTTCCGGCTTTGAGCTCATACATAAACTCAATAGCGTTCAGACTGTCGCCTTTTTCCAGGCCAAGTTTGGTGTTCTTATTCGCGCCTACAGCCAAAATCACGGCATCACTGGAATCGCAGAGCGCCTTGATATCATCCACTTTTGTTTCAAGATGGATGTTTACTCCCAGTTTGCGGATGAGATCGGCATCCTTTTCGATCGCAGCGTCAGAGATCCTGAATCCCGGGATCACGTTGCGGACAATACCGCCAAGCGCCTTTTCCTTCTCGTAAAGGTCCACATCCCAGCCGTTCTTTGCCAGGAAGTAAGCCGCAGCCATACCGGCAGGGCCGCCGCCGATTACCGCAGCAGATTTACCTGCTTTCGGAGCAGCCTTCAGTTCCGCGAGCGCGGCATCCAGGCCTTTATCCGCAGATTCCAATTTACAGGCGCGGATCCCCACGGCGCCTTCATACTGTTTGCGGTTGCACGAATCCATGCAGGTATGCGGGCAGATCGTCCCGGTGATGTTGGGCAGCGGGTTCTTTTCAATGATGATCTGCGCGGCCTTCTTCGGATCACCCTGTGCCAGTGCCCGCAGATAAGCCGGGATATCCTGGTGGATCGGGCAGGTGTTATTGCAGGGAGCCGCAAAGCAGTCAAAGAGAGGCGGTTTGCCGGCTATCTTTTTCCGCGGTGTCTTTTTCAGCAGACCCTGATAATGTTTGTTGGACTTTGCGTCCTCAGCCAATGCGCTCAACCGCTCCACATCGATCTTTGCGGAGGGCATATCTGTCCCGACGATATCGATCAGCTGCGTCATGCGCTGATAACCGCCGGGTTTAAGGATATTGGTCGCCATGGTTATGGGATAGATCCCGGAGCCATAGATTTCCGCAATGTTCCAGGCATCCGCACCGCCGGCGAAGGAAAGCGGCAGTTCACCATTGAACTCGCGGGAGATTTTCGCAGCCAGGTTGATGGAGAGCGGGAACAGCGAGCGGCCGGACATATAGGCTTCCTGACCGGGCAGGAACCCTCCGGTGATATCGACCGGTTTGGTGTTGGTCAGTTTCAGACCGAAGGCTACTCCGGTTTCCGCGGCAAGCTTCTTCAGCCGCCGGAACATGGGCACTGCGTCTTTCCACTGCAGGTCTTCCCGATAATGCAGATCCGGGAACTGAATGCTGTTGAAGCCCAGCCCGTCCAGCGTCTTGCGCACAAAGTCATAGCCCAGAAGCGTCGGATTGCACTTTACGTAGGTATTCAGCTTCTTTTCCGTGATCAAATGGACCGCGATGCGTTCGATTTCATCCGGCGGGCAGCCATGCAGCGTGGAGATGGTCACATTGTTGGAAATGTGCGGAGTGATCGACTTGACATATTCTTCGTCAACCTTCTTAAATTGCGCCAGATTTGCCATCGTCCAGTCATAGCATTCTTTCCAGGTGTCGGTACCGGAGGCGTCAACCAGTGAATTGATGAAATTATCGACCTTCGGCAGTTTGATGCCGGCAAGATCATACCCGACGCTCATATTGAAGATGAAGCCATCCGGGGCACCGAGGTCCAGTTCTTTTGCCAGCAGCTTGATCGCCCACCAGCCGCGGATGTATTCCGACGCGGCATCCGTGATCGTCAGCTCGGTTGACCATTCAACGTTGTAGCCCTCGTCATAAGCCAGAATACAGGGACGCGGAACGCAGACTGCCAGCTCTTCGCCGTCCATTTTCTGGACGGTTTTCAGCTCAAAGAAACGGGCACCGGCAGCGTAGGCAGCGACCAGGTTTCCCGCCAGCTGGGTGTTCGGGCCGGCAGCAGGGCCAAAGGGGGTTTCGATCTTCCCGCCGAAAATCGGGATCGCCTGCCGACCGGCAAGGCTTACGGGATCAACGCCCAGAATCTGACCGGTTTTTGCGTATTGTTTACAGATACGTTTTACTAACTCACCAAAAGACATTGGGTGCATTCGATCGCCCATAAATTCCTCCTTAGCCTTCTTTGTCGCAGTATTCGTGGTATTTCGCCCAAACCTTCGGATAAACTTCCATGGAATGAGCGTTGACAGCCGCTTCATCGATCGTGGTCAGAATGCGGTTCCGCATCAGGAATTTCCCATCGCAGATCGTATCGGTGATCATGCTTTCACTCCAGCCGAAGATGATCTGCCAGGGCAGGTTCCCCGCGGTAAACTGTGTGAAGGGATCAAAGTCAACGATGATCAGATCGGCAGGGGCATCCACGACAATTTTGCCGAATTTATCACCATAGCCGAACGCCTGTCCGGCAAGTGCGGCGTTATTGTAAGCAGCCATTTTCATTACATCATAGCCGTTCATGCGGCGCGGATCGCGATTGATTACTTTGTGGAGATAATAAGCAAATTTCCACTCGGTCCACATATCAAAAGTGAATCCGTCATTCCCGAGGCAGACCTTCATGCCGTCATCCAGCATGGCTTCCACCTGTGCAGCGCCGACCGCGTTATTCATGTTGGAACGCGGCTGGTGTGAGATCCAGGTACCGGTTTCCTTCAGATATTCCATTTCCCGCTGGTTGACATGCACACAGTGGGCGGCAATGGTCTTATCGCCGAGGATCCCGTGCTTGTACAGGCGTTCGCCGCAGCGCTGGCCGTATTTATAGAGACTGTCCCATTCATCTTCCTGGGATTCAGCGACATGGATATGGAAGCCAAATCCGTCGGGAATGGCAGCTGCACACTGATCCAGTGTATCTTCATCCACAGTCAGGCAGGCATGGATCCCGAACGCACCGCCGATCCTTCCGCCGAGGTTATCTTTGGAAATCTTTTTGAGGAAGCGGACATTTTCCGCGATACCGGCTTTTGTGCCGTCTTTGCCGTTGCGGTCGGTTACCTCATAGCAGAGCGAAGCGCGCAGACCGCTCTTGTCGACTACGTCTTCCAAAACATCCAGCGATCCATCGATATAATTCGGAGAAGCATGATGATCGAAGAAGGACGTACAGCCGTTTTTGATCGCGTTGATCATGAATAATTCACCGGAAAGCCGGACACTTTCCTCGTCCAGCGCGCGGTCCAGTTTATACCACAGGTTCGCGAGGATCTCGGGGAAATCTTTTGCAGGTTTCAGGTTGTTGCCAAGTCCCCGGGAATACGCGCCATAAAAATGCGTGTGAGAGCAGATCTGGCCGGGCATCAGGATTTTCCCGCCTGCGTCGATCTTTTCTTCATCGGGATACTTTTTCAGCATCTCATCTGACGGTCCTAAATCTTTGATGAGTTTTCCCTGGATCACTACCGCGTGATTTTCCAGAACACGATTTTCTTCTTCCCAGGTAATTACCCGTGCATTATAAATGATCATTTTTCCTCCTGTTTCTATGGATTTTTTTATTTCCGATACGGCGTATGCGCAAGCGGGAGCTCCGTACGGAACTCTCCGTCCCACTTATAATACGCCCCTGCGATAGCCGGCGCGGTCGGAATGCAGGTGATCTCACCGACTCCGATAGCTCCGTATGCCATATCCGTACCTTTTTTCTCAACGATGATCGGATGAAGTTCCGGCACTTTGTCGGCTTTCATCAATCCCAGCGTCCCGTATTTACTCAGGACGTTACAATTCTCCACTTTGAAATTCTCTGTCAGGGCATAGCCCATGCCCATCACCATACCGCCTTCGATCTGACCTTCAATATTGATCGGGTTTACTGCTTTTCCTACGCCATGCGCGCCGACAAGCTCCTTTACTGTCCCGTCTTCATTGAGAATACAGACCTGTGTCGCGTAACCATAGGCGACGTGTGAAACCGGATTCGGCTTGTCGCAGCCCATCGGGTCCGTCTTCGCGAGATAAGCGCCGTTATATTCTTTTCCTTCCAGATCTTCAAGCGTATGGTTTTTCAAATCTTCCGCAAGCTCTTCCGCTGCGCGCCGCGCCGCTTCTCCGGTGACCAGTGTCTGCCGTGAACCTGAGCTGACACCGGAATCCGGACTGTTGAGGGAATTCGGGAAATGATACACCAGCTTGTCCATGCCGACATGCAGTGTTTCTTCCAGGATCTGCAGCATGGTGGTCGCCAGTCCCTGACCCATGCAGGTCGCTCCGGAATAAAAATGGATTTTATTATCCTGAACGACCAGTTTTGCGCGTCCCCAGTCCGGTAAACCGACACCGACCCCGGCGTTTTTCATCGCGCAGGCAATGCCGGCAATTTTGCTGTTTTCATAAATATCCTTTACCGCTTCCAGTGTTTCAGCCAGGGATGTTGATTCGTCCGCGATCTGTCCGTTCGGCAGTACCTGCCCGGGGCGTATTGCATTGCGATATCGGATCTCCCATGGTGAAATTCCTGCTTTTTCCGCCAGTAAATCCAGATTTCTTTCTGTCGCGAAACAGGTCTGTGTCACTCCGAAGCCGCGGAACGCACCGGATGGCGGATTGTTCGTATAAACAGCGGTTCCTTCGATATCAATGATCTGGTAATTATACGGACCTGCGGCATGCGTACATGCCCTCTGCAGCACAGGACCGCCGAGAGAAGCATAGGCACCGGTATCGGAAACTACTTTTGCCTTGACCGCGGTTAACATGCCGTTTTCATCACAGGCAGTCGTCATATCGATAGACATCGGATGGCGCTTCGGATGGATCAGCATGCTTTCCTTCCGCGTCAGCTTCACTTTTACCGGACGCTTCAGCTTGTATGCGATCAGTGCCGTATGGTGCTGTACTGTTAAATCTTCTTTTCCGCCAAAACCGCCGCCGACGAATTTGTTTTCCACAACAACTTTTTCTTCCGGAAGGCCAAGCATCAGCGCACATTCATGACAAGTAGAGTGAGTTGACTGGTCACTTGAATAGATAAAGACCCCGTCACCGTCGAACGGGAACGCGACTGCGGTTTCCGGTTCAAGAAAAGCATGTTCGGAAAACGGCAATTCATAGTGAGCAGTCACTTTATATTTGGAAGCGGCAATCACCGCGTCAGCATCGCCGCGGACCAGATGTTCATGCGCCTGAATGTTTCCGTCACGATGAACAAGAGGTGCTCCTTCTTCGAGGCCTTTCGCGGCACTGTCCACAAAGGGCAGTTCTTCATATTCCACTTCCACCAGCTTGACCGCCTGATCAGCGATCGCCTGTGTCTCCGCGGCAACAAGTGCAACCGCGTCGCCGAGATAATGCGTGATCATCCCGACCGGGATCATGGTATCCCAGTCATGTATAACATGACCGACTTTATTCTCACCGGGAATATCCTCTGCCGTGAATACAGCAAGGACACCCGGGAGAGCTTTGGCTTTTTCCGTGTTGATAGATAGTACCCTTGCCCGCGGATAAGCGGCACGCACGGCTTTCCCGTAGATCATGCCGTCAAGGTATACGTCATCAGAAAACTGGGCACGTCCGAGTACCTTTTCTTTCGCGTCGATCCGCTTGATCCTGTCGCCCACATTTCCCTCAAGGTAATCTGCGGGGATCTCAAGATTTTCGCGGAATATTTTCGCGCTGAGCATGATGCCGTCAATGATTTTTTTGTAACCTGTACAGCGGCAGATATTGTTGCGGATCGCGAAAGCTGCTTCCGTTCGTGTCGGATCCGGATTCTGATCGATCAATGCTTTTGCAGATATCACCATTCCCGGTATGCAGAAACCGCATTGTACAGCCCCGCAGGCAGCAAACGCGTAAGAATACACTTCCTTTTCCCTGTCAGAAAGGCCTTCAACGGTAATGATCTCTTTGCCTTCCATTTTCGCGATCGGCTGTACACAGCATTTCATCGGTTTTCCGTCTATCAAAACCGTACATGTTCCGCAGGCGCCTTCACTGCATCCGTCTTTCACCGAGGTCAAATGTAAATCATCCCGCAAAAATCGGATGAGGGTTTTAGACTCATTACATTGACAGATTTGACCATTTACTTTCAGTGTTGTCATTGCGGCTCCTGATAACAAAAAAACTCAATCAGCCCATTATGGTTTTCATGAGTTTTCGTATTCATAAATATTACCATCTTGCCAATACCCCCAACGGCGGCACTTTTCGATGGATATTGCCAACGCCGACAGGAAATCTGCCGACCTCCGTACTTTTATTTTATCAATTCATCGTTTGTCTGACAATGTTTTTGAGGCTGTAAAATATCACATTTATTATGTGACAGATTCACTTTTTTTCGATATAAAATAAAACCCCGCCTTCAGTCTTCCCGTTATTTCAGGAACAGAAGGCGGGCAGGATCCCGTTACAGAGAATCAATCCGTCAGGGCTCTTCGATGATGCCGATATTTGGATTATGATTGGTTTTCCCGTAAATACAGCGGCAGGCGCCGTCTTTATAAAAACCTGTCAATTCTTCCCTGCCTGTAATGATGTTCCAGCAGGGGCAAAGATCGTCATTTTCCAGCATTCCCATCCGTTCTTCATTGGACGTCCGGCTAAGGTCAGCAACGCCGAAAATCGAATTTGCTCTTTTGCCGATCCCACAGACCGGATTGGCGCTGATCGTGTTATATACACTCCAAAGATCCAGGGGATAAACCGTCTTTACATCGTCGAGCAGCATGTTGGCATCGATGATTTTTTGTGCCAGCTGTGTCATATGCTGTTTATAGGATGTCATGTCTTTGGCACAGAGATCTTCATCAATAGCATCCGGAAGTCCCTTGATTTCAGCCATAATGATATCAAATTCCTTCATTCTGTCCTGTGTTTCCTGATCCCAGATATCCTTTTCACCGAAACACACACAAAAAGATGAAAGTATGCAAAGCCAGACAATGATTATCAAAGAATATTTTTTCATAATAACTCCGAAAAATACTCTCTCCGTATTCAAGCATAACATAATTTCAGGAAAATTTGATCCTTTTTCTGAAATATCTGTTATCTGATCCGTCCTGATTTATGCTTTTATATTGAAGAAATCCAGAGCATTCCCGGTTGTCCGGGCGTCTGCTTCCTCGATGGAAATACCTTTGATCTCCGCGATTTTCGCAAGTGTGAGTGCAGCATAAGCAGGCTCGTTCCGTTCTCCCCTGTGAGGGATCGGGCTGAGATACGGGCAGTCGGTCTCAAGCAATATGGACTCAATGTCAACGGTCTGCATTATTTCGATCCTGCGTTCGTTCTTTTTCTTGTAAGTATAAGGTCCGCCCATACCGATTTTTATTCCCAGCTCGACTGCGAGGCGAGCTTTTTCCGCGTCTTCATCAAATGCGTGCAGCACGGCTTTCCGTCCGTGTCCGCCCTTCACCCAGGTTGAAAGCATCGGCCATAGATCTTCGTATGCGGTACGACAGTGGATAATCACCGGAAGATCCAAATCTGAAGCAAGATCGAGCTGTTTGGCAAATACATCCAGCTGAATATCATGAGGGCAGTATTCACGGTAATAATCAACGCCGATCTCCCCAATGGCTTTGCATTTCGGATGTGCTGCATTTTCCCGGACATGGTCAGCCCAGTCAGGCACCAGATCCGAAGCATTGTTCGGATGGATCCCGGAAGCGAAATAGATATTCGGATGGGCTTCGCATATCCCGATGATTTTTCCCATCCACTTCAGTTCAATGCCGGGAATCATGAAATGCGAAAAATGGGCCTCTTCCGCGCGGCGGATCACCGCTTCACGGTCCTCATCAAAATCAGGCAGATCCAAATGACAATGTGTATCAAACATATACGAATTAATATCCTTGGTGGCTTTAAGAAATCAGGACGGTTTTTCTTCCGTCCTGATCGTTCTTATCAATTTATCTTTTATTCATCATCTGCAGGCGGTTCGTTATCTTCGATTTTTATGCGTGTCTTACAGTTCTCATTCGTGCATTGAGCGGAATTCTTCCCGGTCATCACCATCAGACTGCCGCAATTCGGACAACGCTGGCTGATCGGGCGGTTCCATTCGGCAAAATCACAGGTCGGGTAATTCACGCAGCCATAAAAGATTTTTCCTCTTCTCGTCCGCTTAACGATCAGATCACCGCCGCATTTCGGGCAGGCCACACCGATTTTTTCGACGGGTTTCTGCAATTTTTCTGTATAATGGCAGCCGGGATAACCGCTGCAGGAGATAAATTTCCCGAATCTGCCTTCACGGTAAACAAGCGGTTTTCCGCAATCCGGACAGTCTCTGCCGACCGGTTCCGGTTCGGCTTTGGGAAGTTCCGGCATATTTTCTTTCGCTTTTTCCAATTCCGGCTCAAAGGTCTCATAAAACTGCCGGATCACATCCACCCAGCCTGTTTCCCCTTCGGCGATGCGGTCGAGTTCATTTTCCATCTGGGAGGTAAAACCAATATCCATGATCTCATCGAAATGAGCGTTCAGCAGGTCGTTCACGGTAAAGCCGATTTGAGTCGGGACCAGATGACGCTTTTCGACATTCACATAGTTTCTGCCTTCAATGGTGGAAATGATGGAGGCATAGGTAGAAGGGCGTCCGATTCCGTTCTCTTCCATGGCACGTACCAGGGAAGCTTCGGTATATCTCGCAGGAGGCTGTGTAAAATGCTGATCAGGGATCAGTTTTTTCAGGTTCTGCTTCTGACCTTCCGCCAAACCGTTCGGGAAAATGGTGTTTTCCTCTTCTTCCTTGTTATCTTCGTCCTTGATATCGGCATAAACGACCAAAAAACCGGGGAAGACCACTTTTTGACCGGTCGCACGGAACAAATAATTATTCGTCTTTACCGCTTCCACTTCCACGGTTTCCGTCTTGTAGCGGGCATCAGCCATCTGGGAGGCGATAAAGCGCTGCCAGATCAATTGATACAGACGATACTGGTCTTTATCCAGATATCCTTTAATTTTGTCGGGAATGCGGAATACGCTGGTCGGACGCACAGCTTCATGTGCTTCCTGTGCGCCTTTGGCTTTTTTCGTGTAAACAGGCGGTTTTTCAGGGACAAACGCGCCGCCATGTACGGAATTGATATATTTCCTTGCTTCATTTTGAGCTACAGGTGAAATATTTGTCGAGTCGGTACGCATATAAGTGATCAAACCGACACTGCCTTCATCTCCCAACGGCAGACCTTCATAAAGCTGCTGCGCGATCATCATCGTCTTTTTCGAAGAAAAGCCGAGTCTGCGTGATGCTTCCTGCTGCAGCGTTGAAGTCGTGAACGGCGGGAACGGACGGCGTTTCTTTTCGCCCTCTTTCAGCGAGGTGATCTTATAGCCCGCGGCTTTCAGATTCTCAAGATGGCCTTTGACCTGTTCTTCATTTGACAGTTCCGGGTCTTTTTTGTTGATTTTCACCAGCTGGGTGATATAAGATTCTTTACCGTTTTCCGGTATCAGTTCCGCTTTGATGGTCCAATATTCTTTCGGAACAAAGTTTTGGATCTCCCGTTCGCGGTCCACTACCAGCTTCAGTGCGACAGACTGCACTCGTCCGGCGGAAAGGTTACGCTGATGGACCTTTTTGATCAGCAGCGGGCTCAGGCTGTAACCGACAAGCCGGTCCAGCACTCTCCGTGCCTGCTGGGCGTCGACCAGGTCCATATTCACTTTTCCGGGATGACTGAATGCTTCATTGATCGCCGGCTCCGTGATTTCATGAAATACGACCCGTTCAGCCTTTTTGGGATCGATTTTCGCGGATTCCAAAAGATGCCAGGCTATCGCCTCTCCTTCGCGGTCAGGGTCTGTTGCCAGGTACACTTTCTTCGCTCCGGCGGAAAGATCCGTCAGTTCCTCAACCAGTTCTTTCTTTTCTTTGGGAACATAATATTTCGGCGCAAAATCATTCTTTACGTCAATAGACATGGAATATTTGTTTAAATCACGAACGTGTCCCACCGAAGCCCGAACGACATAATTGTTTCCCAAAAATCGTCCGACTGTTTTCGCTTTCGCCGGTGATTCCACGATCACTAGGCTTTGTCCGTTTTTAATATGAACACTTGAAGGTCTTTTAGCGGAGGTCTTTTTAGAAGTTGTTTTTTCGGATCTCGCAGTTTTTTTAGCTCCTGTCGTGCTTTTTTTTACAGCCGGTTTGGATGCTTTCTTTTCTATTTCCGGTTTTTCAAGCCCTTCATGTTCCGGGGTTTTCCCCATTTTAATAATGTTTGTACCGCAGACCGGACATACACCACGTGTCATCGGCGTACCGGTCGCGGTAAAAGTCGGGACAGGGTTTTCCATCTCCCGCTTTTGTTTGCATTTCATACAATATGCTTCCAATGAATTGCTCTCCTTCTCCCCTACAGGTACAATTCCAGGTCGTGATCTTTCAGATATTGCACAATTTCTTTTACCCGCTGGGTATCCTGTTTAGGACAGACCATTACGGCTTTGTCAGTTTCTACGACCACAACATCTTTCATTCCCACAGTGATGATCATTTTATCTTTATTTTCCGAGCAGGACAAGATTCCGTGGGAATCAATGTTTATTGAGCGGCAATTTATATAGATATTTCCGTTTTCATCTTCATCGATCACATCATAGATCGATTCCCAGGAACCGATATCATTCCAGCCCAGCCCGACAGCCGGCAGAACAACGACATCTTCGGCTTTTTCCATAACGCCGTAATCGATCGTTGTGGGCTGAATCGTCGGCCAGATTTCGGCAACTTTTTGTTCATAAGATCCGGTACCTATATAGGGATAGATTTCCATCAGCTTATTATACAGATCAGGAATATCTGTTTTGATTTCATCAAGAATGCGGTCCGCCCGCCAGATGAACATCCCGGAATTCCAGGAAAACTTTCCGGATTTCAGGAATTCCACGGCAGTTTCGTGATCCGGCTTTTCCCGGAAACGGCTGACCCGATATACATCATTTTTTCCTTCGTTTTCAAGGAATTCAGCCTGTTCAATATACCCCATACCTGTCGAAGGAAATGTTGGCTGAATTCCCAGAGTCACCAGATGTCCCTTTTCAGCTTCCATAAAAGCACTTTCCAGCAGGCTTCGGAAATATTTCTCATCCCGAATATAATGATCAGCAGTCAGGATGGCCATCACGGCATCTTTATTCCTTGCGAGCAGCTGGATCGCTGCCATTCCGACAACCGAAGCGGTACCTTTCGGCATCGGTTCCAGTATGTAATTCTGAGGCAGGACATCATTAGTCTGTTCTTCAAGCTTTTCAGCCTGTTCAGCAGTTGTGACAACCAGCATGTTTTCGGTTTTGATCAAATCTTTGATCCGATCGATCGTGATTTGAAACATGGAGCGGTCGCCGACGATCCGCAGCATTTGTTTTGTCTGACCTTTTCTTGACCACGGCCACAAACGCGTACCGCCGCCGCCCGCCATAATTACAGCATAATAACGATTTTGATCCTGTTCCGAAAGAAGCTTTCCTGCCATTATTTCTCCTAAAATAATTCTCTCGTTTTCTGATAAGTCTGCGGAGCAGTTTCAAGAACCAGTCCTTTTAATTCCAATAATACAATAGAAGATGAAACTTTACTAAGCGGAAGGCCGCTTTTTCGTACAATTTCATCGATATGCAGCGATTCATCACTGATCAGTGACAAAATGATTTTTTCTTCCGGCGTACTGAATGCCTGCTGCATGGGTTTATTCAGTTTCTGCGGTTCAACCGCCTGCCAGGTTTGAAGAAAATCCAGAATTTCCTTCTTCTCATAAAACGGACGGGCGCCATCCCGGATCAGGCGGTTGGTCCCGCGTGATTGTACATCGGTCACCTTTCCCGGTACAACAAATACCTCACGTCCCTGTTCCACGGCAAACCTTGCGGTGATCAGGGAACCGGATTTTTCTCCTGCTTCGACGATGATCACCCCGCTGCTCATTCCGGAAATGATGCGGTTCCGCTGCGGAAAATTTACGCGATCCGGATGGGTTCCCGGTGCATACTCGCTGATAACAGCGCCGTCTCTGACGATCGCTTTCGCGAGATTCCTGTGCTCCGGGGGATAGATATGATCGACTCCGCAGCCAAGCACGGCATAGGTTTTCCCCTCCGCGTTCACAACTGCGGATTGTGCGGCGCCGTCAATCCCGCGTGCGAGACCGCTGACAACACCGATCCCATTTGCTGCGAGAAATCTTCCCAATTCCTCAGCCACATTCTGGCCATAGGAAGTCATCCGGCGGGTCCCGACAATTCCCATCAGACTCATTTGATTATCGGGAAGTTTCCCCACATAATAAAGTACCGTCGGGGGATTATCGATTTCTTTGAGCAGATGGGGATATTCGGGTTCTGTTCGGATACAGATTTTGATATTTTTTGAAAGAATAGATTCAGTAAGCTCTTTCGGGTTGATCCTATTTCGTGAGAGTACGACCTGCTCGGCTAATTTGTCGGAAAAACCGGCAAAAATCAGATCCTGTTTTGATGCAGTCCAAGCTTCTTCCAGGTTACCGAACCGCTTCAGCAGCTGACCTGCCCGTACAGCTCCGACACCGTTGATATGATTAAATGCAACCCAATAAGGCTTATCAGAATCCGTGGTCATATCCATTCCGGAAAATCTATGTAAATCTTATGACCGGAAATATCGATTTTTTGAATAAATTGCGGCACATCCGGAACAAGCTCTTCTCCGCCGTCATCCTTTTTGATGACATACACATCATTCGCGCCTGTTTCCAGCACTTCGCTGAGCGTTCCGATTCTTTCGCCGGCAATGTTCACCGCGTCAAGTCCGATGAGCTGATGATAATAATACTCACCCTCCGGCAATTCAGGAAGGTCCGAAGTTTTTACATAGAGATATTGATTCCGGAGATCTGCCCCCTGTGTTTCATCTTCGATTTCCTTGAAACCGACCAGAAGATAAGGAGGTTTTTGCCGAACTCTCGCAATCGTCAGCGGTTTATGTTCTTCTCCGGCAAATACCGATCTTCCTCTGCGGATCCGTTCTGGAAAATCGGTCATTGGATCCAAAACGACATCGCCCCGGATGCCATGTGTCCGATGGATCTTTCCGATACAAATAAATTCAGGCCCGCTGTTTTGCAGCGAGCCCTGATTATTGTCTTGATTTACGTTACCTCGTTCTGCACCGGAAGACATTGCCATATTATGCTTCAGGCTCCATCACATCTAAAGTGACCTGTCTTCCGTCTCTGGCAGAAGTGACACGCAGAAGAGTCCGGATCGAATTGGCCACACGACCGTTTTTGCCGATAATTCTTCCCATGTCTTCCTTTGCAACATGAAGTTCTAAGCGAACACGTCCACCATTTCTTTCCTGGGAAACTTGCACGCTGCTTGGATCATCCACCAGTGAAAGTGCAATATATTCCACAAGGTCTTTAGCGTAGTCAACTTTCGCGGAATTATTTCTCTGCACTGGTACACTCTTTTCTTGTAATTATTTGTGAGCAGCAGCGACGCGGGTTTTCTTTTCGACCGGGCGGTTGGCGTAGTAGGCTTTGGCTTCTTCCAATACCTTTTCCTGATCTTCACCGGCTTTGACACGAGCCCAGCGTTCATCCAAACCGACGGATTTGAACAGTTTCGCAACGGATTCGCTCGGCTGTGCACCGACGGAAAGCCAATAGTAAATGCGGTCTTCCTTCACATCGAAAGTGAAAGGTTCAGTGCGGGGGTTGTAGCTGCCGAGAATTTCAAGGAAACGGCCATCCCGCGGGCTTTCTTTGTCAGCGGCGATGAGACGGTAAGAAGCTTGCTTTTTCAAGCCTTGACGACGTAATCGAATTTTAACCATTCTAAGGTTTCTCCTATTTTTTTATTAAATCGGCTGCCTGACGCCAGATTCACCGAGGGTTAGGCACTGAAGGGATGTGCCCGGGTCATAGTGATCTGGTCTTAGGCTCAGTGAAACAGGCCGGAAAGACCCTTTCCTCCTGTCTTTTTTACCATTTTCATCATTTTCTGCGAATCCCGGAACTGTTTCAGCAATCTGTTGACTGCGGGAACATCAACACCGGCACCCGCGGCGATCCTTCGTTTGCGGCTGGCATTCAAAACATCCGGATGACGTCTTTCGTAAGGCGTCATTGAACTCAGAATCGCTTCTGTTGTCTTGATCGATTTTTCGGCTGCTTTCGGGTCTACCTGGCGTGCTGCCTTTCCTAAATCACCCGGAAGCATATCGAAAATTTTTGAAAGAGGACCCATTTTGCGCATACTTTTGAGCTGGTCGGAAAAATCTTCCAGAGTAAACTGGCCATTCATCATACGTTTGGCCTGTTTTTCCGAATTAGCATCAAAAGCTGCTTCCGCTCTTTCAATCAAACCAATGATATCACCCATTCCCAAAATACGGGAGGATAAACGTGACGGATCATAAGCTTCGATCGCGTCAATTCCCTCACCGGTACCGATGAATTTGATCGGCACACCTGTAACGCTGCGGATAGAAATCGCCGCACCGCCTCGTGAGTCACCGTCCATCTTGGAAAGTACCAGACCGGTAATGTTTACATTATCCCGGAATCCTTCAGCGACATGCAAAGCTTCCTGACCGATCATGGAATCGACCACGAGTAAAATTTCATTGATGGGGATATTTCTCTGGATAGCCTGAAGCTCATCCATCAAAGCCTGATCAAGCTGGGAACGGCCGGCAGTATCAATGATCATGACGGTAAATCCGGCGCGTTTTGCGTAATCATAAGCCTGTTTAGCGAGATCCGGCGGTTTAACGCCTTCTTTATAGAAGACTTCCACACCGATCTTCTCACCCAGCGTCTGCAGCTGTTTCACGGCCGCAGGACGATAGGGGTCAGCAGCGACGAGCAAAACACGTTCACCGTGATGGCGCAGCAATTTGGCTACTTTTGCGGAATGAGTGGTTTTACCGGAACCCTGGAGACCGACAAACATGATAACACGGGGTTTTTCACCACTTAAGTTCAGTTTATCCGGTTCTCCGAGTGTACGCTTCAGTTCTTCATTTACGATTTTGATTACCTGCTGACCCGGATTCAGCGCCTCAGAAACTTCTACGCCAATAGCCCGCTCCCGTACATCGGCAACGAACTTCTTTACAACAGAATAATGGACGTCAGCTTCCAATAACGCAATGCGCACTTCCCGCATTGCCAGATCTACATCCTGTTCGGTAAGTTTTCCCTTCCGCTTCAGGTTCGCGAATATTTTATCAAATCGTTCTGAAAGACCTTCAAACATAAACAATCCTTTTGTCCGGTTCAAAAACCTTAAGAATTATACGCTCATTTAAAATTTTCGCAAAGAATGTATTACAAATCGTTTTATGCACTGATATACAGCTTTCGGAAAACAATCCCGCTATGAATTAATCATACAATTTGCGGTAATCCGCAGCAGCCTGTTTCTGGCATAAATTTTGCATAATATTTTAATATGAAGAAACATTTTTACATTCTATTTGTTATCACTTTCACATTTTTCATTTCCAGGCCTGTTTTGGCGCAGACGATTTATGATGAAAATTCAGATCATTTTCTCTGGATATCCCCGACACAAAACATTATTCAAAATCCGGAAGATAATTTTGGGTCTATCGAAGAGAACAGAATTATACACGCCGCAGACACAACTGATTATTTGATTGAAAAATCCGACTTTCCGGAGCGATATGACGCTCGTGACGCAGGACTCGTTACTCCTGTTAAAGACCAAAAACCATACGATTTGTGCTGGGCAGAATCTGTCATGAGTATGGCCGAATCCAATTTGATAAAAAAGGGGATTTCAAGCCCTGATATAGATCTTTCTGAAATATTCCCTCATTATTTTCAATGGTTCCGCGTTCCGGATCCGCTGGGTCTGACAACGGGTGATCAAAACAAATGGTATCCGTACGAGAGCTATGATGGATTTCTGCGGGAATGGATCAATTCATGGGGATCCGGTTACCGCGCTGTGCTGCTGTTGAGCGGCTGGCCGGGACTTGCTTTGGAAAAGACCGCCCCATATCCTGCTGCTGACGCGGATATCACAAATTATGCTTTAGATCCGACTCTTGCCTGGAATACGTCTGTTGCCCGGCTCGATGATGCCTTGTGGATATCTATGAACGATACACAGGCAGTTAAACGGATGATCATGAAAAAAGGATCAGCCGTTATCGCTTTCAACCAAAACCGGAGCAAATATCTGAATGAGGGAACAGGAGCTTATTACTGTCCTGAATTCGCCTATACGAACCACCTGGTAAATGTCATCGGCTGGGATGATAACTATCCGGCTTATAATTTCCGCATCCAGCCAGAAAACAACGGGGCATGGCTTGTAAAAAACAGCTTTGGGACCGATTGGGGGAATGATGGGTATTTCTGGCTGTCTTATGCAGATAAAACCATTTCCGAAGACGCATTTATTTATGATTTCACAGTAATGACTCCCGGCATGAAGGTGTATCAATATGACGGAACCGTTTCCTATAATTATATAAATGATCAGGAGACTTCCTCGATCACAGCAGCCAATATTTATATGGCAGTGGATAATGAAAGACTTGATTCTGTCGGTTTTCTTACGCCTTCTTCTTACTTTAATTATAAAATTGAAGTGTATCGCGGAGTCAAAGACACTCCTGACAGCGGAATTCTGTTTTCTTCACAAAGCGGTTCCGAGCTTTACGCGGGCTACCATACGATCGATCTTGAGACGCCCGTGGACCTGTGCGCAGGAGACCGTTTTTCCGTTATCGTCGAAATCAGCACCTCCGTTCCGGGTACAGCCTATCTCATGACAGACCGGTCCGAATCATATACAACAACTGATGCAAAAGGGAAAGAAGTGACTTTTCAGGAGTTTATCAGTTCTTCAAAATCAGGAGAAAGTTTTTATAAAAACAGAAACGGTGCCTGGGTCGATTGCTGGAATAAGGATCCGGAACAGTCTCTCGGTAATGTGAGGATCAAAGCATATACGGAATTCGTATCTTATTCAAGCGTAAAAAAACCTGTTGACAGCATGTATCCGGATCCTGAAGAAAAGGTTCTCGAATTCATCCTCTTAGACAAAGAGGATACACATAAACCCGTGCCCAATTTCTGATATATAATATGCAGGAACTGTCTTACTGTTATGCACCGGTAATATACCGGTGTTTTTTTCACGATATAGTTATACCTAATGTTTTTTCAATTTCCGTTTTGACAGATTCCGGTGCTATAATAACACTATAATATCATTCGAGTGCCTTTGGATTTGCATTTCAGGAAGCCAAAGGAGAATAGATAATCCGGTGTAAATCCGGAACGGTACCGCCACTGTAAGCGCGGAGGTTCTGTACAAAGGCGAAAGCCGGTCATTGGAGTGATCTGAGAAGACTGTACAGAAACCGATGATTCGCAAGTCAGGAGACCTGCTCGGATGGAGTGCTTTGTTGATCCCGGATCAGGAAAAACAGGCAGAGACACTGCAGAAAAACGGCTGCGGCAATTTTATTGAAATTGCCGCAGTTTTTATTTTTTCTGCACCACACATTAATTACTCTCTCTGTATTTCCGTTTTCCGATGGACCATAGTCATATCAACCATCCGGAACTTTCCGGAAATAACAAAGGAGATTAGAAATGAAAAAAATCTGTTTGTTTGTTTTATGTCTTTGTCTTGTTTTTACAAGCATTTGTTTTGCTGCCACAGAAGAAGATCAGGCTGCCGCTGACCATGCAGCTGAACTGATCGATGCCATTTATGTGCAGGAACGCACAGAGGAAACCGATGCTCAGTGCGCTGAAGCAAAAGCCGCCTGGGATGCTCTTACCGACGAACAGAAAGAATTGGTTGAAGGCGAAAACGCAGATCCGGATTATTTCGGACGTGATACCGGTGATGCTTCTCTGGATGATCCGCGCAATCAGGATGAGATCGGTGAAAACGAGATCCTGGTCGTTTCCTTCGGAACCTCTTTCAATGACAGCCGCGCTAAAGATATCAAGGGCATTGAAGATGCACTCCAGAAAGCCTTCCCGGATTGGTCCGTCCGCCGCGCTTTTTCTGCACAGATCATCATCAACCATATCCAGGCACGTGACGGAGAATTCATCGACAACATGGAACAGGCTCTGGACCGTGCTGTTGCCAACGGTGTCAAAAAGCTCATCGTTCAGCCGACCCTTTTGATGCATGGCGCAGAATACGATGAAATAGCAGAAACTCTTGAAGCTTACAAGGATAAAATCGAAAGCGTTTCCATTGCCGAACCGCTTCTCGGGCCTGTAGGAGCCGACGCCACCGTCATCAACGCGGATAAAACTGCTGTAGCGCTTTCCCTCACAGTTTCTGCTGTCCTTGATTCAGGTTACGATACGCTTGAAGAAGCCGCGGAAGACGGAACTGCTTTCGTTTTCATGGGACACGGTACGGCTCATGTGGCTAAGGTCAGCTACAGCCAGATGGCGACCCAGATGAAGAATTTGGAATTCAGCAACGTTTTCATCGGAACGGTCGAAGGTGAACCTGAATCCACATCTGCTGAATCCATCATCGAAGCAGTGAAAGAAGCCGGATATAAAAAAGTCATTCTTCGTCCGCTGATGGTCGTAGCCGGTGACCATGCCAATAATGATATGGCAGGGGATGATGAAGATTCATGGAAATCCATGTTTGAAGCAGCCGGTTTTGAGGTCAGCTGCCAGATCGCGGGTCTCGGCCGCATCCCCACCATCCAGGCGCAATATATCATCCATACCGTATTGGCTATGGCAAATTAATTCAAAACTTTACCTGCCCGGGTTTTTCATTTTCCCGGGCAGGTCTGTTGAAGGCAAAAATCATGAAGAAAAAACTGATATCAATCAATTTTCTGGCGGTTATTTTACTTTTTGCCGTTTTTACGTCAGCTTTTGCGGAATCTGAACCACTCGAAGACGGCATTTATTCAGCAGTTTTCACAACAGACAGCTCTATGTTCAACCTCTGTGAGACCAGCGAAGGCCGGGGAGTTTTGTCCGTAAAAGATGGCGAAATGCTCATTCACATCACGCTGTCTTCAAAAAATCATCTCCATCTTTTCCGCGGACTTGCCGAAGACGCCCAAAAGGAAGGTGCGGTGCTGTTGGATCCGACGATCGATAAAGTGGTTTACAGTGATGGCTTTGCCGATGAAGTACACGGGTTTGACATCCCGGTGCCTTATCTTAATGAAGATTTTGATCTCGCTCTTGTCGGGAAAAAAGGCAAATGGTATGACCACAAAGTCAGCGTCAGTGATCCGATAAAACTCGAAGAGCCGGCTGCTGAATTAACCGATGGCGAATGGCTTTGCGACGTTGCCCTGAAAGGCGGAAGCGGAAAAGCCACTGTTGAAAGTCCGGCGCTTATTACGATCACGGACGGAAATCCGATCGCGAAAATCGTCTGGAGCAGTCCTAATTATGAATATATGCTCGCGGATGATATCCGCTATGAGCCTGTGAACCAGGGCGGAAATTCCGCTTTTGAGATCCCCGTTCGCTTTGATGAAGAACTCGCGGTCAGCGCTTCCACAATAGCAATGAGCCAGCCTCACCTGATCGACTATACGCTTTATTTTGACAGCTCAACCCTTCAGGCTGCTGAGAATTGAGACAAATAATGAATCAATGGCAGGGAAAAATCTGTATTTTTCTTATGGCAGGGATATTTATCCTTGGAACTGTTTTCTCGGTATATGCGGAAGCAATAAACGGGCATGATCCGAACCGGAGCCTGAAGCCTGAATATGCGGAGCATTTTTCTGTTGACTACTATGAAGAAGGATACAAATTACTGAGCATTTCCGATGGACAAAAGTTTTTACTGGTTCCGGAAAATCTTCCTGTTCCGGAAGATCTTCCGGATGATATTATTCCTCTGAAAAAGCCTGTCCGGGATATTTACCTTGCGGCCACCGCGGTTATGTGCCTGTTTGACGCGTTAGACGGGTTAGACGCCATTCGATTGTCCGGTACAAAAGAAAGCGGATGGTATATTGAAGGTGCGAAACAGGCAATGAATGAGGGGAAAATTATCTACGCGGGGAAATACAGTGAACCGGATTACGAACTGATGCTGGCAGCTAACTGTTCCCTTGCCATCGAATCTCAGATGATCACCCACACCCCTGAAGTAAAGGAAAAACTGGAAGAATTGGGAATTCCGGTCCTTACTGACATGTCCAGTTCCGAACCGCATCCTCTGGGACGTACGGAATGGATCCGTTTTTACGGTGCTTTGCTGGATAAAGAAGATCTTTCGGAAGAATTATTTGCTGAAGAATGTAATTATCTCAGGCAGGCATCTGCAAACGGATCGACAGGTAAAACTGCCGCCTTTTTCCATATCAGTTCTTCCGGTCTGGTAGTTGTCAGAAAGAGCGGGGATTATGTCAGTAAAATGATCGAACTGGCCGGTGGAAAATATGTTTTTGACAACATCGGCGATCCGGAAAAATCCACATCTACCGTGACCATTGACATGGAATCCTTTTTTTCCGCAGCGAAAGAAGCTGATGTGATCATCTATAACAGTACCATCGCGGGAGAAGTCTCAAGCCTTGCAGAGCTGGCAGCCAAAAATGAGCTGCTGAAAGAATTCAAAGCTTTCAAAAACGGGGATGTCTGGTGTACAAATCAAAACCTGTATCAGGACACTACCCACATCGGGCAGATGATCCAAAGTCTTGGCATTATTTTCAGCGATGGATCTGAAAACCTTGAAACCTTACCGTATTTTTACCGCTTGAAGTAAAAGGCTGTATTAGAGAAAATGACAGAGAAACAGCAGCATGTGAAATTATCCGACACGAAAAGGGCAAGATTCCCGCTTGTCATGCTGTCTCTTGTATTATTGCTGTTATTGGGACTGGTTATCAACGCAAACACAGGCTCAGTCTCGATCCCTGCGTCACGGGTCTTTCAAATGATTTCTGATTGGATCCGTTACGGCATCATGAACCTCTTCGGCAGTGGGAAATACGCGGATAAGATGGCTGAAATCATCAACAAGGATACCGAAAGCCAGATTTTATTCCGCATTCGCCTCCCGCGCGTACTGCTTGCTTCATTATTGGGCGGAGCACTCTCCGTTTCCGGTTATTTGCTTCAGGTTTTCTTCCGTAATCCGATAGCCGGTCCGTTTGTCCTTGGCATATCCTCCGGGGCAAAAATGATCGTCGGGCTGGCAATTATTTTTCTGATGCCGCTGACGGGGAATTTCAGTTCAGGATTCCTGATGTGCGCCTCTTTTTTCGGTTCACTGCTTATCACTCTGCTGGTTCTTTTATTCTCTCAAAAGGTTCAGAATATGTCAATGCTGTTAGTCATCGGCATCATGGTTGGGTATATTTGTTCGGCTGTTACTGATTTTTGCATCACTTTCGCGAATGAACATGATGTAGTCAATCTGACAAACTGGTCCATGGGATCCTTTTCCGGAGCAAACTGGGATCAGGTAAAAACAGCGTTGCTGATTTGCGTACCGGGTACCATTATTGCCTTCTTTTTGTCAAAACCTATCGAAGCTTATCTCCTCAGCGAAGCCTACGCGGCAAGTATGGGTGTCCCCGTAAAATCTTTTCGTGTAATCCTGCTGCTTGTTTCCTCCCTGCTTTCCGCCTGTGTGACAGCGATAGCCGGCCCGGTATCCTTTGTCGGGATCGCGGTTCCCCACATTACCAGAGTCCTGCTGAGATCCTCAAAACCAAGGTACATCATTCCCTGTGTATTTTTATGCGGCGCTGTTTTTTGTGTTTTCTGCGACCTCATCGCACGAACAGTGTTTTCACCGGTCGAGCTGAAAATCGGTACGGTCACCTCTGTATTCGGGGCACCGGTCGTTATTTATCTGATGATCAAACGTCGATCTGAAAGAAGGGTGTGATATGCCGCTTACTTTCAGTACTCAGGATCTCACTGTCGGATATAACAAAAGAATCCTCATTCAGAATATTAATATTCAGCTTGAACCGGGAACCATCCTTACTTTGATCGGACCGAACGGAGCGGGAAAATCAACGGTTTTAAAGACCATCACCAGACAGCTGCAGGCTTTATCCGGGACTGTCTTTATTGGAAATCTTTCCTCTGCCATTTTTTCAAACAGAGAATTCGCGAGAAAAGCCTCAGTCCTATTAACCGAGCACGTCGATCCAGAACGGATGACCTGTGAGGAAGTGGTGGCAATGGGACGGTATCCTTACACAAATATGTTTGGGACGCTCAGTGATCATGATAAAGAAGTGATCCGCGAATCTCTGGAACTGGTTCATGCATCAGTTCTTTCCGACCGGGATTTCTCAACTCTTTCCGATGGACAGCGGCAGCGCATCATGCTGGCGAGAGCGATTTGCCAGGAACCGGAAATTCTCATTCTTGATGAACCGACCGCATATCTTGACATCCGTTTCAAGATCGAAACCCTTGAAATTTTGCAAAAGATGTCCCGCGAAAAAGGGATCATCGTGATCATGTCCCTCCATGAGATCGATCTGGCGATGAAGGTGTCTGACAAACTGCTTTGTCTTGATGGTGAAAAAGTTATTTCATATGGTTCTCCGGAAGATATCTTTTCAAATCATGTGATCGAAGATCTCTATCAGTTTGAGAATGGTACATACAACAATCTTTTCGGCAGCGTGGAAATGCCGAAAATTACCGGTGAACCGCTCGTATTCGTTATAGCGGGAAATGGCTGCGGTACTCCGATTTTCCGCGCGCTGCAAAGGAAGGGCATTCCTTTTGCAGCGGGCATTCTGTTTGAAAATGATGTCGATTGCCAGACAGCTGTTTCACTCAGCAGCCATGTAGTGATCAACAAAGCGTTTGAAACAATATCAGAAGATAAAATCAGGGCAGCAGAGCAATATATACGCAATTGCAAATATGTATTGGATTCAGGAACTGTCATCGGTCCCCTGAATGAGGCGAATATAGAGCTGATCTCTTTTGCACAGGAAAACGGCTTACCTGTTTTCAAACGGGTTGAGGAGCTTTCTTTATGAATGATTACCAGATTCCGCGGATCATGATCGCCGGCACGAACAGCGGATGCGGGAAAACAACCGTCACCTGCGCAGTTCTGAAGTCACTGGCAAACCGGGGGCTTCGGGTGGCTCCTTTTAAATGCGGGCCGGATTATATTGACCCGATGTTTCACAGCATGATATTGAATACGCCTTCCACCAATTTGGATCCGTTCTTTTTTTCAGAAAACACAATGCGCCTGCTTCTCGCAAAGAACAGTCAGGGGAAAGAAATCAGCGTCATTGAAGGCGTCATGGGATTCTATGACGGTCTCGGTTTTGATACCGCAAATGCATCCTCTTATGAAACATCTCAGATAACCCAAACTCCTGTTATTCTGGTTCTGAATGCCAAAGGCTCCGCATTGTCTCTTCTGGCTCAGATCCATGGATTTATGACATTTCTTCCGGATAATCATATCCGCGGCATCATCCTGAACCGTTGTTCGCCGATTAGCTACCCGCTGATGGCAAAAGCAATTCAGGAGCGATTTCAGGGAAAAATCATTCCACTCGGATATCTGCCGGAGATGCCTGAATGTTCCCTCGAAAGCCGCCATCTCGGTCTGGTCACTGCTCAGGAAGTAAGCAATTTATCAGGAATAATTGAGAACCTTGCCCGACAGGCAGAAAAGTCCATTGATCTGGATAGCATTCTTCAGCTTGCCCAAAGCGCTGGGACGGTCCAATGTGAAGATATTCCGCTGCCCCGATATACAAAAAAGATCCGTATCGCAGCCGCGATGGATAAAGCTTTTTGTTTTTATTACCATGATGATCTCGATATGCTCAGAGAAATGGGCGCTGAAATCATTCCATTCAGCCCTCTGAATGACCGGAAACTGCCTGAAGATATTCATGGACTTTATATCGGCGGCGGTTATCCGGAGCTTTACGCCGAAGCTCTTTCCCAAAACGTTTCGATCAAAAATGAGATCCGGAAGCTTTTGGAAGATGGAATTCCCTGCATCGCGGAATGCGGCGGATTTATGTACCTGACGCAGGCAATTGCGGATCAACCGATGGTAGGTTTCCTGAATGGAAAATGTTATAATACCGGAAAACTCACCCGTTTCGGCTATATTCATCTCAAATCAAATAAAGACGATCTGCTCGGTATCGCAGGCAAATCTATCCCCGCGCATGAATTTCATTACTGGGACTGTGATGATCCCGGCAGCGATTACACAGCGGAAAAGCCATCCGGAAAAAGCTGGACCTGTATCCATTCAAATGAAACACTATACGCCGGATTCCCGCATATTCATTTTTATGCGGAGCCCTCAATTACGGTACGTTTTTACGAAGCCTGTCTGAAGTATGAGGAGAAGTCCCATGCCTGAGATCATCGCGCCTATGGAAATCGAAAAACGCAGCTTCGAGATCATTTCGGAAATTCTCGGAGACAGGTATCTTGACCCTGAAAATGAAGCGGTCATCAAACGTGTGATCCATACTACCGCCGATTTTGATTTTGCGGATACCCTGGTCTTTTCCGATCATGCAGTTTCCAGAGGTATTACAGCACTGCGGAACGGCTGCGATATCGTCACAGATACACAAATGGCAAAGGCGGGAATCAACAAACGTATCACAGAAGAGCTTGGCTGCGAGGTCCATTGTTTTATGTCAGATCCCGATGTCGCCGCGGAAGCAAAAGCCAGGGGAATCACCCGCGCTGTCGTTTCCATGGAAAAGGCAGCAAAGCTGCCGAAGTCCTGCATTTACGCCATCGGGAATGCACCTACCGCCTTGTTTGCGCTCAAGGATCTGCTCGATAAAGGTGAACTCACAAACGCGGCTCTTATCATTGGGGTGCCTGTCGGATTCGTCAATGTTGTGGAAAGCAAAGAACTGATCATCAGTTCACAGGTCCCTAATATCGTGGCACGCGGACGAAAAGGCGGAAGTGCCATCGCCGCAGCCATCTGCAATGCGATGCTTTACCAGATCAGGAGAGACTGAAGATGGATTCATTCGTCACAAAGGATGGAAAACAGCTCAGGCTGGGATATACGACAGGGTCCTGTGCTGCCGCCGCAGCAAAAGCTGCCGCGTGGATGCTGCTTTCCGGAGAAACATTGTACGAGATCCATATCGATACACCGAAAGGGATCCGACTTGACCTGCCTGTTTTGGATATCACAAGATCGGCAGATTCTGTCAGCTGCGCGATCCGCAAGGACAGCGGCGACGACCCGGATGTGACGGATGGTGTCCTGATTTATGCAGCCGCTGCGAAATCGGAGAAAAAAGGCATTGCAATCGATGGAGGAAAAGGCGTCGGAAGGGTGACCAAACCGGGGCTTGATCAGCCGGTCGGAGCTGCCGCGATCAATTCCGTCCCGCGGAAAATGATCCGGGAAAATCTGGAGGAAGTTTGTGAGACTCTGGATCATCAGGGCGGTTTAACCGTCATGATCTCAGTTCCGGACGGAGACAAGATCGCTGAAAAAACTTTCAACCCAAGGCTCGGAATTACCGGCGGGATCTCTATCCTCGGTACCAGCGGCATTGTAGAGCCTATGAGCGATCAGGCCCTGATCGACACGATCCGGCTGGAACTCAGGCAGCGCCGTATCAATGGATTGAAAACCGTTCTGCTGACTCCTGGGAACTACGGAATGGATTTTTTAACAGATACCTTAGGGATCGATCCGAAAATTCCGGTAATGACTTCGAACTTTATCGGAGATGCTCTGGACGCCTGCAAAGAGTGTGGTTTTCAGAGAATTCTGCTCGTCGGACATATCGGGAAACTGGTTAAAATAGCCGGAGGAATGCTGAACACCCATTCCCGGTACGGAGATTGCCGTATGGAAATCCTGGCTTCCTATGCCGGTGCCTGCGGGCTTCATCCTTCCCGCATAAGAGAAATGTTGAACTGTGCCGCCTGTGATGAAGCCATACGAATCATGAAAGAAAATGATTTGGATAAAGCAGTCCTTTCCCATTTGACCGACCGAATCAGCTTTCATCTGAATCATCGGACCGGTGAAAACCCGCAGGTTGAGACCATTGTATTTTCAAAAGTTTACGGGCTTCTGTGTGAATCACGAAACGCAGAATCTTTTCTGAATATATTGAGGGAGGAAAACTGATGGTACATTTTGTCGGAGCGGGCAGCGGTGCCGCGGACCTTATCACGATCCGGGGAGCAAGACTGCTTGGAGAAGCAGATGTGGTGATCTATGCAGGCTCCCTTGTTAATCCGGAATTACTTTCCTACACAAAACCCGGATGTGAAATTCATGACAGTTCAGGTATGACACTGGAAGAAGTTTTGCCTGTGATCAAAAATGCTGAATCCGCCGGTAAAATCACGGTCCGGCTGCATACGGGTGATTCCTCGATCTACGGCGCTGTCCGTGAGCAGTTTGACGCCATTGAAGCTTTGGGATTCGATTATGATGTCTGCCCCGGTGTCAGCTCGTTTTGCGGAGCGGCTGCTTCATTGAAAGCGGAATACACTCTTCCGGATGTGAGCCAGACCGTCATAATCACCAGAGAATCCGGAAAGACCCCCGTCCCGGACAGGGAATCCATCCGTTCTCTCGCATCTCATCAGGCGACTATGATCCTTTTCCTCAGCACGGCACTCAGTGAAAAGCTGCAGGAGGATCTGCTCGCCGGGGGATACCCGGAGAATACACCGGCGGCAATTGTATATAAAGCCACCTGGCCGGACGAGAAAATATTCCGCTGCACCGTCGGAAGCCTGCATCAAACGGTCACAGAAAACAATTTGAAAAAGACTTCGCTGATCATCGTCGGGAATTGTCTCGGAGATGATTATCTTCGCTCCCTGCTCTATGATCCGAAGTTTTCCACCGAATTCAGGAAGGCCTCACAATGAGAGTTTCCGTCTTCGCTTATTCTTTACAGGGAATGCTGACGGGGAAACGGATCATTTCTTCTTTTGAATTTGAAGAGGTGAACGCTTACGCTCCGGAAAGAATTGCCGCAAACGGATACATGAAGATCATCAGTCCGTCACAGCCCTTCTACCGCGAACGGTTTCTGACTTCGGACCTGCTGGTTTTTGTCGGATCCTGCGGACTCGCGGTTCGGATCATCGCTCCGCACCTGAGAAGCAAGGAAACAGATCCAGCGGTCCTGTGCGTTGATGACATGGGTCAATATGTCATACCCATCCTTTCCGGCCATATCGGCGGTGCCAATGATTATGCCAGAAATTTGTCTGCAGCCATCCATGCGCTCCCTGTCATCACAACCGCAACCGATATCCACCGGCGCTTTTCCGTGGACTCCTGGGCAGCCCAAAGCCGATATATCATCAATAATATGAGCATAGCGAAAGAGATTTCTGCGGCGATTCTTGAGCGGGACATTCCGTTTTCCTCTCATCTTTCTGTCAGCGGCCCGATGCCGAACGGACTATATATTGATAACCATGGAAAACTGGGGGTCTTTTTCGGCTGGGAAAAGGAGAATCCCTTTGACAAAACGCTTCGCATTATCCCGAAATGTCTGCATCTCGGAATCGGCTGTCGGAAAGGAACGGATGAACAAACGATCCGGAATGCGGTAGAGGAAACTCTCTCGGCTAATAATATTGACCAGAGAGCAGTAAAATGCGCAGCATCTGTCGACCTGAAAGCCGATGAACCGGGGCTGCTGGATTATTGCAGCTCCGCAGGTCTTCCTTTCCGATGTTATTCCGCGGAGGAACTGCAAAGAATCCCGGGAGAGTTTTCCCATTCCGATTTTGTCCTTTCGGTAACAGGTGTAGATAATATATGTGAACGGGCTGCGATGATGGATGCGGACCGGCTGATCGTTTCCAAAACGGTTCATGAAAGAGTGACCATTGCCATCGCAGCGGAAATCAAAGAGGTGAATTTTGGGTAAACTGACGATTGCGGGAATCGGTCCCGGTGACCGGGACAATATGACCATTGCCGTTGACAAAGCTCTTCGGGCAGCTGATGTTATTGTCGGTTACACAGTCTATGCGGACCTGATCAAAGCGGATTATCCCGGGAAAGAATTTCTCACAACCGCGATGACAAAAGAAGCCGAGCGCTGCCGGATGGCACTGGACCTTGCGACGCAGGGAAAAAACGTGGTTCTGGTCTGCTCGGGAGACAGCGGTATTTACGGGATGGCAGCCCTGGTATATGAGCTGCGGGGTGAATCAGAAATTCCGGAAATATGCATTTTGCCCGGCATCACTGCGGCATGCAGCGGCGGTGCTTTGCTGGGCGCACCGCTGACTCACGATTTCACCGTCATCTCCCTCAGTGACCGGCTGACAGATTGGGAAACTATCGTCAAACGACTGGAACACGCTGCCCTTGCGGATTTCGGGATCGTTCTCTATAATCCCATGAGCAAAGGCCGGCCGGACCATCTTCAAAAAGCCTGTGATATTCTGCTTCGGATACTCCCCGCAAACCGTCCGTGCGGTATTGCGCACGCCATCGGCAGGGAGGGACAAAGCACGAAAATCCTGACGCTCGGGGAGCTTCGAGAAGCACAGCTGGATATGTTCAGCACAGTCTTCATCGGCAATGCAGATACGCGGGTGATCGCAGGGAAACTTGTTACACCCAGAGGATACCGCCTATGACAAAGATATGTCTTTTTGCGGGAACTACAGAAGGCCGCAGACTCACGGATTTTCTCAGCAGACAGGATGTGTATCTGACCGTCTGTGTAGCAACGGATTATGGCGAAAGTCTGCTGGAAGAAAGCAAACGTATCAGAATTTCACACAAAAGGCTCTCATCCGATGAAATATTCCGTCTGCTTGAGGATGAACATTTTGACCTTGTCATTGATGCTACTCATCCATACGCGGTCAAGATCACAGAAAACATAGCTGACGGATGCAATAAATCCGGTACGGAATATATGCGGCTGCTGCGGGGAGATTCCGATCCGGTAAAAGATGCTGTCACCGTTCCGGACATTTCCTCCGCTGTGGATTTTCTGAATACCACTTCGGGAAACATTCTGCTGACGACCGGAAGCAAAGAACTTCAAAAATTTACGGGAATCAGCGGATTTCCGGAACGGGTCTATGCACGTGTTCTTCCTATGCAAAGTTCCCTTGAAGCCTGCACAACTGCGGGTCTGAAACCATCTCATATCATCGCCATGCAGGGACCTTTTTCACAAGAAATGAACACCGCTTTGCTGCAGGCTGTCCGTGCGGAATGGCTGGTCACAAAAGACAGCGGAGAACCCGGCGGATTTGAAGCCAAAGTTACAGCGGCAAAAAAGACGGACTGCGGTCTTGTTGTCATTGGACGCCCCCTTCAAAAGAAAGGGTTTTCGGAAACAGAGATCATTCCCCTACTCTGTGAAAAATTTGGTTTTACCCGCAAGGTCCAGGTAAAAATTGCCGGGATCGGTCCGGGGAACCGGACGATGATGACACAGGCAGTACAGCAGGCAATATATGAAGCCGATTGTTTGATCGGTGCCAAACGCATGCTGGAAGCTCCTTCCCTCCGTGACCAGGTTTGTCATGAAGCCATATCATCCGAAATCATCGCTGAGTATATCCATAGCCATCCGGAATATCGATCCTTTACAGTGCTCATGTCCGGAGACAGCGGATTTTTCAGCGGTACGAAGCAGCTCCTTCCGCTGCTTGCTGACTGTGATGTTGAAGTTCTGCCCGGAATCAGTTCTCTTTCTTACTTGTGCGCAAAGCTTCAAATTCCGTCAGAGAATGTTCATCCGGTCAGCCTTCACGGCAGAAACACCGATATCATTTCCATGGTTCGGTCACACGACCGCGTTTTTGTCCTGACCGGAGGAGAAAACACTGTCCGTGCCATTTGTCAAAAACTGAAGGATGCTGGACTTGACAGACTCATGCTGTATGTCGGAGAACGTCTTAGTTACCCTGATGAAAGAATAACGCAGGGAAATCTTCAGGATTTGATTGAAAAAGAATTCGCTCCGCTGAGCGTGATCCTCATTGAAAATTCCGCCCCGGACCGGCTTGCCGTCCAGGGACTTCCGGACATTTATTTCACTCGAAGCAGCAGTGAAAAAGGGTTGATCCCAATGACCAAAAGCGAGATCAGGTCAATTTGTCTATCAAAACTGATGCTGACAGAGGATGCTCTCTGCTGGGATATCGGCTCCGGCACCGGCTCTGTTTCCGTCGAGATGGCTCTTTGCGCTAAGAAAGGTGCTGTCTATGCGATAGAAAAAGATCCGGAAGCGCTGCGTTTGAGCAAATTGAACGCACACGCACTGATGGCATCCAATATCTGTTTTGTCGAGGGATCCGCACCGGAAGCACTGGAAGGTCTTCCAACGCCGACTCATGTTTTTATCGGCGGAGCATCCGGAAAAATGAGAGAAATCTTCCGTCTTTTGTTTGATAAAGGCACGGATATCCGCGTTGTCGCCGCTGTGGTTTCTCTTGAATCCATCGCCGAATTGACAGAAATCATAAAGGAGATGCCATTCTCCGAAACGGAAGTGATTACAGTTCAGATTTCACGCGGTAAAGCAGCCAGAAATCATACATTGATGCTCGGCGGGAATCCGGTCACTGTTTTTACCATGCAGATACAGGGGAAAAAACGATGATCTATAAAATGCTGCCGCTGCTGATCGGAACCTGTATCGATCTCCTGATTGGGGACCCCCACGGTATACCGCACCCGGTGATCCTGATCGGTAAGATGATCTCCTTTCTCGAGAAACATCTTCGCCGTTTGTTTCCGAAAACAAAATCAGGTGAACGGGCTGCTGGATTTATGCTTTGGTTCATAGTTGTCGTCCTTTCTTCCGTCATTCCGTATCTGATCCTTTCTTTATGTGGAAAGATCCATACAGTTTTGCGGATAGCTGTTGAAAGCATTATGTGCTGGCAGATCCTTGCGATCCGTGATCTGCGGGAAGAAAGCATGAAGGTATTCCACGCCCTGCGGAAAGGCAGCCTGACAGATGCCAGGCAGGCTGTCTCTATGATCGTCGGCAGAGACACAGAACGGCTCAGCGAAAAGGGAATCATCCGTGCCGCAGTCGAGACGATCGTCGAAAACACATCCGACGGCATTATTGCCCCGATGTTTTTCATTGTTCTTGGTGGGGCTCCCGCCGGATTTTTTTATAAAGCTGTCAATACGATGGATTCCATGCTTGGGTATATTGACGCTCCCTACACGAATTTTGGATGGTTTCCTGCAAAGGCAGATGACATATGCAATTATATTCCCGCGCGGCTGGCTGCTCTACTGATGCTGATTGCCGGGGGGCTGCAGAAACTGAACATAAAAAACGGCTGGAAAATCTTCCTGCGCGACCGTTATAAACACGCGAGTCCCAATTCCGCGCAAACGGAAGCGGCCTGCGCCGGATTGCTTGAGGTACAATTAGCCGGAGACGCGATATACCACGGCGTGCTCCATAAGAAGCAGTTCATCGGTGATCCTTTACGGGAAATCGAAACTGATGACATTCCCCGCACCTGCGCCCTGATGTACCTTACATCCTTTTTGATGCTTGGACTAAGCTTTATCTGTCTGATGCTGAGACCATACTGACGAGGTGATCTGAAATGCTTTATCAAACGACTAATCCTCATGGCGGAGATGTTTACGGAAGCGATATCGCAATAGATTTCTCCGCAAGCATCAATCCGCTGGGAATACCGCAGGGAGTCATTTCTGCCATGAAGGAAGCACTTGCTTTCGCTGATCACTATCCGGACCCGTATTGCCGGGAAGCTGTCTCCGCGATCAGTGAGTATGAAGGAATTCCCGCAGAAGATATTCTGCTCGGGAATGGAGCTGCCGAATTAATATATGCATTCTGCGATGTCGTTAAACCGCGCAAGGCCCTGATTGCTGTCCCGACCTTTTCTGAATATGAAACCGCGCTCAGGAACATTGAATGCCGGATCATTCACCATTATCTCCATCAGGAAAATGATTTCGCGCTTGATTCAAACTTTCTCTCAGCCATTGAAACGCATAAACCGGATGTTATTTTCCTGTGTGATCCCAACAATCCTACAGGCAGGCTCATCGATCCGCATTTGATGAACGAGATTCTATCACTATGCGCAAAATCAGGGTTTTATCTATTTATGGATGAATGCTTTATGGAGCTTACAGGTAAATCTTCAGGTTTGAATACCTGTCCTGGCTCTCATTCAGGTTTGTTTTTGTTGAAAGCTCTCACAAAATGTTATGCTCTGGCAGGTATCCGTGTCGGTTACTGCCTGAGTTCAGATCACGCTCTCCTGCATCGCATGTCACAGCAGGTTCAGCCCTGGAATGTTTCCGTCCTTGCGCAGGCAGCTGCTGCGGCGGCAATGAAAGAAAGGGATTACCTGCAAAACTCCACAGCCTTCATATCGACTGAGCGTGAATTTCTTTCCACGGAACTGAAAAAATATGGTTTTTATGTTTGCCCGTCTGATGCTAATTTCATTCTCTTCAGGGCTCATGCAGAATTAGGTGATGAATTGCGTAAAAAAGGCATCGCCATTCGCAGCTGTGAAAACTTTTCCGGACTGGGACGCGGCTGGTTCCGCATCGCGGTCCGTACACATCATGAAAATGAGACTTTGATCCGCACGATTCGGGATATATCAGCATTATTTCATACCACACAGGAAGGATAAGGAGCAAAAATGGCAAAGAACATCATGATCCAGGGCACGATGTCCAACGTCGGGAAAAGCATCCTGTGCGCTGCATTGTGCAGGATATTCCGTCAGGACGGCTATCGTGTAGCCCCCTTCAAAAGCCAGAACATGGCGCTGAACTCCTTCATTACAAAAGACGGTTTTGAGATGGGGCGGGCTCAGGTCGTCCAGGCGGAAGCCGCCGGGATCGAACCGGATGTCCGCATGAACCCCATCCTGCTCAAGCCCACTACTGATGTTGGAAGTCAGGTGATCATCAACGGCAAAGCAGTCGGGAACATGAATGCCATGACTTATTACCGCAAAAAGAAGGAATATATACCTGTCATCCTGGAGGCATACAACAGTCTGGCGGCAGAAAACGATATCATCGTCATCGAAGGCGCCGGCAGTCCCGCGGAGATCAACCTCAAACAGGAAGATATCGTCAACATGGGGCTTGCGGAGCTGGTCAACGCACCGGTCCTGCTTGCGGGTGACATTGACCGGGGCGGAGTCTTTGCGCAGCTTTACGGTACCATCGCTCTTCTCGAAAAGAACGAACGAGCCAGGGTAAAAGGGGTCATCATCAACAAATTCCGCGGAGACCGCGCCATTTTGGAACCGGGTCTGAAAACGCTTGAGGAATTGTGTAAGGTTCCGGTTGTCGGCGTAATCCCTTATATGCATCTTGACATTGATGATGAAGACAGCCTGACAGAACGTTTCAATTCAGAAACTACGCGAAAATCCATAGATATCGCGGTTATCCGCCTGCCAAGAATATCCAATTTCACTGACTTTGCCCCGTTTGAACAATATCCGAACGTCTCGCTCCGTTATATCAACAGCATCAGGGATTTCAGCCAGCCCGATCTGATCATACTGCCGGGAACCAAGAGTACGATCGCGGACCTGCTATGGCTGCGTGAATCAGGACTTGAAGCCCTCATCAAGCAGGTAGCAGCCAAAGGGACTCCGGTTTTCGGCATCTGCGGCGGATATCAAATGCTTGGGCAAAGGATCTCAGACCCAAATCAAAGCGAAGCTGCCGGTATCTCTGAGTGTGCTGGGATGCAGCTTCTGCCGGTAGAAACCGTATTCATTGAGAAAAAGAAACAGACACAAACCACCGGGAAAATATCGGATATCAGCGGCATATTTTCATCACTTAACGGACTGGACTATCATGGATATGAGATCCATATGGGACAAAGCACAAAAGACCAGCCTCCTGTTGTCAACGGCGGGAATATCTATGGAACTTACATCCATGGGATATTTGACGCCGCCGGGATCAGCGATACGATTATAGATGCTATACGAAAATTCAAAGGCCTTCCGGCAGACGCGGTTTTCAATTTTGATCTGCAGCAGCATAAAGAAAAACAATACGATCTTCTCGCGAAGACCGTACGTGAATCTTTAGATATGAATTATATTTACAGCATCCTTGAAAATCACTGCTGACAGTTATTTCTGTTCCTCTTTCAGAATTGTGTACACTTCATAAATATCGCTGATCGTATGAGTAGGCTTTTCATCATATTTTCCGGTATCCTTCAGTGCCGTCAGCTGGGAATGGATATGAAATGTCTCGCCGAAGCCGGCACGTGCAGCGCCGACGATATCACGGGAATAGGTATCCCCTACATATGCGCAATTTCCGGCTTTAGAACGCATCTGATATAGAGAAACCTTGAAGATGTTTCCATCCGGCTTTCTGTAGCCTGTAACGGATGAAAGCGTTACATCCCGGAAATACCCCCGGATCCCGTAATCATCGAGGATCTGGAAAACCTGATAAAGGCTTGCAGTATTGGAAATGATCCCAAGCTTCATACCCATTGATTGAAGCCCCTCAAGCATATCCTTCACCCGCGGACGAAGCACACGATGATAATGTGTTACTTCATACATATACGCAAGTTCTTCGGAAAAAGGCTTGACCTGCTCAAAAGTCAGCCCGAACCGCGGCATTACATAATTACCCCAGATCTCTTCAGGTTTTAATTCACGGTTATCACTGTCCCGCTGTACTCCATACGCATCCCAGCCTTCTTTCACTTTTTGAACAGCTTCTTCAATATCTTCACCGAGAGTGAATCCATGGCTTTTTGATATTTCCAGAACCCGCTTTGCTGCTTCATAACGGCTGCTTTCATCTACAAATATATCCTCCAGCGTACCGCCCATATCGAACAAAACCGTATCAATCATAATCCTCCGAAGTTTTCTCAATAATTTCAGACTTTTTCCACATATACCAGGCTGAACCGCCTCCCAACAGGAGCGGAGCCGGAACCATGATAACGAAAAGGCGCAGGAAAATCGAAAGCGCATCCCGGTCGTCTTTCAGCATGATCACCATTGCTGTCAGGAACATCAGCGCGAAAGCCGCAATCCAGACATAACCGAAAAAAGCAGGTTTTTTGTCGGAAAACAGCTTCAGCGGTATCAAGCATATCAGTGCACCGACGATTGCCGGAACAACAGCCCCGATCAGGTCGGAAAGCAAGATCGGCATCCCGGCTGTCAAAGGTGCCAGAACATCGATCAGGAAATAATATGCAGCACCGTAGACAATGAGATATAAAACAGCATACGTAACGCTATAGGTAACCGTCGCGCTTTTCATTTTTCCGTCTTTGGTAAAGCGGAAAAAATCTTTTATTTCCAGTTTTTCGCTTTTATCGCTCATTGTCTGCGTTGCTCGTTAAAGATGCTGCGGCAGCTGTTTATACTGCCGCAGCATATCAGTCAAATTATGAATCAGATCCTGAACTTATTTGTTCGGGCTCTTATCGTGCCAGTATGTCCAGAAGTCGGAGACATCCAGATAGTTGTCATAAATGCCTTCCATGTTGAGAGGCACGGTGCCGGAATCAGCCAGGCTGAAGGGGTTCTTCTTGTTGTTGTAATCGTCACGGACAGACCAGGCGCCTTCCTTCATTACCTTCTTATAACCTTCACCGGAACCGTCATCACCACCCATCATATAGCGGATGAAGAAGCGGGCAAGTGCCGGGTTATCAGTACCCGGAACGATGAAGGAATAGTTGGTATTCTGACCGGAAACATACGGAGCGAGTTCGGTGACCCAGGCGATCGGCCAGCCGTTATCATCGCGGTTGCCGATTTTACCACCGGAAGCGAGACCCAAAACCGGTTTGTCAGCATTGGAATTCGCGACAGCTTCAACGATTTCATCACCGTCACCGATGAAGGTCATGCGCAGCTGAGAAAGGCGGTAGAGATATTCATATCCGGCATTTTCTTCTTCAAAGCCGAGATCATCCGGGTAGGTATATTCGATCGGTTTGCCGTACTTTTCTTCATAAGCAGCAGCCAGATCTTCCGGCTGGGAGACAAAGTGGCTGAACAGGGCAAGATAGGTAGCTTCAGAACCGATTTCCTTGGAGTAAAGCTCATACTTCTGGTTACCGTTTTCATCAACTTCGATAATATCCCACCAGTTGTTCACCGGAGCGCCATCCGGGAATGCATCGGTATTGTAATACCAGAAGGACAGAGAAGTATAGAAAGGCATACCATAGGTCTCCAGGCTGTCATCGATGTGTGCGCAGATATCTTCCGGGAAGTAAGCTTCCAGATACTTGCCGTAGTAATTGAAAGCGATATCGCCGCGGGCATCAGCGTCCTGAATGATATCAGCAATGATGTTGCCGGAATCGACTTCGGTCACAACTTTGGTGATGCCTTCGCCGCCATCCAGGTCGTACACTTCAACTTCAAAATCCGGGTATTCCTCAGTAAACGCCTCGGCAATTTTTGACATCTTGCTCGTGGTTGAATAAACAACAACCTTTCCGCCTTCAGCCTTCGCGAGTTCAAGAAGTTCATCCCCGGACATCGCGTTGTATTCCGCATTGGTCGGGATATCGATCGCGGCCGCGGAAAGAACCGTTGACAAAACCATCGTCAACACCATCAGATAAACAAAGAGTTTTTTCATGATCATTCCTTTCTTGTTTATTTATACAACTCTTAACTGAAATCAGCCCTTTTTCATTTTATCAGATTTCTGACGTTTATCCTTTCAAATATCTGTATTTTGAAAAAAAACTGTCATTTCAAAACCTTCTGATCAGACCTATTCTTTTGCCTTTTTCTTGTTCCGTGAATACTTTATCAGGCGGGTCGTTTCCTTGTTATAAACATTGAAGCGGTCCGGTTTGATCTTCAGCAGAACTTCCTGGTCGATGTCATATTCAGCGATACCGATCTGTTTCAGCAGCAGTTCATCACCACCCACATGTACGGTAACCAGCGTTTCAGAACCCGCAGGCTGACCGGCGTAAACCGTGGCAGTGATCGTGTTATCCGCAGGTTCCTCGGCAATTTTGATCTGTTCCGGGCGGACGCCAAGCACGCAGTCAAATTCACCGGCCGGCATATCCTCATTGGTCCAATCTTCCTTCGGGTAATTGAATTCGCCAAGGCTGCACTTGACATTCATCATATCACCTTTGATGCAGGCCTTGCCATTGATGAAGTTGATGCGCGGGTTTCCGATAAAATCTGCGTTCCGCAGATTGTTCGGATTCAAATAAAGGTCCATCGGTTTGTCAACCTGCGAAAGTTTTCCGTTTTCGAACAGCGCGATCTTGGTTGACATCGTCAGCGCCTCCACCTGGTCATGGGTCACGTAGATGATCGTGGTACCCAGTTCCTTATGCAGACGTTTCAGTTCCGCGCGCATATCAGTTCGCAGCTTTGCGTCAAGGTTGGAAAGCGGTTCATCCAGAAGCAGCAGTTCAGGTGAGGACGCGATCGCGCGGGCAATCGCCACACGCTGCTGCTGCCCGCCGGAAAGCTCATTCGGATATCGTTTCTCAAACTCCCCGATGCGCATCCGCTCCAGCGCGTTGCGTACAGTCTTCCTGATCTCCTCAGCCGGCATTTTTTTGATCTTCAGCCCGAATGCCACATTGTCAAAAACCGTCATATGCGGCCACAAAGCATAACTCTGGAATACCAGGTTCAGCCCGCGTTTGGAAGGTTCCAGATAAAATGCCTCATCACAGTCAATCGCCTTTTTTCCATTGATCAGCATAACGCCGCCCTGCGGGCGTTCCAGTCCGGAAACTACACGCAAAGTAGTGGTCTTACCGCATCCGGAAGGACCGAGCAGCGTCATAAAATCGCCGTCTTCAATAGTCAGGTTTACATCATGCAGAACATGGTTTGTCCCGTAATATTTATCAATATGGATCAATTCAATCTTACTCATTTTTCATACACCCATTCTTAATTCATATTTTTGATTACTCATTTCACACTATCCCCAGCTCTTGCCGATATCGGCACCTGTCGCCAGATTGGACAGGATGTATGAGAACAGGACGAAAATCAGCACAACAACCGAAATCGCGTCAGCCATCTGAGGCAGAACCTCTTTACTGTAAATAAATGACAGGTAAGAGAGCGTTCGTGTGGATGGCGTCATGAACAGGATGATCAGATCCAGTTCCTTGGCGATACTGATAAAGACAAGCAGAAAACCGGAAAGGAAACCGCCTTTTGCCAGCGGGATCACGATCGTACCCAGCCGCTTCCAGAAACTGGCACCGGCAATATCTGCCGCTTCTTCCAATTCGGTAGAGATCTGCATCATGGTTGCCGTACCGGAACGGCTTGCAAATGGGAAGTGCTTGACAACAGTCGCCAGCAGGATGATGGTAAATGTACCGTAAAGCGACGGAATCGGTCCGATCTTCCGGCTGAACATGGCCAGATAAATCGCCGCGAAAGCAACAGCGGGCATCAGATAAGGGATGAAAACCAGCTGCTCAACCAGTTTTCCGTACCATTTGCCGCGTCCTCGGGAAGTAATATAGCCCAGCAGACAACCGCAGAAAGCGGTAATAACGGAGCCGACAATCGTCAGCACGACCGTATTTTTCAAAGAGGAGAAGAATTCCGGATTCTTGAAAATACCGGGATAATTGACCATGTCCCGGGGCGCGTCTTTCATGTCTCCGATCCAGTTATAAAGGGTCAGGTTATCAGGACCATAACCGGCACCGGTGCGGATCTGAAAGGTTTCCATCACCAGGATGAACATCGGCACAAACATGGCGAAAATCAGGAAAATCCCGAGGAAAACCATGATCGGGTAACGCGCTGATCCCAGCTTCATCATGGTACTGTGTCCGCCTTTCCCGCCGATAGTTTCATAGGATTTACGGGTACCGATAAATGCCTGATTTGCCCAGATCGTCCCGGAGGCCATCAGGATCAGCAGGATCGCCATACAATAACCGACTGTCGCGGATCCTGTATTGATAAAGTCATGCATCTTGGTTGCGAGCGTATAATAGCTGATACGAAGTCCAAGGTTTGCAGCCACACCATAGGTACCGATCGATTTACTTAATGTCATGATTGCAGAGGACAAAACAGCGGGCATAACCAGCGGCAGTGTGATTGACCGGAGAATATAAACTTTACTGGCCCCCTGTATCTCGCCCATCTCTTCCAGTTCACTGTTGATGGAACGGAGCGAACCGGAAACCATGATATAGGTAAAGGCATAATAATGCAGTACCATGCAAAGAATAATTGCTATCGGTCCGTAAGCAAGCCAGTCCGGTATATCAAGCCCAAGTCCCTGAAGAAATCCGGGAGAACCGCCGCGGTTATTTCGGAATACAGCCAGCCAGGCCATTGATTTACACCAGGAAGGAATCATATATGGGATCATAATTCCCAGTGTCAGCCAGCGTTTCCCGGGAAGGTCGCTGCGGACCATCAGCCAGGCAAGTCCCGCGCCAAGCGGCACTGCGACGATTGTCACGAAGAAAGCAATCGTCAGGGAATGCAGCAGCGGGGTAAAGAAATTAGCCTTGGCAAGTTTTCCCGTCAGCAGATATTTCCAGTAATACAGCGTAAAATCACCGACCTGTGCGTCAGGCGTGGTTTTTTGGACCCGGCGTAATTCACCGGCGGCAAGGACAAATGTTGTCCGCAGCATACGAATCAAAGGAACTGCGATGAGAAATATCAACAAAACCAGTGAAATAAACACGATCATGTTGAATGGGTTCGTCACAATATCCAGAAATTGATTCTTCAGCTTTTTCCATGAAAACGGCTTTTTATTTTCTGCCATCGCGCTCACCTCTTTTTTTGGGTGTTTATCGATTTACCGAAACGTTTTCGGAAGGATCGTAATACAAATCAAAGAGCATCCGGCTCTTTTCCATCCGGATATATTCCTGATAAATACCTTATGCTATAGTTCCCCGATCATATTATCATAAGCCGCCTTAACTTTAGCATAGTTGCCATCACGGTCAAGGGCAATTCCGCGTCCGACACCGTCAACGACCTGCAGGTTCAGTCCGCGTGATTCGATCATGTCATCCAGCTCAGCCAGCAAATCCGGCGCGGAACCGGGTTCCGTGCTTCTGCCGTCAAAAATAACATGGAGATATACCTCGGGCAGATCTTTTGCCATTTCGGCAACCGCAAGCGGATAATAGATAGAACCATGGGAAGATTTTTTCGTCAGCAGCCCGATCAAATGCAGCGCGCGGCCTTTTGCCTTTGCTTCACTGATCGTTTTCAGCAGAACAGGATTTTTCATAAAAGAACCGTCAGCGATCGCGCTGTCCAGACGGATGTCGTCCTGCGGCACGACACGTCCCGCACCGATGTTGCTGTGACCGGCTTCGGAGTTGCCGGGTTTTCCGCTTCCGAGCCCGACATATTCTCCGGACGCATGCAAAGAGGACCAGGATTCATTATCCAGCAGGCTGTCCCAATAAGGAGTATCGCCAAGGAATATCGCGTCATTATCCGTCTTGTCTCCCAATCCCCATCCGTCACAGATGATCAGCAGCATTTTTCTGTCTTTACCGAAATCATGGCTGCCGCAGAGAGCTTTCCCATCCATTTCCGACGGCTGTTCAATACCCATGACCTTGAGTACGGTCGGGGCAATATCTTTCAGCGAACCGTCATTCAGATGGATCGGTTCATCGCTTTCCGGATCGATCATGATAAAAGCGACCAGATTTGATGTATGTGCTACGTGGGGTTTTCCCTTGTCGGTGTGCAGAACTTCAATGTTGCCATGGTCCGCTGTCACGGCTACGACATAACCGGCTTTTTTAGCTGCTGTGATGACCTGTTCCAGTGCCCGGCTGACGTGTCCGGCAGCTTCGATTTTTGCTTTATCGTTGGAGGTATGCCCTATGACATCGCCGTTGGCAAAATTCGTTACGATAAAGTCATATTTTCCCAGTGCGTCTTCCACTTTATCAGCTACTTCCGGCAGGGAGAGTTCCGGTTTTGTATCGAAGGGAACACCTTTCAGAGACGGAACACAGATATCCGTTTCGCCGGGGAATGGTTTGTTTTCGCCGCCATTCAGGAAAAACGTGACATGGGCAAATTTTTCCGACTCGGAACAATGGAACTGTGTTTTTCCCGCTTTGCTCAGGACCTCAGCCAGGGACATTTTTACATGGGAAGGTCCGAATACTACCGGTAGATCCTTGAATTTTTCATGATAAAGTGTCAGGATGGAAAAATCCAGATCATTCAGGAATTTTCTTTCTGTTTTCGCAAAATCCGGATCGGTGAACATTTCGGTCAGTTCAATCTCCCGCTCGCCTCTGCGGCAGCAGAAAACCACATGATCGCCTGCTTTTATATATCCGGTTCCCAATGTCATAGGGTTCAACGAATAATCGATTTCGCCTTTTTCATAAGCTTTGCGAACCAGCTCAGCCAATTCATGGCCGCCATGTGTCTTGTTTGTGTTGCTCATATCTTTATTCTTTACCTCCCGGCCATGCCTCTTCCGGAGGGATCATGGCCTCAGTATTGACTTTGCCCGGCTCAGGGAACAGGTCCAGCAGCTGCAGGAAATGATAAATCACGCAATCCGGACGGTTCTCCTCATTCATTGTATATTTTTTCGCACCCCATTTCGCGGCGATCGTCATTCCCATATTGACGGCTTTCGCACCGATGATGTCCCGATCCAGATTGTCACCGAGAAAAGCGCTTTTCTCGGCGGGGATCCCTACCTCATCCATCGCGTAATAAAAAATCGCGGGCCCCGGTTTGCGGACGTAACAAACAGAAGATTGCTGAACGGTCTTGAAGTAAGGACGCAATCCGTCATGGTCCAGCCATTCATCAACTTCTTTTGTTCCCACCAGATCGGAGATAATTCCCACGGCATAACCGCGCCGGTTCAGCTCTTTTACGGTTTCGACACCGCCATCTACAACAACACGCCGGCCTTTAGTCTGACGGTACTGATAGGTAAGTTCCCCGGCATATTTCCGGATCCGTTCCGGGTCGCAGTCATAAGCCAGCCATCGGCTCCAAAGGACCTGCTCGGGTGCTTCACAAAAATATTTCAGCGCCCATTCCCGGTAGACATCATAACGCGGCGAGATCACTTCATCATAAAATGTTTCCGGATCCATATCGCTGCCGCACATCTGCGCGATTTTTTGTTTTGCATCCAGAATATAGTCATCTTCTTTCTTTATGATCCGGAATGTATCACCCAGATCCAGATAGATCGCATGGATATCCGTATTCATTTATGCCTCCCTGCCCGGGAACAGATCCAACAGTTCCCGGAAATCCCGCACAACAGCATCCGGAGGATTCTCGCCGTTCGGATCGACAGGGTGCTTTTTCTCCGGCGAATCATAGAGCACATTGTAAGCGATCCCGGCTTCCCGTGCGCCTTCAATATCTCTGCCCTGGTTATCTGCGACCGAAGCGATCTGTTCACATGGAACACCCAGGTCCCTGCTGCTTACGCGGTAGATTTCCGCACAGGGTTTTCGCAGACCGCATTCAGGAGAAAGGATAACAGATGAGAATAGGTCCCTCAGTCCATCCTCTTCCAGCCATTCGTATACTTCCGTTTCTCCGATCAGGTTGGAGATGATCCCCAGCTTATAGCCCCGTTTATAAAGCTCGCGAAGGACTTCTTCCCCGTGATCAACAACGACCCTGCGGCCTTTTGACTGACGGTATTCATAAGAAAGCTTGTGCCGGTTCGCCATGATAAGGTCACGCGGATAATCGAAGAGCAGCCATTTGCACCAGAGTTCCTCATCATTGGACTCTTTATTTTCGGCCAGTGCCCATTTGCGGTATTTTTCGTATCGCTCTTCCACCAGTGCGTAAAAATCTTCAAAAGGCAGGTCCGTTCCGGCAAGCTCCGCCATATGGATCCTTCCCTGCTTCATCCATTCATCGTCTTTCAGCGCGATACGCAGTGTTCCGCCGAGATCAAACACGATGGCAGTGATATTTTCGTTCATGCCTGATTTCCTTTCCGATCCGGCAGAATTGTCAGCAGATCCGACAGTTTGGTAATAACATAGTCCGGGATAAATTCTTTCCCGGTAGCTTTTTCACGGTTCAATGTATCCGGTTCATCGATACGTATCATCATCCCGAAACCGGCTGCCTGTGTCCCTTCCACGTCACGAACCGGATTATCCCCGACATATGCACAATTCTCGGGTTTTGTTCCGATACATCGGCAGGCTAAATAATAAATCTCGGGATCCGGTTTTCGCAGGCGGACTTTTGAAGAAAGAATCGTTGTTTTGAAATAATGGGCTACGTGGTCAGTGACCATCCAGTCGGGAATTTCTGTCTCTGTCACGGTATTTGCGATGATTCCCATTGTATATCCCATACGGTCAAGACCTTCCAGCGTTTCACGGACATCCGGACGGGCAACTCTTCTTCCGTCATGATCCCGCCACAGACGTGTCAGCCGGCTGGCATGGGAGGCGATCAGTTCATGATCATAATCCGGAAGCATATACTGCACCCACAATTCCATTTCAGAACAATCTAACAAAGATGTCTTCGCGAGTTTCCGGTAGGCTTTCCAGCGTTCCTCCAGTTTCGCAAAAAAATCGTCATGAGATTCTTTTGTTTCCGTCAGCCGCATCAATTCAGCTTCCGCTGCTTCAATGAAGGGTTTATCCGGCAATACAATTCGCAAAGTATTTCCGACATCAAAAAATACCGTTTGGATATCTTTTTCCATAGGAACCCCTTTTCGTTTATTGTTTTTAAGGCACTTATTTATAAACAATTTTTTTTAAATGTTTTTTTTATAAAAAATTATTTTATAATTACCGGTCTTTTTTGTCAATATTTTAATTGACATATTCTCCATAAATAAAATATTTTCATATATCTATCACGTATTTTTATTTATTTTTTTTATAGCTAATTCTTTTAAATAGATTCAATAAATACATTTTTGTTAACTCAATTTTACAAATCAGAACATGTAATATTTTTGTCATAAGTGTACTTGACTTTTTTCAGAATAATGATATTATTCAATCTGTCGATGCGGGGTAGAGCAGAGGCAGCTCGTCGGGCTCATAACCCGGAGGTCATTGGTTCGAATCCAATCCCCGCTACTTTTTTTTGCCTGTTTTACGAGTAAATCGATCGGAAAACAGGCCTTTTTTTTGCCATTTTAGGCCATTTTTGGCGAATGGAAATTTCAGACCCCTGATTTCCACGATTTTTCCACGATATCAATATTTTTTTATATTCCCGCTGTATGAAGTTTGGGTAAACCTTAAAGAAAAGTCCGGGCACTGAATTTTAGCCGAATTATAATCGTAGGGTCTTTTACCCTAATGTAATGATACTAATTTCGGCCATTCACTTCCTCGGCAGAAGAAAAAATCCATTTCATCATATTGTTTTTTGTATTAACTAAGAAAGAAAGGATATTTTGAAATGGGAATCATTAAAACTCAGCAGGAATTTATTGGAAATTCGAAAAGGTCCGGTATCCCCAAGGGACTTCAAAGGATCAGCTTCTGCGATTATCTGCGGAATTTTTATTCCGTCAAACAGATAGAAATCGAACCCTCTTCATTCAATGGGTATCAGAAGATTCTTGAAAACCATATTTATCCTTATTTCAATGAAAGAAATATCCAATTTCTGGCGATTTCTTCAGACGAAATCAATACATATCTTTCATATAAACTCAACAACGGTTTCAGTTCATCAACAGTAAAGAAACATCGTGAGGTAATGGGGCAGGCTCTGCGCTCCGCTTTTGAAAAAGGATGGATCACGGATGATATCATGTCGTCCGTGACAAATATCGTTCCTGATAATTCAGAAAAAAGCATCAAATCGATTCCTCCTGATCTGTTGGATTCTGTCCTTTCATTCGCGGAAGGAACAGATGTTTACGTTCCTGTAATGCTTTCAGTCAGATACGGACTTGAACGTGCGGAGATTCTCGGGCTTCGCTGGTCTGATATTGATGTTGAAAAAAGAGAAATAAATATCCGGAATGTCGTAATTAAGGGTTCTTCCAGCGCCTATGATATACATCCCGCAGCGGATGTCGCAGTCAGAACACTGCCTGCTTTCGATGGTGATCTGGCAATTCTGGAAGATGAATATGCCAAACAAATTGAATTGAGGAAAAACAACAGTAATTACTGCCGTAAATTCTATGATTTTGTAGTTGTTTCCAGAAACGGTTACCTGATAGGTCCTGATAACTTATCCAAAAAGCTGAATGATCTGATGCGGGAAAACAATATGGAAAGGGTCTCATTTTCAGATTTGCGACGGGCTTATGCTGCTTCCCTGGTCAGCATGGGATTCAACAACAGAGCTATCTGTTCCTGGCTGGGCGTTAAATCCATTTCCACGATTGGATGTGAGCAGAATATGGACTTTGTGGACAATCAGATTTGTATGATAAAAAACGCGCTTGAATTCTATAGAAAAGAGGAGGTTGAGAAAAATGAATCTGCAGAATTATCCTGAAATTATGAATCGTGCTGAAGTGGCTGAAGTGTTGAGATTGGGCCGTTACAAAATGAATGAACTTATTTTTGGCGGAAAGATCAAGGTATTGATAATCGGCAAATCTATCCGGATCCGAAAGCAGGATCTTATTGAATTTATTGAAAGCCATTAGGCTGGAGAAAACTGGAGGTTGTTATGGAGCGGACAAAAATCTCAGAATATTCAGATGTATTGCTGGTGCGTGACATTATGGAATATCTTCGAATCGGAAGAGATGCTGCATTGAGACTTTTCCGTGAGCCTGATTTTGAATCTCTTGATATCGGGACGCAAAAGAAAATGATCAGCAAGAAGAATTTCCTGAAATATCTGGATACGCATGCGAAACATCTGAACAATGAACTTGCAGAAAAAAGCTATTCGTAGATTGTTCTGCTGCTGCATATTATGGAATAAACGATGAAAGGATCGTCAAAATGAGCTTTACTGTAGTCAAACAACATGGAAAATTCAGAGCAGTAATCCGGGAGAAGGATGAAGATAACAAATGGCGCCAACACATGATAACGCTGGAATCCACAGGTATTCGTGCCGCGAAAATCGAAGCTGAAGAAAAGGTCGCGGAATATGAATTACAGAAGGAAAAGGAAATAATTCCTGCTCATTCTTTGGTTTGGCTTATCCGTGAGTATATTGAAAAAACTTCTGTTACCCCTAAGACCAAAGAAAATTACAAGTCTATACTGGAGACTCATATCGAGCCCTATTTCGGAATAAAAAAATATGCCGAACTGACAGCTAATGATTTTTCGCTCTACTATAAGGAAAAAACCGAAAAGGACGGTTTGAGCCCCAACAGTGTTATCAAACATCACCAGCTTATCCATGCCGCGTATGAGTTCGCTATCAGCGGGGAGCTTATTGATAAGAATCCTTCCGACAGAGCCAGAAAACCGAGAAAAATTCGTAAGGATCCGGACGCTTACAGTCTTGAAGACTATCAAAGACTTTTCGAAGCGGCAAAAGGATCAAAGATTTTCCCTGAGATTGTACTTGCCATGGTTTATGGCCTTCGCAGAAGCGAACTGCTCGGTCTCCGATGGAGCTGCATAGACTGGTCAAAAAGAATTATCGAAGTGTCATTGTCGGTTACCAGGGTGAATAATGAATGGTATTTTAACGAAGCGATGAAAACGAACGGCAGCAAAAGAAAGTTGAAGATCAGTGATCCGATTGCGGATTTTCTCACAGCAATCCATAATAAGCAGGATGAAATGAAAGAACTGCTCGGTGATTTTTACAACTATGATTTTGAGGATTTCATTTGTGTTGATTCATTAGGTAATCTTCTGACTCCGGATTATATTACCAGCACATTTACAAAACTGGTTAGAAGCAATGGACTGCCGAAGCTTACTTTTCATGGCCTTCGCCACTCCTTCATTTCAATTCTGATCGACGCAGGTTACAATCCGAAAGCAGTTCAGACTGCAAGTGGACACGACGTATTGACCACAACCATGAATTACGCCAAAGCATTTGATCCGGTTCAGACTCAGATGATTGATTATATTTCAGCTTTCCTTAAAACCGATAATTCATAGATTTCTATGAAGTGTTGATGTGCAAAAAAAAACAGCCCTTATGTGTTAAAGGGCTGTTACATTATTAGAATATTAATTATTTGATTTCAATCAATATTATAGAACTGCACAAGCTTCATCGGGAAGAGATCTTCCCTCAGAGACTGGCTCCAGGTGCGCGGAGTTCCGGACTCAGTTAGTTCAAATGTTACAGATTGAGCCCACACTGCGAGACTATCCGGATTGACGAACTCTCCACCAGACTGATAAAGGAAATGATCCGTCTGAACAAATTTTGAATCTTCATCCACTTCCGGATTTCCGTCACCATCGAATGAAACACTGTTTCCTCCTCCACCTTGCTGCTGATCATTGATCCATAAAGCATTATGGGAACCATATAAATTCAGTAAATCGCTTTTCTGGATGATATCGAAATTCAAATCCCCATCAGATGAGAAACTTGCCAATTCGATTTCAATTTGATCACCATAAGTATGAATCCCCTTTTCATCAGATGGTGCCGAAAAATCATCATTGCTGTATCGTCTGATATCCGGATTATGGAAGATGAATGACCAGTTATACCCTTCAGGAACGCCAATATATCCACTATCCGTTCCTTCATAAGCTGCAATGACAAGCCCATCAAAAGAAATCCGAAGGCTATCCCAATCCACTCCGAGTTTTGAGTCAAACAGGCGTCCATAGAAGACAAGTGTCATGGTACGTTCAAACGGTTCGCCTAATGCTTCATCGGCACCGGCACCGGCACTGCCTCCGCCTGATCGTTGTTCTCCATTGATATACACAGCACCGGAAGAAATATGATCAGACGCTGAGTGGGAAGTTCCGAGAGCGAGCGTGATCACTGTCAGATTATCTGTAATATAAACATCCTTTAGGGTAATGGTCAAATCTCCGGCTACAGAATATACAGTTCCGAAATCATCCATCCCGCCGCCATTATAAATTTTCTCATTATCGATCGGGAGTCCGCCGCCACCAACAATCTTGGGCCCGGGCTCAATATCATCAGGATTCTGAGGAAATCCGGAGTTCGGTGAAAACCCGCCGCCACCAACGATCGTAACTACAGCATCATCCGGTATCTGCGGATTCTCAGAATCCTGGGCATAAATACCAGTTACAACGGTAAAAAGAATGCATAGGATCACTCCGAAAATAATAAATTTATATCTGTGTGTTTTCATAAAACCTCCAATTCATACAGTTCATAATATCAAGAATAAGGTTATTGTTCATTAAACGTTATCGTATTGGAATAGTTCCCGTAGATAATGAATGCCGACTGCTGTTGTTCCTGTATTTTTCGTATCAAGAGAGAGGTTTAGCTTTTATCTATACTTTCCATAACTTTTAACGAAAGAGGTCTGTTATGGATATATGTAAAAAAATACTGCTTGCTCTGATTATTTTCGTGTTTACGGGTTTCCCGGTTTTGGCAAGTGAAAATTCACAGAATGATTTCGATGAATTTATTACCATTGACGGGAGAACATATAAAGTATCTCCGGATTTTGAAATACCGGCCGGAATTGATAAAGACTCGCCCGTAAAACTGAACTTTTCCGATGAGACGCATGAATTGCTGAGCATTGAGCGCCTGATCGAAGATGATTCAGACAGCAATGAGATGGAGTACCACTTCGGGATTGTGAATGCAATCACCCGCGCAAATACCGATCTGGAATACCGTGTGTATGTGGACGGGGTCGGATATCTGTTTACCAGGCAGACCAGAATTGATGAGCGGATCGCTTTTCTTGACAAATACGCGTCGGTCGCACTTGTAACAAAAAAAGGGGAAGCTGTCATCTGCCGAGTTTTATCTTCAAATACAGCCGTACCGGAAAAAGACATATTTTTCGGAAAGGTTGAACAGGTCAGGGAATCAGATGATTTCTTTACGCTGACCATTGACGGAGAGAATTATGTGATCGATGCCGAAACCAATACAATCGGAACAGTCATGATTCCGGGAACATGGGTTTTCGGCTACAGGATCAATGAAAATGTCAGGTTCATTTCTGCAATTACAGAAGAGTTCCCCAATCCGTCTGATGCCGAATCATTCCAGGGATTTGTGAACTTTGTCGGAGATATCGGAGAGAACGGCTCTTTTTACATCACTGCCGGCGATACTACACTGCGTGTTCTTCCCGACACAGCAATAAAAGGATCTGTTTCACAGGGAGATTATGTATCCGGATTCAGAATCAATAAAGATATCCTACTTTTGAACAAGCCAGCCGTCTCCTATGATAAATCCCGTTTTGAAGTCTATTATCAGGCCATAGATGATGTTGTATCCGTCAGGGATATAAACTCACCGACAGGGCAATCCGTCGTTTCCATTATTCTTGGGGAAAAGGAAATTGAAATCAATTCTTTCACGAATGTCGTCGGAGAACTGAATAAAGGCGTGCCGGCAATGGTGGTACTGTGCGACGGAACGGCAAAGATCGTAGTTGTCTGTGACTCGATAGATGGCGGAAAAGTTCCTGTTTCCGGTTATATTTCGTCGATTACTGGGGCCGCACCGAATTATTCACTCGTCATTGGCGGAAAAACATATAACACTTCCTTCGCGACTGTAATCGCAGCCGAAAAGGGTTTGGAACCCGGGATCCAGGTGGCAGGTATCGCGGACCGCGAAGGCATTTTCGATCTACTGACATGTTACGGTTCTGTTCTTCCTGAAAGCAGCCGGAATCAATATACAGGCGTTATTTCAAAAATAGCCGTGAATGCCTTCCGGATCGATGACCGCGTCATTGATTACGATTCGGAAACAATCATTAACGGTTCGTTTACAGAAGGGAAATTCGCGCTTGTCTCACTGGAAGGCGAGTATGCCGAAATGATCTATATCGTCCCGGACGATTATTCCGATTTCAGTTATCATACCGCATCCGGAGTTCTGAGCGGTATCGGCACCGGAGACAGCAGCGGCAGGAAAGCGATCAGGCTTGACGAGACTGTTTTTTATATTGATTCAGATACCACGATCAGCAGGAACCTTGCCTATGACGAGATCGGGACTGTTCTGTATAAAGGGCTGAATCAGGTATCAATCATTGATGTTCTTCCCAAGCCGGTCGATAAAGGCTCGAAGTTTTCCGGAAAGATCACGCACGTAAACAGCGGTCCGGCAGAGGGTGATCTGTCCATTGCTGTCGGAGAATCTGTTTATGACATCTCTCCTGTTGCTGTCTGCATCGGGTTTTCAGATCTTTCACGTCTCAGTACCGGAGCCAATGTGGAAGGATATGTTTATGGAAATGATATCCTCGCGGTAAGGCTGATCAGAGGAGCGGGATTATTCGGAATCCTGAATCCGCCGTGGATCGAATATGTACTGGCGGGATGTGTCCTGGCAATTATTCTGGTTTTTATCCTTCTTTCAGCGATAAGGAACAGAATCACAAAGCATACCGGATCTCCTGAAGCCGGGCCCGGAAACACGATCATTCTTCATGAAGAAAACGGCCAGATCAACAGTTACACCGTCGATGAATCACTTTTTGATTACATCTCATGCCTGAACGAAAACAAAATAACCGTCAGAGTCCGCGGCGGAAAAATAATTGAAGTGCAGTAATTCCTTTGTATCTTTTGAACAACTTATTTTCAGGAGGGATATATGGAAAATACTGATGTCGCTTCAACCAGGAAACAAACAGAAGGGAAAAAACTGAACCTGTCCAGGATCCTTTTCTCGGTATTGCTTGTACTGGCCTCACTGCTTCTCGGATTTTATACGGGAACCCGTTACGGGCTGGACGTGGCTACAAACGCCGCGCTGGAATTTCTGGAATATAAATCTGCGGATCCCGTAGAAATCGATCTCGAGCAGCTGGATTCCGAACCGGCGGCGGTTTACGGCAATGACGATGCTGACAAAACGGTAAGAGTCTTTATCGATCTTCAGTGCCCGTCCTGCTCGACATTTATGGAAGAATCTCTCAAGAATCTGCAGGAGGATAAAACTGTCAGAATCGAGTTCTACGATTATCCGTCTGATTCTCATAAATACGCACGGCTTGCGGCAGCCTACTCACGCTGCGCAGTCCAGCAGGGCGTCGATTATCTGTCATACATCGGGCACCTGAACGCGGATTACAGCGAATGGACTTCCATGCTGAAGGAATCCAATGTGAGCGAGTATCTGCTCCAGGCCGCAGTCAAATATGGAGCTGATGAGGATATGATGAATCTCTGCGTAATCGGGAATGATGTATATCAGGCAATCGACTCAAATGTCGCCAATGCAGCCGTACTGGGTGTAGAAGGTACGCCGAGTTTTATAATAGGGAATCATCTGATAACAGGATATATTACCAGGAGAACATTCAATTCGATGATGAATGAATTCAGCAACTGAGACGAAACATAAATTTTTTTACAGGAACCGCCGAATGGCGGTTCCTCTTTAGTATCTTATCTTTGATATTTGGAGGAAAGATTTTATGCTAAACAGAAAAAAATTGATCATTTTTATCATATCGATTCTTATTCTTGCATTCGCAGGCCATGTATCAGCCTCTGGAGTCGGAGAAACAATCTCTATTGAAGGATACGTTGATTCCGCTGGAAAAAATTCTCTTTATGTTTCCGGAAAAATACTTGTCGCCAATGAGTACAGCTCCATCAGCACCGGAGGAACGAATATATTCGCCGGCGATTATGTTATGGGATTTATTTACCTGAATGAGGATATGCAGTCATATACGATCGTATCTCTCACCAAAATACCGGAACGATCGATCGGCACTCCGACACCCCTTCCGCAAAGCACTGCCACACCTGTCTGGGCGGATCTGTTTATGACGACGCCGACTGTATCCGGCAGCGGCCTGAATCTGCTTTCTGATGGCTGGAACGATCAAGAATCCGATCCGCTGTGGGACCAGCCAATGAAATCTGCCCAGACAGCGGTTCCAACAGCTACACCATCCTCAATATCCTTTGAAGGAGTTGTATCCGATATCAGCGCGAACAGGATCGTTATCGATGGAACCGAGTATGTTATTGATAACGCGACCGGGTATAAAGACAGGAACAGTGAAATCAGTCAGGGGGATTATGTCAGAGGACGGGCCGCTCCGTATCCGGGTGCGCTGATTATCCGGTACATTGAAGTTCTCGCCGATTATGAACGCTCCGATCTGGAGGTCAAAACCGTCTGGGGGCTTTATCAGTCCCAGGATTCTTCAAAGATGATCGTTTCTCTTCCCGTCGGGGATATTGAAGCGCTGTTCTTTCCCGGAACGAAAATGTCCAAGACTTTCTATACCAAGGGGACCCTGATCAGCATGGATATGGCCGGATCCTATGTAAAGGCATCCGCGGACTATCCTCTTGTCCAGTCCGGAGATGAACTCACTCCGATCAACGGGATCATTGATGAAATCATCCGCTTCTCTGATGATGAAACCTACTTCGTTTCCTCAAATCTCGCCTATTTTGTCAATCGGGATGTAAAGTTTATCCCGGATTCAGATGGTTTCAAAAAAGGAGCTCCATTTGTCGGCCTGATGAAAAACGGGCGGGTGACGGCGCTGTATTTTACGGACAACAACCGGGTGAAAACAATAAACGGTCCTGCCACATCAGTCCGGAAAAATGAGGCGGGGAACGGTATTGATTTCTACGTTGGAGGTGTCGAATACCATATTACGCCGGATACTGTAGTGTTGGGAAATAATCTGGTCCGCCACAGCGAAATTACAGGTTACGCGGACTCGTCAAACAATGTTTTCTATATGACATTCCGGACTCCATGGTACTCGCAGTTCAAGGATTGGAACTGGACGGTTATCATACCGGCGTCCGTTGCTTTCCTTTCGCTTGTCTTCTTCCTGCTGCTTCACAGGACCAAAACGGAAGGGTTCCTCCAGGAAGTAAACGGAAATATCATTACGCTTACCGATGCCCGCGGGGAAAACAAAAGGCATTTCAGATGTTCGGATGAGATCTCCAGATATGTTTCTTCTCTGATAACGATGAAAGTGGAACTGACGATTTACCACGGGAAAGTCATTCACATCCGTTATGATTTCTAAAAAAGAGGAACCCCTTCGGCAATGAAGGGGTTTCATTTTTCCAGTGACTCTTTTATCCTTCTGGCAAGCAGGGTATTCCGTTTGTCTATGGATGTGTTCCTGACAGCCATGGAAAGCGCCTTTTTCGTCCCGACAATCACAAGGAGCTTCTTAGCCCTGGTGACACCCGTATACACCAGGTTGCGCTGGAGCATTACATAATGGGTCATCAGGATCGGCATCACAACGACCGGGTATTCGGATCCCTGGCTTTTATGGATGGTTGCCGCGTACGCCAACACAAGCTCATCCAGTTCGGATGAATCATAAACAATGCTGCGGTTATCAAAAGTGACTGTCAGTTCCCGGTCTTCCAGATTGACATCGGATACTTCTCCGATGTCGCCATTGAAGACTTCCTTGTCGTAATCATTCTTGATCTGCATGACTTTATCATGCGTTTTGAACAGGAATCCGCCTCGCTTCAATCCGTCTCCTGCCGGGTTCAGGGCATCCTGCAGCATCTGGTTCAGATTTGTAGCGCCGACAACACCTCTCTGCATGGGCGCAAGTACCTGAATCGCTGAGGATGGGATCCGGTAATGCTGCGGAAGCCTTGTTTTTACGAGATTTACGATTTCATCCGCCGCTTCTTCCGGATTTTCCTTCTCGATAAAAAAGAAATCCGTATCTCTTCCGTTCGACAGATCCGGCATGAGCCCTTTGTTGATCCTGTGCGCGTTCGTGATGATCCGGCTGGATTGAGCCTGACGGAATATCTTTGTCAGACGGATAACGGGAAACGCTCCGCTTTCTATGACATCCCGAAGAACATTTCCGGCGCCGACACTTGGCAGCTGGTCGATGTCCCCGACCATGATCAGTGTCATTGAGTCGGGGACGGCCTTCAGAAGGTTGTACATCAGCATGATGTCGATCATCGAGCATTCATCGACAATAAGGACATCGCCGTCAAGCGGATTTTCCTCATTCCGCTGATAGCCTTCCGGGGGCTTATATTCCAGCAGCCTGTGGATGGTTTTTGCCTCCATCCCGGTCGTTTCCGAGAGACGTTTCGCGGCTCTGCCGGTTGGAGCAGCCAGAAGAATATTCGCCCTGGCTGTTCTGTAAGCCTTGATAATCCCAAGCGTAGTGGTCGTCTTACCCGTTCCGGGACCTCCTGTTAGGATAAGGACCTTACTCTGAGCCGCGGTTTCGATCGCCAGTATCTGCGCTGTATCATATGGGAAATCATTCTCCGCCGGACCGGTTTTCACCTGGATTTTTCGTGCTGCACTGGCGATCTTGTGCAGACGCCTGGCCGTGCCGGTTTCCGAGAAATAAAACGGCGGAAGGTATATGGCGATTTCCTGCTCATCTTCCAATGCTTCTGTCTTTACCGTTTCTTCCCTGATCATTCTATCAAGAGCCTCTTCCAGGAGTATGGTGTTTACCTCAAGAAGCTCTGATCCGGTTTTCATCAGCATCTTCCGGGTGGCGTAACAGTGTCCCTCATCGGCGAGATGATTCAATGTGTACATCAGCCCGCTTCGGAGCCGCTCAAACCTGTCATGCCCGAAACCCATCTTTGAAGCGATTGTATCGGCTGTCTTGAACCCGATGCCCCAGATGTCGTCGGCAAGACGGTAAGGGTTTTCCTGTACGGTCTTGACACTTTCGTTGCCGTAGGTTTTGTAGATTTTCGTCGCGTGGGATGTGCTGACACCATGTCCCTGGAGGAAGATCATGATATTTTTGATTTCCTTCTGATCCGCCCATGATTTTTTTATGCGTTCAACACGGATTTTACCGATGCCGGGCACAGTCAGAAGCTTTTCCGGGTCTTCCTCAATAACGTTCAGCGTATCGACACCGAATGTATTGACGATCCTCTTCGCAAAGTTCGGGCCTATGCCTTTTACGAGCCCGCTGCCGAGATACTTCTCAATTCCCAGAACGGTAGCCGGCAGGACTTCTTCAAATGTTTCAACAGAAAACTGCCTGCCGTATTTGGAGTCGACCTTCCAGAAGCCCTGAAGCAGCAGAACCGAGCCGACATTGGTATCCGGCATCGAGCCTACAACTGTCACGAGATCAGTAAAACCTTTCGCGGCGCATTTCAGCACCGTAAATCCGTTCAGGCTGTTCTGGTAAGTAATGCGTTCGACTACGCAGCGAAGTTGCTCCATCTCATGAATTATACCTATTTTGTACGATGGAATCTGAAAGGAGCATGTGATATATGGAGAACGAATTAACGGATTTTCTTAGACGGCTTCCATGGGCCAGCCAGGATCTGCTTCAGAATTATTTCGGAAAAGAAAAAATTGAGAGCCTACTTTGTGAAAGTACACGAAAAATCCAAACAATCATGAGGGCTGACAATAAGATTTATTACTCTTTGAAGCCCGGAAATGAGCGTCTGCTGCCGGGAATTTCACGGCGCGAAATGGTCAGAAAATTCATGGCAGAAACTTACGGCTACGGCATTTTTGATACCGCCGAAAGTCCCTGCTTCAACGCCGATTTCCGTGTTTTTTATCCGGAACAGAACATATGGATCCGCGTCTGGGGCGATATGGGATATATCGCGCCGGAATGTTTGATGATTTTCAATAATCCTCCCGTATTCGGTAACGGGATCCGTGACATCATTCTTACCTGCGAGGGTATCGAGCGTGCGAGGTTCCTGAATGTGCAGGCTGAAATAAACTGGAAAAATGCGCAGGAGGACAGTGTTGAAATCCATCAGACGGAGATTCCCGATTTTTCGCCTCTTGTTCCTGACACATCCAATAAAAAAGATTTGTCTCCGTATGCCCCAGACAAGGAAAACTATCCGAAAATTTCAGACTATTACAAGCAAATATACAACGATACCGGGAAGGAAATCATTTCCATCCAGGAAATACGGAGTCAGGAACTCTGCAGAAAAAGCAGGGATCTCACACAGCGGGATTATGAACTGATGAGTTTTATCGCCTGCAATCCGTTTCTCCAGCTGCCAGAAATCGCGCTGATCTTCGGCGGCGATTCGTCTGATCGGGATGATGTTCATGCATGCAGGTTGGAATACAGGAGAATAATTGATCTCACCGAAAGAATACCTGAGCTGGCCGGAATCGGCCTGCTGAAGATGTTCCGCAGCGGCCAGATGAAAGAAACCTACGTTCCCTCATGGGAAGGACTGGACCTGATTGCTGCATATCACGGAACGATTCCTCTGTATCTGAAAAAGTACAGCCAGTGGCCGCAGCAGAGTTTTGAAAAGGAGACTTTTAATCAGTTCCGCCGTTGTTTTGACGAAGACTTTCCTTACTTCGACAGCCATTGCTGTTATAAGCGGCGCTGGGAGGAGATCAGGCCAGAGCATCAAAGACTCTGCAGTGAATTCGGAGCCGCGCTGATTTGCGGGGCAAGGTCAAAGAAAGGGATGGAAAGGAAAAATATAAATGTTTACGGTTTGACAACTGTTGCATCCAACCTGAAAATCTTGTCTGTTTCCCGCGGCAGGAAAATCATCAAACAGCTTCATCCCGATGGGAGCTGCACCGTCGAATGGGGACCTGCCGATTCCGGAAAAAAATGGAAGGTTTTCCTTGAAATCGAGAGAAATACGAATCCCATGAAAAAACTGCTCGCGAAAATAGATAAATACAGGAAGTTTATTCCTGCCGCCAAACAGTTCTATAAGGATTTCGACGATATCGCCGTCGTGTTCTTTTTTGATGATACGGGGCCCGAACCTGGACAGGCCCATGAAAAAGGTCTCATGCTGCTTGAGATAATGAAAAGATGCGGCATCAGGGGCTTTGTGGGATTCCGCAGCGACGCATTGCGTCCCCCTTTGAATTGGCTGAATAAACATGGCCGTATCGAAACAAAGACCTGCGGCGGGCTGATGCTCTTCCAGAATATATGGCTGACTACGGATTCCTGGCCGGACAGGAGCAGGAATCCCTTCCCAAGCGAATACATTGTTTGAGATTATTCTAGTTATTTTTACATATTGTCCTTTTTGAGCGTCTCCTATCCGGATGATTTCTGTTGTATCCTCTGGACAGGAGACATCAATGAACAGTGAAAACAAACTTCTGATCAGCAGCGGCGGGGAAAGCGTCGCGCTTGTCCGTGAATGCAGTTCTTTTCTTGATATCGGCAAAGGCTTGCTTGGATCTGCCGAACCTGAGGATACACAGGGGTTATTCGGAGGCGTTCTGCTCAGGATTCCCGGATACAGACAGCGTTTCAGCGGACTGATCAACTCGATCCATATGATAGGGATGAAATACCCGCTTTCCGTTTTCTGGATTTCAGAAGGTCGGGTAACGGAAAAAGTCCTGGCGGAGCCGGGATTTCACATCTATTCACCGTCTTTTCCTTCAACCGCCGTGATCGAACTGCCTGGGCGGGCGATATCCGCTTTTTCCGTTGGCAACGAACTCGCTTTTGAACAGGTAAGAGTATCCGGGGATGTCCTTAGTGGCGGAGAAAAGCCGTGAAAGAAACCAAACCGGTAATAGAGCTGGATTCTCTTCTGGACTGGATCCGGTGCCCGATGAGAATATACTGGAGAAAGAAGAAAACAGGCCCAGTTTTCGATTACGGCAGTCTCCTGAGATTTATGCTGCTGAATACGCTGAAAGCCGAATACAGGGAGGCGGGCTCAGCGCTCCGTCTTGATCCCGCGCGGCAGGCCTCGGATATCTGGGAATATCTTTTGAATCTTCATGATTTCCCAAATCCGGCGTATACGGTCCGGAAGATGATCGAATTCTATTCGCTGCGCACCAGGTGCCTTGAACAGATCAGAAACCGGTATTCCGATTCCACCGGGCTGCTGGATCTTTCTCACTGGTGGGGCATCGGGCTCGTATTCAATCCTGATTATTACCGGCTCCGTGATGAGATCAACGCGTTTCAGCATCTGCTTGGATTTCCCGACTGGGAGACCGTAAAAACATATCTCAGGAAAGCTGAATTCCGTCCTTTTACGTTGGCGGACACATTCTGCGATTATATGAGCGGAGTGAATGTTTTTTCTGTGCATAAAATCCCGGAGACAAACATACGGTTCAACGCAAAGGCTTATCTTGATCTTGAAGATATCACGCTTGAGATCCGCTTTGACATTCTGTGGCGCAGGGAAAGAGCATATAAGAAAAATGATATGAATCTGAAACCTGGACTGGTTGCTGAGCAGCTTGTTCCGAATACTGTTTTTACCGGACCGGATCAGGTTCTCTGGGAAAGAATACAGATGCGTGATATCCGCCTTCCTCTTATCGGAGTCATTTACAGGGACGAAAATGGCGATGCATTCCGGCTTGATTCGCTGACTTGTATAACGCTTCCTGTCTCAAGCGGTACTTCATCCTGGAAAGAAACCGGTTTTGCATATGACAGAACCGCTAGGGAACAGATATTGTCGGATCTGAATTGTTTCGGACAGAATTACCTTTACTCCGAGAAACAGAAACTGTTCATCCCCAATAGTTTGATTGTGACCGAATCGTGCGCGTCATGTTCATTTGTAAAAGACTGTCTGGACAAAGAATCCGGCTCTTCTCCCAAATGGGCAGAGGAAGCGGATATGAAAACCGCCGCATTGTTTTCATCATTCTGGACCGACTTTGAAGAAAAGCTGCAGTCCTGTGAAAACAGAACTGATGCCATGGATTGCCTGATAGAAGCCTTCAGGTTTCTGAAAGAAAACCCTTCTCCCCGCCTGATAGGCGCAGTCAGCAACGCGGCAGAAAACATGAAACAGGATCTTGCCGGAAAAAAGAAAGGAGATTTACATGCCAAGGCCTAAAAGGAAATCAGATCTTCCGGTCGGCGCCGGAATCCCATACGACTTATCCGAGGCAGCTGAACTGCTTGACCGGAACCTGGCGCTTGGCCAGGCCGGAATGTTCAGGCCGATCCCGACAGGGCTGACCGGCATTGACACTGCCCTCGGGGGCGGCCTCCATGCCGGAGATCTCGCGATCCTTGCGGGGGTACAGAATATCGGGAAAACCGCGGCGGTGATCCAATTCGCGGCATCCTTTGCAAAGTCCGATACGCTTGTCCTGATCGTTGAATACGAGCACAATGTGACCCACATGCTCGAACGTCTGCTTATTCAGAACTCTTATGTAAACGGGTACGGCGGTCAAAGCTTCAATCAGGACGAACTCATGGAAGCCTATATCGAGACGATCCGTGAAAGGGAAGAAAAAAACATCAGGAACGATACCTCATACAGGTCCTTCAATAAGCTGCTGAGCCGTCTCCCCAACGGAGTGATAGCGTGGAACAGGCTCGCAAGAATCCAGCGGAACATTTGGATCATTCAGGGAGACGGGGCAATTACGACACCGGATGTCCTGGCCGCATATGTTGAGATGGCAAAGCAGTACGCGGAATCAAGGCGCATTCTGCTGATTGTCGATTATCTCCAGCGTGTCCCTGTTTTTGGTTTTCAAAGGCACCTGACAACAGAAGAAAGGGTCGAGTACATTTTCCATTACCTGAAAGCCATGTCGCTCAAATGCCAGGATGACGGATGGGTGGTTCCTATACTGGGCGTTGCGGCTATCGAGGCAGAAGCTTTGCGGTCCGGCCGCGTCCATATGGAAAGCATCATCGGGGGAGCAATTACAGCATATGAGCCGGATGTGGCCCTTATCATGAATAAGGATGACAGAGATCCTGACGGCAGTCCTGTTGTGCGCTGGGCAATTGAAAAGAACAGGCACGGACCGTCGGACCTCGAATGGAAGCATAAATTCTTCGGTGCGGCTTATTCATTTATTCCGGAAGGCGTTCCTGTAAATGAAGAGGACTCCTGGCAGCGCGAGAGGAAAAAGACCCAGAGCGAGATCAGCGCTGTCAATATGGCGAACGCGGTAAGAAATGTTCTGGAGAAGAAGGAATGAGTGCAGTCAGCGTCCATGTGTTTACCGGAGCGGTCATGCTCGCCGCGCTTGTCATTTCAGGCATATCCGATCTGAAAACAAAGCGTGTCCCCAAAGCCTGTTCATACGGACTCCTTTTTTTTTCGCTGCTTCTGCTGATATGTCGCGGAGAATATATGCTGGCCGTATATTTCCTCGTTGCCGTACTCACAGCAGGCAATATGAAGGTGAAACCGGTCCTTTTTGTAATGGCAGTAATTGTTTTTGCAAATGAAGGGGAACGCGCATTTCCTCTGGTTTTCGGGCTTGCCGCCGCGGATTTTCTTTTCTCTTTGAAGCTGATAGGCGGAGGGGACGCGCAGCTTCTGTTTTCAATGCTCACTTTCGGCTGGAAAAGCTGGAGGATGGCTTGTTCAATAGGTGCAGTTATCATTTTTGCCGGTACAGCTTCTGTTATTCACGCCCAGGGAATAAAGAATATCGCAGGCCGCATCAAAGCAGTTTCCGAGCACATGAAAAGCGGCACTGTACAGGAAGACCAGAACCGTCTCAGGATACCGTTCGCGGCACTTCTTCCTTTTGCCTTTCTGCTTTTCTTCTTTGTATCATTCCCAAAATAATAAAAGAAAGAAGATGAATATGAAAAAGATTTACGTGATTTCAATGTTGCTTTTATCGGTTCTGGTTTGCTTCGTCCTGCCGGCTGCTGCAGCGGAACAGGGAGAATATCCTGAAGATCCTTTCCCGCAGTACGAAAACAATCTGCATGGAATCGTCGGTCCGGCAAAATTTTTTATCTGGGATGCTCCGTTGTTCTACTCGGAAAATTATTCCCGTGTCATGAAATGGGAAGTTGAAGTGAAAGGCGGCGATCTGGGAACAGCGAACCTGAGCTTCTATACCAATCCGTTTTCACTGGCCTGGAACCGGGCATTCTATCAGACGGATCCTGAAACCGGAGAAACCATACGCATTCTGGCCCCCATCGGCAGATACATGGCAACCATTACCGCTATCGGCGGCGAAGATCGGGAAGTACAGGCTCAGCGTGATGTTGAAATCGTGATTCCCGATCCTGCAAAATCCGATTACGAGGACTATCCGGATATCTACTGGCCTAAAACCGGATGCGATCTCCGTCTTTATATGGACCGTCCTGAAATAACGGATTGATTCTTTCCCATGGGATACCAGGCAGAAATAAAAGAACTGACGAGTTTTGTGCTGATGATCGTGATCGTGCTCTATACGGTCACGGTCGTTGCCAACCTGGTCAAGGCACAGTCCTCATACCTGACGGGCAGTTCATACAAGTACGGCGATGCCATAGAAAGCATCATCATTCTCTCAATCCTTCTGGCAGCTGGTTTTGCTGTAAATAAATACGGAGACTCCTCCATTTCCGTTTCCTTTGATGGCGGAAAAGGCGAAGCGACCTGGGTAGGGCTTGCCAAAACGATCATCGCGATTATTGTCGGGACGGGATATTTCCTGATAGCGGTAAACGCTATGTGGACATTATTCAAAGGACAGTCCGAGCATATGATAGGCCGGCCGTTCCAGATGTCTGAAGCGCTGGTAAAGCTCGGCGGCGTTCTCATAGGAGGAGTTCTCACTGTTTTTGCGGCAAGGATCGCACAGTCGCTTGTTGACGGCATCGCAGGAATGTTCTGAAAAAAGGCGGATAAATAATGACCAATAATGATATGGGCCCGGCATTCGGTTTTATTCTGATTGCCATGACGGCTTTTTTGATCCTGACCAGCATAACAGGAAATTCAAACAGTGCTCTGATCACCAAGGCAATGAAAGCTCTTGATGAAAGCTTTTCTGAAAGCACCAGCATCCGGGACATTCAAAACCCGTCGGATGAAGAAATGATCTTTTCAGAATCCGGGTCTTCGGGAGATTTGTCATGGTGACAGGAAAACTCCTTTTCTATATTGTTTCAATCGGTATGTCAGCTGCGGCTTTCTTTATTGGCAGAAAAACAGTTTTCTCCGAATTAAAACAGACTGAAGATGACGAGATCTGTGAAAAAGGCAGAATAATCTGGACACTGGTCTGCATAACCGGATTTGCCGGGGTTTCAATTTTGTTTTATTCGCACAAGCCAATTCCATTGGAGAGACTGTTTTTCCTTCTTTATGTGTTTCTCTACAGCTCCCTTATCGGTCTTGTGGATCTGTTTTCACACAATTTTTATCTTGAAATGCTTCCGGGCCTGCTGCTGTTCATTCCAATCGGATGCATTACATGGGGGATGACAAACGGTTTATTCGGTCTTCTTGCCGGGATCTGCGCCGGATCCATACTGGCGGTTACGGAATGGCTCTTTTTCCGCAGGGTGTCCTATGGCGGAGGCGATACAGTTTACGGGGCCATGGCATCAGCACTTATCGGGTATTCGAATTGTTACCTCTACTGGGGTTGCTTTGCTTTGATCCTTGTTCTCGCAGCAGCTGTTCATGTCATATTGGTAAAGACAATCCGCAAACAGAAATTATCGGATAACAGGTTCATTCCCCTTCTGCCCTGGTTCTCGATCCTGACAACCATTCTGTACGCTGTCCTGATCGTAAACAGCTGAGTACCGGCCGGCAGGAAAATGATTTTATGAGAAGAATCTTTATTTTAGTGTTTATTCTAATCCTTTATCCGATCAACTGCTGTTATTCGGATACCGATTTGCCGAAAGAATCTACGGTAAAAGTACTGCTGTACCATAACGTAACGGAGGCAGTAACAGATCAGAATAATCCTTATGTGGTTCCCCTTGCAGGATTTGAGGAACAGATCAGATGGCTGCAGGAAAACGGATATGAATGTCTGACTGTAAGCGAAATGTTTCAGAGATTTTCCGGGGGAGAAATCACAGGGAAGACTGCGGTAATCACTTTTGATGACGGATATCCAGATGTTTACACTTACGCGTTTCCGGTTCTTTCCGTTTATGGATTTCCTGCAACGACCTATCTGGTCGCATCAAAGATCGATTCGCCGAAAAACCTCACCGCGGAAATGATACGTGATCTGCATGATGCCGGATGGGAAATCGGCAGCCATTCAATGACGCATTCGGATCTGTTGAACCATGAGGATCTTGATTATGAGATCTGCGGCTCACGGAATCTGATCGCAGCGATGACAGGCATTCCTTTGTCAGATGTCGTTTCCTTTGCCTACCCTTATGGGAACGCGGATGAAACTGTAATCACAAAGGTCTGGAAATGCGGCTATCTTTCCGGAGCGGGCCTCGGACAGATTCCCGTCAGCGCATCTCAGAATCCCTGTTATTTTTCAAGGCACCCTGTGACATCAGATATGACGCTCGAAGACTTCACTGCATTATTTCTTCCCGGAGATGAAAAATGAACAAGGACAACGGAAACATTCTGATGAAGCTGATCTACCTGTGTATGGATCATCTGATGCATAATCCGAAGCGGGCGATCATAATACTCTTTGCCGTTTTCATCGTCACAATGATCACAGGAGAGCTGATCGGAACCGTGAGAAATTCAGAAATTGTCTTTTCACCGACAGCTATACCGATTGTTTCAGGAAAATCAGAAGATTATTTCATTTTGCCGGAAATAAACGATCACGGAGCAGTAGATCTTACACCTCATGCTGTAATAACAGATACATCAACGCCGGAAAAATCAGCTTTGAAGATGAAGACACCGTCACCAACTGCAACTGTGACTGTTTCCTGTACTTCCGACTTGAAAATTACAGCGGGAAATATGGCTGTTATAGATTTTCCCGGAAGATATTCCGCGGAAATCAATGTCAGGTACCAGCCTGAGGACCCTGACATTATCATTGGAAATGTGAGATCGGGGGATAAGGTTTATCTCCTTGACGGTCCTGTTTGCCTATCAGGGACCATATGGTGGAAAATCAACTCTGATACACAGAAAATCGTTGGCTGGATACCGGAAACTATTGCGTCAAAGCCGATAATAATGCTATGGTAATCATTCATTACTCAAGCATGTATTTTCTATTGGGACGGGTAAGAAACTCAGTAGAATGCCTTATTGTTTTTGATGATTTGTTCCTTTTGGGCATGTTTCATGCACAAATTACCAAAGGGTTTTTTATGTCTTCAATATGGATCAGGTGAGTTTTGAAAGACTCAAAACAGATAAGGAAGGATTCAAATGTTACAGCGGGCAGGAAGCAAATTCAGAAGTTCGGTATTCAGCAGAAAGATGTTCTTATATGCAGTTGTGTTGTTTGCTTTTTTCGGTATCTCTATCTCAGAAGCAAGCAACTCTATTCATATAATAGTCGAGATTGATCCGACCAGTGAAACAATAACGCTTGAAGTAGACCGCATTGATACAGTTAGGAATGTCAAAAGATTAATTGAGAAAGAAAAAGGGATTCCCTATGACAAGCAGATACTCATATTTAGGGAAAGGATCCTGGATGATTCTCAATTTCTGGAATATTACGGCATACTTCTTGAAAATTCCAGGCTGCGTTTGGCAGTGAGAGCATCCTCTCCTTCTCCTTCTTATCCTGATGATAACCTGCAGTTTTTCCGGCTGTGTGATGAGTGTATGCTGCCCGCCACCGGATTCTCTTCCCTGTTCCCGGCAGCACTTTCGGTACAGCCGAAGGATCTGCGGTATACGGATGTGGGGATGCGCCTGATGATCCCTTCCCTTGATTTGGATTCGGAGCTCGTCAGCGTTCCCATGGACGGCAATTCCTGGGCTGTTGAATGGCTGGATGACCGCGGCGGAGTACTTGAAGGCTCAGCGCTGCCCGGTGAAGGCTTCAGCGTTGTGGCTGCCCACAACACGCTGAATGATACGGAATACGGCCCCTTCGCGCTTCTCGGCACGCTGGAGCTGAACGAGCTGATCGCCGTTTCCGGAATTGGGAGCGATCTCAGGACATTCCGTGTCTTTGCCAATGAGCTTCTGGCGCCGGATGATATTGATAAGATGGCTTCGATCGCTGAAAGGGAAGAAAACAGCCTTGTTCTGATTACCTGTGAAAATGAATCCGTGGAGGGCGGTTATCTGAACCGGCGTGTGATCTTCGCGAAGCCTGTATTTTAGGAAAATATAAATCTGCCATTAGGTTAGAAACTGATTAGAATGGCTGATAAATACTTGAAATCCGGGAAAAAAGAGGGTATTATAAAAAATGAAGAAAGGGAGTAGCCAACCGCAAAAAGCGGAGCCCCCGCCGTCAATACGGTGATTCGATGATCACCCGGCCAGGCATAACAGGCGAGACTTTTATACGACTAGCGTCGTGATAAAAGCCTCGTTTTTTTATTCACGGCGACAACAGCGCGGGATAATCCGCAGAAGGAGAATAACAATGTTCGGTTTCATCATTTTCATTATTGTGCTGTCATCCATTGGCTCCCTGTTCTCAGGCCGGTGCCATCATCACCATCATCACTGCGGTGGTTTCGGCAGCTGGGGGATGGGTCATCACCATCATCACTGCTGTCATCATCACCATCATCACTGCCATCGCTGGTAACAATGGCAAAGATGGCAAAGGAAAGATAGCCATCCGCTGAGATGATCTGCAACATTTAGATAAGGCCGCTGAACACTTCCTCCTTGTTCAGCGGCCTTTTTTGTTCTTTTATGAAATAAATTTCTCAGTATTTGCTTCTGCCGCAGGCCACTGAATACAGACAGGGTTTGTATTCTTCCGGCATGAAGGCAAAATTATTTATTCGTTTTCTGGCAGGGACAGTATTGCTGGCCCTCTTAAATTTTCAAATTGTCTATTCAGAAAATCATACGGAGAGAATTCCGGATGATGCCCGCCCGGAAACAAAAGATTACTATGCATACTGCATGTCTCACAGGGATTACGGGATCGATATATATGAACTGAACGAACACACATTTGTAAGTGATCTTGATGAGAATGAATTTCAGGTCGAGGTCAAGCCTTCCTGCAATTTTTCAAGGAGGCTGAACGATACAGATATCCACGGCGTCGTGATCCACTACACCAACGGTTCCTCTCGAAGTGCTTACTCCTGGTGGCAGAATCAATATCCGGGTACTTCAGCTCATTACATAATAAACAGGGACGGAAGCGTTATTCAGTCGGTTCCGGAAATATATTCGGCTTTCCACATCGGCTGTTACTGGAGCGATGAACTCTGCGGAAACTGTCCGGATAAATTATGCGGCAACAAAGGTTATTTCTTCGACCCCGAAGAAACCACCATTGCGATAGAGCTGGAAAATGCCGGTCCGGTATTTCCGAAAGATGACTGGTATACAGATATCTTTCATAATCCGATTCCAAAGGATTCTGAGATCTATATTTATGACGGAATCGATCCGCTCTATCATGCCAGCCGGTATTATGAGGCCTTTTCGAAAATACAGCTGATGGTACTTGAAGAACTAATCGCAGACCTGGAACAGCGATATGGCGAACTCATAATTCTGGGACACTCCGACATTCAGCAGGCTTCCGTAGATCCGGGACCGGCTTTTCCAGAGGCAAAATTTTTTACTGGCAGATCAAATTAGCATCTTTTTTTCTCGTTTGAAATCATGCCGGCTGGAAAAATCCAGCCGGCATGATTATTACAATTGTTCAAATGTACCGCCGCAGTTTCCGCAGCGATATCTTTCCGGGTTTTCCACAAATTTTGAGCGTCTGCTTCGCTGTATAATCTGTCCGCAGTCTGTGCAGCGGAAGACATACCGGATTACAGGATCCTGAGACAGTTTTCTCGGAACTGAAAGATCTTCCGCCGAATTTGCCGGCGAAAGCTGAAGCCCGTATACTTTCTTCAGCCGGTCAGCAGCTTCGCGCCATCCCTTCTTATGGCCATGACCGTCCTTCACTGTATGACACAGTTCATGGATGATCGTCCTCTTCAGGGAAAGATCCGGAACAGCATCATCCAGAAGCGCTTCGTTAATTTCGATCCTGTGTGTCCCGTTTATCCTATCCGTAATGCATCTCCCCCAGGCGGATCTCAGCAGCGGATTTACCCGGATTCCAGTGATCTTTCCGGTTTTAATGCCGGCGTGATCGCAAATCATCTCACACTCGCGCAGTGAACGTTCCAGCCGTTCATTCAGGATGGACGTGACTTCTGTATCCTGTGATTCTTCCTCAAGGAATATCGGCAGGATGGTTTGTATTATTGCTATGGTCATTGTTTCCTCCTAACAAAGAACAGAGAATCCGTTCTTCAGATTCTCTGTTCTGACCTTTTCCAAAGCAGATAAGAAAAGCGGGACGATTTGTTCTTGGAAATCGGCCCGCTTTCTTGTGTAATATAACGACTAATGGACTTTCAGAGCATAAATATCTTCAGCCATCAGCTCCTTCTCCACATCCCTTTTCCAATCCTTTTCGGATTTTGACTGCTTCGAAAGAATGCCGTAGAAAAGTTCCTTCATGCCGGCGCCCCAGAAACCATATTCATCGAGTCTTGCGTAATGACGGTTCTGTTCGGCATCCATCTGCCTGAAGAATCTGTCCATCCGGATGTCCGCGTTCATCCGCTCCTCAGGCGTATGCCGTCGGCAGAAATAATCCCGCCGCGCATCATGAAGCTCATCCAAATCCTGCTCGGTGATCCCGAGAATCTTTGCCTCCTGCACCCAGCGCGGAGCCTTCCACAGGTCACGCTTTCCACGTTTGGCAATTCCCCGGCGGATCCTTACCGGAGGATAGAACGTGAATGAGCCATTCATAATGGACGTCAGCAGACCCGGAATGTCCTCATCGCTGTTAAAAATCATGTCTTCGATATACTCAACGGACTGTTTGTGATTCCAGCCGCTTTTTTCGGAGAGTACCGCCGCGGCATTTTCGATCATATCGCTGTACATAATTGCTTCCTTTCTCTCAGTTCATCCTGCAAAATCCCAAAGAGGCAGCTGACGGACCGCATGCTCCTTATCCCATGCCGACGCATAATTCACCGCTTCATCTTTGGTCTTGAAAGGCAGACATGCTTCAATTGAAATTGTACAATCCGGGTTTTTTCTCCGTTTCATGACCGTCTGACTGGCTTTTGCCGGATCAGTCTCCTTGATCAGCATCCAACCGGTTTCCTGTTCACCGGGCATATCCGGCGAGTACCGGACCGCGAACCATCTTTCGTTTTCTCTCCGCCAGGCCTTTTTCCTTTCGATTCCGGCTTTCTTCCGCTTCTCAAAGTTGTTCCTGAGATCGTTGCAGTTGACACCGTACATGGCCGATGCCGTGTGCAGCGCGTTCCAGAAATCGCCGGAACGCTTCACCCTTGCGCACAGGTAATTCAGCGCATCCCGCATATCCCTGCCGAAAGATTCATGGTATTCCGGCTTCTTTTTGCCGTAAATGGCGTTGTATCCCCACACACTATTGTCTTCCATGTGTAATCTTCTCCTTTGACTGCTGTCGTTAAATACAAAACCGGCCGTACAGGTTTGTTTATCTGTACGGCCGGTTTGGTTTCATTCAGAACGGGATGTCCTCTTCATCCGGTTCTTCGTTCTTACCCGCATAAAACTCGAGGAACGGTTCACACAGATCATCTCCGCTTCTGTACCAGCTGCCGGTTCCGACATATGCGGTTTCATTCCGTCCGAAATCTACGGTTCCCTCGTAGCGGTACCGGACTTTCCCGGTTATGGAATGTTTTTCACACCATAAGCGGAGCTGTTCAGGGAGCATGGATTCCGGATCTTCTCCGGATATGACGCAGTGGATCAGCTCTTCCTTCACTTTCCCAAGAACATCAGGAAATGACAGTGCGACATCGATGATACCGATCGGCATTGCTGCATTGTCGTTCATTTTTCCTCCAGATAATACCATTGGGCGGTTGTATCGGGTTTCCAATCCCAGTTCGGATCGATGAGGATCCCGTTCCCGACCCTCGCGAAGCGTGATGGCGGATACTGCACCGTGAACATCCGGATCGCCTCCTTTACCTGTTCGTCGGTAAGGGAAACGGATGCGCCTTCATCATCATGTCCGATCGCGATGATCGGCCCGCAAACGATATCCTGAAGCTCCGGGAAGAAACGGTTGCATTCAAGATTTATGAGTTTTCCTTCCTCGTTGCAGAACAGATCGATTTCGGATTCTGTCGTCTCGAACAGCTCAATATATCCGCCGACGATCTGCTGCATGCCCTTCAGCGAATCGGAAATAAAAGATACGGCCGGGAGTTTTCCCGGTTCAGCTACTACGATACGAATTTTTTTTGACATTATTTCCTCCAGTCAATTTCGTAAAAAAATCCGGATAAACGCATATCCGGATAAAGTCATCAGATATCCAGTTCCAGCCGTCTTTCAAATTCGGCAAGGATATCTTCCCTAAGCATCTGCCGCTCGGCGTCGTCGCCATATTCCTTCTTCATCCGGCTGCGCCTGCGATGCGCCTGCATACCGAGTGTGCAGAAATACCTCGCGGCATCGGATTTCGAAAGTTTATGCTTCCCGCAGAACTTTTCGAGCATATCGTTTTCCTTCGGATTAAGTCCAAGATGAAGATCCTCAAGCGTTTCATCTTCGGTTTTCCTGTTTCGAATAAATTCCCCGAGCGTGATCATTCTGCCGGCTCCTTACGCAAAAACCAGCCTGTTCAAACCGGAAATGCGTCCGGGAAGGTCTTCCGACGAGACCGTAAGAATGATGTCCCGGTCTCTGTATTCCCCTTTTGCCAGGGACTCCGCTCTTTCCTTCGCGAGCTGGTTTTCCCGCAGGATGTAGCCGCTTTCCTCGAACTCGAGAATTGCCCATCTGTCCGGGCATGATGAATTGTTTTCTGCCATTTATCCTCCTGGCTTATTAATACAAAACGGGGGAAGCCGCACGATCCGCAGGCTTCCCCCGTACAGGACAAGGGTCATTCTTCTGAGCTGTAGTCAAGAAGAGAGACCTGTTTCGGTTTTCTGAACGAATTGAAGAACCAGGTGTCTACCGCTTCGTGCTGCTCCGCAGTAGGAGCCTTGTTGAACCTGGCTTTTACCTGGACCAGACGTCCGTCACGGACTTCTATCGTCACAAGGGACTTCTCCGGGTCTTTCCGCAGACGCATGAAGAAGATCATGGTATGGCCGTTGACCACTCTGTCGATATAGGACGCCACACAGTTGCTCTGCATCTGACCTTCATCGATCATGTCTTTGGGCGTTTTCGGCGCAATGATCATATATTTCCCGACCTTTCCTTCATAGATCCGGAGCCGGTTGTAGACGCTGCTGAAATTCCGGATCTGCTGCGCCTCCTGCAGTTTTGCCACCTTATAGCTAAGCGCAGTTTCATCCGAGGCAAGATATTCGGAATACTTCTTCTGGATTTTTCCGTACACCTGCAGCTGCATGTCAAGGTAGTCGTCCCAGGACTGGATGAAATTCCGGGGGTTGTCGGCAAAGCCCTGGCGTGTGCACTCGCAGAAACTGTAATCGACGAATTCGGACAGGGCGAAGCTGGTCTTCTGTATTGTCGGGCTGTTTTCCAGGTTATCCGGCATATATGCCACCGGAGTCTCCAGATAGGACCGGATGAACTGCTTTACCCCCTCAACACCCCAGTTGTCGAAAAGCCAGTCGTAAACGGTCTTCGTATTCCTCCAGGTATAATAGTGGCTGTTCTGGTCTGCTGTTCTCAGCAGGACCTGGAACATGCTCCCGAGTTTTCTGTCGGATCGTCCCGGTTCAAGGCACTCGCCGAGGCCGTCCTTCACTTCCTTCCGCGGATATATTTCAGCCGCGCATTCGAAAATCGTCTTCACGCGTTTAAAATCCACACTATGGAGTTCGGTGTTCATCGGGCTGCTGTACCTGGATTTCCTGCGGTGCTCGATGTATCCTTCGATCCCGCCGAACATAAGCATGTTCCTGCAGAAATACTGGCGGACTGTCTCGTCATTGACAGCCGCCATGAAGTTTTCAGCGAAGTCCCTGGTCCTGTCCAGCCCTGTGATCCAGAAAGGGGTATTTCCTGAATCATCGCTAAGGTCCAGAAGGCCGTCCTTCGGAACGTCGTTCAGGAACCTGACAAGGCTTGAGACATCCAGCGGGTCTGTTCCGCCGGTTGATTCATTCCTGATATAAAACTGCCCTTTTGAGCAGATGCATACGAGCAGGCTGTTTGCCTTAGCCCCCTTTCTCCGTACAGCGAAGTCAGGCCCGGAGACCGTCACGATCTCATATTCCGCAGGCTTGCGCGGCGCCTTATTCGTTTTCGGCCGTGCTTCGATAACTGTCTCATCGCTCAGGATGAGGTCTTTGATTGTTGTTTCCATAATTGTTCTCCTGATATAAAAAAAGGCATCCCGATCATTCAGGATGCCTGGGCTTTTCCAATCGTTTTTCAGATCAGCGGTCGATACCGTTCATCAGCATTTTCCTGCTTCCGGCAGCAAGAACCGCGGCTTCCTGGTTCAGCCGGCGGTAGCAGGTATTTGCGTCCTGTACGGATTCTTCAGAAGCGATCTTCCAGAGCAGAGCGGATTCCCTGTCGGCATATACCTCTTCCGATTTTCCAAATGCCTTCAGAAAGGCAATCGTATAAAATTCATTCTCGTATGACATTATTTCCTCCAGATGCCGGTCTTATACGATGCCGGCTGTTTCGAAATCAATTCCGACCGGAAGCGTACACCGGTCGATTTCTTCACGGATATCGTCTCCCAGCTCATTTGAGGAGTTGATGAGATCGATCAGCCACTGCTGCTCATCACGGCAGATATCGGATTTGAAAACACGGAACAGATAGGAAGACGTTCCGTTTCGAAGGTCGATGCCTGTACTGTGCAGGTCCCCGCCCTGGTCGATATAGAATTCATGATATGAATCGAGCGGTTCAAAGCATGCGGAAAGCATGTGCCCTGACAATTCCCAGCACGCGGGCATCACATTTCCGCATCCGTCGCTGATTTCCGCGATAGCAATAACAGGCTCCTCATATTCCACATCGGGAATGGATGCGTAAAAATCTTCCGCTTTTGAGTAAAGCAGATCCATCATCTCAAAGGAGCTGCATCCGGCACACATATCCGGCATTTCCGTTTCATTGAATAGTATTCTCGGCGTCATTTTTCTCCTGTTCCTGTAATTCCTGCCGGTTTTTTGATTATTCAAAAAGGACAATATGTAAAAATAACTAGAATAATCTCAAACACTGTTTTCAGGAAACGATTTCAAAGGCGTCCATATCAGGGATCAGGCCGATGAACCGGCCGTTGTCGAACTTCACATGGATGGTTCCGATATCATCCACATGATCCACGGAACCCTGCGTACCTGCTTCGACCGGCCAGGGATCATCCATTTTCAGCACAACAACCCTAACGCCCGGTTTGTAAAGCGTCCGCAGGTAGGCTACAGAATTTTTTCCGTAATCTTTCATTGCATTTCCTTTCTCTCAGTCCCAGTTCTCAGGAACATTTCTTCTTAAACCTATTAATACAAAAGGAGCCCTTTTTTTGTTCAGGGCTCCTTCCGGCGTCCCGGTCAGAAGTTTTGGGATACTTTTTCCAGCATCATGGTCTGCATCGCCTTTGCGGTACGCAGGGAATCCTCCAGCTCTTCCTTCAATTCCTGCAGACGGGACAGCGCGAGATTCGCGTCGCCGCTCTGGACCAGGACCGCCATTTCCGTAGTCAGCGCGTCGACCTGGATCGATTTCACGACCTCATCGATACTGTCCGAGACCAGGCGGTTCATCACGTTGACATCCCGCTGCGTAATCACGCATCCTGAATCAAGGATCCTGTCAAGATGTGAGATTACCCTGTCAACGGATCCCCTGGTCCCCTTATGCTTTTTGACGATGTTCAGCTGATTCCGCAGCTTCTTATACACCGGTCCCTTCGCGGAATCGCCTGCTGTCGCGTCCTCCAGGGTTTTGGCAAGGTCTCCGAGCCGCATTTCGATTTCAGCGTTCACCGCGTCAACGGTCCCCATTCTGGATTCGCGCTGGAAACTGCTTTTGATCTCACCGATATCCGGGATGTCAGGATCGCCGAGAAGATTCAGCTGCTGCGGACTGCCGTTGATCCGCTGCCTTGACGCGTTCTGTCTCATCTGTTCGGCAATATTCATGACAACCGGATGGTAGTCCTTTTCCTGAAGGAAGACATCTATACGGATCTTCTCGTGAAGCTGGTCCCTGCGGATGAATTTCTCATTGAACGCGTTGACGGCAGAGGAAACATAATCCGCCTGTGAAATATTCATGGAACCGGGTTTCCTGGCATCGTAATCCTGCCAGGTTTTTTCAGCCGCTTTCTGAATGTTTGATGCCGAAACGCTGCGGATGCTCCAGTAATCCTGATAGATTTCCTCAACGACGTTGCTGTACTCGTTCTGCAGATCCCGGATTTTCTGCGCGAACTCCGCGAGGCCTTCGTTGGGGACCCACCAGCAGAACTTGCCGTTCGCCCCGATCTGTATACCTCCCGCATTCCTCGCAATGGTATCCTTCTTGGCTGAGATCCGCCTCAATTCAAGAATGAATTTCTTGTCGATCAGATAGCCGCTGGTTGTTTCATAACACTGGGAACGGGGATCATCTTCAGAAATCCCGATTTCGGCAAGCAGAGCCTTTGTTGAAAAAACCGCCAGGCCCCGTATGACAATATTGAAAACTGCTCCGTTGATCTGAGCTTCCAGATCCTGCCCGTTGATAAGGCTGCAGAGGACATCGATCTGTTCATTTTTGTTCATTCCCGAAAGGACTGACACCAGCTGTTCAATAAAACTGCACATGTTTATTCTCCTGAATAAGAAAAAAAGCCGCCTCGGGCTGAGACGGCTTGCGTTTTTTGTACTGGGTAAGGGATTATTCAATTAGGTCCCAGTTTTCCAGCATTGATTTGACACTGCCAGCAATCTCGTCATACTGGCTCCCATAAATCACAACACTATAATCATGATCATCCTCATCCAACGGATCAGCAGGCTCATGATTTCCAAGATCATCGCGCTCAACACCATGTTCAGCAAGAAAATCATTGAATATGTCTTTGACCTGACCGACAAATTCCGGTACTTCACTTTCCGGAATTTTTCCTGATATGCTATTCATTCCTTTTCCTCCAAGACTTTCCAAATGACCGCGGTCATTTTGGCTCATATTGAAAAAAAGGGGCTGGAACTAACCGTTTTCCACCCCCCTTTCATCAATGCCGCTTGCCTTCTGGTCCGCGGTATGAAGCCAGAACACCAGCGGATATCTCCCGACCGCTTCATTGTAGGAACGGCTTCCGCCTTTTACACGGTCATCGAAGGCACCCATGTGCCAGTTTATGGCCTGGGCTTCCTCATCAGTCAGCTTCATGAATTGAGTGATATACCAGACGCTTTTCTCTCCATGACCGAAAGGAAATCTATCGTCATACGCGTAACCATTGTAGGTTTCCCATTTGCCGGTTTCAGTATTGATCCGGCGTTTCTGAATTGGGATGTAAAAATTCACCTTTGTCAGGTCATGCAGCAGCCCGCAGACCGATACGGTTTCATCGCTGAAGCCGAGATTCAGCCTGTGATTCAGCAGGTCCAGGTTGTTCCTGACATTCAGGCTGTGTACAAGAAGACCGCTTCCGCAGGCAAGATGATTCGCGGCGGAAGCGGGAGCGGTATAGAAATCAGTCTCTGACTCAATCCATTTGAGAAGTTCGTCTGCGCCGTCTCTCCTGATGAGGCTGAAATTGATCCGGAACGATTCGATCGCTTTTTCAATGTTGATTTTCATTTTCACTCCTTGGCAATTAATTTATCCCGGACTGTTTCCGCATAGGATGAACAGTCCATGAGATTATCTGCAGCGGCACAGAGTTTTGATCCGCACGCATGCTCTCCTTCCAGACGGAGAATATCGTTGACATCCTTTTCCTCTCCGTCAATATATTCCGGCAGCATAATTCTGCAGCGCGGAATAGATTCACACCATTTGCAGGCCGCTTCCATGGATGCCAGATCATTTTGGGGAACAATAATGATTTTTCTGAACGGCTCCAGCGACTGCTTCATTTTTTTGGACATGGCTGTCCCGTTTGCGGCCGCGGCAGAATAACCCAGCTGATGCAGGGATACCGCGTCTGTAACCGATTCGGTAAGGTAAAGCTCCTTCTCAGGATCAGCCAGCTCGAGCAGATACAGTTTTTTCCGTATATTCGGAAGGTTCAGATACCTTTGCCCGTTTTGGGATAAAGCTCTTCCGGTAAAATTGAGGACCTCACCATTTTTCGTCACGTTCGGAAAGATGATCCTGTTCGAAAAATACTCCCTGCCGTACCGGATAAAACCTGTTTCCTTCATGATCTCGATGAAAGAAGATCTTCTCTCAGGCGGAAGCATCAGCCCCTTTTTGTGGAGTTCGCTGATCCCCGCGTATCCGATCTTCAGTTTCCTTATTGTCTTATCGGTAATGCCCCGGCCGTAAAGATAATCCCTTGCCGCGTCCGCACCGGAGTCCTTTTCCGAGATCAGCGCCTGATGGTATGCTTTGGTGGCCCACAGAAACGCCTTTTTCGTATTTTCGGACAGATCTGTGTCAGGATCATCCGTGTCCCTGGTCACCCTGACTTTCTGATAGACGTCGGTTTCAGTGTTCCGCTTTATGCTCAGGAACATTTCGCTGTTGTTGTGGTTCCAGGCATCCCCGTACTGGAGATAGCCAAGGAAATCATATACGTCGCCGCCCTTTCCGCAGCCGAAACAATACCATGACTGGTTGGGGAAAACATGCAGCGACGGATCTTTTTCCCTGTGGAACGGGCAGCAGATCGATCTGCCGTATCTCGCGTTCAGGTCCGCGGTTTTCCTGATCACAGACAGCAGATCGGGTTTTATAGCGTTGGATTTCATTTTTTTCTCCTTTACTGGTACCAGACTCTCCTCTTTCCTTTCATAAAGTCGAAGTAGACAGGATAGCCTTTCTGCGTTTCAGTTGATATCAGAAGATTCCTCCGGGCCCTTGTGCATGCCACATAAGCAGCATTCCTGGCCACCATCATATCCTGAGCCGTTTTGCAGAACGTGGAATTTTCGTCTTCCAGCAGAAAAACGGTATCCCATTCACGGCCTTTGGATGAGTGGTACGTGCACAGGTTGATTCCTTCGTCTTCGACATCATCACTGCTGATTTTGTCGATCAGATACCTCCAGTACATTTCAAGGCTTCTGTGCATGCTGATCTCAGAACACACCCGGTCGATTTTTCTGGAATCGCTCAGCATCAGCTGTTCGTTCAAAAGATTACAAAGACCGGACGCGTCCCTGATCAGACAGATTTTCTGTTCATCGCTCAGAGATGAATCCAGAATTTTTCTGGCTTTCTCCCTGAATCTCAGAAGACAGCGTGCGCGGGAAGATACATCGGGACTGTATTTTTCCGGATTCTCAGCCGCTTCATTCAGATGGCTCCAAGTCAGCCGGTTTGCACCGCGAAGTACAATCAGGTCCTCCTCGTTGATGGCGTCTCCCGGATAATTGAAGACGGCGTCAAGGCACTTCTCATCATCGGCGAACGCAATGGACAGATAATCCGTGAACCGCCGCACTGGTTCGGATTTATAGAAGTTTGGATCCGAACCAACCCGTGTCGTCTTCACACCGTACATTTCAAGTTTTCTGGCCGCAACACTCAGCTGGGAAGATGACCTCGCGAGGATGGCTGCATCCTTCGGCTTAATTCCTTCCCGGCCCCTGATATCCTCAAAGGTGTTTATCAGCATGCGGATGCTCAGGCTGCTGTTCGCCGATTCATACCACTTGGCGGATATTCCGGTCGCATTCAGAAGGGAAACCATCTTCGAGGCGTCTTCACCGCCGAGATGCCTTGCGACTTCGACGACTTCGGGAACGCATCTGTAGCTTTCGCTCAGAGTCCGTCTTTCCGTATTCTGAGGAAGCATCTTTTTGAGAAGACTGTAGTCTGCACCCCTGAAGGGGTATATTTCCTGGGAAGGAGACGCGTACAGCATAAGGCAGTCGGCCCGCTTCCGCAGGATATCGATGATTTTCCATTCAAGGAAGGGAGAGAAATCCTGAGTCTCGTCACAGATGATGTACGCTCCGTCGTACCGCCTGTATACCTCGGGTTTCTGAAGCTCCAGAAATGCCTTTTCAAGGATCCTGTTGAAGTCAAGCTCATTGTTTGTCTGGAGCCTTGTAAGGTAATGATGGTAGGCATCCCTGATCTCTTTCGAATATTCCTCCTCGCTTCTTCCGAAAACACGGATTTCCTGGAAACACCTGCAGACGGTCTCGGGATCATCATTCGGACAGTACGTCCTGATTGAGTCGAGCATGTATTTCTTTGAAACAGGCTCGTCGATAATTTTCGGGATGCTCCTGTTTTTCAATGCGTACTGCGTCTTCAGCAGAGACCAGCAGAACGAATGCATCGTGTTTCCGCGGATCCTCATCTGTGTCCTTGCTGTTATTTCCTTTGCGCCGGTATTGGTCAGTGTCAGCAGAAACACCTTGTTTTTCTTTTCGGGATGCTCTGCCAGATAATCATCTGCGCTGCTGATCGCGGCAGTGGTCTTTCCCGCGCCGGCGACGCCCTCGGTCAGGATGCATGCGCCGGTTTTTTCGTCGTTTTCATTCATTCGGTTTTCTCCTTATTCATGCAGACTTTGATCTTTCTGCTCAGAGCGTAGCGTCTGCGCAGTGTCTCGGCAAGGGAGACCAGCTCTTTCTCATCAACTGCATCAAGCAGATCCTGGACGCTGATTTTCCGGATCAGTGTCTTAAACACGGAATAGAAGGTGAATCTGTTTTTATATTCAGGATTTATCTTCTCCATGAACGGATCTTGTGATATCCGGTCTTTTTCTCTGGAAAGTTCTCTCTTGTAGGCGATAAAGACGGTCCTGTTGTCGAACCAGCCCCAGTGGATCAGATCGATCAGGGCATTGCTGCTGTTTTCAAATTCATCTCCGGGCCTGTACCTGACCGCGCCGGAATTCGCTCCGCCGGCAAGCAGGATCCAGGTATTGTTCTCCGCCCCGCTGTCGATCGCGGAAAGAAGATCATCAAGCGGTTCCGGACTCTTTTCCTTGAACAAACTGGTCTGTTCAAACATATTTCCTCCAGATATGAAAACAGCCGGCCTTTTGGGGACCGGCTGCTTCTCAATGTTTTCAATGGCTACCAGGGCACATCGTCGATTTCTTCAAATTGTTCTTCCCTGGCAGTGTCTGCTTTTGAAGCTCCCTTCGAAGCTGAACCGGCAGCGCTGCCGCCAGATTTCGGGAGCTGCACCACGACATCTTTGATGTTGACGCCGAATACGGCTTTCCATACGCCGTCCGTCCCAGTGAAAAGCTTCGGACCGCCGGTTGCGGGATCGAATTCAAGCGTTCCGGAACAGGTTACGGCCACCCCTTTTACCAGCTGGGAGGAAAGCATGTTGATGAAATTGCATTCCGGCTTATCCCAGACTTTGCAATAGAACCACTGGACATCATAATCTCCGTTCTTGTTCTTGAAATTCGATCTTACTGCCACGGTGAATTCAAGCATTGCCCCGTTGCCGAATTTCTTGATGCTGAAAACAGCGCCGACACGACCTGTAAAGGTAAGATTGTTGATGGACATACTCATGTTATTTTCTCCTTCATTCTTATTAATACAAAAGAGGGACAGAAACTGAAAGCCTGTCCCCCTGCAAACACTAACGGATCACCTTAGGCGCCAGAAATGCCGTGAAAGAACCGTTCTGGATCCGGAGCGGAGACACTTCCGCATTATTCTTTTCCAGGCAGATTTTGACTTCGGCTGATTCCGTATCCGGCAGTTTGAGAATCGTCTCCGTGAAGTTTCTGGTATCAACAAGGATCTTTTCCTTCTCATCGGAAAAGCTGGCGATGATGCTCGGAATATCCGAACTCACTGCTCCCATGCCGGTCTCCGCATCCAGCATGAGGTTCCTGCTTCCGAATGTCAATCCGAGCGTGCTGCTGTCTCCGCTGATCCTTTTCCTCAGGGAGAGCGTTTTCCGCAGGATCTCCTTTGAAAAGGTTGTCACATCCTCCCATAGGAGCTTGTCCGCCACTGCCCTGAAATCGAAACCCGGGCTGCTGAGCGCGTGCGAATATACAAGTATTCCGTCGGCGCACATCCAGCAGCCGTTTTCTCCTGAAAAGTAAACTGTCAGGTTGGACTGATGCTTCAGCGACACATGATTCAGAATCGTCTGGGATGCCTTGCAGACCGAAGCAGCGTCCAGAACGATCCTCACCTCAGCAGCTGAGGGTGTGGGTATTCTGTAATGGCACATCATTGACCCGTTTGCAGAGACCGAAGACATATCGACGAAGCCGTTTCCGCATTCGAGGACCAAGCCCTGCGATGAAAGCGTCGACGGATCGGCGTGCTGTCCGCATGCGCGGAGCCCGCGGCAGAAGGAGAATGAGTCCACATAAATCTTTTCATGATCGTCAGGGATATCTCTCACTTCCAGAAATTCGAGCTCATCAAAATCGTTGTCCTTCATGATGATTTTTTCGCCCCCGCATTTGATCGTCCCGGAATCTTCCGTTCCGTTCCGGAAGATGGTCACAGGCTCCTTGGCGCCTTTGAGCCAGTCGCAGATGGATTCCGAAAGAAGAACGGATCCGTCTTCAAGGATTTCAGCGTTCAGGTCCGCTGCTGAAACGTTGAGCCTGATTCCGGATACGATGTCATTGGACTCGATCCCGACTGTGTTGTTCTGCATATCAGTGGTAAGCCGTACGTATCCCAGGAGCGGATTTCCCATGGCATCCCGTTTGTTGACGATCCGTTTCGCCATTCCGATATAGAAATTGAACAGTTTTGTATTTTTCACATAGATATTCATTTTGTTTCTCCTTGCTTTCCGGTCCTGAAGGCCGGTAAAAACATAGCAGGCATCCCGCGATGGAATGCCTGCTTTTTTTCTTCCGCAGAGTCAGATCAGGCCCTGCAGACTTTCAGATATCTGGCCGTTCAGCCTTCCGTTCTCCGATGATTCGCGGAGATCCTCGATCATTACGATCCTGTCGGCGAACTCTTTCAGCCCGTATGGATCGCAGCCGATCACAATGGAATGGATCATCACGCCGGGATTCTCCCTCGCCGCATTCAGCCTGGACTTAAATTCCTCATCCGGATAATCGAATTCCCCATCCGTGATGATCAGGATCCCTGCTTTTCTCATGTCCTGTTTTTCAAGGATCCTGTCAAGGGACCAGTTCAGGGGCGGATACGGGTCGGTGCCGCCGTTATAGTTGATCGACAGGTGATCGAGTATTTCCTGCAGGGACGGTTTCCCCGCGGGTTCATAAACGCACCAGTGACCGGAACCTGAAAACGGTATCGAAATGACTTTCCGGTTTTCCTTCAGCATCCTGGTCATGATGGCGAACTCAAGTGCGTTGGCAAATTCAAGCCGTTCCCCATCCATAGATCCCGATGTGTCCTTCAGGATTATGACCGGCCCGCGGCCTTCCGGAGCTTCGCCTTCGTACCTGCTGTGCAGCAGTTCATTGTTGGCAAGACGGATCATAAAATCCGTATGGAGGGCTGACCCTTCCGGAGCGCCTAAACCGATGAATTCATCCGGGGCAAGATCCTCAAGATCCAGCTCTTTCCGGCGGTACTCCACCAGCTGTTCCCTTCCGTGAACGGATTTCTTTTTGTCTTCAGAGACAATCTGCTCCATGGCACCGATCAGATCGATCATTTTCCGGAGCCTTTCATTCCCCTTGAGAATATCGGCAAGCCGTCTCATGTTCTGCACGTCGGTTTTATCCAGTTTGCCGCCTTCAGGGCTGAATCCCAGGTTTTTCAGCATCTTTTTGCTGCTTTTCAGATCTTCCTCTGTTTTCTCCATGGCTGTAGCCGCGGCGTTTTCGATCTGAGCCTGGTTCATCTCCATAGACTGCTGCAGTTTTTCAAAAGCTCTTTCAGCTTTTTCCGCTGCGGCCTGCGAACTGTCGCTTCCAGGATCCTTTTCCTGTTCATTCTGCGCCTCCTGCTGAGCGTTTCTGTACTCCTCCAGGTCCTTCTTTACGTCTTCCGGAAGTTTGGACAGAAGTTCTGTGGAAAAGGCTGCCGTTGCCAGCATGGAAGCCATTTTGTCGGAGAAGACTTCGTCGCGCAGGCTGAGATATTCTTCCATCTCCATTGCCTTCCGCATCAGGCTGTCTTCCACTTCCATCCCCTGGGGAGGAACATCGCTAAGTTCCGCGAGCGGGTCATACAGGCCATAAAAGGCCTGCTCCATAAGATTCTGCGAATAGCGGTCGCATTCGGGCCGGGATTCTTCAATGACATCCTCGTCTTTGACGGAATCCCATGCGCTGCGGTCGCTGTTCAGCAGATTGTTCCAGATAGTCGGGCTGTAATATCCCATCACTGCTCCTTTTTCATATTCTTGGCTGCGTTGGAGTAGATTTCTCCCTGCAGCGCCTTTGCCTTCAGGATCTCCTCTTCAACGGTCTTGGCGTATTTCGGGCTGGAAACGCTGTTCTTCAGTTCTTCCATGGCCTTTTCGATCATTCCATAGGCCTTTGCCGCCTTGGAGAGATCATATTTCGCGGATGCGTTCCGGATGCTTTCCATGTCTGCCTTGAACTTCCTGATCACAGCTTTTTCCGATTTGCTCGAAAGGGTTACGATTTCAGAAACCGCCTGACGCTGCTCAGGTTCCACCCAGAGGATATTTGAGCCGACGCTTAGCGATTCGTTATATTGATCGATGTCGGTCAGATCAAGCGTCCTGCCGTCGGGCCAGGTCATCAGATATTCCGCGATGACTGCCCTTGCCCATACTTCCCGGCGCCGCGGACTTGGACGGATTCCGTTATCCAGCAGCTTCTTTGTCACCGCTGCCATCGTACGGTAGATATCATCCGGCATCTGCTTGGACATGTAGTCGATGAATCCCTGAATCAGCAGGATCTCTTCCGGATCAAGACAGGCTGTTATGTTAACATGTCCGCCTTTAGCCTTGAACATCTCGAAGATATCCGTTTCATCTTCCGAGTAATCCAGCTCAAGACGATATCCGAACCGGTCCCAGGTCGCCGAGTTTGCGTTTGCGTTTACAAGCTCATTTGACGCTGATATGACCCCGAGCAGCGGAACGTTGATTCTCCTGTGGGCAAGGGAAATCGTATGTTCCTCAATGATCTCAAGGCAGTTGTTCTGAATGGTCGAACTTCCTTTATAGAATTCATCGAGGAGGGCATAGGAGCAGGTTGCAAGGCCGGCCCATTCCCGTTCATACAGTCCCTGGTTGATCTTTTCAACACTGAGAGGGCCGTAAAGATCGCTCATGCTCATATCCGGCGTGAAATTCTTTTTGAAGAACTTGTTTCCGCCGCCGAAAGCATCCCCGATCAATCCAGCCAGCGTTGATTTTGCCGCGCCCGGTTTTGAGAGAAGGAAAACATTGTCCCCTGAAAGAAGGCCCAGCAGAGCGACATGCACCGCTTCATCCATACCGATCAGGCTGTTGTTCAGTTCAGTCTCAAGATCGGAAAACTTCCGGACAATTGAGAGAACATCCGCCGGCTGTGCGGCAGAAGTGTTCGTGTAAAGTCCTATGCGTCTGCGGGCATAGAATTCAACCGGTTCGACATTCATCGATTCGACAGAGGCCAGGATCTGGCCGTTGACAACAATACTTTTCATGATTTATCTCCTGAAATAAAAAAAGGCATCCGAAAAAGGATGCCCTGGGAACAAAAAAGCAGCTGTGAAAGCTGCCATACACACAATACATGGAATTCAGATCAGATTATTACTTGGTTTTGGATTCCTCCGCTATTTATTATTAATGGTCTGACCCCTGAGGCCAGCTGAATCACGGCAGTTTTCCTCGTATATCGAGAAAAAACATCTTTTTCCTCACTCCGGAAACAGGCATGATTAGCCACCGGCAGCTTGCGGTTCAGTAAAATGCTATTCAGTTGTAAGGAAACAATTTTTATCATAATTATTATTGTCAAGTTTTCGTTGGAAAAACGATCAATTTTTAACGAGTTTGGTAAAAATTCTGCACTTTCATTGAAATTCGTTACAGCGTTTGAGATTATTCTAGTTATTTTTACATATTGTCCTTTTGACAGAGCTTTATTCCGATTTTCTCCCTTTCATTGAGGTACATTAATTCCGAGAGCAGATAAATTCCCCCGCTGCGGAACAACCGCTCATACCCGCAAATGTCGGAGAACCGCACCGGATGAACAGTCCTTTGAAAATGGGAAACAACTGTGTTCCTGGGAGATGTACAATCCGAATATCTTATCTTACGGATCCTCTTCAGATTCGACATGAGGAAGTTCATGCTGTCTTCCATGGGGAGATATATTGAATCATCACTGCATGGCTGAAGAAAAGACGTCAGGATGTTTATTGCATCAGCCGGTGCAAACTGATTAAATGCAGTCCTGATAATAAATCTTCTGAAAACAGTTTCGGTTTCATTATTCTCCGTTTGTGTTTTTTCCGAAAAGAATAATTTGGGAAACTCCCTGCTTAGTTTCAGCTGTTTTCCTCCTGACATTCTCAGAAGCTTGCTGACAATGAGTTTCCCAGGGAAGGCAGCTAACATCCGAACAGCATCTTTAATCAGCAGATGCCTGTTTTTACCGGTTATATATTCACTGTATTGAGGACGACTGATATGACACACGGTACAGAATTCTTTTACAGTCAAGCCCTGTTCCATGCGGAATGATTCTATTTCTGCGGGCAATAAATCTACTGATTTTTCCGAATCTTGTATTTTTTTTATCAGCATATTTTTCCTTCTAATAAAATTAAAAATTGGCCCGGGTTCCCGAGTAAAATAGGCCTGACTTATATATAAAAATATTTACAAAAACCCGTACTCCAAAACTCCATTCTGAATCTGAAAATTTACAGGGATCATATTCTACCTTATCCAACTGTTTCTCTTCAACTTTTCAGCTTCCAATTCTCTGTTTACAAGGAGTCTTATCCAGTATGAGTATCTATAATTCTCGGATTATCCGTTTTCTCTCAGTATTCAGTTATCAGCAGTTTCACCTGCCAGTAACAAGTGACAAGTGGTCTTCAAAATTGAAATAAGATATATCTTCATCCATGTAATTTCCGATATACTTATAGAGTTGAGAAACAAAAACAAAGGGAATCATTATGGAGAAAAAACTGGAAATAACTGAACCAAAACATGGATGGTCAAAACTGATTATCAGAGGTCAAGAACCATTCGAGGGCCAGTTATCCTATATTCAAAATCTTCCTTATGATTTTCTTGAAATATTTAAAGTCTATCTTGAAAAGAATGTTTCTGTAGCTTTGGAATGCGATGAGGAAGGTTCTTGTTTCACAATCGTTCTCATGCATCATGAAGTCAGGATCATTATCGATCGTGAAGAATCAACTGTTATCACGCCTGACATTAGTCCCGTTGACTTTATTTTTGTCTGCTGCTCCGAATTTGAAAAGCACATCTCAGAATGGGCCAGTTTCACATGTACAGAAATCAGACAGGACGATCTCGAAAAATACAAAGCTAATCTGCAGAATTCAATAAATGAGATTCGCAGATTACTCAACATCAGACTCAGCTGCTGAAATCATTGTCAAAAGTCTCATTTCAAAGTGGTCTGCTTGCTGACCACTTATTTCCTCCATACACAGATCTCTCCCGCCAACAAAAGCGGTCTGTTTCTTTTCCTCAAAGAATCCGCTGTCTATATTCAATACAGATAATTCCAATAATATTTCACAATAAGTGCATATAAAAAATGATGAAGGATTGCATTTTGTAATCCTGTGCAATCCTTCGTCGGTTCAATTTTCTTCCAGTAAATAAACTTTTATCACAAGTCTATGCGCTGAATTATTTCATTTGCTTTTTCCGAATCGGCTTTTGCCGGATCAATTGACAATGTAAAAAGAGCGTTCAGTCCATCGAAGGATTCGTTACGGGAAATCTCCCCTGTTTCAGGATCAAACAAATATGCATCCAAATTGTAGAATGTTCCCTCAGATACACCAATATAAAGCGTATGATCCGCGAAAACTTCAATGTTTCTTGTATCCATTAATCGATAATGCACACCGTTCTCAACAAATGCGTAATATCCGCCCCTCAAGGAGAAAATATTTACCCACTTCGGATCATAACCGGAAATATATGGCGATACAAGAAACTGCTCTTCATCATACGCATCATCCAATGTGCCGGGCATCGGTGTTCCGTCTGCCTTTTCAATGGTAATGACAGCGTAGGTTTTATCATTAATGATTTCTTCATTTGAAACAAACTGCCAATCGGAGATTTCTTCCCCGGACACAAGCCCGTGAAGTGTAACTATATAACCACCGGCAGTCTGAACCTCCGGAGCAAATTCACCGGACTCACTGCCAAAAATCTCTGCCAGCTTTTCATTCCCAAGTTTTTCCGCAACTTCCCGCGTTGAAAGATATCGCAGGGCAGCAAATGCAGACAAGGCTATTATCAGCAGAGCACAAAAAACAAATAATGCAGTGCGCCTAAACTGCGTGCAGGGAAATATAGAATACGAAAGGAATTTCTTTTGTTCCTGTTCTTTCATAGCTGTCTGCCGTATATCAAAAAGAATTTGCTGCTTCAAATGATCGTTTAAGGGTTCATTCTCAGCAAGCGAAGTTTTTAGAATTTCATCCAGGTTATCCATCCTTTGTCTCCTTCTATTTTTCATACTCTTCAATAATTGCAGCCAATTCCTTTTTTGCGAGGTTCAGTCGGCTCTTGACTGTCCCGACCGGGATATGCAATATTTCTGCAATTTCTTTATCTTTCAGCTCTTCTTTGTAGAACAGCAGAACAACGATGCGCTTTTTCTCATCCAATCTTGCAACAGCTTCCCGTACTATGGAATCTTTTTCTTTCAGCAAAGTCTGCTCAGATGGGTTGCAGTCTATCGTTTCACTGCCATATAGTGAGATCTTCTTGCTCTCACAGATCCGCTTTCTCCATGCAAATTTCCGCTTCCGATTTTGCCATAAGCGAATAGCAACCGATAACAGAAATGGTTTCACATGGTCAGATCCTGTGATGGTATTTCGGGATCTGAAACCCTGCACAAAACAATCCTGACAAAGGTCCTCCGCTTCGTCATGATTTTTGGTAAGATAATGGCAAAAAGATAAGATATCTCCGCCGTATTGATCGATATATTGCTCGAATTCAGTTTGATCCATAAACCTCCAGTAAGGATGTTTGGAACGTTCCATCTATTCACAATATATATTGTAATAAATCAGGAAAAAGTTCAAAAAGGAATGAAAATGTGATATCTCTCATACTCTCGCAAACATGTGGTCTGCTTGCTGACCACTGATCTCTCCCGCTTACACAGGGTGGTCTGCTTGCTGACCACTGATTTTCTCCTCACACAAAGGTGGTCTGCTTGCTGACCACTATATTTCTCCGTACACAGGGTGGTCTACTTGCAGACCACTGATCTTCCCCGGCTCACACAGGGTGGTCTGCTTGCTGACCACTGATTTCCTCCTCGCACAAAGGCGGTCTGCTTGCTGACCACTGATCTTTCCCGCTCACACAGGGTGGTCTGCTTGCTGACCACTGATCTCTCTCGCATACAGGACGGTCTGCTTGCTGACCACTGTTTCCGCATCCGAACAAATATCTTTTCAGCGTAATCTGCCATTTATCACTTCAAGGATATCCGGAAGGCATTTCCCGATTCTTTCCGTTTAATTTTTCCGCCGGTTTTGTATACAAGGTATGGAGGAACAAATATGGAAACTGACCAGACTGTACTGAAGTGTCTTTCAGAAAACCTTGCCGGAAAAAGGCAGGACGTCATTGACAGATTCCAGCACCGGATCGCCGTCTTTTCCGACAATCCAAAAGCAGTAAACACTGGAGAAATCAGCATAAAATCCAAGCTCTGGAAATTTCTGGATGAAGCGATCGAAGCAGGAATAACGACCCTTTACACCGGACTTTCTTATGGCGGAGATTCGGCTGCGGCGGAGCACTTTGCCCAGAGGAAACAGACAAACAGCGATCTGCGCATCGTCCATATTCAGCAGTCCAAAAGCTGGTTCTCAGAGATTGAACCCTGCCTGAAGGGCTTTGCGGCCAACACATTGATAAAGAGCACGGATTACGCGAAGATCATCTCCGGCCCCAACCCGGAAAAATCAAAACTGTACCGTGATCAATTCATAATCGACCAGTGCCTGCATATCGTTTTCCTCACAGACCTTGAGGATGATTCGGAAAACCTGTATTCATGGCAGCTGTTTGAATACGCGACAAGTTCCCATAAAAACTCCATTTCACATCAGATACACATGATCGGATGCGCTGAACCGTACATCCCGGCAGAACCGGAAAAACCAGCCGAACCCCGGCAGGATTCACTGTTTTAACACAACCAGAAGGAGAGAAAACAAAATGGAAGACTTTTATAAGATCTGGCTCCAGCACAATCCCCAGGCACGCCTCACAGCGGATGAAGAAAAAGTACTGGGAAGAAAGATTCAGACAGGGAAAGCAATTACCGCGAAAAGGAAAGGGACCATGCTTTCCACGGACGAGCAGAAAATCTGCAGCGAAGGGGAAAAGGCTCTGAACAAACTGATCCTCTGCAACATCCCTTTGGGGATCTACTTCGCCAACAAATACGCGGCCAAATATCCCGACATCGGACTCACCATGGACGATATTTCTCAGGAAGCACTGATGGGTGTCATGAAAGCCGCGGAAAGGTATGATCCTGATGCGGACTGCAAATTCTCGACCTATGCCGCTTTCTGGATCGGACAAACCATCCGCCGAGCCATTGAAGACAAAAGCGACGCAATCCGCAAACCCGCGTCCGCCCATTCACGCGCAAGACTGGTCCATAAAATCGAATCGGAAGCAAACTTCACCTTATCGGCCGCTGAGATCGCGGAAATGGCCGGTTTATCCGAGGAGGAAGTGGTATTTATCCGCGAACTGGATCAGCAGAAAATCATGTCCATGGACGCGGGATACTTCGACGACGGCGACGACGAGCAGTCATACCATGAAACCATCGCATCTTCGGCAAATATTGAAGAAGAGACGAACAGAAAGATGCAGCATGAAATGCTTGCCGCGCTGATCAAAATGATCCCGGATCCGGATACACGGGATATCATGCTCATGCATCTCGGCATGAATGAAAGCGGGGCTGTTTTTTCCAACAAGACGATCGCGGTCATCAAAAACAAAAAGGAATCCGAAATTGTCGCGATCATCAAAAGCGCCGAGCATGAACTCTGCCGCTGGCAGGCCGTGCACAACAAGATGAGCGGCGGCACCGCTGATTAGATACCTGCAGCCCATATATCTTTATTCTTTCCGTCAAAACACCCCAGGCAGCGTAAATACCCGGGGTGTTTTTCAAACATGTTTCAATTCTCCGCGGACAGGATATCATGGGATCAAAGATTATAAACTGAACAGGAAAGGAACAGGAGAGATAAGATGTTCGGATTTTTCAAGGAAAACAAAAACAGCGGCTGGTTTTCTTGGAACGGGATGGGAAGCAGCTCCTTCAATGACTCCTGCAATACTCTGCGGGATAGCAGCTGTTTTGACAAAGAACCGGAAAGGGACCATTTCCAGGACTGGCTGGATCTGAAATGGGCTGAAGGGGATCCTGACTTTGATCCGATGAGACCGCTGTAAAGCGCCTTTTTGTGTTTTTGTATATTATCCTTCACCGGTCCGGAGCTTTCCCGGCTTCGGACCGAGTCCAATAAAGTAAGGAATAAAGTATATGAAACACAGAAAACCAATTTTCATCCTGCTGTCCGCCCTGCTGGCTTTTCAGCTCTTCCTGACGCCCGCGTCAGCAGAGTACACGGGTCCGAACAGCGGAGCCAGGCGGTATTCGTATGAAGTCGAGGTTCCCGGCACATGTACCGAAGAATACAGCTGCTGTACCTGGTGGAGCGATGAACCCTGCGGTTCCAATCCATGGGATATCGGATGCTGCATGTCTTACGGCACCTGTTCCAGGGAGTATGACTGTACAAAAACCGAAACGGTCTCCGCCAACCATCCTGACGCGACCATTGCCACCAGTCCCGCCTGCTCCACAGGATTCGGGGCGAATAACTGGTGCAGGGGAGAAGTTACGGTAAACCTTACCGGGAAAGACGAATGGAAGGGGATCAACGGCTTTGAATCCAGCGACGGGCATCATCTGTCAAAAGGGGGCGGCCATACCGAAACCGGATCTGTCAGCTTCAGCGGAGAGCAGAACCGGTCTGTTGATTTCTGGGCTCTTTCCACACTGGGAGATACCAGCACGAAAAAAACCGAAAACATCCGGATCGATCAGACATCTCCGGAAAGCGTGGGCGTCAGAGTTGAGGGAACAAAAGGTCCGGGAAATGCCTACAGGGGAAATGTGACCTTCGTCGGTACGGCTTCCGACAGCATGGCCGGCGTGAAATCCATTTTTGTAGACCTCAAGCTTGGAGAGGGGGAAAAAGCTGGCAGCGCTTCTGTATCCGCAAGCTATACCGGTGTCGTTACTCCGTGCGTCCGCGCCGTGGATAACGCCGGCAATTCCACCGCGTGTGTCAGCCAAGCATCAACCACAGTTGACAACACCCTGCCTTATGTGACAGATTACACCAGACTGGATCCTTCCGTAATTTACAACGGCTCCAGCCAATTCAGTGTGACCGGCGCGGATGATCTTTCCGGGATGTATTCCGTCTCCATTATCATCGACAGCACACCTTTCACATCCCTGGGAAGCAGCCATACTGTTGAACTCGGCGTCCTTGGGGACGGAAACCATACGATCGCCATCGTGCTCACAGACAACGCCGGGAACGAATATGATTCCCGCAATGATCCGCGTATCGGCACGATCTCTTTTATTGCCGATATCACTCCGCCGACTGCCGCGCTGTCAAAGCCGGATAACAATTCATACGTAAACGGCGAGATCTCCGTTGCCGGTACCGCGGGTGACAATATCGGGCTGTCAAAGGTCGTGTACTATATTGACGGCACATCTGCCGGAGAAACGTCCGTATCCGGTACTTCAGCGTCTTTCAGCAAGGTCCTGAATACGGCGGGTCTGCCGGAAGGAAAACATACGCTCTCTGTTGTTGCCGTTGACAGAGCAGGAAACGAATCGGCTCCGGTAAAAAAGACATTCACCGTCGACCACACCTATCCTGTGAATGATATTGAGATCACCGGCAGTATTTCAGGCGGCTGGTACTACGGTCCGGTCACGATCACATCCGTAGCTCAGGATACATACCTGGACAGGCAGTGGGTGGACGCCGGTTTCGGACAGAAAGAAAATGCCGACACGATCCCCGCGACCTTTTCCGGAACAGTTACCCCGAAGTCTAAATCGATAGACCTGGCCGGGAACTTATCCGACTGGACCGCGTTTGAACCCATCAGGATCGACAATGAAAAACCGGTAATCACCAATTTCATCGATCCGAAAGGCAAATGGTTCAATTACCCGGTGCCGCTTTCCGTCAGCGGGACGGACCGGTATTCCGGCGTCAGGACGGGCTATATCGTTGTCGACGGAAAGACGATGGATGTAAACGGAAACACATCTTCTCTTGCTTTTTCCGGTTCGCAGGGCATGCATGAAGTGACGTACAGGTTGGAGGATTTCGCTTCCAACAAATCAGCCGTTTCGGGACCTTACAGTTTCGGCTTTGATACGGTCCTGCCGGAAATCAAGCTGGATTCCAACCAGTCTTTCGATATCATCGGTCCTGTAGTTACGATCAGCGGGACTGTGACCGACAACGCCTCAGGGATCAAAAACGTCGAGATCAAATACGGCACGAACGGGGCCTGGAAAAATGTCAGCGGGCAGCCTTCCTCCGGTACGCTGGACGGTTCATGGTCCCAGAATATCGCGCAGGATGTCGCCGAGGGGTACAACAACTTCTTTGTACGGACTACCGATATCGCGGGGAATGTCAGCCAGGTGGTGACCTTCACGCTCCGTACGGATAAAACGCCTCCTGAAACAGTCGGCCTCCGGGTGGAAGGACAGAAGGGGCCGGGAGACGCATATCGAGGCAAGGTGACCTTTATCGGCGAAGCGGAAGACAGTGTCGCGGGTGTGAAATCCATCTTTGTGGATCTCGGACTCGGAAACGGGGAAAAGCCGGAAAGCGATTCCGTTGCTGCCGGATATTCCGGTGTCGTAACAGCTTGTGTCCGGGCGGTCGATAACGTCGGCAACTCTACGGAATGCATTCCTCAGGATCCGGTGACAGTGGACAATGAGAAACCCTATCCGACCGATTACACCAGACTGGATCCGTCTGTGGTTTACAATGGAGCTGCTGTTTTCAGCGTGACTGGGGCGGACGACCTTTCCGGCATGTATTCGGCATCAATCCTTCTTGATGACACACCGTTTACGGCTCTGGGAGAAAGCATATCCGTTGAGCTCGGTGCTCTGGGCAACGGGACTCATACGATCTCATTTGTCCTGACCGACAATGCGGGCAACGTCTATGATTCCAAAGATGACCCGAATGTGGGGATCATCACCTTCAGCGTTGACTCGGAATCCCCGGAGGTTGTCCTTTCCAAACCCGATGAGGGCGAGTACGTCAATCAGTCTGTAACGGCAGAAGGCACCGCGTCCGACAACATCGGTCTTTCAGAAATTGAATACATGATCGACGGCAGCAGGACAGCCGAAGAAACCCTTTCCGGTACAGGCGCCTCTTTCAGCAAAGAACTGGATACGGCAGGGCTTCCGGACGGAACGCATACCGTATCGGTCATTGTTACGGACAAGGCGGGCAATCAGTCGGATCCGGTCCAGAAGAGCTTTATCGTTGACCACACTCCGCCTTCATGCCATATCGAGGTTTACGGGACAAGAGGCGACGGAGGCTCTTTCCGCGGGCAGGTAACGCTGAAAGCCGTATGTACCGATGATGGTTCCGGAGTGTATGAAACCTATATCAACACCGGTGACGGCCGTATCCCTTCGGAAGAAGTGATCCCGGACAGCTTTACAGGGAGTATTACTCCCCTGGTTGCGGGAATCGATAACGCCGGAAACGACAGCGGTGATCTCGAGGGTGATATGATCCTGATGCCTGACGACACGCCGGTCACCACGATCCTGGTTGACAATACGCCGCCTGTGGTCACCGGTTATTACGAACCGTCTTCAAAATGGCTGAATATTGAGACAATCGACCTGTTTGTGACGGGACATGATAACGAAGGTCCGCTGTATTCGGGGACAATCTTCCTGAACGGGAAACAGTACGATATCCGGACAGAATCCGACAGAGCGGATCTGACAGCGGATATTCCGGAAGGGATCAGTTCGCTGAAATACTATGTGACTGATCTGGCGGGAAACAGGTCGGAAATAATTGGAAAATAAAGTTACTTATTTTCAAAAAGGCGGGGAGCAAAATCTCCGTCTTTTTTTATTGGATGGTGACGATCGTCAATGCACTGATATGCTACAATAAATGCATTATGGAAACGAAATTCAGGACCGGAGAAAAGGTGTATCTCATAAATGAGTCGCATGCTGTTGAAGAGGCAACTGTAGTGATGACTATATCCGGATTCGTGACCGTCCGGTTTACTGAGCGGGAATGGGGAGAACGCGTGCGCGAAAGCCGTCTTTACGCCACACGGGAAGAAGCGGAAGCCGCGGTCAGGGGATAATACCGCCCAGAAATCTAACGCCGGATAAAGGGAGTACGGTAATTTATGGAAAATGAATTCACGATAAAATACCGCTTTCACTGGTGCGGACCGTGTATGCAGTATGAAGATACCAAAACCGAGACGATTATTAATTCCGACGGGACTGTACTGGCGCGGAATTATGATCATCACGGAGCGAATGGGCATTACCGTATCGTTGAACGTGCGAGCGGTTTCGTTTCCAAAGAAGACGCTGAGCGTTTATACCGGGGTCTTATGGATCTTGTGCAGAACCATGATGAGCAGATCTTCTCAATTTCTGACGCAATCGCAGAAGCGGTAATAGAAACGCCCGGGATAAAGATTACTATTGATGCAGGAATATCCAAGGGAGAAAAATACTGCGGGAGCCTGATTGACGAGGTGCTGGACAAAATTGAACTGAAGTGGGAATCCGTTGTCAGATCTGAACACAGTTGAATCAGGATTATCAATAGGTAAACACATAGCTAAATCGATATTAGCTTCGGTATGGATTGGATCAGATGGGAATGGATAAAAAAACGATAACTATTCTTCTGATTTTATGTCTTGTCATTGCATTTATGGATATCACAGGTCTCCCCTGTGTTCTGCTCAGAATAAGAATTGCCGATGTGGATCCGGTCATTATCCCTCTCATGATCAATTTCTGCCTGATCGGCATCATTGCATTTCTTGTGCTGCGATTTTTCAAGATAACGTACCCGTTTGGTTTTACTACTGACGGACTTGCTGAGGGCCTGAAGAAATATGGGCTGCCCGGAATCGCAGCCGGGATCCTATCCTTTATCGCATTTTTCATCGGACTTTATCCGTTTGATTATTCCCCCTCGGTTTACAAGATCCTGATCGAAGGAATCCTGTATTATGTCGGGGTTGCGATCGTTGAAGAATTCTATGTCAGAGGCTTGTTTCTGAATATTGTCGAGTCACTGGCTTATTGTAAAGATAACAAAACGGTGATCGCGATACTCGTTTCCTCTCTTGTATTCGGGTTGGGCCACATTCCCGGTATGATCGGGATGGGTATCGCAGTAATTGCTTTTAAAGTAATTTCAACGATCGGGATGGGGATCTATTTCGGAACAATTTATAAAAAAACAACTAACATATGGGTCCCGATCATTATGCATGCTCTGATCGATGTCTTTGCACTGCCCTATTGCTTTACTCTGAATATACGGTATGAACCTGTATCATTAGTGATTCTGATCATAACATACACAGCATTGGCTCTTTACTGCGGTTTATTACTCCGCAAGAATCAAGATACAGATAAAGAGAAATTATGAAAATGAAAAACAGAAACAATAAAACATATCGGGATTAGTGGAGTAGAACATGGATAAAAAAAGGGCTTTGTCTGGCGCCATAACATTTATAACCCTGATGGGAATCGTAAGTCTGTTTTCGGACAT